>NZ_JBICVX010000023.1:0-90406 GCF_043199435.1 Streptomyces sp. NPDC048604
GTTGGCCGTACGCCGACCCGTCAGCTCCGCGACCCGCTTCGCCTTCGGAGCCGCCTTGCCCTTCGGGAGCTTCTCCCGTACCGGAAGCGTCGGCGTTCCACCGGTGCGAGGCGCTTCCGGCAGGCCGTTCTCGTCGTCCGAGAACCAGCCGTCGAAGAATCCGCCCGTACCCTCGCCGTCTTCGACCGAAACCGGTGCGGCATAGGCGACTTGTGGCAGCATGGTCCCGGCAATAGCCGAGACCACAAGGCAGGCTATCGCCCGCCCGTGTTTCATTCTCACGCCGTTCCTTTCCTTGGCATACCTGTGCTGACCAGGTGCCATCTGTGCTGAGGGCACGCGGAACCAGGCCGTCACCATGTCGCGGAAACGGCCTCGTGCGCGCAGTGCGCCTGTCAGAGCGTGGGATTTCTAGTCACCCGGCTGACGAGCTGTCAATCGTCTTCGCAATTCGGGCATTTGAAAGGCCGTGGCGAACGCGCAGCGGGTGAGCGTGACCCCGGGGTCGCCGGCTGGATAACCTGGGGAAATGCTTACAGAAGTGACAGCGACCCGCTATGTCACGCCCCTGCGTGAGGGCGGTTCGCTCCCCGGGATCGTCGAGGCCGACGACCTCGGCACGTACGTCATGAAGTTCACCGGCGCCGGGCAGGGGCGGAAGACCCTCGTCGCCGAGGTGATCTGCGGGCAGCTCGCGCGGCGGCTGGGGCTGCGGGTGCCCGAGCTGGTGACGATTCAGCTCGATCCGGTCATCGGGCTCTCCGAGCCCGACCAGGAGGTGCAGGAGCTCCTCAAGGCGAGCGGCGGCCTCAATCTGGGGATGGACTTCCTGCCCGGTTCGCTGGGCTTCGACCCGCTGGCGTACGAGGTGGATCCCGTGGAGGCCGGGAAGGTCGTGTGGTTCGACGCGGTGATCAACAATGTCGACCGGTCGTGGCGCAATCCCAACATGCTCGTCTGGCACGGCCAGGTGTGGCTGATCGACCACGGGGCCACCATGATCTGGCACCACAACTGGCCGGGCGCCCAGGCGTCCGCCGCGAAGCCCTACGACGCCTCCGACCACGCGCTCGCGCCGTTCTCGCCGGACGTCGCGGCCGCGGCGGCCGAGCTGGCCCCACGGGTGACCGAGGAGCTGCTGACCGAGGTGGCCGCCGACGTGCCCGACGCGTGGCTGGTCGACGAGCCCGGGTTCGACGGCCCGGACGCGCTGCGCCGCGCGTACGTCGAGGCGCTGCTGCCGCGCGCCGCGAGCATCCACGAGCGGATCACCCTCGGACCGCGCACCGAGCGCCGGGCCGAGCAGCCGCCCGGCTGGCTCGCCGCCCGCCTCGCCCCCCGGCACGCCCAGGAGAAGGACAGCACCACGTGACCGACCGCGATGTCTTCGAGTACGCGCTGCTGCGCGTGGTGCCCCGCGTCGAGCGCGGCGAGTGCTTCAACGCCGGCGTGGTCGTGTACTGCCGGGCCAGGTCCTTCGTGGCCGCCCGTACGCATCTGAACGAGGCCAAGCTGGCCGTGCTCGACCCGGCCGCCGACGTGGTGGGCGTACGGGCGGCCCTGCATGCCGTGGAGGGGTTGTGCCTGGGCGGCGAGGACGCCGGCCAGGCGGCCGGGGACGACGCCGGGCGGCGGTTCCGGTGGCTGATCGCGCCCCGCTCCACCGTCGTCCAGCCGGGGCCGGTGCACACCGGTCTGACCACCGATCCGGAAGCCGAGGTCGAAAGACTGCTCGAACTGCTGGTTCGGTGATCGTGACGGTCGTCACGACGGCGTGAGCGGGTGCACCCGGTGGGCCGTTGACACCGGGTGCCAGGGCTTCTAGCGTCTCGTCTGCGGAAGGTACTAAGCGGTCGCTCACTCCACGTGCGGGCCGCGGGTTCCGCCATCCAGGGACCATCCAAGGGCGAGGAGAACCAGCATGACCACCGAGCAGCGCGTAGCCGTCGTCACCGGTGCGGCACGGGGCATCGGAGCGGCCACCGCCGTCCGGCTGGCCGCGGAGGGCCGGGCCGTCGCCGTACTCGACCTCGACGAGGCGGCGTGCAAGGACACCGTCGAGAAGATCACCGCCGCGGGCGGCCGGGCCCTCGCGGTCGGCTGCGACGTCTCCGACGGCGCCCAGGTCGAGGCCGCAGTGGCGCGGGTCGCCGCCGAGCTCGGCGCGCCGACGATCCTGGTCAACAACGCCGGCGTGCTGCGCGACAACCTGCTCTTCAAGATGAGCGAGTCCGACTGGGACCTCGTGATGAACGTGCACCTCAAGGGTGCGTTCCTGATGGCCAAGGCCTGCCAGAAGCACATGGTCGACGCCGGTTTCGGCCGGATCGTCTCGCTCTCCTCGTCCTCCGCCCTCGGCAACCGGGGCCAGGCGAACTACTCCGCCGTCAAGGCCGGCCTGCAGGGCTTCACCAAGACCCTGGCCAAGGAGCTCGGCAAGTTCGGCGTCACCGCCAACGCCGTCGCCCCCGGCTTCATCGTCACCGAGATGACCGCCCAGACGGCCGCCCGCGTCGGCATGGGCTTCGAGGAGTTCCAGGCCGCCGCCGCGACCCAGATCCCGGTGGCGCGCGTCGGCCGCCCCGAGGACGTCGCCAACGCCATCGCCTTCTTCACGGGCGACGACGCCGGCTTCATTTCCGGCCAGGTCATGTACGTGGCCGGCGGCCCGCTCAACTGACCCGGCACGGGACTCGAGGACGACGACAGCGAGAAGGGGCACCGACATGACCGCACAGGAACTTCCTCCGCTCTCCGGAAAGGCCGCGCTGGTCACCGGCGCGAGCCGGGGCATCGGCTACGGGGTCGCCGAGGCGCTGGTCGCCCGCGGCGACCGGGTGTGCATCACCGGGCGCGGCGAGGAGGCGCTCAAGGAGGCCGTCGAGCGGCTCGGCTCCGACCGGGTGATCGCGGTGGCCGGAAAGGCACACGACGAGGCCCACCAGGCCGCCGCCGTGGAGGCGGCGATGGCCGCCTTCGGCCGCGTCGACTATCTGGTGAACAACGCGGGCACCAACCCGGTCTTCGGGCCGATCGCCGAGCTCGACCTGAACGTGGCGCGCAAGGTCTTCGAGACGAACGTCGTCTCGGCGCTCGGGTTCGCCCAGCAGACCTGGAAGGCCTGGCAGAAGGAGAACGGCGGCGCGATCGTGAACATCGCGTCGATCGCCGGCGTCTCCGCCTCGCCGTTCATCGGCGCGTACGGCATGAGCAAGGCCGCCATGATCAACCTGACCCTGCAGCTGGCGCACGAGTACGCCCCGCTGGTCCGGGTCAACGCGATCGCGCCGGCCGTGGTCAAGACGAAGTTCGCGCAGGCGCTGTACGAGGGCCGGGAGGCGGAGGCGGCGTCCGCGTATCCTCTCGGCCGGCTCGGCCTCCCGGAGGACATCGGCGGCACCGCCGCTTTTCTCACCTCCTCGCAGGCGGACTGGATTACCGGCCAGACCCTGGTCGTGGACGGCGGTCTGTTCCTCAACGCCGGAGTGGCGTGACCGTGACGCCTCTATGGCGTGACCTTTGTGTGACCGAATTCTGGGCCTCCGACTGACCGGTTTGTTCCCGGTTGTGCGCTGAATGCCTCAAGTGCCCCGCCAGGGCTCCACATTGACCTGGCGGGGCACTGCGGTATGGTCGGCCGACCCATGGCTGAACGAGGAGCGTGCACGTGTTCAACCGGACCAGTCTGCAGATCACTGCAGCCCTTGCGTCCATATCCCTGGTGAGTGGCTGCAGCCTCTTCGCGAGCGACGAGGAAGAGGGCGAAAAGAAGCTCGTCGTGGGCACGACAAGCTCTCCGACCAGCCTGGACCCCGCCGCTGCCTGGGACAACTCGTGGGAGCTGTACCGGAACGTCTTCCAGACCCTGGTCGCCTTTCCGACCGGCAGCACCACCCCGCAGCCGGACGCCGCCGACTGCAAATTCACCGATACCTCGAGTCGTGTCTTCGAGTGCACGCTTCGTGACGGTCTGAAGTTCTCCAATGGGCACGCACTCGACGCCAAGGCCGTAGCGCACTCCATTGAGCGCATCCGGAAGATCGACCAGAAGGGCGGTCCGAATGGATTGCTCGGCTCGCTCGACAAGATCGAAACCGTCGGCAAGAACACCGTGGTGTTCAAGCTGAAGGAGTCGGACGCGACCTTCCCGTTCGTTCTCGCCACTCCCGCCATGTCCCTGGTCGACCCGGCCGAATACCCGATGGACCAGCTCCGCAAGGACGGGAAGCTGACCGGCTCCGGCCCGTACGTCCTCGACTCCTACACCCAGCAGAAGGAGGCGGTCCTCTCCAAGAACCCCTCCTACAAGGGCTTCGCCGACCGCAAGAACGGCGGCGTGACGATCAAGTACTTCGGCGAGTCCGAGCCGATGGTCACGGCCCTGAAGAAGAAGGAGATCGACGCGATCTACCGCGGTCTGACCGCGGAGGAGGTCATCGAGCTCCAGGAGAAGGGCAAGGAGAACGAGCACCTCCAGCTGATCGAGACGACCGGCGCCGACATCCGTTACCTGGTCTTCAACTCCGCCGACCCGGTCGCCCGCAAGACGCCGGTCCGCAAGGCGATCGCCCAGCTGATCGACCGCGACGAGCTGGTCGGCAAGGTCTACCAGGGCACCGCCGAGCCGCTGTACTCGATGGTCCCGAAGGGCATCGCCGGCCACACCACCATGTTCTTCGACCGCTACGGCGACCCGGACGTCGGCAAGGCCCGCAAGCTGCTGCGCCAGGCCGGGATCGACGAGCCGGTCGAGCTGACCTTCTGGTACGCCACCGACCGGTACGGTTCCGGCACCGCCGCCGAGTTCGCCGAGATCAAGCGGCAGCTCGACGAGTCCGGACTGTTCAAGATCACGGTCAAGGGCAAGAAGTGGGAGGACTTCCAGAAGGGCTACCAGAACGGCGAGTACCAGGTCTTCGGCCGTGGCTGGTTCCCCGACTTCCCGGACCCGGACAACTTCGTGGCCCCGTTCGTCGGCAAGGAGAACGTGCTCCGCACCCCGTACGTGAGCCCGCGGATCACCGAGACGCTGCTGCCGCAGTCCCGCAAGCAGAGCGACCGCAGCGCGGTCACCAAGGACTTCGAGAGCGCCCAGGAGATCATGGCGAGCGACGTTCAGCTGCTGCCGCTGTGGCAGGGCAAGCTGTACGTGGCGGCCAGCGAGGACGTCTCCGGCGGCGAGAGCGCCCTGGACCCGCAGACGGTCATGCAGATGTGGGAGCTGGGCAAGAAGACCAGCTGGTAGCACCGGCCGGCGGGGGCGGCGGCAGGCCCGCGGCGGGCGTTGTCAGTGGCCCCCGGTAGGTTCTGATCCAGAAGTGATCGCCTACCGGAGGTTGTTGACGTGACCGACACCGACATGCTGCCCGAGTCCTGGCGCGGCGTCCTCGGCGAGGAACTGCAGAAGCCCTACTTCAAGCAGCTCACCGAGTTCGTCGAGGAGGAGCGGGCCAAGGGGCCGGTCTACCCGCCGCGCGAAGAGGTCTTCGCCGCCCTCGCCGCCACTCCGTACGACAAGGTCAAGGTCCTGGTCCTCGGCCAGGACCCGTACCACGGCGAGGGCCAGGGCCACGGCCTGTGCTTCTCGGTGCGGCCCGGCGTCAAGACGCCTCCCTCGCTGCGCAACATCTACAAGGAGATGCACGCGGAGCTCGGCCACCCGATCCCGGACAACGGCTATCTGATGCCGTGGGCCGAGCAGGGCGTGCTGCTGCTCAACGCGGTGCTCACGGTCCGCGCCGGCGAGGCCAACTCGCACAAGAACCAGGGGTGGGAGAAGTTCACCGACGCGGTGATCACGGCCGTGGCCTCGCGGCCCGACCCGGCGGTCTTCGTGCTCTGGGGCGCGTACGCGCAGAAGAAGCTCCCGCTCATCGACCAGGAGCGGCACGCCGTGGTGAAGGGCGCCCACCCCTCGCCGCTCTCCGCGAAGAAGTTCTTCGGCTCCCAGCCCTTCACCCAGATCGACGAGGCGATCGCGGCCCAGGGCCACGAGGCCGTCGACTGGCGGATCCCGAACCTGGGCTGACCCCGCTCACGACACAGGCGCGGGCCCCCGCCCGCGCCTGACCGGGATCCGGCGCGGTGCGGGCTAGCGTCGGTCCGGCGACGCACCGCGCGGAGCCGCCGGACCGCACCCTAGGAGGCCGGAGTGGGCGACCAGGACCCCTCGGAGGACCCCGTCATGACCCGGATCGGGCAGGCGACGATGCTGCTCCACGGCGGGGACCGGGAAGAGGCCCGCAACCGCTTCGGGGCGCTGTGGGAGGAGCTCGGGGCCGACGGCGACCCCCTGCACCGCTGCACCCTCGCGCACTACATGGCCGACACCCAGGACGACCCGGACACCGAGCTCGCCTGGGACCTTCGGGCGCTCAGCGCGGCGCAGGAGCTGAGCGAGGAGCGGGTGGCCCGGCACGACTCGGCGGTCGCGCTCCGCTCCCTGTACCCCTCGCTCCATCTCAATCTGGCCGCCGACTACGTCAAGCTGCGCCGGCCCGACGCGGCCCGCGCCCACCTCGACCGGGCCCGCGCCGCGTCGGAGGTCCTCTACGACGACGGGTACGGCAACGGCGTACGGGCCGCGATCGGCCGCCTGGAGAGCCGGCTGGGGTCGGGGGAGTGAGCGCGGGGCGGTGAGCGTCGCGGGGCGGTGAGCCGGGGGCGGGCGGGCCCTCGGTTCAGTTGCCTCCGTCGCCGTACGTGTCGCGGCAGATGCGGGACTGGTCGCTGCCGCGGCCCCAGCCGCCGTACTTCTCGCCCATGTCGCAGACCTGGCCCCGGGACCGCGGCGGACGGACCGGCAGCTTCGGCAGCACCGGCGGGAGGACGACGGGCGGTCTGCCGCCGGGCGTCCAGTCCCGCTGGTGCGGCAGTCTGCGCGGCCGGTCCGCCTCGTGCTCCTGCGAGCCGCCCCGGTCCCGCTCGGCGGCCTTCCGCCGCGGCGGCGGGGCGACGGCCCGCTCCGGCGGGTCGACGGACTCCAGGGCCTCCCGCGCCGGCGCCTCGACGACGACCTGGGGTTCCGCCGGTCCGGCAGGCAGCTCGACCCCGGCGGGCGCCGGGACCGGCGGCGCGGCCGGTGGCTCCACGGACACGCAGCCGGTGACCGCCGCGACGGTCACCCCGACCACCCCGGCCATCCCGGCCAGGACCTTCGTAGTGGTTCTCGTTCGATGC
The DNA here is from genome assembly GCF_043199435.1 of Streptomyces sp. NPDC048604. Lineage (NCBI taxonomy): Bacteria > Bacillati > Actinomycetota > Actinomycetes > Kitasatosporales > Streptomycetaceae > Streptomyces > Streptomyces sp. NPDC048604. The sequence continues at coordinate 7,180 of NZ_JBICVX010000023.1, forward strand.
ACCCGCGCAACCTTGCAGGTCGCGCCGTGCCTTCGCGCCCCTACCGGCCGGGAATGCCCCGCACGAGTGATCTTCGCGACGCGGGTTCCCGGCCGTACGGGCGGGCCGGGATCAGTCCCCGGTGACGCCGTCGACCGCCTCGCGGACCAGGTCCGCGTGGCCGTTGTGCCGCGCGTACTCCTCGATCATGTGCACATAGATCCAGCGCAGGTTGTACTGCCGCCCCGAGCGGTGCTTGCCCACGCCGACGTCGTCGAGCTCGCGGCCGGCCGCCAGCTCACGGGCCCGCGCGATCTCCGCCTGCCAGGTCGCGTGCGCCTCCTCGAAGGTGTCCTCGGGCGCCGGATGGAAGTCCTTGTCCCGGTCCTCCTCGGTGTAGTAGAGCGGGCCGGCGTCCTCGTCGGCGAGGATCCGCCGGAACCAGTGGCGCTCCACCTCCGCCATGTGGCGTACGAGGCCGAACAGCGTCATGCCGGACGGGGGAGCGGAGGCGTTGCGCAGCTGGGCGTCGTCCAGGCCTTCGGCCTTGATCGCCAGGGTGGCGCGATGGAACTCGAGCCAGGACTCGAGGGTCTCGCGCTCGCCGGCCAGGGTCGGGGGATCAGTGCGTTCGACGGTCATGACGGGCATCGTCGCCGGAGGCCGGGCGGCCGCGCCAGTGCATTACCGGTCGCCGTATGCTGCCGACAGGCGGGACCTGCGGGAACGACGGGGGCCGCGGACGACCAGCAACCAGGGAGTGGACCGTGAGGATCGGCTGCATCGGGCTCGGCGACATCGCGCAGAAGGCTTACCTGCCCGTGCTGTCCACCCTCCCCGGCGTCGAACTCCACCTGCAGACCCGCAGCCCCGAGACCCTCCGCAGGGTCGGCGACGCGCACCACGTCCCCGGCACACAACGGCACGGCGACCTCGACGCGTTGCTCTCCGCCGGACTCGACGCCGCCTTCGTCCACGCGCCCACCGACGCCCACCCCGCGATCGTCGCCCGGCTGCTCGAAGCGGGTGTGCCGACCTACGTGGACAAGCCGCTCGCCTACGAACTCGCCGACTCCCGCAGGCTCGTGGAGCTCGCCGAGGAACGCGGCACCGGGCTCGCCGTGGGCTTCAACCGGCGGCTCGCCCCCGGCTACGCCCAATGCCTCGACCACCCGCGCGAACTGATCCTCATGCAGAAGAACCGGATCGGGCTTCCCGAGGACCCGCGCACCTTCGTCCTCGACGACTTCATCCACGTCGTCGACACCCTGCGCTTCCTGCTGCCCGGCCCCGTCGAGCACACCGACGTGCGGGCCCGGATCCACGACGGCCTGCTGCACCACGTGGTGCTCCAGCTGTCCGGCGACGGCTTCACCGCCATCGGCGTGATGAACCGGCGCAGCGGCTCGGCCGAGGAGATCCTGGAGGTGTCGGGACAGGACACCAAGCGCCAGGTCCTCAACCTCGCGGAGGTCGTCGACCACAAGGGCCAGCCCACGGTCCGGCGGCGCGGGGACTGGGTGCCGGTCGCCCGGCAGCGCGGCATCGAGCAGGCCGTCCACCTCTTCCTCGACGACCTGCGTGAGGGACGTACGCCCGATGCCCGCGACGCCCTGCTCACCCACGAGCTCTGCGAGCACGTGGTGCGCGAGTGCCTCGCGCAGAACGCCTGAACGAGCCCGCGCACAGCACCGCGAGCACCGCGAACGCCGCGTACACGGCCCAGTCGCCGTACCGCACGTACGCCGTCGTCGCCTGGGACAGCGGTACGGCGTACACGGCCGTGCCGCGGTCGTCCGTGCCCAGCGGCTCGCCGACGCGGGCGCCGTCGGGCCCGTACACGGCGCTCACGCCGGTCAGCGTCGCGTGCACCACCGGACGGCCGGACTCCGCCGCCCGCAGCGCCGCCAGCGAGGCGTGCTGCTCCGGGGCCCAGCTCGCCTGGAACGTGGACGTCGCGGACTGCGCCACCACCAGCTGCGCGCCGTCCCTGACCAGGCGCCGGGTCATGTCCGGGAACGCCGTCTCGAAGCAGACCAGCGGCCCGATCCGCAGCCCGTCCCGGCCCGGCAGCGTCATCACCACCTGGGCCTCGCCGCGCCGCCGGTCCTCCCCGGCCGCCCGGCCCACCGACGTCGCCCAGCCCAGCACCGAGCGGGCCGGCACGTACTCGCCGAACGGGACCAGGCGCATCTTGTCGTACCGCTCGCCCGTGGGGCCGTCCGGGCCGATCAGCACGCTGCTCTTGTAGATGCCGGGCTCGTCCGAGCGGCGCGCGTCCACGTTGACCAGGATCGGCGCGCCGACCACCCGCGACAGCGCGGCGACCCGGTCCGCGAGGTCGGGGCGCCCGGCCAGGTCCCGGCCCACGCTGCTCTCGCCCCACACCACCAGGTCCACGTCCTGCCCGGCCAGCGTGCGGGTCAGCTTCTCGCCCTCGTCGAACCGGCGGTCCACGCCGCCCGAGCCGTTGTAGACGCCCGGCTGCACGACCGCGACCTTCACGGCACCCGCCGGACGCGGCGGCTCCGCCCACACCCAGACCAGAGTCGTGGTGAGCGCGCACACCAGCAGCCCCACCAGGGCCGGCACGCGTACGGCGGCCGCCGACACCAGCTGGGCCACCGCCGTGTTCACCGCCACCACCAGCAGGGTCACCAGCCAGACCCCGCCGACCGAAGCGAGCCGCAGCGCCGGGGCGAACTCCCACTGGCTCGCGCCGAGCAGCCCCCACGGGCCGCCGAGTCCCTCCCAGGACCGCACCAGCTCGACCATCAGCCAGCCCGAGGGCACCACCACGACAGCGGCGAGCGCGCGCCCCGGCGACTGCGCGCCGCTCAGCATCGCCCGCACCACCCAGCCCCACGGCAGCCACAGCAGTCCCAGCAGCGCGGCCACGAGCAGGATGAAGACGTGCAGGTTCGGCATCAGCCAGTGGTGCACCGCCAGCACGAACCCGATCCCGCCCAGCCAGCCGTCCAGGGCGGCCCGGCCCGCGGAGCCCGCCGAGCGGATCAGCAGCAGCCACGGCACCAGCGCCACGTACGCGAACCACCACAGAGACGGCTCGGGGAAGGCCAGCGCCGGCAGCGCCCCGGCCGCCGCCGCGAGCAGCGCGCGCCACCAGGGCGAGGCGAGCGCGGCGCGGGCCGCCCCGCCGGCTCGATCGCGGGCGTTCGTACGGGCCGCCACCGGGATCTGCATGTACGCGACGCCTCCTCATGCCGACTGCCGTCCGCCGACCGCCGGGGAGCGGTGTCGCCTCCAGTGTGCGCGCCGGGCGCGGAGGGGGACAGAGGGCGCGGCCGGGGGGCGCGCGGCGGGGCGCGCGTTCAGCCGGACGGCATCAGGCGGTGGCCGGACTCGGTCGACCGCATCACGGGGCGACCGGCTTCAGCCCGACGGCAGCCTGCGCCACTTCTCGTGCACCACCACCGAGCGCAGCCGCCAGCCCGCGTCCGTGCGGGCCAGACCGAAGGAGTACCGGCCGCCGCAGACGAAGTCCTCGCCGGACTCGAGCCGCATCGGGTTGAGGTAGTCGGCCCGTACCTCGGCGGTGTCGCCGGGGTAGCCGCCGAGGTCCTGGAGGCGGATCAGCCGGTTCACGACGAAGTGCTGGCGTACCGGGAACAGCCGCATCGTCTCGGCGAGCCAGTCGGCGACCTCGGCGGCCGGGCCCTCGATCCCGCCCGAGCCCCGGTAGTCGGCGCGGCCGTCCGGGGTGAAGAGCGCCCGGTACGCCGCCCAGTCGGCGTCGTCCACGGCTGCGGCGTACCCGGTGACGAGGTCGTCGACGGCCAGCCGGTCCATCAGGGTCGCGAGCTCCACGCGCAGCGTCATCGCCTCAGTGTGGGGCGACGGGGCGGCCGGGGCCAAGTACCGTGCACCACGACATGCGCGAGGGGTCCCCGCCGCCGGCGGGGACCCCTCGGTGCCGTGACCGGGCGCGCGGTGCGTCAGCCCGCGGACTCGCCGGCGTGGGGGGACAGGACGTCCGTGCCGACCAGCACGAACAGGACGATGCCGAGGATGATCCGGTAGATCACGAAGGGCATGAAGCTCTTGGTCGTGATGAACTTCATGAACCAGGCGATGACCGCGTAGCCCACGGCGAAGGCGATGATCGTCGCGAAGACCGTCGGCCCCCAGGACACGTGCCCCTCGCCCGCGTCCTTCAGCTCGAAGACGCCGGACGCCAGCACCGCGGGGATCGCGAGCAGGAACGAGTAACGGGCCGCCGCCTCGCGGGTGTAGCCCATCAGCAGACCGCCGGAGATCGTCGCGCCGGAACGGGAGACGCCGGGGATCAGGGCCATGGCCTGGCAGATGCCGAAGATCAGGCCGTCCTTCACGTTCAGCTGCTGGAGCGTCTTACGCTCCCGGATGGCGCGGTGCCGCCCGCCGGCCTCGTCGCGCGCGGCCAGCCGGTCGGCGATACCGAGCACGATGCCCATCACGATCAGCGTGGTGGCGATCAGCCGGAGGTCGCGGAACGGGCCTTCGATCTGGTCCTTGAACGTGACGCCGAGGACGCCGATCGGGATCGAGCCGACGATGACCAGCCAGCCCATCTGGGCGTCGTGGTCGGAGCGCATGGCCTTGTCGGTGAGCGAGCGGAACCAGGCGGAGATGATCCGCATGATGTCCTTGCGGAAGTAGATCAGCACGGCCGTCTCGGTGCCGATCTGCGTGATCGCGGTGAACGCCGCGCCCGGGTCCTCCCAGCCCGCGAACGCCGCGGTCAGGCGCAGGTGCGCGCTGGAGGAGATGGGGAGGAACTCGGTCAGTCCCTGGACGAGCCCGAGGATGAATGATTCGAACCAACTCATGGGGCTAGGGCCGTCCCGAGTGTGCGCGTGCGGTCATGGGCGAGGCGGTCGATGATCGACCGCCGGTCGCCCCGCAGCGTACCGCCCTCGGGTGAATGCCTTGATGCCCGCCCTGGGCGAACGACCGGGCCCTCAGTCGTCACCGGCCCTCAGTCCGTCACCGGCCCTCAGTCCGTCACCAGGCCCTCAGTCCGTGACCGGGCCCGCCGTCGTCCAACCCGGCGCGTTCACACGGGCGGTCAGGCTCGGCCGGTCCGCGTCCCCGCCGCAGGCGGTGCAGACGACCTTCGGCCGCAGATCGGCGCCGCAGCTGTGGTGCAGCACCACGGGCGGCACTTCGTTGAGGTGCCGGTCGCCCCAGGCCTGCAACGCGATGAGCACCGGCTGGAGTTCCTCGCCGGCGGCGGTGGCGCGGTACTCGTAGCGCTGCGGTCGCTCGCTGTACGGGACCTTCTCGAGGACCCCGGCCTCCACGAGCCGGCGCAGCCGCGCGGTCAGGATGTCGCGCGGGGCGCCGGTGTTGCGGGCGATGCGGTCGAACCGGTGCACGCCGAGCAGTACTTCGCGCAGCACGAGCAGCGAGTACTTCTCGCCGACCAGGGCCAGGGTGTCGGCGATCGAGCAGGGGCGGGGCGCGGCCTTCATGGGGTCAAGCCTAAGGCAGCTCCCGGAGAGGGTTGGAAAACTGGACTCACCGCGCTACGTTCTCCCTGAGGGTCGATCCAGTTTTCCAACTCATCGAGACCAGACTCAGACCAGACTCAGGAGCCACGAACATGCGTGACGCCGTCATCGTCGAAGCCGTCCGGACTCCGGTCGGACGCGGCAAGGCCAACGGAACCCTGGCCGACGTCCACCCCGTCGCCCTGCTCTCCCACACCCTGCGCGCCCTGATCGAGCGCAGCGGCATCGACCCCGCCCTCGTCGACGACGTGATCGGCGGCACCGTCGACCAGGTCGGCGAGCAGGCCATGAACACCACCCGCTACGCCTGGCTCGGCGCCGGATTCCCCGAGTCGGTGCCCGCCACCACCGTCGACCGGCAGTGCGGCTCCTCGCAGCAGGCCGTCCACTTCGCCGCGCAGGGCGTGCTCTCCGGCGCGTACGACGTCGTCGTGGCCTGCGGCGTCGAGTCCATGAGCCGCGTCCCGATGTGGTCCAACGTGCCGCCCGGCGCGGACCCCTTCGGCCCCGGCGTCGCCGCCCGCTACCCCGAGGGCCTCGTCCCGCAGGGCATCAGCGCCGAGCTGATCGCCGCGAAGTGGTCGATCGGGCGCGAGGGGATGGACGAGTTCGCCGCCGCCTCGCACGCCAAGGCGGCGCGGAGCTGGGCCGCCGGGCTCTTCGACGCCGAGGTCGCGCCGTACGGGGACGTCCGCCGCGACGAGTCGGTGCGGCCCGCCACCACGACCGAGATCCTCGCCGGGCTGCGCCCCGCGTTCGAGGACCCGGTCTTCGCCGAGCGGTTCCCGCAGATCGAGTGGTCGGTGACGGCCGGCAACAGCAGCCCCGTCAACGACGGCGCCTCGGCCGTCCTGATCATGGCCGCCGAGACCGCGGAACGGCTGGGGCTGCGCCCGCTCGCCCGGCTGCACGGCTTCGCCGTCACCGGCTCCGACCCGCTGCTCATGCTGACCGGCGTCATCCCCGCGACCGAGAAGGTGCTGAAGCGGTCCGGGCTCGGGCTCGCCGACATCGACCTCTTCGAGATCAACGAGGCCTTCGCCAGCGTCGTCCTCGCCTGGCAGCAGGAGACCGGAGCAGACCCCGCGAAGGTCAACGTGCACGGCGGCGCGATCGCCCTCGGCCACCCGCTCGGCGCGAGCGGAACCCGGCTCACGACGACCCTGGTGCACGCGCTGCGGGCCCGCGGGGCCCGGTACGGGCTGCAGGCCATGTGCGAGGCGGGCGGCCTGGCGAACGCGATGATCGTCGAGGCGCTCTGATTCACCCCTGCCGGACGCCCGTCAGACGGCGGAGGCCGGCTCCTTCGCGCGGACGTCGCCGGCCGGCGCCTCCAGGACGGCGTCCGCGCCCGCGGGGCGCAGCCGGTGCCGCTTGCGCCAGGCGACAAGCGCCCCCGCCAGCCCTGTCACCACGATGAACCCCGTCGAGATCAGGAACGCGGGCGACGACGGCGACGCGGCCTCGCTGCCGGCGATCACGTACGCGGCCGTGTTCGGCAGCGAGCCGAGCGCCGTTCCCAGCAGGAACGGCGCGTACCCCATGGTCGAGACCGCCGCGCAGTAGTTGGCGGCGGCGAACGGCACCCCGGGGAAGAGCCGGATCGCCAGCGTCGAGCGGAAGCCGTGCCGGCTCAGCTGCCCGTCCGCCGCCTTCAGCCAGCGCCCGCGCAGCAGCGGCCGCAGCGCGTCCTGCCCCAGCACCCGGCCGAGCGCGAAGGCGATGCCCGCGCCCAGGACCGTGCCCGCCACGGCCGCGACGATCCCGGCCTGCGAGCCGAACAGGGCGCCCGCCGCCAGGTTCAGGATCGGCCGCGGCACGAAGGCGGCCGTGCACAGCCCGTACGCCACCCCGAACAGCACCACCGCGCCCGCGCCGGACAGCTGCGCGGGCCAGCCCTCGGACAGCAGCTTGTGCGGCTGGAAGAGCAGGACCAGGGTCACCGCACCGGCCAGCAGCGCGACCAGCACGGAAAGCCGCACCCAAGGCGAGCACAGCGCCCGGGTGCAGCGGTGGAGGAAGGAGCCCGGCGGCCGGGTGACGGGGTCGAGCACGCGGGGAGACTAACCGAAGGAGGCATGTGATCGCCGTCAGTTCCGTCACGGGGCGGGACCCCGGCGGCTCCGTCAGACGGAACCCCGGCGGCTCCGTCACGGGGCCGGACCACGGCGGCTCCGCCAGAGGGAACTCCGCCGGCTCCGTCATGGGGCGGGACGCGGCGGCGCCCTCACGGGGCCGGGACCCGGGCTCCGTCACCTGACCCCGGCGCCGCGGACGGCGGCCACCGGGTCATGCCCGGGGCTGGGCCCCACCCGCCACGGCCTGCGTAGGGTGAGCGCATGACGCCCGCCGTGCCCGACAGCGCCCTCGCCGACACCGTGCTGGCCCGCCTCACCGCGCGGTACCCCGAGGCCGGCGACCCCTTCCGGGCGCGGGAGATGGTCGCGTACATGAAGGGCGTCGCCCCCTTCCTCGGCATCCGCACCCCCGAGCGGCGCGCCGTGTCCCGTACCGTCCTGGAGGGCCTGCCGCGGCCGCACGAGGCCGACTGCACGGCCGTGGCGCTGCGCTGCTTCGCCCTGCCGGAGCGCGAGTACCACTACTTCGCCGTCGACTACCTGCGCCGGTACGTCTCCCGCTGCTCCTCCGGCTTCCTGCCCGTCGCCCGCGCACTGGTCACCACGGAGTCCTGGTGGGACACCGTCGACCACCTCGCCGCCCACGTCGTCGGCCCGCTCGTCGCCGCCGACCCGGCGCTCGCGGAGCGGATGGACGCGTGGATCGAGGACGACGACCTGTGGGTCGCCCGCACCGCGCTGCTCCACCAGCTCCGCTTCAAGGACGCCACCGACGCCGAGCGCCTGTTCGCGTACTGCCTGCGCCGGGCCGCACACCCCGACTTCTTCATCCGCAAGGCCATCGGCTGGGCCCTGCGCGAGTACGCCAAGACGGCGCCCGCCGAGGTCCGCTCCTTCGTCGCCGACCACGAGACCGACCTCGCGCCCCTGTCGGTGCGCGAAGCGCTCAAGAACCTCTGACCGCACCGTAATTCGTTCGACGCGCGCCGCCCGGTGCGCGAGGATCGTCGACATGTTCCGGCACGCCTTCCTCGCAGCGACGTCCGCAGTAGCGGACGCGCCGAAGGCTGCCGTCCTCGCCGCAGGCGCGGTCGTGGCCGTCGCCGCAGCGCCCTTCGACGGCGCACGAAGCTGACTCTCCCCGGAACGTCCGGCGGACCCCGCAGGGGGAGGGTCGGTACGGCTCCCAGGGGTCCCCCTCCGCGAAGGAGAGATTCAGCATCGAGTTCCGGGAAGGAACCGAACCCGTCATGTCCAAGACCGCGTACGTGCGCACCAAGCCGCACCTCAACATCGGCACCATGGGTCACGTCGACCACGGCAAGACCACTCTGACCGCCGCCATCACCAAGGTCCTCAGCGAGCGCGGGACCGGCGTGTTCGTGCCGTTCGACCGGATCGACCGGGCGCCCGAGGAGGCGCAGCGCGGCATCACCATCAACATCGCCCACGTCGAGTACGAGACCGACACCCGTCACTACGCGCACGTCGACATGCCCGGGCACGCGGACTACGTCAAGAACATGGTCACCGGGGCGGCGCAGCTCGACGGGGCGATCCTCGTCGTCTCCGCGCTCGACGGGATCATGCCGCAGACCTCCGAGCACGTGCTCCTCGCCCGGCAGGTCGGCGTCGACCACATCGTCGTGGCGCTCAACAAGGCCGACGCGGGCGACGACGAGCTGACCGACCTGGTCGAGCTTGAGGTCCGCGAGCTGCTGAGCGCGCACGGCTACGGCGGCGACACGGTGCCCGTCGTACGGGTCTCCGGGCTCCGGGCCCTGGAGGGCGACCCGCGGTGGACCGCCGCCGTCGAGGCCCTGCTCGACGCGGTGGACACGTACGTGCCGATGCCGGTGCGCTACGTGGACGCGCCGTTCCTGATGCCGGTGGAGAACGTGCTCACCATCACCGGGCGCGGCACCGTCGTGACCGGAGCGGTCGAGCGCGGCACGGTACGGGTCGGCGACCGCGTCCAGGTCCTGGGCGCCGAGACCGAGACCGTCGTCACCGGCGTGGAGACCTTCGGCAAGCCGATGGAGTCCGCGCAGGCCGGCGACAACGTGGCCCTGCTGCTGCGCGGCGTGCCACGCGACGCGGTGCGCCGCGGCCATGTGGTCGCCGCGCCCGGCAGCGTCGAGCCGCGCAGCCGCTTCACCGCGCAGGTGTACGTGCTCTCCGGCCGCGAGGGCGGCCGCAGCAAGCCGCTGTCGACCGGCTACCGGCCGCAGTTCTACATCCGCACCGCGGACGTCGTCGGCGACGTCGACCTCGGGCCCGTGGGCCTCGCCCGGCCCGGCGAGACGGTCACCATGACCGTCGAGCTCGGCCGCGCCGTGCCCCTGGAGCCCGGACTCGGCTTCGCCATCCGCGAGGGCGGCCGCACGGTCGGCGCCGGCACGGTGACCGAGGTCTGCTGAGCCCGCAACGGCGGAGGCCTGCGTTCCGTACCCCACGGGACGCGGGCCTCCCGCGGGTGCGTCAGACTCGGATCATGACGCAGACACGACGGACGGCACTGGTTCTGGGCGCGGGTGGACTCGTCGGCGGAGCCTGGGAGTTGGGCGTGCTCCACGGTCTCGCGGAGGCCGGCGCGGACCTGTCCGCCGCGGACCTGATCCTCGGCAGCTCCGCCGGCGCGGTCGTCGCGGCGCGGCTCGCCGCCGGGACGACCACGCTCGCCGAGCTGTACGCGGGCGAGGTCGACGGCAGCGCACCCGCCGAGCCCGCCGCCCGGCTCGGCACCGGGAACATCCTGCGGTACGCGCTCGCCCTGCTCACGTCCCGCACCCCCGAGGCGTACGGACGCAAGCTCGGCCGCCTCGCGCTCCGGGCCGCAACTGTCGACGAGGCGGAGCGGCGGGCCGTGATCGCCCGCCGGCTCGGCCCCGTCGCCGACTGGCCCGAGCGCCGGCTCCTGATCACCGCGGTCGACGCGCTGACCGGGGAGCTGACCGCCCTGGACAAGGACGCCGGCGCACCCCTCGTGGACGCCGTCACCGCGAGCTGCGCCATCCCCGGCCTCTGGCCGCCCGCCACCGTGAACGGCCGCCGCCTGATCGACGGCGGGCTGCACTCGACCGCCAACGCCCATCTCGCCGCCGGGTACGAGCGCGTCGTGATCGTCGCGCCCAGCACCGTGGGCAGCAGGGTGATCCACTCTCCGGCCCGGCAGGGCGCGGACCTCGCCGCCGCCGGCCGGCGCGTCGAGGTCATCACCCCCGACAAGGCGTCCAAGGCGGCCTTCGGGCGCAACCCGCTCGACCCGTCGCGTCGCGCACCCGCCGCCCGCGCCGGCCGGGCCCAGGCCGCCGCCCACGCGCCGGCGGTCACCGCGCTCTGGGCAGAATAGGCATGTGAACGAGCAGATTCCCGTGATCCGGGACGTCGACGGCGGCACCGCCCGCCTGCTTCCGGACGTGGACCGGGAGCGGGCCTGGCTGCTCACCGTGGACGACGCCCCCCAGTCGTACGTCGACCTGGACGAGCCGACGCACCTCGAGTTCGAGTACGCGCGCCGGCTCGCCCACGTCGTCGACCGGGCCGCCGAGGAGGGCGCCCCGCTCGACGTCCTGCACCTGGGCGGCGGGGCGCTGACCCTGCCCCGGTACGTGGCGGCCACCCGTCCCGGCTCCCGGCAGGACGTCGTGGAGGCCGACCGCGGACTGCTCGCCCTGGTCGCCGAGCACCTGCCGCTGCCCGAGGGCTCGGGCGTCACCGTGCACGGGGCGGACGCCCGCGCCTGGCTGGAGGCCGCGCCCGCCGCGTCCTTCGACCTGATCGTCGGCGATGTCTTCGGCGGCTCGCGGGTGCCCGCGCATCTGACGTCGAGCGCGTACGCACGGGCCGTGCGGCGGGCGCTGCGGCCCGGCGGCGGGTACCTCGCCAATCTGGCGGACGGGGCGCCGTTCGCCTTCCTCCGCTCCCAACTGGCCACCTTCGCCGAAGTGTTCCCCGAGCTGGCGCTGGTCGCCGAGCCGGCGGTACTGCGCGGGCGGCGCTTCGGCAACGCGGTGCTCGTCGCCTCCGACGCCCCGCTCGACACCGCCTACCTGGCCCGGCGTGCGGCCGCCGACCCCTTCCCGGCGCGGGTCGAGGAGGGCGCGTCCCTGAGGCGTTTCATCGGCGACGCCCGCCCGGTCGGGGACGAGGACGCGGTCCCCTCGCCGGTGCCGCCGGGCGGCACGTTCACGGTCGGCTGACGCCCGCCCTCGCTGCGCACGGCCTTCAGACGGCTTGGGCGCGAACGGCCTTCAGACGGCTTGGGCGCGAACGGCCCTCAGACGGCCTCGGCGCGTTCCGTCGCCGGGGCGGGCTCCCCGCCGCCCGCCACCGGCTTCGTCTCCGTGCGCCGCGTCAGGTTCCGCACGTCCGGCACCAGCAGGACCAGCGCCGTGACGACCACGATCAGCGTCGCCGAGCCCCACAGCGCGTTGGTGCGGCCGAGGACGCTCTCCGCGGGGCCCGCCAGGGCCGTGGAGACGGGGAGCATGGCCGTCGAGCCGAACCAGTCGTAGGCGGAGACCCGGGAGAGCTTCTCCTCCGGGATCTCCTGGTGCAGCGTGGTCATCCAGGCCACGCCGAACATCTCGATGCAGACACCGCTGACGAACATCGCCGCGGCCAGCCCGACCGTGTCCAGCGGCACCGCGAGCGCCGCCGACGGCAGCGCGAGCGGGAACACGCCGAGCGTGCCGACCAGCAGCATCCGCCGCGGCTTCCACCGCATCATCAGCAGCGCACCGCCCAGCGTGCCGACGCCGAACGCGGCCAGCGCCAGGCCCCAGGGGCGGGCGCCGCCCAGTTCGTCGCGGGCGACCAGAGGCCCGTACACGGACTCGACGGCGCCGACCAGCGCCACGACGATCGAGAACTGCGCCACGATCGACCACAGCCACGGCCGGCCGATGAACTCGTGCCAGCCGTCGCGCAGATCGGCGAGGAGTCCGCCCCCGGGTGCGCGCTCGGCGACGTGGCTCACGTCGAGGAAGGCCCGCAGGCTGCCCGCGACGGCGAAGGCGACCGCGTCGACGGCGAGCACCCAGCCGGGACCGACCGCCGCGACGAGGACGCCGCCGAGCGCGGCGCCGCCGAGGGCCGCGCCGCTCATCGTCATCCGGAACAGGGCGAAGGCCCGGGCGGCCTGTTCGCCGGTCACGCTGGACATCAGCATGCCCTCGGCGGCGGGGTTGAAGAACGCCTGGCCCGTGCCGCAGAGCGCGGTCAGGAGCATCATCTGCCAGATCTGCGGCTCGCCGGCGAGGACGAGCACGGCGAAGACCGCCTGCGAGACGCAGTTGAGCGCGTTGGCCGCGACCATCACGCGGTGCCGGGGCACCCGGTCGGCGACCGCGCCGCCTATGAGCAGGAAGAGGACCAGCGGAACGATCCGGGCCGCCGCCACCAGACCCACGTCCCCCGCGTCGCCGCCGGCGTCGAACACCGCCCAGGTGGTGGCGATCAGGGCGCCGTGCGCGCCCAGGTTGGTGACGATGGCCGCGGCGGTCAGCAGGGTGTAGTTGCGCCCGGCCCACGCGGGCGTGAACCGGCGGGAGGGCGCGGCGGGGGGAGTACTCACCTCAGGACTATCCCCGCCGACGCACCTGTCTGCCAAACCGTTAAACGGCCAACATTTTCACCGGCAAGTCGTCAGGAGCCCGTCGGGCCGCCGGGCGCCAGCCGGACCGTGCTCAGGATCTGCCGCATCGTCGCGTCCGGGACCTCGTCCTTGACGCCCGCGTTCGAGTACAGAACCCAGGTGGCGAAGTCGCCCTTCGAGTTCTTGAAGCTGAACGCGATCGACTTGCCGTCGGTGTCGCACTTGTTCTTCTTGGTCAGGCCGGTGGACTTGGCCGTGGCGACATGGCCGCTCAGTCCGGACTTCGCGGTGTACGCCTCGGCCGGGCTGACCTTGATCTTGTCCTTGCCCTTGTCCCCGGGCTCGTCCTGCGCGAACGGACCGAAGACCCACGCGCCCGCCTCGTTGCGCGCGTTGTCCGAGGTGTTGGTGGCGCCCTGGCCGCCGCGGGTGCCGGTGGCGGCCAGGTTGCTGTCCTCCTTCGACCCGTCCTTGTCGGTGTCCTCGCTGCACCACTTGGACTTGTACTCGGCCGGCGCCGACATGACGATGTACGCCGAGCCGTCGTCCTTCTTGTGGTCCTCGATGATCATCATGACGCCGCTGCCGGCCACCTCCCACGTGGGGGGGACGTCGAAGATCGTCCCGTGCCGCGGGTTGAGCACCGGCTTCCAGCCCGGGATGGACGGCTTGGCATCGGTGCCGCCGCGTGGGTTGTCGATCGGCGGCGACGCGCTGCCGGAAGGCGTGGAGGCGCTGACGGACGGCTTCGGGTCGCCGCCGGCCTTCGGGTCCTCGGCGTCCTTGTTCAGTACCAGGAAGCCGGTGACACCGGCGGCCACCACGACCGCGAGCGCCGCCACGATCGCGACCAGCGTCGTGTTGTTCTTCTGCCCGCCCGGGCCGGACGGCTGCGGCGGGCCCGGCACCGCGTACTGCGGCACGGTCGGCTGCTGGTACGGGTTCGGCTGCCCGTACCCCTGCTGCGGCGGCTGTCCCTGCGGGGGATAGCCCGGCTGCTGGTACGCCGGCTGTGGTGCCGTCGGCTGCTGGTACGGGTTCGGCTGCCCGTATCCCGGCTGCTGGTACGGGTTCTGACTCTGGTCCTGCGGGTTCTGCTCGCCCCCGGGCGGCTGCTGTCCTGGCCACATGGCCAGTAACCATAGAGGTCATCAGGGAGCGCCGGAGTACGGGGATGGCCAAGGCGTACTACTCGTGGGTAACATCGCGGTCATGAGCGCAGACCAGATGTCCGTCGGCGAGCTGCTCGCCGCCACGGTGCCGATGGCCAGGACCCTGAAGCTGGAGTTCCTGGAGACCACTCCCGAGCGTGCCGTGGTGCGCCTGCCCGACCAGGCCGACTACCACAACCACGTCGGCGGCCCGCACGCCGGCGCGATGTTCACCCTGGCCGAGTCCGCCAGTGGCGCCATCGTCCTCGCCGCCTTCGGCGACCAGCTGAGCCGCGCCGTGCCGCTCGCGGTCAGCGCCGAGATCGGCTACAAGAAGCTCGCCATGGGCGTCGTCACCGCGACCGCCACCCTCGGCCGCCCGGCCGCCGAGGTCGTCGCCGAACTGGACGCCGGGCAGCGCCCCGAGTTCCCGGTCCGGATCGACATCACGCGCGAGGACGGCGCGGTCACCGGTGAGATGACCGTCGTCTGGACCCTGCGCCCCAACAGCTGACCGGCCCCCACGAGCCGGCCGGAAGCCCGGACCCCCGCCTCCGCACCCCGAATGGGTGCGGGGGCGGCGGCGTTCCGGGGGCGGCGCCCCGGAAACGGACGAACCGTCACGCATAGTGCGTTCGACACGAACCGCCGCGTGAAGGAGCCGCCGCCATGACCGCCGACGTACCCCAGGAGCAGGCCGCCGTACGCGGCGTGACCCGGCGCACCGCCCTCGGACTGCTCGGCGCGGCCGTCGCGCTCGCCGCCACCACGGCCCCGGCCGGGCACGCCCGCGCCAAGGCGCCCAGCCCTGCCAAGGCGCCCGGCCGGCGGGCCGAGGAACTCCTCGCCCGGCTCACCCTCGACGAGAAACTCTCCCTGCTGCACGGCGCCCGCGACCCGAAGAGCCTCGGCCAGGCCGGCTACCTGCCCGGCGTCCCGCGCCTCGGCATCCCCGAACTCCGGCTCGCCGACGGCCCCGCCGGGGTGCGCGTCCGCGCGAACGCCACCGCCCTGCCCGCGCCCGTCATGCTCGCCGCCGCCTTCGACCCCGCCCTCGCCCACGCGTACGGCCGGGTCATCGGCCGCGAGGGCCGCGCCCTCGGGCAGGACGTCCTGCTCTCCCCGATGGTCAACCTGATCCGCACCCCCTACGCGGGCCGCAACTTCGAGACCTTCTCCGAGGACCCGCTGCTCTCCGCCGACCTGGTCGCGGAGGAGATCCGCGGCATCCAGGCCGAGGGCCTGATCGCCACGGTGAAGCACTTCGCCCTCAACAACCAGGAGAAGGACCGCACCTCGGTCGACGCCCGGGCGGGCGAACGGACCCTGCACGAGACCGAACTGCGCGGCTTCGAGGCCGCCGTAGCCGCCGGGACCGGCGCGATCATGGCCGCGTACAACAAGGTCAACGGCGTCCACGCGGGCGAGAACGCCGCCCTGCTGACCGGGGTCCTGCGCGACCGCTGGGGCTTCGGCGGCTGGGTGATGAGCGACTGGGACGCCACCCACAGCACCGCCGCCGCGCTCACCGCCGGCCTCGACATGGAGATGCCCTCCGGCGCCCGCTTCGGCGAGCCGCTCAAGACCGCCGTCGCCGAGGGCACGGTCCCCGAGGCCGCCGTCGACCGGGCCGTCCGCCGTATCCTCGCCGTCCGCGAGCGCTTCGGTCTGCTCGGCCCGGACGCCTCCCCGCGCCCCGCCCGCGACGCCGCCGACGGCGCGCGCCTGGCCCTGCGGGTCGCCACCGCCGGAGCCACCCTGCTCCGCAACGAGCACGGCGCCCTGCCGCTGACCGGGCCCGCCGCCCGCTCCCTCGCCGTCGTCGGACCCACCGGCGCGGTGCCCTTCGTCAGCGGCGGCGGCAGCGCCCACGTCGTCCCGGACGCCGCCGCGAGCCCCATCGACGCCCTGCGCGCCCGCGCCGGCGCCGACGCGGAGGTCGCGTACGCGGTCGGCGAGGACCTCTACGGCAAGCCGCTGCCCCCGCTGACTCCCGCCGCCTCCCTGGAGGACCGGGGCGTGGCCGCCGGCGGGACCTGGACGCACGACGCGGCCTTCAGCGTCCCCGAGGGCGACACCTGGACCTTCGTCGTCCACTACAGCGGTACGCGCCCGGTGATCGCCGTGGACGGGACGGAACTGTTCCCCGTCCGCCAGGGCGTCGCCGAGTACTTCGCCGGCGGGCTGCTCGGCAGCGCCCCCGACGGCCTGCACGTCCGCCGCGCCGACGTCGCGCTCACCGCCGGCGAGCACCGGATCACGGTGACCGCCAAGGGCGGGACCACGGGCCAGCGCTTCTCGCTGCGGGCCGTCACCTCGGCCGGCCGGGCCGCCGACCTCGCCGAGGCGGTCGCCGCCGCCCGCGCCGCGCACACGGTCGTGCTCTTCGCGTACGAGGACGCCACCGAGGGCCGCGACCGCACCTCCCTCGCCCTGCCCGGCCGCCAGGAGGAACTGATCCGGGCGGTCACCGCCGCCAACCCGCGCACGGTCGTGGTGCTCAACACCTCCTCCGCGGTCACCATGCCCTGGCTCGACCGGACCGCGGCCCTGCTGCAGATGTACTACCCCGGCCAGGAGGGCGCGGCCGCGACCGCCGCCGTGCTGTTCGGGGACGCCGACCCCGGCGGCCGGCTCACCCAGAGCTTCCCGGCCTCCGAGGACGCCCACCCGACGGCCGGCGACCCGCACCGGTACCCCGGCAAGGACGGCACCGAGGAGTACTCGGAAGGCGTCCACGTCGGCCACCGCTGGTACGACGCCCAGGGCGTCGCGCCGCTCTTCCCGTTCGGGCACGGACGGTCGTACACCACGTTCGCGTACGAGAGCCTGCGGCTCACGGCGCGCCCCGACGGCGCTCTGGACGTCTCCTTCGCCGTGCGGAACACCGGCCGCCGGGCCGGCGTCGAGGTCGCCCAGATCTACGCCGGTCCCTCGCCCGACCTGCGCCTCGACCAGCCGATGCAGTTCCTGGCCGGCTACCGGCGGCTGGAGCTCGCGGCGGGGGAGCGGCGGCGGGTCACCGTGCGCGTCGCGGCCCGCACGCTGTCGTCCTTCGACCCGGCAGCGGGCGGCTGGGTACTCGGCACCGGGGTCCGGGACGTCCGCGTCGGGGCCTCCTCGCGGGACCTTCGTCTCACCGCGCGGGCGGAGATCCGCGCGCGGTGACCCGGTAGGCTGCCACGGCGTGCGCGACGCGGCGCACGCCGCACCAAGCCACGCCACGCCTAACGGGAGGAACCGCGTTGCACGTCCAGGAATGGCTGGAGACGATCCCGGCGGTCGCCGTCTACGCCCTGGTCGGCGTGGTCATCGGCCTCGAGAGCCTGGGCATCCCGCTGCCCGGCGAGATTGTCCTCGTGAGCTCGGCCCTGCTGGCCTCCCAGCACGGCGACATCAACCCGTGGGTGCTCGGCGCCTGCGCCATCGCCGGCGCGATCATCGGCGACTCGATCGGCTACGCGATCGGCCGCAAGGGCGGCCGGCCGCTGCTCGCCTGGCTCGGCGGGAAGTTCCCGAAACACTTCGGTGCGGACCAGATCGCCCTCGCGGAGCGGTCGTTCGAGAAGTGGGGCATGTGGGCGGTCTTCTTCGGCCGCTTCGTCGCGCTGCTCCGGATCTTCGCGGGGCCGCTCGCGGGCGTCCTGAAGATGCCGTACTGGAAGTTCGCCATCGCCAATGTCTTCGGCGGCATCCTCTGGGCCGGCGGCACCACGGCGGTCATCTACTCGGTCGGCATCGTGGCCGAGGCCTGGCTGAAGCGGTTCTCCTGGCTGGGCCTGGTGCTCGCGGTGGCCTTCGGCGTCACCTCGATGCTGGTCATTAAGAGCCGGGCCAAGAAGGCGGCGGCCAAGGCCGAGCAGAACGCGGAGCCGCAGCCGGAGCCGGTCGCGGCGGCGGCCGACTGACGCTGCGAACAGGCAGACGGAAGGGCCCGGCGCTCGGTGGAGCGCCGGGCCCTTCGGCGTACGGGCACGCGGTGTACGGGAACCCGGGGTGTACGGGCACCCGGGTGTACGCGCACCCGGGTGTACGGGCGCGTCAGCCCTCCGCGTGGGCCTCGCGGTGCGCCTTCGCCAGGTGCAGGTACATCTCCGCGTTGAGCTTGATGCCCTCGCGCTCCTCGTCCGTCAGCTCCCGGCGCACCTTCGCCGGGACGCCCGCCACCAGCGAGCCGGGCGGGACGACCATGCCCTGCGGGACCAGCGCCTGGGCCGCGATCAGCGAACCCGCGCCGATGTGCGCGCCGTTGAGGACGGTGGCGCCCATGCCGACCAGCACGTCGTCCTCGATCGTGCAGCCGTGCACGGTCGCGTTGTGGCCGACGGTGACCCGCTCGCCGATGGTCACCGGGAAGCCCGGGTCGACGTGCACCGTGCAGTTGTCCTGGATGTTGGAGTCCGCGCCGAGCACGATCGGCCCGCAGTCGGCGCGCAGCACCGCGTGGTACCAGACGTTCGAGCCCGCGGCCATCGTCACGTCCCCGATCACCACGGAGGTCGGCGCGGCGAACGCCGACGGATCGACCTGCGGCTCCTTGCCGCCCACACCCATGATCAACGCCCGCTCCGTCATCGTCCGTTCCGCCTTTCCTCGCTGTCGGTCGCGCCACCGGCACCCTACGAGATGCTCATGACGGACATCACAGCGCACCGCAGTGATCAGCGAGGACACGGCCGACTACCGTGGCCGGGTGCCCAAGAACAGAAACACGTTCTCGTCCTTCACCGCCTGGCGGCGGCGCCTGGTCGCCCGCGCTCTGCAGGGCGGTTGGCGGTGGGTGCAGCAGGCGGGCGCGGTCTCGGCCGAGACGCCGGGACGGCTGCGGTTCCGCAGGCTCGGGGCGGGCACCCGGCTGGCGTTCCCCCAGGGCACCGTCTTCGGCGAGCAGTGGATCGAGCTGGGGGAGTGCTGCATCATCGCCGAGCAGGTGACGCTCACCGCCGGCATGATGCCGGGCCTCGACCTCGGCCCGGACCCCATCCTGACGCTGGGCAACGGGGTCGTCCTCGGCCGCGGCAGCCATGTCATCGCCGACACCCGGATCACCATCGGCTCCGACACGTTCTGCGGGCCGTACGTGTACATCACCTCGACCAACCACAGCTACGACGACCCGCACGAGCCGGTCGGCCGGCAGTGGCCGCGCACCGATCCGGTGGAGATCGGCCCGGGCTGCTGGCTGGGAACCGGCGCGGTGATCCTGCCCGGCGCGAAGCTCGGCCGGAACGTGGTGGTCGCGGCCGGCGCGGTCGTACGGGGCGAGGTGCCCGACCACGCGGTGGTGGCCGGCGCCCCGGCGAAGGTGGTGCGCCGCTGGGACCCGGAGCTCGGCTGGCAGCCGCCGCTGCGCACGCCCGCGCCGCTGCCGATCCCGGACGGGATCACCCCGGAACAGCTGGCCGCCCTGGCGGAACTGGACCTCCAGGACGGCTGAAAGCCCGGGCCTCGGCCCGGCGCGAGCAGCGCCACCGTCCTCAGCCCGATGCGAGCAGGACCGTGCCGATCAGCGCGAGCCCCGCGCCCGCCGCCTGCACCGCCCGCAGTCGTTCCTTGAGCACCCCGCGCGCGGCGAGCGCGGTGACCACCGGGTACAGGTTGGCGAGCACCGCCGCCACCGTCACGGGCCCGTTCTGCGCGGCCAGCGCGTACGTGCCGTTGGCGGCCACGTCGGCGAGGCCGACGAACGCCAGCGCCGGGAGCGCGGCCGTGATGACTTTCAGGCCGCCCTCCTCGGGCAGTGCGCGGCCGCCGCGCTTGACGGAGGCGTACAGGGCCACGCCGCCGACGGCCACGTTGGTGACGCGCTGGACGAAGAGCGCCAGGAACAGCCCGGTCAGCGTGGTGGACGCCTCGGCGATCAGCGCCATCACCGAACCGAAGCCGAAGGCCGCGACCAGGGTCAGCAGGACGGCCTGCCGCTGGACCGGAGCGCCCTTCAGCTCCGGGCCGCCTGCGAGGAGCACGCCCACGATCGCCACGCCGATGCCGGCGAACTGCAGCAGCCCCGGCCGGTCGCCGAGCAGCAGCCCGATCGACACCGGGACGAGCACCCCGAGCGAGCCGAGCGGCGAGACGACGCCCATCGGGCCCAGGGCGAGGGCCTTGTAGAAGCAGAGCATCGCCGCCGGGCCGACGACGCCGGCCGCCACCGCGTACCAGAGCTTCGGTCCGGCCTCCGTCCAGCCGCCGGTCGCCACGACGACCGCGCCGAGCACGACCACCGCGATGATCTGCGAGGAGACCACCACGGTCAGCGCGGGCATGCGCCGGGTGAGCAGCCCGCCGCCGAAGTCGGCCAGCCCCCAGAGGAGGGCGGTGGCCAGGGCGAGCAGTGCTGTCATCGAATCCTCGCAGTACAGTGCGGTGAACATCGGGGTGCACCGGACGATAGTGCAGTCTGTTGAACTCTGTCATCCACAATAATGGACGGAACGTGTCGGACCTCGATCAGCTCACGCAGTCGCTCGCCCGCAACCTGAAGCGGTGGCGGGGCGAACGCGGCTTCACGCTGGACGCGCTCGCCGCCCGTTCCGGCGTCAGCCGAGGCATGATCATCCAGATCGAGCAGGCCCGGACCAACCCCAGCGTGGGCACCACGGTGAAGCTCGCCGACGCGCTCGGCGTCTCGATCACCACGCTGCTCGACTACGAGCAGGGCCCCCACGTCCGGCTCGTCCCGCCGGAGCAGGCCGTCCGCATGTGGTCCACCGACGCCGGCAGCCACACCACCCTGCTCGTCGGCAGCGAGTCCGGCGGCCCGCTGGAGCTGTGGTCCTGGACGCTGATGCCCGGCGACGGCAGCGCCTCCGACCCGCACCCCGAGGGCACCACGGAACTCCTCCACGTCACCGCCGGCGAGCTCACCCTCGTCGTGGACGGCCAGCCGCACGCCGTGCCGGCCGGCACCTCGGCCTCCTTCGAGGCCCACGTGGCGCACGAGTACCGCAACGACGGCGACGTCCCCGTCGAGCTGACGATGGCCGTCTCCGTCCCGCCCGTACGCTGAGACGTCCGACCGGCCGCCGTCCGCGCCCTGTTAGCGTGCGCGCATGCGCGCACCCATCGGTGACTTCGACCACGCCAGGCCCGCCCCCGACTGCCTCGACGAGCTCATCGATCCGGTGGCCGCCGCCGTCCGCGCCTGGCAGGGCGCCGTCCCCGCCGAACAGTTCGTGTACGTGGACACCGACCCGTCCATCGCCGACACCGCCGTCTTCGTCGAGCACCACGGGGCGCAGCTCCTGGACCAGTCGGCGAACTGCGTGATCGTCGCGGGCCGGCGGGGCGAGACGACGACCCTGGCCGCGTGCGTGGTGCGCTCCGCGACCAAGGTCGACGTCAACGGCCTCGTCCGCAAGCACCTCGGCGCGCGCAAGGTGCGGTTCGCCGACATGGACGCCGCGACCGGCGGGTCGGGCATGGAGTACGGCGGCATCACCCCGCTGGGACTCCCGGCCGGCTGGCCGGTCCTCGTCGACGCGACCGTCGTCGACGCCGACTGGGTCCTCGTCGGCAGCGGACGCCGCCGCGGCAAGCTCATCCTCCCCGGCAAGGCCTTCGCCGAGCTCCCCGGCGCGGTGGTCCTGGAGGGCCTCGGCGTCGCCTGACGGCCGGGGGCTATCCCAGTCGAGGGATCTCGATGGCGGGGCAGCGGTCCATGACCATGTCGAGGCCGGCGGCGCGGGTCCGCTCGTACGCCGCCTCGTCGACGACGCCGAGCTGGAACCAGACGGCCCTGGCGCCGACGGCGGCGGCCTCGTCCGCGACCGCACCGGCGAGCTCGCTGTTCACGAACACGTCCACGACGTCGACCGGGAACGGGATGTCCGCGAGTGAGGCGTACCCCTGCTCGCCGTGCACCGTCTCCGCCTTGGGATGAACCGGCACGATCCGCTTGCCGAAGCGCTGCAGGACGGCCGCGACTCCGTAGGCGGCGCGCGAACGGTTGTTGGACAGGCCCACCACGGCCCAGGTGTCGCCGCTCTCGGTCAGGATCCGGCGGACCGTGTCCCGCTCGATGCCCGTGTCGATGCTCATGCGCTGCCTCCGGCGCCTCGTACCGCTGCGTTCGTTCGTCCCCCGCAAGAACCCGCGCCGGGCCCGCCGGATTCCCGGGCCCGCCGGATTCCCGGGCCCGCCGGGCGGCATAGGGTAGCGGGATGAAGGAGCAGTACCGCACGGTGGCCCGGGAGGGCGTGCACGAGATCGAGATCAGCCGTTCGCGCTTCATCTGTGCGCTCGCGCCCGCCGCGACCGAGCAGGAGGCGCAGGACTTCCTCGCACGCATCCGCAAGGAGCACCCCACCGCCACGCACAACTGCTTCGCATACGTCGTCGGGGCCGACGCCTCCGTGCAGAAGGCCGGCGACGACGGGGAACCCGGCGGCACCGCCGGGGTGCCGATGCTGCAGATGCTGATGCGGCGCGAGGTGCGGTACGTGGTCGCCGTCGTCACGCGCTACTACGGCGGGGTGAAGCTCGGCGCGGGCGGGCTGATCCGCGCGTACGGAGGCGTGGTCGGGGAGGCGCTCGACGCGCTCGGCACGATCACCCGGCAGCGGTTCCGGCTGGCCACCGTGACCGTCGACCACCAGCGCGCGGGCAAGCTGGAGAACGACCTGCGGGCGACCGGACGCGCGGTGCGCGACGTGCGGTACGCGGACGCGGTGACGATCGAGATCGGGCTGCCGGACGCGGACGTCGACGGCTTCCGGGCCTGGCTCGCCGACGCGACGGCCGGCACCGCCGGGTTCGAGCTGGGCGGCGAGGCCTACGGCGATGCCTGAGCGCGCCACACTCGTACCCCGCGCTGTGCGCCCCGCTGTGCGCCCGGAGTCCGGTATCTCCGAAGTCGCCGCCGTTGTCCGAGCCTGCCGATACGCTCCTGGATCATGAGACTCCTGCACACGTCGGACTGGCACCTGGGACGGTCGTTCCACCGGGTGAGCCTGCTCGACGCCCAGGCGGCCTTCCTCGACCACCTCGTCGCGACGGTGCGCGCCCGCGAGGTGGACGCGGTGCTGGTCGCCGGGGACGTGTACGACCGGGCCGTGCCCCCGCTGGCCGCCGTCGAGCTGTTCGACCGCGCCCTGCACCGGCTCGCCGAGGCCGGTGTGCCGACCGTCATGATCTCCGGCAACCACGACTCCGCCCGCCGGCTCGGCGTCGGCGCGGGGCTCATCGAGCGCGCCGGGATCCATCTGCGCACCGACCCGGCCGGCGCCGGAGTCCCCGTCGTCCTCGCCGACGCGCACGGCGACGTCGCCCTGTACGGGCTGCCCTATCTGGAGCCCTCCCTCGTCCGCGAGCAGCTCGGCGCCGCGAAGGCCGGGCACGAGGCGGTGCTGTCCGCGGCCATGGACCGGGTCCGTGCCGACCTCGCCGCGCGGCCCGCGGGCACCCGGTCCGTCGTTCTCGCGCACGCCTTCGTCGCCGGCGGCGAACCCAGCGACAGCGAGCGGGACATCACCGTCGGCGGCGTCGCCGCCGTGCCCGCCGGGGTGTTCACCGGCGTCGACTACGTGGCCCTCGGCCACCTGCACGGCAGCCAGACCGTCGACGAGCGGGTCCGCTACTCCGGCTCCCCGCTCGCGTACTCCTTCTCCGAAGTGCACCACCGCAAGACCATGTGGCTGATCGACCTCGGCGCCGACGGCGCGATCGAGACCGCCGAGCGCGTCGACTGCCCCGTGCCGCGGCCGCTCGCGCGGATCCGGGGCCGGCTCGACGACCTGCTCGCCGACCCGGCCCTCGCCCGGCACGAAGAGGCGTGGGTCGAGGCGACCCTCACCGACCCGGTGCGGCCAGCCGACCCCATGGCCCGGCTCGCCGCCCGCTTCCCGCACACCCTCAACCTGGTGTTCGAGCCCGAGCGCACCGAGGACGCGCCGCACGCCTCGTACGGCCGGCGGCTCCGGGACCGCACTGACCAGCAGATCGCGGAGGACTTCGTGGCCCATGTGCGCGGCGCCGGACCCGACGGCGCCGAACGCACGGTGCTGCACGGCGCGTTCGAGGCGGTCCGGGTGGACGCGGCGGAGCGCGAGGTGGCCCGGTGAGGCTGCACCGTCTCGTCGTCACCGGCTTCGGCCCCTTCGGCGGCACGCAGGAGATCGACTTCGACGCGCTCTCCTCCGCAGGGCTCTTCCTGCTGCACGGGCCGACCGGCGCGGGCAAGACGTCCGTGCTCGACGCCGTCTGCTACGCGCTGTACGGAGCGGTGCCCGGCGCCCGGCAGAGCCCCGGCGCCTCGCTGCGCAGCGACCACGCGCCGGCCGGCACGTATACCGAGGTCATCCTCGAACTCACCGTGGCCGAACGGCGGTTGGAGGTCACCCGACGCCCCGCGCAACAGCGCCCCAAGAAGCGCGGCGGCGGCTTCACCACCGAGAAGGCACAGAGCTGGCTGCGCGAGTACGACGCGGGGACCGCGGCCTGGCAGGCGCTCAGCCGCTCCCACCAGGAGATCGGCGAGGAACTCAGCCAGCTCCTCGGCATGAGCCGCGAGCAGTTCTGCCAGGTCGTGCTGCTGCCGCAGGGCGACTTCGCCCGCTTCCTGCGCGCCGACGCGGAGGCGCGCGGCAAACTGCTCGGCCGGCTCTTCGACACCCGGCGGTTCGCCGCCGTCGAGGAACGCCTCGCCGAACTGCGGCGCGGCGCGGAACAGCGGGTCCGGGAGGGCGACGAGCGACTGCTCGGCCTCGCCCAGCGGATGGCCGAGGCCGCGGCGGGCGGCGCGACCGGGGGCGGGCCGACCGGGGGCGGCGCGGTCGAGGAGCGGCCCGGCGAACCCGGGCTCGCGGAAGCCGTGCAGGTACGGGCCGCCGTGGCCCGCTCCGAGGCACGCGAGGCGCTCGACGTCGCCGACCTGGCGCTGCTCGCCGCCGAAGGCCGCCGCGCCGCGGCCCGCCGGCGGCTCGACGACCAGCGGGAGCTCGCCGCCCGGCAGCAGCGGCACGCCGAGGCGCTGCGCCGGCGGGCGGACCTCGACGCGCGGCGCGACGAGCGCGACGCCTGGCAGGCCGCCCTGGACCGGTCCCGCAAGGCCGACCTCGTCGCGCCCGCGCTCGATCTGCGCGACGACGCGGAACGGGCGCACGCCGAGGCGACCGGGGCTCGCGAGCGGTCCCGCGCCGACCTGCCGCCCGACCTCGCCGACGCGGGCGCGGAGCCGCTGAGCCGACTGGAGCAGGAGCTGCGGGACCGGCTCGCCCGGCTCGACTCCGCGCGCCGCGCGGAGCGCCGCAGCGCCGAGCTCGGCGAGGAACTGGCCGCCCTGGACCGGCAGTCCCGGGCGGACGACGAGATCATCCTGGACGCGGACGCCTGGCTGGCCGGCTGGGAGTCCCGCCGCGCCGCCCACGACGAGCGGATCGACGCCGCGCAGGACGCGGCGACCCGCGCGGAACACCTCGCGGGCCGGCTCGGCCCGGCGCGCCACCGCCTCGACGCCGCTCGCCGGCGCGACGACCTCGCGGCGCGGGTGACCGAGGGCGAGGCCCGCGTCACGGAGGCGCGCGAGGAACGGAACACGGCGAAGGAGACCTGGCTCGACGTCAAGTCCCGCCGCCTGCAGGGCATCGCCGCGGAGCTGGCCGCCGCGCTGACCGACGGCGCACCCTGCCAGGTCTGCGGCTCGGCCACCCACCCGGCCCCCGCCCGCACCGGCGCCGACCACGTCGACCGCGCCACGGAGGACGCCGCGTACACCGTGTACACGCAGGCGGAACAGGCCCACGCCACGGCGGAACGGGACCTTGCGGTCACGGAGGAGTCGTGGCGGACGGCCGCGGCCGAGGTGGGCACGACGTCGGCCGGGACGGAACCCACGGTGGGCGAACTCACCGCCGAAGTACGGCTGTTGGAAGCGGACCATGCCGAAGCCCGCGCCCTCGCGGCCGGGGCCCACGCCGCGCGCGAGGCCAAGGCCCGGGCCGAACGGGAACACGACGAACGGCTCACGGCCCGGCAGCAGGCCGAACGGCGGGCGGCCGGGCGGAGCTCTCGGCGGGAGACCCTGGAGGGGGAGCGCGCGGTGCTCGACGAGGAGGTCGCCCGCGGGCGCGGCGAGTCGCCGAGCGTCGCCCGGCACGCGACCCTGCTCGAACAGCGCATCGCCATCCTGGTCGCCGCCGCCGAGTCCGTACGGGCCGTCGAGCAGACCGCCCAGCGCCTGAAGGAGGCCGACGGCCGGCTCGCAGACGCCGCCTTCCGGGCCGGTTTCGAGACGCCCGCCGCGGCCGCGGCCGCCCGCATCGACGACGCCCGCCACCGCGAGCTGCAGCACCGCCTCGACGCCTGGCAGGCCGAGGACGCCGCGGTCGCCGACCGGCTCCGCGACGCGGAGACCCGCGCCGCGGCCGCACTCCCGCCCGCCGACACCGCCGCCGCCGAGACCGCGCACACCGCGGCCGAGCGGGCGCTGCGCGCCGCCGACGCCGCGCTGGCGGCCGTACGGGACCGGTGCGCCGCCCTCGACCGGCTGTCCCGCCAGGCGGACGACGAGGTCCGCCGGCTCGGCCCGCTCCGCGAGGAGTACGACCGGGTGGCCCGGCTCGCCGGGCTCACCGCCGGCACCTCCGCCGACAACGAGCGCAAGATGCGCCTGGAGTCGTACGTGCTCGCCGCCCGCCTCGAGCAGGTCGCGGCCGCCGCCACCGCCCGCCTCCAGCGGATGTCGTCCGGCCGCTACACGCTGGTCCACTCCGACGCCCGCACCGGCGGCAAACGCGCCGGACTCGGCCTGCACGTCGTCGACGCCTGGACCGGCAACGAACGGGACACCGCCACACTCTCCGGCGGCGAGACGTTCTTCGCCTCCCTCGCCCTGGCCCTCGGCCTCGCCGACGTCGTCTCCGACGAGGCCGGCGGCGTCCGCCTCGACACCCTCTTCATCGACGAGGGCTTCGGCAGCCTCGACGACCAGACGCTCGACGAGGTCCTCGACGTCCTGGACTCCCTCCGCGAACGCGACCGCACCGTGGGCATCGTCAGCCACGTCCCCGACCTCCGCCGCCGGATCCCCGCCCAACTGGAGATCCTCAAGGCCCGGACGGGATCGGTCGTGCGACAGCGAGGGACCGGCGCCTGACCCGCCGGCTCAGGCGCCCGGCGCGCCGCCGAAGCGGGCGCGGTAGGACTCCAGGTCCTTCTCCGTGAGCTTCGCGAAGAGCACGGGCGGAACGGTGAACGCGGTGCCGGCCGGGACGCTGTCCAGGGCCTTGGCCCGGTCGGCGGTCACCCACGTCGCGGTGTCGTTCTCCAGGGCGAAAGCCCCGCGCATGGCGGCGGCCGAGGCCGGGATGAACGGCTCGGACACGACCGCGTACAGGTGGATCAGGCTCATCGCGGTGCGCAGGGTCAGCGCGGCGCCCTCGGGGTCGGTCTTGATCTCCTGCCAGGGGGCCTTCTCGCCCAGGTAGGCGTTGCCCGCGGACCACAGCGCGCGCAGTGCGGCAGCGGCCTTGCGGAACTGCAGCGCCTCCATCTGCTCCTCGTACTCGGCGAGCAGTCGCGCGATCTCCTCGCCCAGCTTCGTCTCCGCCTCTCCTGCGGCGCGGCCGGCCGGCGCCTCGTCGCCGAACCGCTTGCGGGAGAAGGTCAGCACGCGGTTGACGAAGTTGCCGAGGGTGTCGGCGAGGTCCTTGTTGACGGTGGCCGTGAAGTGCTCCCAGGTGAACGAGGAGTCGTCGGACTCGGGGGCGTTGGCGATCAGGAAGTAGCGCCAGTAGTCGCCGGGCAGGATCTCCAGGGCCGCGTCGGTGAAGACGCCGCGCTTCTGGGAGGTGGAGAACTTGCCGCCGTAGTACGTCAGCCAGTTGAAGCCCTTGACGACGTCGACCTTCTTCCACGGCTCGCGCACGCCGAGTTCGGTGGCCGGGAACATCACGGTGTGGAAGGGGACGTTGTCCTTCGCCATGAACTGCGTGTAGCGGACCGTGTCGTCGGCCTCGTACCACCACGACTTCCAGTCCCGGGTCCCACCGTCGGAAGCCGCGTCGGCCCACTCCTTCGTCGCGCCGATGTACTCGATCGGCGCGTCGAACCAGACGTAGAAGACCTTGCCCTCGGCCGCCAGCTCAGGCCAGGTGTCGGCCGGCACCGGCACACCCCAGTCCAGGTCGCGGGTGATGGCGCGGTCGTTCAGGCCCTCGGTCAGCCACTTGCGGGCGATGGACGTGGACAGGTGCGGCCACTCGGCGCTGACGCCGGCGATCCACTCCTCGACCTCGTGCTGGAGTTTGGACTGCAGCAGGAAGAGGTGCTTGGTCTCGCGGACCTCCAGGTCCGTGGAACCGCTGATCGCCGAGCGCGGCTCGATCAGGTCGGTCGGGTCGAGGACGCGGGTGCAGTTCTCGCACTGGTCGCCTCGGGCCTTGTCGTAGTCGCAGTGCGGGCAGGTGCCCTCGACGTACCGGTCCGGCAGGAAGCGGCCGTCGACCGGCGAGTACACCTGCCGGATCGCCCGCTCCTCGATGAAGCCGTTCTCGTTCAGCTTCCGCGCGAAGTGCTGGGTGGTCTCGACGTTCTGCGGCGAGGAACTGCGCCCGAAGTGGTCGAAGGCCAGCTCGAACCCCTCGTACACGGCCTTCTGCGCGTCGTGCGCCTTCGCGCAGAACTCCGCGACCGTCAGCCCGGCCTCCTTGGCGGCCAGCTCGGCCGGCGTGCCGTGCTCGTCGGTGGCACAGATGTAGAGGACGTCGTGACCGCGCAGGCGGAGGTACCGGGAGTACACGTCCGCCGGAAGCATCGACCCGACCATGTTGCCCAGGTGCTTGATCCCGTTGATGTAGGGAAGCGCGCTGGTCACCAGGTGTCGAGTCATTCTCGGATGCTCCATTTCGTAGGCGGGCCGTCGTCAGCGTAGCGACGGGGCCGGACCGGCGGCAGCGCATTTAGCGGCTCACGACGAGGGGGGTGCGGAGAACCCGCTTGCGGCGTGCCATGCCTGGACGAGGGCCTTGATGGTGGGGAAGCGGTGGTGCGGGGCGGGGGCGGTGGCGCCTTCGACGACTGCCAGCTGGGAGGCGGAGCCCCGCCACTGCTGCTCCTCGTCGCCGGCGTCCAGGAGGAGGCGCAGGGTCCGGCCCAGTGCGTGGACGGTCGTGCGAGCGTCGATGGTGGAGCCTTCGACGAACTCCTCGGGTGCCATGTAGCGCCGTGAGCCGGGCAGGCGGTCGCCTTCCAGTACGAACGGTCCGGGGCGGTACTCGTCCAGGTCGCACAGCTGCATGCGGCGCGCTGCGAAGTCGTACAGGAAGCATCCGTCGTACAGGTCGACGGCGACGAAACCGGCCTGCTCGACCGCGAGGTGCGCGTCGAGGATCCG
This sequence comes from Streptomyces sp. NPDC048604, assembly GCF_043199435.1. Taxonomy (NCBI): domain Bacteria; kingdom Bacillati; phylum Actinomycetota; class Actinomycetes; order Kitasatosporales; family Streptomycetaceae; genus Streptomyces; species Streptomyces sp. NPDC048604. The sequence continues at coordinate 36,831 of NZ_JBICVX010000023.1, forward strand.
GTCCAGGGCCCGCAGGATCTCGGGGACCGGGAGAGCGCGGAAGCGGGCCGTCGGACTGTCCGGAGCCGACCGCCCGCCGTGGCCGGCCGCGGTCGGGTGGTACAGGACCTCGCCGTCGGCCCACGGGTACACCAGCGCCAGTCCGTCCCGGAGCCGGAAGCGGTGACGCAGCGGCACGATCGCCGTGTGCCGTACCGCGTCGTGCACGGCGATGGCGCGGCTGAGTGATGTCGTCGCCGGCGTCGTGGTCGCGCCCTTCACGAACCACCGCTCGTCGGCGATGGCGACCCCGAAGGAGACACAGCCCGAGTCCTGTTCCCGGAAGGCTCGGAAGACGGTGCCCACCTCCTGCAGGTATGTCTCCAGGCCGTCGACGGATCCGGCGTTCAGCAGCGGGTGCGGGGACATGGGGCATCGGCTCCTGTCATTGGCTGATCGGGCGGCGGGACAGCGGTGACGAGTACACGACGCTGGTGGTCACGGAGCCGAGTGCGCCGACCTTGCCGGAGACCTGTTCCAGGTGCTTCATCGAGCGGGCGGCGACCTTGAGGACGAAGCAGTCGTCCCCGGTGACGTGGTGGGCCTCCAGGATCTCCGGGGTGGTGTCGAGGAGGTCGTGGAACGGCTTGTAGTTCGCGTTGGGGTAGCGGAGCCGGACGAAGGCGAGGATCGGCAGGCCGAGCCGTTCGGGATCGATCACGGCGGTGTAGCCGGTGATCACGCCGGCCTCCTCCAGACGCCGGACCCGCTCGGTCACCGCGGAGGCCGACATGGACACCGACTTGGCGAGTTCGGTGAAGCTGGCCCGGCCCTGGTTCTGCAGGGCTTCGATGATGCGCCGGTCGGTGGCGTCCGGTGAGTATCCCGTCATGGGCGTCACACAACAGGGAAATCCCCGGGCGATCAAGCCGCGCCCGGGGATCCTCGCAGGGTGGGTCAGAGCTTCGAGATCTCGTCCACCAGGTCGTCCAGACCGAGCGGGCCCTGGGACAGCGCCGCCATGTGCCAGGCCTTCGCGTCGAACGCGTCACCGTGCCGGGCCTGCGCGTTCGCGCGGCCCAGCAGCCAGGCCCGCTCGCCCAGCTTGTAGCCGATCGCCTGCCCGGGCATCGACAGGTAGCGGGTCAGCTCGCTCTCCACGAACGCCGCCGGACGGCTGCTGTGCTGCTGGAAGAACTCCTGCGCCAGCTCCGGCGTCCACCGCTCGCCCGGGTGGAACGGCGAGTCCGCCGGGATGTCCAGCTCCAGGTGCATGCCGATGTCGACGATCACCCGGCAGGCGCGCATCATCTGCGCGTCCAGGTAGCCGAGCCGCCGCTCCGGGTCGGGCAGGAAGCCCAGTTCGTCCATGAGCCGCTCCGCGTACAGGGCCCAGCCCTCGCAGTTGGCGGAGACGCTGCCGATGGTGGCCTGGTAGCGCGAGAGCGTGTCCGCGACGTGCGCCCACTGCGCGATCTGCAGGTGGTGGCCCGGCACGCCCTCGTGGTACCAGGTCGACACCAGGTCGTAGACCGGGAAGCGGGTCTCCCCGTCCACGGGCAGCCAGGTGCGGCCGGGGCGGGAGAAGTCCTCCGACGGGCCGGTGTAGTACGGGGCCGCCGCGCCCCCCGGCGGGGCGATCCGCGACTCCACCGTCCGCACCCGCTCGGCGAGTTCGAAGTGCGTGCCGTCCAGCGCCTCGATCGCCTCGTCCATCAGCTGCTGCAGCCAGACCCGCACCTCCTCCACGCCCTCGATGTGCGTGCCGTGCACGTCCAGGTGGGCCAGCGCCTCCCAGGGGTCCGAGCCCGGCAGGATCCTGTCCGCCTCGGCCCGCATCTCGCCGCGCAGCCGGCGGTACTCGGCCCAGCCGTACGCGTACGCCTCGTCCAGGTCGAAGTCCGTGCCGTTGAAGTACCGCGACCAGCGCCGGTACCGCTCCCGGCCCACGGTGTTCGGGGCGTCGGCGACGGCCGGCGCGTACACCTCGCGCATCCAGTCCCGCAGCGCCGCCACCGCCGCCGTCGCACCGCGCGCCGCCTCGTCCAGTTCGGCGCGCAGCTCCTGCGGACCGCCGGCGGCGAACTCCTCGAACCAGCCCCGCTCCGCTGCGTCGCCCGCCCACTCGGTGAGCTGCCCGACGAACGTGGCCGTCGGCCGCGGGCCGGCGAACAGCTTGCGCTCCAGGCCCAGTTCGAGCGAGGCACGGTACCCCTCGAAGGCGGCCGGCACCGCGCGCAGCCGCTCGGCGACCGCCGCCCAGTCCTCGGGCGTCTCCGTCGGCATCACGGTGAAGACGATCCGCACGCTGTGCGCGGGGGAGCGCAGATTGCTCACCGCGCAGAGCCCCTCCTCGGCCTCGTGCACGGCGAGTTCGGCGTTGAGCCGCTCGCGCAGCAGCCGGCCGCAGCGGCGTTCGGCGTCGCTGTCGGCACCCGGACGGCGTTCGGCCTCGTCGAGCAGGGCCAGCGTGCGGCGGGCGAGTTCGGCCACCTGCTCCTGTCCGGCGGGGGAGAAGTCCGGAAGGCGTCCGGCGCTCTCGTTGACTCCCAGGTAGGTACCGGTGATCGGGTCGAGGGCGATGAGTTCGTCGACGTAGGTGTCGGCGACCTGGCGGGGCAGCGGGCTGCTGGAAGTCTCTGGCATGCGGCTCATCCTGGCCTCTCCGGCGCCCCCGCGTCACCCTCATCCGAACTCAGTCGGCTGACAAATGAGCGCCGGCTCCGGGCGGCAGCATCGGGCCGCACTCCCACTGCTGGAAGATCAGCCGGGTCTCCACGCGCGCCACCTCGCGCCGTGAGGTGAACTCGTCGAGGACGAGTCGCTGCAGGTCAGCGGTGTCCGAAACGGCCACGTGAACCAGGTAGTCATCCGGTCCGGTCAGATGGAACAGCGCCCGGGACTCCGGCAGGGCGCGAATCCGTTCGACGAACGGACCGATCAGTTCACGACGGTGGGGCCGAACCTGGACCGACAACAGCGCCTCGAGACCCCGGCCGAGTTTGGCTGGATCCAGTCGTAGCCGGTTGCCCAGGATCACTCCGGTGCGCCGCAGCCGGGCCACCCGGTCGAGGCAGGTCGACGGGGCCACCCCGACCTCGACCGCGAGTTCCCGGTACGTGGTCCGGGCGTCGTTCTGCAAGAGGCGAAGAATGTGCAGATCGATCGGATCGAGTACGACGGATTCGGCCATGCGGCGAACGTAACACGCCGGTTTTTCGCTACTCCCCGGTATCCGTTCAGGGTGCCGCCATGGACAACGACGTCTCCCCCAGAGCTACGGCCACCACCCCCAGAGCTCTCGCCACCGAAGCCGTGCACGCCGGACGCGAAGACCTCGCCTCCCTCGGCCTGCACGCCCCGCCGCTCGACCTGTCGACGACCTACCCCTCGTACGACACCCGGGCCGAGGCCGCCCGCATCGACGCGTTCGCCGGCACCGGCGCCCGCCCGGACGGCCCGCCGGTCTACGCCCGCCTCGACAACCCCACCACCGCCCGCTTCGAGGACGCCCTCGCCCGCCTGGAGGGGACCGACAGCGCCGTCGCCTTCGCCAGCGGCATGGCGGCCCTGACCGCCGTCCTGCTGGTCCGGGCGAGCCTCGGCCTGCGCCACGTGGTCGCAGTCCGGCCGCTGTACGGCTGCAGCGACCACCTGCTCACCGCGGGGCTGCTCGGCACCGAGGTGACCTGGACCGACCCGGCGGGCGTCGCGGACGCGATCCGTCCCGACACCGGCCTGGTCATGGTGGAGACCCCGGCCAACCCGACGCTGGCCGAGGTCGACCTCGACGCACTGGCGCATTCCTGCGGTGCTGTGCCGCTGCTGGTCGACAACACCTTCGCCACCCCGGTGCTGCAGCAGCCGGCGCGGCACGGCGCGCGGATCGTCCTGCACAGCGCCACCAAGTACCTCGGCGGCCACGGCGACGTGCTCGGCGGCGTGGTGGCCTGCGACGAGGAGTTCGCCCGCGCGCTGCGCCAGGTGCGGTTCGCGACCGGCGGCGTGCTCCATCCGCTGGCCGGCTATCTGCTGCTGCGCGGCCTGTCGACGCTGCCGGTACGGGTCAGGGCGGCCTCGGCGACCGCGGCGGAACTGGTCCGGCGGCTCTCCGCCGACCCCCGCATCGCCCGGGTGCACTATCCGCGCATCGGCGGCGCGATGGTGGCCTTCGAGGTGTGCGGCGATCCGCACGCCGTGACCGCCGGGGTCCGGCTGATCACCCCGGCCGTCAGCCTCGGCAGCGTGGACACCTTGATCCAGCACCCCGCCTCCATCAGCCACCGCATCGTGGCCGAGGGGGACCGCCGCGCGGCCGGCGTCAGCGACCGGCTGCTGCGGATGTCGGTGGGCCTGGAGGACGTCGAGGACCTGTGGCAGGACCTGACGCAGGCGCTCAGCGCTCCTGCCGTCGGTACGCCTCGTCCGGCAGCAGACGGCGCGCCGGCGCCGCGTCCAGCTGTGCGGTGATCACCAGGGTGCCCTCCTCGATCTGGTAGTCGAGGGGCAGGTTCAGCGCCCGCATCGCCGCCACCATGCCCGTGTTGGACGACTGTGTCACCGCGTACACGCTGCCGCAGCCGGCCTCCACCGCGAGCGCGATCAGCCGGCGCAGCAGCTCCGAGCCGATGCCGCGGCGCTGCCAGTCGTCCTCCACCAGCAGGGCGACCTCCGTCTCGTCGCCGTCCCAGAGCAGATGGCCGAGGGCGACGAGACGGCCGGAGGCGGTCAGCACCGCGAGGGTGCGGCCGAAGCGGGGGCTGAGCAGGTGGTTCAGATAGCGGTCGGCGTCGGCCACCGGGCCGTGGTAGCGCAGGCCCAGGGTGCGGTCGGAGCAGCGGTCGTGCATGGCGCGGGCCGCGACGAGGTCGCTCTGGTCGGCCCGGCGGACGGTGATCTCGTTCCCCTCGGGGAGGGTGAGCACGTCCCGGCTGCGCGGGACGCGCGGGCCGAGCCGGGCGTCCAGCTCGACGAGCGCCCGGGCTCGGGCGAACTCGGTGGGCGTGAACGGCAGGTACGGCCGCTCCACGGTGATCACCCCGCCGTTGGGGTCGCGCAGCCGCATCACCGTCTCCTCCAGGACGCCCTCGACGGGCGCGGACTCGCGGTTGGGGCGGCCGGTGGGGGAGACGGCGGGCAGCGAGTGGATGGTGCAGCGGCCGAGGAGCTGGCGCAGCGCGAGCGGCAGTTCGGCGGCGTCGAGGGCGGTGCGGGTGGCGAGGCCGAGTAGCCGGGTGGGGGTGTCGACGAGGTCGTGGGCGTCGGCGCGCTCGATCCAGGTGCTGTGGCCGCCCGCCGCCGCGATCTCGCCGGTGAGCCGGTCGGCCTGGAGGCCGGCGGGGGCGCGCAGCAGGAACTCGTCGACCGTGCCCTCGGCGAGGGGGTGGGTCTGCAGGGTGAGGATGTCGACGCCGTGCCGGGCCAGGGCCGTGCAGAGCGCGGCGAGGCTGCCCGGGGCGTCCCGGACCGTGGTCCGCATCCGCCACAGTACGGTCTCGGACTCGGTCCCGGTCCCGGTCGCGGACCCGGCGGGCCGGGCGCCGGCGCGCTGCGGCGGCAGCGGGGACGTCCCGCCGCCGCCGGGATCGCCGGCGGGCGGCGCATGGCTGTGCCTTCGTGCCCACCATGTGTGGAACGCGGTCGTGGCGGCGAGCGCCACCGCGGAGGCCACCAGGAGGTACGGTCCGTCAGGACCCTTCACCACGGTCTTCGCGATCGTGTCGGCCACCACCACGGCCGTGAACAGCGCGGCCAGTTCGATGAGGTCCCGCCGCCAGTGATGGGGACGGCGGGCACTCTTCGCAGAAGTCACATCAGTCATGCACTCACTGTGGCCGAGCGGTGTTGCGTGATCACGAACGCTTTGTGACTGACGGGTTAAACCCCAATCTGGTGGATTACTGATGGTTTTCCACCGGTTCCGACACCTCCTGACCGGCTTCGTGTGCGAGTGCGATCGCCAGGCGCTTCGCCTGCACCACGAGCTGTGACGAACCCCCGCGCCCCGCCACCCGGTCGAGCCCCGTCAGCGCACCGCCGGGCCGGCATTGCTCGGCGCAGTCCGCGGCCACCGCGAGGACCTCGCCGAGCCCGCGTACCGGCTTCGCCTCCTGAAGGAGCGGCGGCAGCAGCGCGGCGAGCAGCGACCAGGTGGTGCCGTACGCGCCGGTCACCGCCGCCGTACGGGCCGCGTCCGCTGCCCGGTTGGGCTTGGCGTAGCCGTCCAGGACCAGCCCGGCGAGCGCCGTCCCGACGCCGGCCGCGTCCAGCTCCCCGCGGGCGGCGAGCACCAGCAGCGCGTCCACCGCCGTCAGCCGGTCCGCCGCGTGGGCGCTCGTCATGCCGCACGCCAGGGCGAGCCGCCCCGCCGCGCCGAGCCGGCCCTCCGTCTCGGCGAGCGCCGTCAGCCACCACGTCGCGCCCCGCTCGCCCCACTCGACGCCCGACGCGAGCCTGGGCAGCAGCCAGGACGCCAGAGCCTCGCCGTCCACCGGCAGGACCAGGGGCAGGGACTCCCGCTCGTTGCCCCAGAGCCGGCACTGCCCCGGCTGCGTGTCGAGCGTACGGACCAGGAACTGGAACGCACCGGGGAATTCCGGCTGCCCCTGGGGGAGTTCACGGGCGGTGAGCTCGATCCGCTCCGACCAGTACAGGTACCCGTTGGCCCGCGGCGGGACCGGGTCCTTCAGCCGCAGCACGGGGGCGAGCGGCGCCGGGTCGGTCAGGCGGGCCGCGAGCCGGTCGCCGGCCGCCGTGCCCAGGGCCAGCGCCGCACGGGCCGAGCCGGCGGCCTCCGGACCGGAGGTCCGTACCCGCAGCAGCGCCTGCGCGAAGTCCGCCGGGGCGGGCTCGCGGCCCGCGTCCCGGTACAGCCGCAGGCGCTCCACCAGCTCGGCCGCGTCGAGGGCGCCGGTGTGCCAGGTGGGTGTCGCCAGCAGGAACGGCAGCGCGGGCGTGCCGATCAGATCCGCGATCTCCCAGAGCCGCTGTTCGAGGACGGCCTCCGGGACGTGCCGGACGCAGTCCGGGTGGACGTGCCGCCGCGCCCGGCCGGCGTCGAGGAACTCCCGCGGCACCCTGCCGAACAGCGCCGCGAGCACGACCTCGATGCCCTGCGCGGAGTGCCGGAAGTAGTTGTCGTTGCGGCGGTCGCCCTCCCTCAGCCACCACGCGTCGGCGACCGGTCCGCGTACCGCCTCCGCCAGGGCCTCCCGGTCCCGTGCCGCGTGCCGGACCAGACCGTCGAGCACCCGGTCCAGAGCCCCGGGCGCCGCCCTGCGGCGTCCCTTGACCAGCGGGACCAGGTCCTCGAGCAGCTCCGGCAGCGTGCCCGGGGCGGGGGCGAGCCTGCGCCGCTCCGGCACCGGAGGCAGGAACTCCTCGTACGGCAGGCCGGGTTCCGTCGGCAGGGCCGCACCGAACAGCTCGACGGCCGCCGGCCGGTGGACCGCACTCAGCAGTTCCGCCGCCGCGGCCAGCTCCTCCCGCACCGCCCCGTCCACGGCGGACAGATGCGCGCCCACCAGTCTCAGCGCCCGCAACTGCACGTCGCTGTCCGCGTGACCGAACGCCTCCGCGACCACCGGCAACAGCTCCGGGACCGCCGCGGGCCGCTGCTTCAGGACCTTGCCGAGCAGCGTCAGCTGAGCCCGCACCAGCTTCTTCTCGGTACGGAACAGCAGCGCGCCGGACATCTCCGCCAGCAGCGCGTCCGGGAGTTCGCCCGCGAGAGCCTGCACGGCGAGCGCCTCCTGCGCGTGGCCCGCCACGGTGGACGGGCCGTCGGCGGCCATGCCGAGCAGGTCGGCGGTGTGCGCCCGCAGTTCCTCCTGTGTCGGCGCGAGCCGCTGGAGCAGCGCAAGGTGGAACCGCAGGTCGTGCGCCCGTCCCCCGCGCACCAGCCGGGCCAGGCAGCCCTCCAGCAGGTCCCGCCGGTCGAGTACGCCCTCCGTCGCCAGCAGGCCCAGGGCCTCCTGCCAGGTCGTGTGGGTGGCGGGCTCGACGTCCCACCGGGCGGTGTTCCGACTCAGCGGCCCGGGGGTCTCCGTCAGCTCGAAGAGCCGACGCACGAGCAGCCGGGTGTGGGGGTGGGCCCGCAGCTCATCGGCCAGGTTCGTGTGGTCGAGGGACTCCGTCCACCCGGCCACGTACCCGTCCGTGGCGGGCACCTCACCGCCGGAGCGCAGCACCAGCTCCTGGACGAGCCGGAACTCGGCCTCCACGAAGGCCCGCCGGTCCGCGAGCCGCCGCGCGACGTCGCCGAGCCAGGCCGGGTCGCGGTCCGCCAGGACCTCCAGCGTGGCCGCGTGGGACTCGCCGCTCCAGTCCTCCGTGTCCCGCGCGGCGAGCCAGGTCGCAACGGCCGCCGCGCCCGTCTGGCAGCCGGCGCCCGCGACACGGAGGGCCCACAGCGTGCGCCGCCAGTCCCGCCAGCGCAGGCGGCCGCGCAGCAGCCCGGTCCGCAGCTCCTTCAGCTCGACCAGCACGGCCTTGCGCTCGGCCGCGTCCAGGGCCTTCAGGAGGGCCGGCACCTCGTCCGACGCGCCCCTGCGGACGGTCTTCAGCAGCAGCTCGGCCGGATCGCGTGTGAGGATCATCGACTGTCTCCGGTCTGTCCGTCGCGGCGCGCCAGGCGCACCGCGAGCGCGTGCTTGCAGGGGCCGCGCCGGCCCTGGTAGTCGGCCCACCAGGAGCAGGTGCAGCTCAGCGCCCCGCCCGACTCCCGCACCTGGTACCGCTGTTCACCCGAGACCACCGAGGCCGGGGCCATCGAGGCCGCCGGGAGCGCGGACGCCGGCCCGCCGTCGAAGGTCACCGCCCCCTCCGCCACGAGCGCCCGTGCCGCCACCAGCCGCGGGTTGTGCCGCTCGGCGCGGTCGGCGTCGTAGGGCAGTTCGCGGTGGAAGTACGCCGCGTCCGCCACGTCGTACCCGACGCGGCCGGCCGTTCCGAGGCGGGTCAGCGCCGCGCGCACCCGTGCCACGGAGAGCCCGGACCGCTCGGCCAGGTCGGCCGGTTCGATCCGCGGCTCCCAGGCGAGCAGTACGGCCAGCAGCTCCGCGTCCTGCGCGGCCTCCTCGCCGGCCAGCGCCTCCAGCACGCCGCCCTCGCCGGAGAAGCCGCGCGAGGCGTCGGGCGACAGCGTGAGCGTCAGCCGCATGCCCGGCAGGACGACCTCCCAGGCGCTCGCGGTCGGGGCGCCGTCGGGCGCCGGCCCGTACACGCGCAGCGCCGTCGCGGCCCGCAGCACCCGCTCCAGGGCGACCAGCCGCTCCGGCCCCGGCAGGCAGACCGCGCCCGGGCCCGGCCGGGTCGTCGGCCGCAGCGTCCGCCCGGCCGGCACGACCCACAGCGGCCCTCGCCCCCGGCCCCCGGCCCGCGGCAGTCCGCGCAGGAACCGCACCGCCTCCGCTCCCGGCAGCTCCGCCCGCAGGTCGAACCCGGCGCTGACCACCTGCGCCTCGGCGAAGCCGCGCAGCCAGCGGTCCGGCAGGGGCACCTTCTTCTCCACCACACGCCCGCCGAGCGTGGTCACCGCCAGCTCCTCCGGGCCGACCCGCAGATGCAGCGGTTCCTCCCCGGTCATCCGGGACAGAGCTTCCCGCAGCGGGTTGTTGACGTCGACGTTCGTCGTGCCATGCCCGGTGCCGGCCCCGTCCAGGCCCTCGCTCAGCACGTCCAGACGGGCGTACACGCCGCCGCAGCCCGAGAACGACTCGAACCGCAGCCGGTCGCCGTTGCCCGTCACCACCGGATCCAGCGAGCCCGGACCCGGTCTGCGGTGGTATCGCGCGACCGCCACGTCCGCCACCGCGAGCAGCCCCCGGGCGGCGACCTGGGGCGAGCTGAGGAACCCGGCGAAGAAACGGGGATGCGCCTCGGCCCCGAGGGGCGTGAGCCCCCCGGAGGTCTCGAGGCCGAGCACCCGGCCGCCCCCGGACGACTCCAGGGCGGACGGGCGCGCGTAGGCGAGCGCCTGTACGGATCGCGTCATGCCGAAAACCGTAGGCCCTCGCACTGACAATCGACGCGTGAGCCCCCGTCACGCCCCCGCGATCGCCCGCAGGGCCTCCAGGTGCCGTCGGTACACCGCCCGGCCCTCCTCCGTGAGCTTGAGCCAGGTCCGGGTGCGCCGCCCGACCCGGCCCTTGTCCACGGAGACCAGGCCGGCCTCCTCCAGCGCCGCGACCTGCTTGGACAGCGCCGAGTCGGTCACCTCCACCAGGTCGCGCACGAACGCGAACTCGGCCTTGTCCAGCGGCGTGAGAGCCGCGACGACGGACAGCCGCACCGGCGAGGTCAGCAGCGGCTCCAGATCGTGCCGGGGATGGGAACCGGCCTTCGCGCCGTCGCTCACGCGGCCGCCCCGTCCCGCAGTTCGAGGCGGACGCCGACCGCGATCGGCACGGCGCAGCACAGCGCCGCGCCGATGGCGAACGGCACGCTGTCCCTCGCGACCTGAGGTCCGATCAGCAGCGCCGCGGCGTACAGCACGCCCCAGCTCACGATGATCAGCACGTGACGTGTCCCGAAGCCCCGTCGCACCGCTCGCTGCCTGGCCGCGAAGGCGCTCAGCCCCGCGATGCACAGCGCGAACAGCGTCGTGGAGACCGCGACGGCCACCGGCCCGTGCCACAGCAGGACCGCGGGCACCAGCACCGCCTGCGCGAGCCCGTAGACCACCAGGTACCGCACGTACCAGCGGCTGCGCCCCCGCACCTTCTCCTCCATCGCACGCGAACGCGTCAACGCCTCTGCCGCATCGGCGAATTCGGCCATGACTCTCCCCCTTGTGTCGACCAGCAACTACTTTCCACTATGGCAAGTCGTTGCTGAGAGGGCAAGTTGGAAGGGAGGGTTCGGCGTTCTACTGGCCCACCAGCCCCGGCCGCAGCGCCTTCGAGAAGAGGACCAGACCGCCCTCGACACGCAGACGGACCGTCAGTTCCCCGCTGTCGCCGTCGATGTCGACCTCGCCGAAGTACTGGGGCGACTCCATCGGCGACAGATTGGCGCGCTGCGGTGCGCGCACGAAGACCCGCTCCGGGCCGAAGGTCGCGTCCAGCGCGTTCGCCGGGAAGCCGCCCGCCGCGAGCGGGCCCGAGACGAACTCCCAGAACGGCGCGAAGTCCTGGAAGGCGGCCCGTTCGGGGGCGTAGTGCTGCGCCGAGGTGTAGTGCACGTCCGCCGTCAGCCACAGCGTCCCGGTGATCCGGCGGTGCTTGACGAACCGCAGCAGCTCCGCGATCTGCAGCTCGCGGCCCAGCGGGGCGCCCGGGTCGCCCTGGGCGATCGCCTCGATGTTCGCCGCGCCGTCCGGCACGACCAGGCCGAGCGGCATGTCCGCGGCCAGTACCTTCCACACCGCGCGTGACCGGCTCAGTTCCCGCTTCAGCCACTCCAGTTGCTCCGCGCCCAGGATGCCGGTGGTGTCGTCGGCCTGCCGGCCGGGCGAGTTGGGGTTCCGGTACGAGCGCATGTCCAGGACGAACACGTCAAGGAGCGGGCCGTACCGGACCACGCGGTGCATCCGCCGGTCCGCGCCGCGCGGCTGGAGCGTGGAGACCGGGAAGTACTCGCCGAACGCCTGCACGGCGCGGGCGGAGAGCACGTCCACGTCCTTCTCGGTGTAGCGGGCGTCGTCGAGGATCTGGCCCGGGTACCAGTTGTTGCGCACCTCGTGGTCGTCCCACTGCATGACCGACGGCACCTGGGCGTTGAACGCCCGGACGTTGTGGTCGAGCAGGTTGTAGCGGAAGTTGCCGCGGTACTCGTCGAGGGTCTCGGCGACCTTCGACTTCTCCGGCGTCGTGAGGTTGCGCCAGACCCGGCCGTCCGGCAGCGTCACGCTCGGCTGGAGCACGCCGTCCGCGTACACGGTGTCGCCGCTGCACAGGAAGAAGTCCGGGTTCAGCCGGCGCATCTCCTCGAAGGCGCGGAAGCCGCCGATGTCCGGGTTGATGCCCCAGCCCTGTCCGGCGATGTCGCCCGACCACAGGAACCGCACGCCGTCCCGGCGGCGCGCCGGAGCGGTACGGAAGGTGCCGGTCACCGTCTCGCCGGTACGGCGCGGGTCGTCCGGGTCGGCCAGGGTGACCCGGTAGTGGATCTGCTCGCCCGGCGGCAGTCCGCGCAGCGCGCTCGTCCCGGTGAAGTCGCTGCCGGGGCCGAGCAGCGGCCCGTACCAGCGGCGCGCGCCGCGGAACGACTCGGTCGCCGCGGTCTCCACCAGCATCCGGGCCGGCCGGTCCGACCGCACCCAGACCAGGCCCGACGTCGCGGTGACGTCCCCGGCCTGTACGCCCCAGGCGGCGCGGGGCCGTCCCGACAGCGCGAGCGCGGGGGCGGCGCCGCCCAGCGAGAGCGCCGCCGTCGCGGCCAGGGAGCCGCGCAGCACGCTGCGCCGGGCGGGGTTCGGACTCGGTGTGCCGTACGACATCGTCGCCTCCAGGCGGGTCGGGCGGGCCGGTGTGCCGACCCATGCCTAACGCCCGGCGGCGGCGACCGCGCGAACCCCGCGTGAACAACGCTGCGGGGCCCGCGAGGTGGCGTGCCGTCAGCGGCTGTCAGCGGCTGCCGTCGAGGATGACGCGGGCGACCAGCGCCGGGTCGTCGTTCATCGGCACGTGGCCGCAGCCCGGCAGCCGGACCAGCCGGGCCTCCGGGATCGCGTGCTTGGCGCGGACGCCCTGCCGGCGCAGCAGCAGCCGGTCCTGGCTGCCCCAGGCGATGGTGACCGGCAGCCCGGCGACGTCCTCGGTGACCGCGATGCCGCGGCCCGCTTCCAGCGTCCGCCGGAAGCCGGTCGCCCCGCGCAGGGCGAGCGCCTCCGCGAACGCCGCCTCGGGCGAACGGCGCGCGGGCCGGGCGTAGATGGTGCCGGTGAGTACGGCCCGGCCGGCCGCCGAGCGGGACAGCCGCTCGATCAGCGGCAGCGGCATGGCGCCGGCGGCCGCGTGCATCGCGCGCAGGGTGCCGAAGGCGTACCGCCGCTCGCTCTCGGACCAGAAGCCGGCGGGGGAGAGCGCGGTCACCGAGCGCACCAGCTTCTGCCGGCCCAGTTCGAGGGCGAGGAGCCCGCCGAGCGAGTTGCCCGCGACGTGCGGCCGGTCGACCCCGAGGGCCTCGCACAGCGCGCCCAGGACCGGCACGACCGTCGCCAGGTCGTATCCGCAGCCGTCCGGCAGCGGGGCGGACGCGCCGAAGCCCGGCAGGTCCACGGCGATGACGTCGCGCTCGGCGGCGAGGACCGGGATCACCGGCTCCCAGGCCTGCCAGTGGTGGCCGATGCCGTGGAGCAGCAGCAGGGGCTCGCCGGTGCCGCGCCGGTCGTACGTCACCGAGACCTCGCCCGGCCCCAGCGGCGTGTCGATCGTGAACTCGATCTGTGCGGACATGCGCGTGCTCCCTGTCTCGGACGTCCCATCGTCCTTAGACACCCTGTCAGGAAGAATTGTCCACCGGTAGGGGCGAGTTCAAGGGAAGGCGGGTGAAACTGGACACGGCCCGGGCCCCTGGGCTGGGATGGGGGAGTGGCGACCGACACCCCGACCGATCTGTTCGAAGAACACCGCGCGCTGCTGACCGGCGTCGCGTACCGGATGCTGGGCCGCGCGGCCGACGCCGAGGACGTGGTCCAGGAGGCCTGGCTGCGCTGGTCCGCCGCCGACGTCGCCGACGTCCGCGAGCCCCGCGCCTATCTCGTCCGGGTCACCACCCGCCTCGCCGTCGACCGGCTGCGCCAGGTCCAGTCGCGCCGCGAGGCGTACGTGGGCCCCTGGCTGCCCGAACCCGTGGTCACCGACTTCGGCCCCGCCGTGCCCGACACCGCCGAGCGGGCCGTGCTCGCCGAGTCCGTCTCGCTCGCCGTGCTCGTGGTCCTCGAATCGCTCTCCCCGCTGGAGCGCGCGGTGTTCGTGCTGCGCGAGGCCTTCGGCTTCCCGTACGCCGAGATCGCCGGCGTACTCGACCGCACCGAGCCGGCCGTGCGCCAGCTCGCCGGCCGCGCCCGCCGCCACGTCGACGAGGGCCGGCCCCGGTACGACGTCGACCCCGGCGAACGGCGCGCGCTGACCGAGCGGTTCCTCGAGGCGGCGGCCGGCGGGGACCTGGCGGAGCTGCTCGCGCTGCTCGCGCCGGACGTCCGGCTCGTCGGCGACAGCGGCGGCAAGTCCAAGAGCCCGCTGCGGGTCGTGGAGAGCGCCGACAAGGTGGGCCGGTTCCTGTTCGCCGTCGCGCAGTCGGAGGTCGCGGACTACACGTACCGCATCGACGAGATCAACGGCGCTCCGGCGCTGGTCGGAACCGTGGACGGCCGGGTCGACGTGGTCTTCCAGATCGAGAGCGCCGACGGCGCGATCCAATGCGTCTATATCATGCGTAACCCGGACAAACTCCAGGCCGTGCCCGCCTGATCCCCGTCCCCGCTGCTTACTGAGCCGCCCCGAGTCCGCCCGGACCCGGGGCGGTTTGCTGCGCAGGGCTCACGGCGGCGCGAACGTCCTGTGAACATCCCCGCCGGAACGCCGGGACTGAGCGGACCCGACGCAGGATTGGTCTTGACCAAGGAGAAGCGCCGTCCTATGGTCGCAGAGTTAGTGCAGGAACCTTTAATAAACAAGGGCGCGGAAAAGCCGCCGAGGACACGGATCTTGCGGAGGATCAGGGTGGGGACCACGCAGCTGGATTCGGTGCCGGAGCCGAAGTACTGGCACCTCAAGACCGTGATCGGCGAGGCGCTGGACTCGGACTTCGCGGTCGGCGAGATCCTGCCGAACGAGCGCGAGCTCGCGGCCCGTTTCGGCGTCGCCCGTGCCACGCTCCGCCAGGCCCTGGAACAGCTGGAGCTGGAGGGCCGGCTGCAGCGCCGCCGCGGCGTCGGCACGACCGTCGCCCCGCCCCGTATGGGCGTCGACGTCTCCACCGCCCAGCAGGCCTGGCCCGGCGCCGGCGAGGACGTCTGGCAGTCCCTCGACTCCGCCACCGACGTACCGCCCGCCGCGGTCGCCCGCCAGCTCGACATCGGCCCCGACGAGCCCGTCCACGTGGTGCGCCGACTGCGCGTCAGCCAGGGCCAGCCCGTCGCCGCCGAGCTGCTGTACGTGCCGTCCGGCCGCGTCCCCCAGCCGCCCGCCGCCGACGCTTCGGCCGGCCCCGCCCGCGCCCGCGCCGTCCTGCGCGAGCTGCAGCGCCTCGTCCTCGACGGCCAGGACCGCTCCGTGGAGCTGGGCTCCGCGCGCGCCGACGACGCCAAGGAGCTGGACCGGCTGCCCGGTGCGCCGGTGCTCGTCGTCACCACCCGCTACCTCTCCGAGGGCCGCACCGCCGCCGTCTCGGTGGCCACCTACCGCGCCGACACCTGCCGCCTCACCTTCGGCGACTCGGGCGACCTCGTCATGGCCTCCTGACGTCCCGACGAGCCCAGCGGCCCCAACGGCTTCGACTACACGAAACGGCCCCGGCGTTCACCGAACGCCGGGGCCGTTCGCGTGGGTCCCGCTCAACGCCGGGACGTCGCCGCCCCGTCCACGGCGAACAACTGCTCCTCGACGTGGTCCAGCGCGAGGCGCAGCGCGCCCGTCCCGACCGCCGCCTCGCCCAGCAGGGACAGCGCCACCCTCGGCGGTCGCAGACAGAACCGGGCAAGCTCCTCGCGCAGCGGCTGCAGCACCCCGTCCAGACCGGCCGCCCAGCCGCCGACCACCACCAACTCCGGGTCCAGCGCGAGGACCAGCGCCGCCACATCATGGACGAGCCGCTGGATGAACCGGTCCACCGCCGCCTGCGACCGGGCGTCCCCGCTCCGCGCCAGGGCGAACACCTCGGCCACCGCCTGCTCGTCGAGCGGGTGCAGCGGCTCGTCCGTCGTGGACAGTAGCGTCTCCGGGGTGGCCTCGCGGCCGAGCAGATGCAGCGCCCCGATCTCGCCGGCCGCGCCGCCGTAACCGCGGTGCAGCCGCCCGCCGATCAGCGAGCCCGCGCCCGGGCTCAGACCCGCGAGCACGAACACGATGTCGTCCGAGTCCGTCGCGGCGCCCTTCCAGTGCTCGGCGACGGCCGCCGCGTTGGCGTCGTTCTCCACCAGCACCGGGCAGCGGAACGAGCGGCGCAGCCGCTCGCCCAGCGCCAGACCCGTCCAGCCCGGCAGCGCGGTGCCCAGCCGGACCGTGCCGTCCGCCTCGACGATCCCGGGCGTGCCGACGCCGACCGCGCGCAGATTGCTCCGCGGCACCCCGGCCCGCCGCAGCACGTCCGCGACCACCGCGCGCACCCGCTCCAGACGCTCGTCCGCCGACGCGGTCTCGGACACCTCACGTGAACCGGCCATCATGATCCGGCCGTCGAGCCCGGACAGCAGCGCCGCGACCCGGTGCGGGCCGATCTCGACGCCCAGCAGATGCCCGGCCTCGGCGCGGAAGCGGAACCTCCGGGCCGGCCGGCCCTGCCGCCGCGTCTCGCGTTCCTCCGGCGCGGCCTCGACGACCAGACCGGTCGCCATCAGCCCCTCGGTCACGCCCTCGACGGTCGGCCGGGACAGGCCGGTGACCCGGGTGAGGTCGGTGAGCGTCAGCGCGCCGGATCCGCGCAGCGCATGGAGCACCACTGCGGAATTGATCCGCCGCAGCAGCGACGGGTCCCCGCCGGTCAGCCGCCCCACAGTGTGTCCTCCCAGCTCGCAGCGCGTGTCTGCCGGATGGTACTCAATGGTTCTCCAGGACGGCGAGGCGAGTGCGCGTCTGACGGACCCTCGGCCGGCGGCAGACTGTCAGTGGGCTTCGCTTTACTTGATCCATGACCAGCGCAGGCCATCTCGCGACGATCGACCGGCTCTGTCTCCGCCCCTTTCCCGAGACGCCGGCCAGATCCGGGCCGTGCGACAGCGGCCCCGGCTTCCACGTCGTCGCGCTCGCCCGCAGCGAGGACTTCTGGGAGGACGACGGCACCCGCCGCTTAGAGGTGGAAGAGCAGTACGAGGCGGAACGCGACGCGCTGGGCGAGCTGCTCGCCTCGCGCTGGGGCGCGCACCAGCACGTCTCGCTCTTCTCCGTGCTGTCGCGGGCCATGGACGGCGAGGACATACCCGAGCCGTGGCACGCCGTCAGCAACCACACGCCCGACCTCTACCTGTGGCGGGCGGGGGACCGCTGGATAGGGCTCGGGATCTCCCAGTGGGACGACGAGCTGCCCTTCGAACTGCTCCTGCTGGTCACCACGGTCGATCCGCCCTGACACGTTAAGGCCGCCCGCCACCACGTCGGGACGACGCGATGCGCGAGCGGCCTTCTCAGCTCCGCCGGGGTGACCGGGTCAGAGGATGGCGCCCGGGGTGTAGCCCGCGGCCTCCGGGTGCTGCTTGACGAGGTCCTCGATCCGGGCGACCACCGCGGCCACCTGGCCCGCGGCCGCGCCGGTGAAGGACAGCTTGTCCGCCATCAGCGCGTCGAGCTGCGCCCGGTCCAGCGGGATGCGCTCGTCGGCGGCCAGCTTGTCGAGCAGCTCGTTGCGCTCGGCGCCCTGCTCGCGCATGGCGAGGGCGGAGGCGACGGCGTTCTCCTTGATGGCCTCGTGGGCGACCTCGCGGCCGACGCCGGCACGCACCGCGCCCATGAGGACCTTGGTCGTGGCGAGGAACGGCAGGTAGCGGTCGAGCTCGCGGGCGACGACGGCCGGGAACGCGCCGAACTCGTCGAGCACGGTGAGGAAGGTCTCCAGCAGACCGTCGAGCGCGAAGAAGGCGTCCGGCAGCGCCACCCGGCGGACCACCGAGCAGGACACGTCGCCCTCGTTCCACTGGTCGCCGGCCAGCTCACCGGTCATCGACGCGTAGCCGCGCAGGATGACCATCAGGCCGTTGACGCGCTCGCAGGAGCGGGTGTTCATCTTGTGCGGCATCGCGGACGAGCCGACCTGGCCGGGCTTGAAGCCCTCGGTCACCAGCTCGTGACCGGCCATCAGCCGGATGGTCTTCGCGACCGAGGACGGCGCGGCCGCCAGCTGCACCAGCGCGCTGACCACGTCGTAGTCGAGCGAGCGCGGGTAGACCTGGCCGACCGAGGTGAAGGCGTGCGCGAAGCCGAGGTGACCGGCGATCCGCTGCTCCAGGTCCGCCAGCTTGTCCGCATCGCCGCCGAGCAGGTCCAGCATGTCCTGCGCGGTGCCGACCGGGCCCTTGATGCCGCGCAGCGGGTAGCGGCCGAGGAGGTCCTCCAGGCGGCCGTACGCGACGAGCAGCTCGTCCGCGGCGGTGGCGAAGCGCTTGCCTAGGGTGGTGGCCTGGGCGGCGACGTTGTGCGAGCGGCCGGCCATGACCAGCTCCGCGTACTCGCCGGACAGCTTGCCGAGCCGCGCCAGGACGGCGACGGTGCGGTCCCGCATCAGCTCCAGGGAGAGCCGGATCTGCAGCTGCTCGACGTTCTCGGTGAGGTCGCGCGAGGTCATGCCCTTGTGGACGTGCTCGTGGCCGGCGAGGGCGTTGAACTCCTCGATGCGGGCCTTCACGTCGTGCCGGGTGACCTTCTCGCGCTCGGCGATCGAGCCGAGGTCGACCTGGTCGAGGACGCGCTCGTAGTCGGCGAGGGCCTCGTCCGGCACCTCGATCCCGAGGTCCTTCTGGGCGCGCAGCACGGCGAGCCAGAGCCGGCGCTCCAGCTTCACCTTGTGCTCGGGGGACCACAGGACGGCGAGCTCCGCGGAGGCGTAGCGGCCGGCCAGAACGTTGGGGATGCGAGGCTTGGCAGTCACGTGACCAGATTCTACTGGCGGTTTCTGCAGGCCAGCGCCATGGCCCGGTTGGGAGCTTGCTACGAGACGCCCGTCACGTCCGTCGGCCGGACCCTGGCCGCGCTACGCCGTCGGCGCCTCGTACGGCAGCAGCTCCGGGCGCTTGGCCGGGAGGCCGTCGCCGGAGGACCGGCCGGTGAGCCGCCGCATCACCCAGGGGCCGAGGTGCTCCCGGGCGAAGCGCGCGTCTGCGGCCCGCCGGGCCGCCCAGCCCGGCCGTACGGCCGGCGGCAGCTCGGTGCGCCAGTCGTGTTCGGCCGGCAGGCCCAGGGTCTGCCACACGGCCTCGGCCACCCGCCGGTGGCCCTCGTCGGTCAGGTGCAGCCGGTCGACGTCCCACATCCGCTGGTCGCCCAGGACCGGCGCGCCGTACAGGTCGACCACGAGCGCGCCGTGCCGGGCGGCGAGCTCGTCGACGTGCACGAACAGTTCCTCCATGCGCGGCCGGAAGCGTTCCATGACCGGCCCGTTCCGGCCGGGGCTGCGCATCAGCACCAGCTGCCCGCAGGCCGGGGCCAGCTTCTCGACCGCCTCGGTGAGCAGTCCGCGCACCCGGCCCATGTCGCACTTCGGCCGCAGGGTGTCGTTGAGCCCGCCGACCAGCGTCACCACGTCCGCCTTCATCGCGGCGGCCACGTCGACCTGCTCGTCGACGATCTGCCCGATCAGCTTTCCGCGCACGGCGAGGTTCGCATAGCGGAATTCCGGGGTACGCGTCGCCAGGCGGGCGGCCAGGAGGTCGGCCCAGCCGCGGTACGTCCCGTCCGGCAACCGGTCGGACATACCCTCGGTGAAACTGTCGCCCAGGGCGACGAGACTGTTGTATTGAGCATTGATCTCCATGGCGGAGCGATCATACCGTGCGGTATGGGGCGCGCGGAGCCGCGGGAGTCCGGGAGGGGAAGACCCATGAGCGAGGCGCTGCAGAGCGCGCTGGCGGAGGCGCTGGCGGAACTGGTGACGATGATCGACACCTGTGACGACGACGAGATGCTCGACCAGGACATCGCGGTCAAGTGGCTGGAGAGCACCGGCTACGTCCTCGGCAGGCTCTCCGAGGCCGACCGGCGGTCCCTCGACCGGCTCTTCCGCGAGGCCGCGCTCCGCCAGGAGCCCGGACCGTGGCGTGAATCACTCCTGAACGTCTCCGAGGGCTTCGGCCTCACCGTGGACCTGCACGACGGGCAGTGCGACGCCGTCGCGGACCTCGGCCGCCGCTTCGTCGCGGCCGTACGGGACGCCGACCCCGCCACCCCCGTCCCCACCTGCCCCGGTTGGACCCTCGCCGACCTGACCCGGCACGTCGGCGCCGTGCACCGCTGGGCCGGGCACATCGTCGGCACCCGGTCCGCCACGCGCGTCCTGGCCGCCGACCTGCCCCTGGACCTGCCGGAGGCCCCGACCGCGTACCCCGACTGGCTGGCGGACTCCGCCGGCGCGTGCCTGAACGTCCTCCGGAACGCCGACCCGGACACCGGGGTCTGGTCGCCCGGCGGCGACCCCCACGTGAGGTACTACTCCCGCCACCTCCTCACCGAGCTGCTGGTCCACCTCGCCGACGCCGAACTGGCGCTGGGCGGGGGAGTCGGTCCGGTCGAGCCCTCCGACGCGGCCGACGGCATCGACCACTTCCTGACGAACGCCGCGTACCTCCCGTGGGTCGCCGAGCCCGTCGCCGGGCTCGGGCGCGACGGCGAGGTGCTCCGCCTGGAGTCCGCCGACACCGGCGCCGTGTGGAGTGTCACCCTCGGCGGGGGCGGGTTCGTCTGGCGGCGCACGGTGGACGACGACGCCACCGCGACCGTGCGCGGCGGCGTCGCCGACCTGCTGCTGTACGTCCACGGGCGGTACGAGGCCGGGAACCCGCGGCTCGCCGTCACCGGCGACCGCGGGCTCCTCGACGCGTGGCGGGACGCCACCGCCCTCTGAGCCCACCGCCCTCTGAGCGCACCGCTCTCTGAGCTACGGCGCCAGCGGCCGGCCCACCAGCTCCCGCAGCACGTCCTCCATCGTGACGAGGCCGGCCAGCTTGCCGTCCTCGTCCAGGACCGCCGCCAGGTGCGTCCGGCTGCGCCGCATCGCGGTCAGCACGTCGTCCAGCGGCGTCGCCGCCCGGACCCGGGCGATCGGCCGCAGCGCGGACACCGGGAACGGCAGGTCGCGCGGGGTGATGTCCAGCGCGTCCTTCACGTGCAGGTAGCCGAGGATCTTCCGGCCCGGGTCCACCACCGGGAAGCGGGAGAAGCCCGACTCGGCCGACAGGGCCTCCAGCTCCTCCGGCGTGGTGCCGGCCCGCGCGTACACGACGCGCTCCACCGGCATCACCACGTCCCGGACCGGGCGGCGGCCCAGCTCCAGTGCGTCGTGCAGCCGCTCGGCGGCACGGTCGTCGAGCAGCCCCGCGTGCCCGGCGTCGGTGACCATCCGCGCCAGCTCGTCGTCCGAGAACGTGGCCGAGACCTCGCCCTTCGGCTCCACCCGCAACAGCTTCAGGAGGCCGTTGGCGAAGGCGTTGATCGTGAAGATCACCGGGCGCAGCGCCCGGGCCAGCGTCACCAGCGGCGGGCCGAGGGCGAGCGCCGTACGCGCCGGCTCGGCCAGCGCGATGTTCTTCGGCACCATCTCGCCGAGCAGCATGTGCAGGTACGTCGCCACCGTCAGCGCGATCACGAACGAGATCGGGTGCACCAGGCCGTGCGGCACGCCGAGCGCGTCGAACAGCGGCTCCAGCAGGTGCGCGATGGCCGGCTCGGCGACGATGCCGAGCACCAGGGTGCACAGCGTGATGCCGAGCTGCGCCGCCGCGAGCAGCGCCGAGACGTGCTCCAGACCCCACATGACGCTGCGCGCCCGCCGGTCCCCGGCGTCCGCCAGCGGTTCGATCTGGCTGCGGCGCACGGAGATCAGCGCGAACTCCGCGCCCACGAAGAACGCGTTCACGACCAGCGTCAGCAGGCCGACCAGCAACTGGATCGCGATCATCGGCCCGCCCTCCGGGACTCGTCCGTGCCGTCACCGGACGTCGGCGCGTGCATCAGCACCCGCGCCGCGCGCCGGCCGGAGGCGTCCACGACGTCCAGCCGCCAGCCCACCAGCTCGACGCTGTCGCCGACCTCGGGAATCCGGCCGAGCAACGTCGCCAGCACGCCGGCCAGCGTCTCGTACGGGCCGTCCGGCACGCGCATGCCGATGGCCTCCAGCTGGTCCGTGCGGGCCGCGCCGTCGGCGGACCACAGCTCGTGCCCGCTCTCGTCGACGCCCGCCCGGGCCAGGTCCGGGGTCTCGTGCGGGTCGTGCTCGTCGCGGACCTCGCCGACGACCTCCTCGACGATGTCCTCCAGGGTCACCACTCCGGCCGTGCCGCCGTACTCGTCGATGACCACGGCCATCGTCCGCTTCCCCGACAGCCGGTCGAGCAGCCGGTCCACGGTCAGCGTCTCCGGCACCAGCAGCGGCTCGCGCACGATGTCGCCGACGCCGCGGCGGCGCCGCTCGTCGGCCGGTATGGCGAGCACGTCCTTGATGTGGGCGATGCCGACCACCGTGTCGAGGTTGCCGCGGTAGACCGGGAACCGGGACAGGCCGGTGGCGCGGGTCGCGTTGGCGACGTCCTCGGCCGTGGCCTGCACGTCGAGGGCGGTGACCTGGACGCGCGGTGTCATCACGTTCTCGGCGTTCAGCTCCGCCAGGTTCAGGGTGCGGACGAACAGCTCGGCGGTGTCCGCCTCGAGGGCGCCCTCCTTCGCCGAGTGCCGGGCCAGCGCCACGAGTTCCTGCGGGGAGCGGGCGGAGGCCAGCTCCTCGGTCGGCTCCAGGCCGAGCCGGAGCAGGATCCGGTTCGCGGTGTTGTTCAGGTGGGTGATCAGCGGCTTGAAGGCGGCGGAGAACACCCGCTGCGGGGTGCCCACCACCTTCGCCACGGCCAGCGGCGAGGAGATCGCCCAGTTCTTGGGGACCAGCTCGCCGACGACCATCAGGACCACGGTCGACAGGGCCGTGCCGACGACCAGCGCCACCGACGAGGCCGCCGACGCGGACAGGCCCATCGCCTCGAACGGCCCGCGCAGCAGCGCGGCGATCGACGGCTCGGCCAGCATGCCGACGACCAGGTTGGTCACGGTGATGCCGAGCTGCGCACCGGAGAGCTGAAAGGTGAGGGACCGTACGGCCCGCAGCGCGCCGGCCGCGCCCCGCTCGCCGCGCTCCGCGGCGCGCTCGAGTTCGGGGCGCTCGACGGTGGTCAGCGAGAACTCCGCCGCGACGAAGGCGCCGCACGCCACGGAGAGCAGCACCGCCACCAGGAGCAGGAGCACTTCGGTCATCGGTTCACCTCCGTCCCATGATCGGGCAGCGGGAGGGGGTTCGCTCGATGTCTGCTACTGGGAGGCTCGCCCATGGGCGGACGCTCACACCTTTCGGTCGTACGTCACCCGGACACAGCTGCGCCCGGGCCGGGGAAAAGACCATGGTAAAGGACAGGCAAAGCAGGGTCGTGTTCAGGCCGTGTCCCGGACGGCGTCACGCCGTCCCGCCCGGCCAGCGGCTTGACCCAGCGGGTCCACTGCTCCTGCGGCCCGTACGCGGCGGCCCGCCACGCCCGCTGCCCCAGCTCGTTCCGGTCGAGCACCATCGCGTCCGCCCGCCGTCCCCCGAGCCGTACGAACCGCTCCTCCGCCGCCGCGAGCAGTGCCCCGCCGACGCCCTGCCGGCGGTGCTCCGGATGGACCGCAAGCCGGTACAGGTGGCAGCGCCACCCGTCGTACCCGGCGATCACGCTCCCCACCAGCGTGCCGCCCCGCTCCGCGAGGATCAGCGCCTCGGGGTCCCGCGCCACGAGGCGCTCCACCCCGTCCCGGTCGTCGGTGATGCTGGTCCCCTCGGCGGCCTCCCGCCAGAACACCAGGACGGCGTCGATGTCGTCGGGGCGGGCCGGGCGGATGCGCACATGATCGTCCATGCGCTGAGCCAAGCAGAGCCGGTCCCGGCCGGGCGAGAGGTTTCCACGGTTCGGACAGCCCCTCCTCTTGCCGGTGCTAGCGCGGCGGCGCTAGCTTGACGATGTGGCCAAGACACAGCTGAACGTACGCGTGGACGAGACCACTGCGGAAGTGGCCCGGCGGCGGGCCCAGCAGCGCGGGGTGAGCGTCAACCGGTACATCGAGGAACTCGTGCAGCAGGACGCCGGAGAGGTCGGACGGGCCTTCGTCGAGGCCGCCGCCGACTTCATGCGCGAGTACGAGACCGTGTTCGCCGAGGAGTTCGGGCAGGAGCACCCCGGCCGCGCCGCATGACCGTCTCCATCGACCTGTCCTGGCTGCTCATGGTCGCCGAGCACCGGACCCCGGGGGATCCGCAGGTGACCGACTGGGGCGCGCTCATCGCCGCCGTCGCGCGCCACGAGGCCGAGATCTTCGGCGTGTCCGTCTACTCCGACCCGCACGCCCGCGCCGCCGCGCTGCTCCAACTCCTGCTGCACGTACCGGCCCTGGAACACTCCAACGCCATGTACGCCTCCGCCGTCGCCTACGGCTATCTCGTCGCCTGCGGACTCAAGGTCGTCACCTCGCCCGAACAGGTCAGGGACCTGGCCCGGCTCGTCAAGGACGGCAAGGGGGACGTACGGGCCATCGCCGACGAACTGCGCGGCTGGACCCGCTGAGCCGGTCCGCCGCCGTCACACCCGCGGCCGGCGCGCCGAGCCCAGGACGCAGTACGACGACGGCATCCGCGGGCCCTTCTCCGGGATCAGCAGACTGCGGTACGACACGTCCTCGAAGCCCGCCGCCTCGATCGCCCGCACCGGCTCCCGCGCCGTGTGACAGCCGCCGAACAGCAGCGGCCACACCGTCAGGTCCAGGCCCCGCTGCACCCCCGCCATCGCCCGCCCCGGCGCCCGGCCGTGCTCGAAGAACCGCAGCTCGCCGCCCGGACGCAGCACCCGGAACAGCTCCTGCAGCGCCCGCGGCACGTCCCGCACCGTGCACAGCACCAGGGACGCCACCGCCGCGTCGAACGCCTCGCTCTTCACCGGCAGCGCCTCCGCCGCCCCCGGCGCCACGTCCACCGGGACGCCCGCCCGCAGCGCGGCCTCCGTGGCCAACTGCCGCAGATGGCGCTCCGGTTCGATCGCCACCACCTCCGAGACCGTGCCCGGGTAGTGCGCGAAGTTCAGCCCGTTCCCCGCGCCGATCTCGATCACCCGGCCCGACAGGCCGGACAGCAGCGCCTCACGGTGCTCCGCCACCCCGCCCTTCAGATCCGCCTGGACACTGAAACGGGCGTAGAAACGGGCGAACAGCGGGTGGTGCACGGCGTCCTTCGGAACCTTCGGGGGGTTCGGTGACATGACGGACCTCCTCGGGCGGATACGCCCATTCTCCCCCGCGGATCAGTCCACGAAGCAGAACTCGTTGCCCTCTGGGTCCCGCATCACCTGGAACTCGCCCTGCTCGTCCGTCACCAGCCCGCCCACGCGGACCGCGCCGAGCCGCTCCGCCGCGTCGGCGGCCGCGCCGACCGGGCCCGCCTCCAGGTCCAGATGGAGGCGGTTCTTCGCCGCCTTGCCCTCCGGGACCTGCTGGAAGGCGAGCCGTACGAACCCGGGCGGTTCGACGTACGACCAGCCGGGACTGCGGTCCACCGGCGCGCCGCCGAGCAGCTCCGCCCAGAACCGCACAAGCGCCGCCGGGTCCGCGCAGTCGACGACGAGCTCGCTGACCTTCGCTCTCATGTCCGTCAGCCTACGGAACGCGCGAACGCCGCCGCGTCCCACGCGCCGCCGAGCGGCGGGGCGAGCCAGCTCGCCGCCATTGCGCGGAACTCCTCCGGCGGGAGCGCGCCCGCGCCGTGCGGGACCGCGCCGAGCAGCGGCGCGCCGGCGGATTCCGGGAGGTCCGCCAGGTTGCAGCGGGCCGCCAGATCCGGCTCGCCCGGCCAGCTGCCGACGACCACACCGAGCTGGTCGAGGCCCCGGGCGCGCAGCGCCTCCGCCGTGAGCGCCGTCGAGTTGAGGGTGCCGAGGCCGGCGGGGACCACGACGAGCACCGGTGCGGAGAGGAGGCCGGCGACGTCGGCGAGCGTCCCGCCGTCCTCGTCGAAGCGGACGAGGAGACCGCCCGCGCCCTCGACCAGTACGAGGTCGTGCTCCTCGGACAGCTTGCGCGCCGCGTCAGCGGTCTCCGCCGGGGTGACGGGGGCCAGGCCCGCGCGCCGCGCGGAGGTGGCAGGGGCCAAGGGCTCGGGGAAACGGGCGAGTTCGGCGGCCGTCGCCGCGCCGGAGAGGTGCGCGGCTTCCTGCGCGTCGCCTCGCTCGTCCGGCGCGAGGCCGGTCTGGGCGGGCTTCAGGACGGCGACCGTGCGGCCCTGTGCGGTCGCGACCGCGGCGAGCGCGGCGGTGACGATCGTTTTGCCGATCTCCGTGCCCGTTCCCGTGACGACGATGACGCTCATGGGTGCTCGAGTCCTTTCGATGCTGAGGTGCAGGGGGCGGGCCTAGGTGCGGGAAGCGGAGGCACCCGCGAAGGTGCCGTCCGTTGTGCCCACCCGTTCCGCCTGGGGCACCTCCCGGACGAAGTCTGGGGGAAGAACGATTGCCCACAACGGGCGGGGCAGCGCCCCGTCAGCCCGCCTGCGCCGCCGCGCAGACCGCGTTCGCGATGCGGGCCACGTCCGCGTCGCTCGTGACGAACGGCGGCATCGTGTAGATCAGGTCGCGGAAGGGGCGCAGCCACACGCCCTCCCGCACCGCCGCCGCGGTCGCCGCCGCCATGTCGACGTCGTGGTCGAGCTGGACGACGCCGATCGCACCGAGGACGCGGACGTCCCGGACGCCCGGCAGGGTCCGCGCCGCCGCGAGGCCCTCGCGCAGGCCCGCCTCGATGCGTTTGACCTCGGTCTGCCAGTCCTGCGACAGGAGCAGGTCGATCGAGGCGCAGGCCACCGCCGAGGCGAGCGGGTTGCCCATGAACGTCGGACCGTGGGCCAGCACCGGCACCGAGCCGCGGGAGATCCCGTCGGCCACCTCCGCGGTGCACAGCGTCGCCGCCATCGACAGATAGCCGCCGGTCAGTGCCTTGCCCACGCACATCACGTCCGGCGCGACACCGGCCGCGTCCGCCGCGAACAGCGTGCCCGTGCGGCCGAAACCGGTCGCGATCTCGTCGAACACCAGCAGTACGCCGTGTTCGTCGCAGGCCTCGCGCAGCACCCGCAGGTACTCCGGCGCGTGGAACCGCATCCCGCCGGCGCCCTGCACCACCGGCTCCACGATCACCGCGGCGAGCTCGTCCGCGTGCCGCGCGATCGCCGTGCGCAGTTCCTCCGCGTACGACTCCTCGTACGCCGCCGGCGGCGCGTCGACGAACACCTGCACGGGCAGCACCCCGGACCAGAGCTCGTGCATGCCGCCCTCGGGGTCGCACACCGACATCGGCGTCCACGTGTCCCCGTGGTAGCCGCCGCGCCAGGTCAGCAGCCGCTGCTTGGCCGGCCGGCCCACCGAGCGCCAGTACTGCAGGCACATCTTGGCGGCGACCTCGACGGACACCGAGCCGGAGTCGCTGAGGAAGACATGCTGCAGCGGCTCGGGGGTGATCTCGACCAGCTTCGCCGCGAGACGGACCGCGGGCTCGTGGGTGAGCCCGCCGAACATCACATGGCTCATCCGGTCGAGCTGACCGCGCGCCGCCTCGTTGAGCACCGGGTGGTTGTAGCCGTGGATCGCCGACCACCAGGAGGACATGCCGTCGATCAGCTCGTCCCGCCCCTGGGCCGGTTCGGCGAGCCGCAGCCGCACCCCGGACGCGGACGCGACGACCAGCGGATCCGTACGGCCCGGCATGGGGCCGTACGGGTGCCAGACGTGCGCCCGGTCCAGGGCGAGCAGTTCGTCGTTACGCATTCGGGGCCAGGTCCGTGCCCGCGCCGCGGCGGCGCACGGCCACCAGGTCGGTACGGGCCGGGTTGGCGTCCTCGGCCGCCGCGGCGACCGGCTCGGCCTCCGCCGCGTGCCCGCCGCACGGACCGCAGCCGCCGCCCGCGTGCCCGCCGCACGCCCCGGCCGCCACGTCCGCGCCGGCATCGGCGGAGGAGCCGCAGCCGCCCGCGGCCGCCGTGGAACCGCAGCCGCCGCCCGCCGCGGCGAGCGCGTCGGCGCGGTGCGCGGGCAGCGTCGTCGTACCGGCGCCCTCCACCTCGAAACCGGCGTCGGCGATCATGTCGAGGTCGGCCTGGCCGGCCTGGCCCTCACTGGTCAGGTAGTCGCCGAGGAAGATCGAGTTGGCGATGTTCAGCGCCAGCGGCTGCATCGACCGCAGGTGCACCTCGCGGCCGCCCGCGATCCGGACCTCCACGTCGGGGCAGACGAACCGCACCATCGCGAGGATCCGCAGGCAGCGCTGCGGGGTCAGGTTCCACTCCTTCGCGAGCGGGGTGCCCTCGAACGGGATGAGGAAGTTGACCGGCACCGAGTCCGAGTCCAGGTCGCGGAGCGCGTACACGACGTCGACGAGGTCCTCGTCGCTCTCGCCCATGCCCGCGATCAGGCCCGAGCAGGCCGACAGGCCGGCCGCGTGCGCCTTCTGCACGGTGTCCACGCGGTCCGCGTACGTGTGGGTCTTGGTGATGGCCCCGTACGTCGCCTCGGACGTGTTCAGGTTGTGGTTGTACGCGTCGGCGCCGGCCTCGCGCAGCCGCTCCGCCTGGCCGTCCGAGAGCAGACCGAGGCAGGCGCAGACCTCGACGCCCTCGTTCTGCTCCTTGATCGCCTCGATCGTCCGGCCGACGCGCTCCACGTCCCGGTCCGTCGGACCGCGGCCGCTGGCCACCAGACAGACCCGCTTCGCGCCGCCCGCGACACCGGCGGCGGCCGCCTGGGACGCCTCGTCCGGCTTCAGCCAGGTGTACTTGAGGATCTCGGCCTTCGAGCCGAGGCGCTGCGAACAGTACGAGCAGTCCTCCGGGCACAGTCCGGACTTCAGGTTGACCAGGTAGTTGAGCTTGACCCGGCGGCCGAACCACTGACGGCGCACCTTGCCGGCAGCGGCCACCACATCGAGCAGTTCGTCGTCGGAGGTCGCCAGCACGGCGAGCGCTTCTTCACGGGTCGGCAGCTCGCGCCGCAGCCCCTTCTCCACCAGCGTGTTCAGCAGGTCCATAAGGGCTGATCCTGGCTTATGGCACGCCTCTCGGCCAAGGAGGATCCGAACAAACGGGCCCGTTCGAGGTGTGTGCATGGCCACACCCCGACCTCGGCGTCCGCCGGTTAGGGTCTGTCCGCTGCCTACAAAAGGATCCGCCATGTCCCAGGCCGTGGACCCGCGCCGACTCGCGTTCGACTGGACCGACGCCGAGGCCCGCCGCCGCGCGGACGCCGGACTCGTCCGGACACTGCGGCCCCGCGCCGCCGAACCGGACGTCCTGGACCTCGCGAGCAACGACTACCTGGGCCTGACCCACCGCCCCGAGGTCACGCAGGCGGCCGCCGAGGCCGCGCTGCGCTGGGGCGGCGGCTCCACCGGCTCGCGCCTGGTGACCGGGACGACCCGGCTGCACACCCGGCTGGAGCAGGAGCTCGCCGAGTTCTGCGGCTTCGAGGCGGCCCTGGTCTTCTCCTCCGGGTACACCGCCAACCTCGCCGCCCTCACCGCGCTCGGCGCGCACGGCTCGCTGACCATCTCGGACGCCGCCAACCACGCCTCCATCGTCGACGGCTGCCGGCTGTCCCGGGCCGAGACCGCGGTCGTCCCGCACACCGACCCCGAGGCCGTACGCAAGACCCTCGACGCTCACCCGGGCCGCCGGGCCCTGGTCGTCTCCGACTCGGTGTTCTCGGTGGACGGCGACAAGGCCCCGCTGGCCGAGCTCGCGGCCGCCTGCCGCGCCCACGGGCCGGCGGCGCTGGTCGTGGACGACGCCCACGGCTTCGGCGTGCTGGGGGAGGGCGGCCGGGGCGCGCTGCACGCGGCCGGGCTCGCCGGCGACCCGGACGTCGTCGCCACGCTCACCCTGTCCAAGTCGCTGGGCAGCCAGGGCGGTGCGGTCCTCGGCCCGGCCCGGGTCATCGAGCACCTGGTCAACGCGGCCCGTACGTTCATCTTCGACACCGGACTCGCCCCGGCCGCCGCAGGCGCCGCCCTCGCGAGCCTGCGGCTGATCCGCGCGGAACCGGGGCTCGCGGAGCGGGCCCGTACCGTCGCGGCCACCCTGCACGGCAGGCTCACCGCGTCGGGGCTGACCTCGGCCCGCCCCGACGCGGCGGTGGTCTCGGTGCGCGCGCCCTCGCCGGACGCGGCGCTGCGCTGGGCTGCGGACTGCCGCGAACAGGGCCTGGGCGTCGGCTGCTTCCGGCCGCCGTCGGTGCCGGACGGCATCTCGCGGCTGCGGCTCACGGCCCGCGCCGACCTCACGGACGCGCAGATCGACGAGGCGGTCGCCACGATCCTGCGCACGGCGCCGGAGGCCTGACCTCCGAGGGAGGGCAGCAGGTCAACCTCCCAAATGCGTTCGCGCGCCGCAGAGTTCACCGCTTCGAGCGACAGATTTACGCATATCCCGGTGAAACACCCCCCAGGTGCCCCGTAACGGTGGCACTCTGGCGCGAAGCGCAATCCGGGGCCGGGCGCCCCGGTGGGAAAGGGACAGCGTCGCCATGGCAGACCATCAGGAAGCAACCGTCACTCTGCCGAGCGATCCGGCCTCGGTCTCCACTGCCCGCAGATACGTCGCCGACGTGCTCGTCGGCTGGGGCCTCGACGCGAGTTCCGAGACCTCCGACACCGTCCGTCTGATCGTCTCCGAACTGGCCACCAACGCCATCCAGCACACCTTCGGGCAGTCGCCCACCTTCACCGTCGACGTCCGCCTCGAACGTGATGAGCAGCTGCGCATCGGCGTCACCGACAGCCATCCCCGCTGGCCCCAGCGCCTGCCCGCCGCCGTCCAGCAGGACAACGGGCGCGGCATGGTGATCATCCGCTGGCTGACCGCCGAGTGCGGCGGCCGGCTCTCCGTCCGCCCCACCGCCGACGGCGGCAAGACGGTCTGGATCGAACTCCCCTGGACCGCCCCGGCGCCGTCGCCGAACTGAGCACCGAGGCGGCGGGGCGCCAGAGCGTCGGGGCGGCGGGGCGGCGGGGCGGCGGGGCGGCGGGGCGTCAGCCGACCCTGCCGTACCAGACCTTCGAGGTCCAGATCCGGTCGAGCTTCACCCAGGAGCCGGTCTTGGGGGAGTGCCAGATCCTCCCGTTCCCGGCGTAGATCCCGACGTGGTAGACCCGGCCGCCGGAGTGGAAGAAGACCAGGTCGCCCCGGGTCCGGCTGGAGGCGGAGATGTGCCGGGTCCTGTTGTACTGCTGCTGCGCGGTGCGGGGCAGCGTCTTTCCGGCCCGCTTGTACGAGTACAGCGTCAGCCCCGAGCAGTCGAAGCGGTGGGGACCTGCGGCTCCGTACTTGTAGGGGGCGCCCTTCTTGGAGGCCGCCACGCCGAGCGCCGTGCTCGCGTACGCGCCGGCGGCCCGGGCCTCTGGCGTGGCCCCGGGGGCCAGGAGCGTGCCGCCGACGGCGGCCGCGGTCAGCGCCGAGACGGCGCCGGCCCGGGAGAGCAGGGACGGGACATGCTTCTGCGCAGTCATGCGCAACCCTTCGTTCAGCCGCCTGTGAAGGATGACCTGTCGGGTTCGGGCCCGAAGAAGCCCGGCCGCGTCGCGCGGCTTCACCCCGAGGACCTGCCGTGGTCGTGCGTACGGCCGGTCCGTGCTGCCTGGGTCCTCCACTCCTGCCGATCCACTCTGTCGACCAGACGCCCGGAGCGGCGGCAGGACTCGGCGTCCGCCCGGACCGCCCCGCCGGGGGTGGCGGGGGCTTGTCGTCGACAGGGATCTTGACCCAGCTCGTGCCGATTTCCGAGCTGAAACGGCGTTATGTGAGGCTGCTCACGACTGATCCGTTCGGGTGGACAGGCAGTCTTTGTGATCAGCGGAGGTTTGGCGGCTGAGCCCCGTACCAGCACCGGAATAGTTGGTTCCGCCAAATGCGTACACCGGTTGCGCAACTTGCCCGCGCCACAAGTCGATTCGTCGACTACGCCGATCGAGGGAGGGGTTCTGCGACCGACTGGCCCTCGACACGACATGCGGAACTGTCAACTGACGGACGGGTCGGCGAGGGTGACCCGGTGTGCGCGGCGCTCGCCGTCCAACACCCGCAGGGCGCGCGCCAATGTGGCCGCGTGGACCTCGCTCTCCCCGCGCCGATGCATGACTTCCAGGGCGTCCCGCAGGGCGACGGCCCGTCCCACCAGGGCCTGAGCCGCCCTCAGGGCCCCATAGGTATGCGAAGACCTGGATGGATTGATTCTCCCGAGCTGGTCCACGACTTCGAGGTACGCGTCGACCAACTCACCCTCGGCGCGGGTGAGGGCGGGCAGCGGCGGCAGTTCGGGGACCACCGCCGGTCACCTCGGCCCGGCGCCGCGGTTCTGCACCACGTGGTCCACCAGCCCGTACGCGACGGCCGCCGGGGCGTCGAAGACCGAGACACGGTCGAGGTCGGCGTCGATCCGCTCCCGGCTCTGCCCGGTGTGCCGGGTCAGCATGCCGGCGACCATCCCGCGCAGCCGCAGCAGTTCGGCCGCCTGGATCGCCAGATCGCTCGGCTGCCCCTGCAGGGGCTCGTCCGTGCCCGGCTGTTCGAGCACGATCCGCGCCCCGGGCAGCGCCATCCGCTTGCCGGGCGCGCCGGCGGCGAGCAGTACGGCCGCGGTGGACACGGCCTGGCCGAGACAGGTCGTCGCGACCTCGCAGGTGATGACCTGCATCGTGTCGTAGATCGAGGCCATGGCGCTCGGCGAGCCGCCGGGCGAGTTGAGGTAGAGCGCGATCTCCCGGTCGGGGTCGGCGTACTCGAGGTGCAGCAGCTGGGCGATCACGTCGTTCGCGGAGGTGTCGTCGATCGGCGTGCCGAGGAAGACGATCCGCTCCTCCAGGAGCTTGGAGTACGGGTCGAGCGTGCGGCTTCCGTAGCTGGTGCGCTCGGTGAACTCGGGCAGGACGTAGCGATTCAGCATGAGCGGCCCTCCTTGTAAAAAATGTACAGGACGTACAGGTCGTAAGATGAGGAGCATGGCTTACGAGATTCCGGTGACGCAAGCGCGGGCAGAGCTCGCCGACCTGATCAACCGCGTCGTCTACGGCAACGAGCGCGTCGTCGTGACCCGCCACGGAAAGCCCCTCGTGGCCCTGGTCTCGGCCGCTGACCTGGAGAAACTCGAAGCGGATGCGGAGCCCGCGGAGGAGCAGGTGATCAGTACGGTCGCCGCGGTCCGGCCGGTCGCGTCCGCTCCCGGTGAACAGGGGCGCTTCGGCATCGCCGCCCGCCACCGCGCACCCGGGGCCTGACGAAGGCCGCCTGACGAAGGCCGCAACACGAAGGCCGCAACACGAAGGCCGCGTGCCCCCGTCCGCTACAGCGGGGACACGCGGCCGCTCCGGGAGCCGGTGGTCCGGCCCGCCGGCTCACCTCGCGAGCTCGGGCTCCGGCCGTGCCGCGGCCGGGCTCTGCGCCGTCGCGGCCGCGCCGCCCCGGGCCACGAGCACCCCGGTCAGGCCCGCCGTCGCCCAGGCGGCCAGCACCAGCAGCGCGCTCCCGGCCCCGTTGCCGTCGAAGTAGGCGACCGAGCGCAGCGCGGTGCCCGCCGCGCCCGGCGGGAGCCACTGGCCGAGCAGCCCGGCCGGCTCAGGGAGGAGCTGCGGCGCGGAGGCGATGCCGGAGAACGGGTTGCCGATCAGGATCATCAGCAGTCCGCCGAGTCCCAGACCCCGCGGCCCGAGGAGCGCCCCGAGGCCGGCCATCGCCGCGCCGATCGCCAGCACGGTCAGGCTCAGTACCCCGGCCTCCGCCCACCACGAGCCGGTCAGGACGCCGAGCCAACTGTGCGCGAGCGCCGCGCCGGTGATTCCCGCGAGCACCGCCGCGCCGACCAGCGCCGCCCCGGCCCGCAGTCCGCGCAGGCCGAGCAGGGTGACCACCGCGCCGGCCGCCGCCCCGCCGATCGCCAGCGGCATCAGGCTCGACGCGAACACACCGCCGCGCGGATCGGCCGCCGGGGTCTTCACGACGTCGGTGATCTTCGGTTCGACGCCCGCGGGCAGCTGCCCGGCGACCGCCTCGCGCAACAGCTGGGCGACGGCCGGGCTCGCGGCCGTGGCGGTGAGCAGCTCGGGGCCCTGAGGGGTGACGACGACCGCGCCGTACACCTCGCGGTCCTCGATCGCGCTGCGGGCCGCGTCGGCGTCCGCGTAGCGGTGCACCTCGAAGGCGCCTTCGTGCCGGGCGAGGTTCTGCTCCAGCGGCGCGGTGGCGGTCGCCGGGCCCGCCACGCCGAGCGGCAGCTCGCGGGGGGCCGTCCGGGCGGCCGGCCAGGCGAAGGCCCACAGGGCCAGGGCCACCACGATCGGGATCAGGACCAGTACCGCGACCGTGCGGCGGGTGGCGGTGACGGACATGGCACCCCTCGATTCAAAGAGAAGGATCGTTCGTTTTTCTTGTCGTCACTGTCCCGCCGCGTCTGTTCCTTGTCAAGAAGGAATGTTCGTTTTAACTTTGCGGGCATGGCACGCGTATCCCAGGAGCACCTCGACGCCCGCCGCCGGCAGATCCTCGACGGCGCCGCCCGCTGCTTCGCCCGCAACGGCTTCCACGCCACGTCCATGCAGGACGTCTTCACCGAGGTCGGTCTCTCCGCCGGCGCGGTCTACCGCTACTTCAGCGGCAAGGAGGCCCTCGTCGCGGCCATCGCGCAGGAGGCGTTCACCGGCATCCGGGCCGCTTTCGAGGAGGCGTCCCGGGCGACTCCACCGCCGACGCCGGACGTCCTGCTCGGGGGTGTGCTGCGGCTCTTCCTGGAGGAGCGGATCCCCGGGGCGGACCGGCAGGCCTTCGCGCGGCTGATCGTCCAGGTGTGGACGGAGACGCTGCGCGACGAGTGGCTGGCCGCCACGCTCGCGGAGGGGTACCAGGGCATGCGCGCCGCCTGGGGCGACCTCGTCGCGGCGTACCGGAAGAACGGGCTGATGCGCGCGGACGTCCCCGCCGACCACGTCGCCCGCACCCTCATCGCCGTCGCCCAGGGGTTCATCGCCCAGCAGGCGCTCTTCGGTGACGCGGCCGTCGAGGTCCTGGAGGACGGGCTGCGCGGGCTCATGTCCATGGAGACGCAAAGCGACAGTTAACGCGCCGGAAAAACTTCCGCCCTAACGTGCAATGTCTGGCCGTGCGGGCCGTCCGCGCAGTCCGACGGACGGTTCAAGATCGGTAGGGTCCGCAGCTGTCGGGTGCCCGCCCGGTGGACGACTGTGAGGTGGAAGCGTGCAACTCAGCCCCCATGAGCAGGAACGCCTGCTCGTTCATGTCGCGGCCGACGTGGCCGGCAAGCGCCGGGCGCGCGGGGTCAAGCTCAACCACCCCGAGGCCGTCGCCCTGATCACCGCGCATGTCCTGGAGGGCGCCCGGGACGGCCGTACCGTCGCCGAACTCATGGCCTCCGGGCGGAAGGTGCTCACCCGTGACGAGGTGATGGCCGGCATCCCCGAGATGATCCACGACGTCCAGGTCGAGGCCACCTTCCCGGACGGCACCAAGCTCGTCACCGTCCACGAGCCGATCATCTGAGGGGGTGACGTCCGTGATTCCCGGAGAAGTCCTTCTGGGTGAAGGTCCGGTGGTCCTCAACGAGGGCAGCCCGGTCACCACGCTCACCGTCCTCAACGCCGCCGACCGGCCCGTCCAGGTCGGCTCCCACTACCACTTCGCCGAGGCCAACCCGGGCCTGGAGTTCGACCGTCCGGCCGCGCACGGCCTGCGCCTGAACATCGCCGCCGGCACCGCGGTCCGCTTCGAGCCCGGCATCCCCGTCGAGGTCGAGCTGGTCCCGCTGGCCGGCCGCCGGATCGTCGCCGGGCTGCGCGGCGCGATCGGAGGTCCGCTCGATGCCTGAGCTGCACCGCGCCGTGTACGCCGACCTGTTCGGGCCCACCACCGGCGACCGCATCCGGCTCGCCGACACCGATCTGCTGATCGAGATCGAGGAGGACCGCAGCGGCGGTCCCGGCCGGGCCGGTGACGAGGCCGTCTTCGGCGGCGGCAAGGTCATCCGCGAGTCCATGGGCCAGTCCCGCACGACCCGCGCCGAGGGCGCCCCCGACACCGTGATCACCGGAGCGGTCGTCCTCGACCACTGGGGTGTCGTCAAGGCCGACGTCGGCATCCGCGGCGGCCGGATCACCGCGCTCGGCAAGGCCGGCAACCCCGACACCATGGACGGCGTCCACCCCGG
Source organism: Streptomyces sp. NPDC048604 (assembly GCF_043199435.1). Classification (NCBI taxonomy): domain Bacteria; kingdom Bacillati; phylum Actinomycetota; class Actinomycetes; order Kitasatosporales; family Streptomycetaceae; genus Streptomyces; species Streptomyces sp. NPDC048604. Next base: position 72,919 of record NZ_JBICVX010000023.1, read on the forward strand.
GCTCGTCATCGGCCCGGAGACCGAGGTCATCGCCGGCAACGGCAGGATCCTCACCGCCGGAGCCGTCGACGCGCACGTCCACTTCATCTCGCCGACCGTCGTCGACCAGGCCCTCGCCACCGGGGTCACCACCCTCGTCGGCGGCGGCACCGGCCCCGCCGAGGGCACCAAGGCCACCACGATCACCCCCGGACCCTGGCACCTGGCCCGGATGTTCGAGGCCCTGGAGACGTACCCGGTCAACATCGGCCTGCTCGGCAAGGGCAACACCATGTCCCGCGAGGCCATGCTCTCCCAACTGCGCGGCGGCGCCGTCGGGTTCAAGATCCACGAGGACTGGGGCGCCACCCCGGCCGTCATCGACGCCTGTCTCGGCGTCTGCGACGAGACCGGCGCGCAGCTCGCCATCCACACCGACACCCTGAACGAGGCCGGGTTCGTCGGCGACACCCTCGCCGCCATCGCCGGCCGGACCCTCCACGCGTACCACACCGAGGGCGCGGGCGGCGGGCACGCGCCGGACATCATCACCGTGGTCTCCGAGCCGTACGTGCTGCCCAGTTCGACCAACCCCACCCGGCCGCACACCGTCAACACCGTCGAGGAGCACCTCGACATGCTGATGGTCTGTCACCACCTCAACCCGGCCGTGCCCGAGGACCTCGCCTTCGCCGAGTCCCGGATCCGGCCCTCCACCATCGCCGCCGAGGACGTGCTGCACGACATCGGCGCGATCTCGATCATCTCCTCCGACTCCCAGGCCATGGGCCGCATCGGCGAGGTGATCCTGCGGACCTGGCAGACCGCGCACGTGATGAAGCGGCGGCGCGGCGCCCTGCCGGGCGACGGCCGCGCCGACAATCTGCGGGCCCGCCGCTATGTCGCCAAGTACACGATCAACCCGGCCGTCGCGCAGGGCATGGACCAGCTCATCGGCTCCGTCGAACCGGGCAAGCTGGCCGATCTGGTCCTGTGGGAGCCGGCGTTCTTCGGCGTGAAGCCGCTCGCCGTGCTCAAGGGCGGCCAGATCGCGTACGCGCAGATGGGCGACGCCAACGCCTCCATCCCCACCCCGCAACCGGTGCTGCCCCGGCCGATGTTCGGTGCGCTCGGCAAGGCGGCCGCCGCCGGATCGGTCAACTTCGTCGCCCCGGCCGCGCTCGAGGACGACCTGCCCGAACGCCTCGGCCTGGCCAAGACGTTCGCGCCCATCGGCAGCACCCGCCGGGTCACCAAGGCGGACATGCGGGAGAACGACGCGCTGCCCCGGGTCGAGGTCGACGCCGACACCTTCACGGTGACCGTCGAGGGGGAAGCGGTCGAACCCGCACCGGCCGCCGAACTGCCCATGGCCCAGCGGTACTTCCTCTTCTGAGGCCCGGTCCATGAGCAGCCGTTCCGCACTCCTGGTGCTCGCCGACGGGCGCTTCCCCGCCGGCGGGCACGCCCACTCCGGCGGGGCCGAGGCCGCGGTGAAGGCCGGCCGCCTCCGGGACGCCGCCGACCTCGCCGCGTTCTGCCGGGGCCGGCTGCACACCACCGGCCTCACCTCGGCGGGCCTCGCCGCCGCGGCCGCGCTCGGCCTCGACCCGTACGCGCTGGACGCCGCCGCCGACGCCCGCACCCCGTCGCCTGCCCTGCGCGCCGCGGCCCGCAAGCTCGGCCGCCAGCTGATGCGGGCCGCCCGGGCCGCCTGGCCCGGCCCCGAACTCGACGCGCTCGCCGAGGCGTTCCCGCGCGGCGCGCACCAGCCCGTCGTCCTGGGCACCGCCGCCCGTGCCGCCGGGCTCGGGCCCGAGGACGCCGCGTACTGCGTCGCGTACGAGACCGTCAGCGGGCCCGCCACCGCCGCGGTACGGCTGCTGAGCCTGGATCCCTTCCAGGCCACGGCCGTCCTGGCCCGCCTCGCCCCCGAGATGGACGGCGTGGCCGAACGCGCCGCGGCCGCGGCCCAGGAGGGCCTGCACGCTCTGCCCGCCGCGTCCGCGCCCCTGCTCGACATCACGGCGGAACAGCACGCCGCCTGGCCCGTCCGCCTCTTCGCATCCTGAGAACCACCGGAGCCGCCCCATGCACCTCGACCACGGAAACGACCACCACGGCGCCGTGTCCGCCGACGCCCACCGGCCGGACGGGACGCGCCGCGCCCTGCGCATCGGACTCGGCGGGCCCGTCGGCTCCGGCAAGACCGCGACCGTCGCCGCCCTGTGCCGGGCCCTGCGCGACGAACTCTCCCTCGCCGTCGTCACCAACGACATCTACACCCGCGAGGACGCCGAGTTCCTGCTGCGCAACGCCGTTCTGCCGCCCGAGCGGATCCAGGCCGTGGAGACCGGGGCCTGCCCGCACACCGCGATCCGCGACGACATCTCCGCCAACCTAGAGGCCGTCGAGGACCTGGAGGCCGCCGTCCTCGCCCAGGGCGTGGGCCCGCTCGACCTGATCCTCGTCGAGTCCGGCGGGGACAACCTCACCGCCACCTTCTCCAAGGGCCTGGTCGACGCGCAGATCTTCGTCATCGACGTGGCCGGCGGCGACGACATCCCGCGCAAGGGCGGCCCCGGTGTCACCACCGCCGACCTGCTCGTCGTCAACAAGACCGACCTCGCCCCGTACGTGGGCTCCGACCTGGAGCGGATGGCCCGCGACGCCGAGGCGCAGCGCGGCGAGCTGCCCGTCGCGTTCACCTCGCTCACCGGCCCCGACGGCGTGGCGCCGGTCGCCGCCTGGGTGCGGGCCCGGCTCGCCGACTGGACCGCATGAGCCTGCGCGCCACCGCACGGATCGTCGCCGCCGCCGACGGCTCCCTGCCGGTCCTGGAGAGCTCCGGCCCGTTCGCCCTGCGCCGCACCCGCAGCACCGGCGCGTCCACCCGGGTCACCGTCGTCGGCGCGATGAGCGCACCGCTCGGCGGCGACGAACTCGCCCTGGAGGCACGGGCGGAGGACGGCGCGCACCTCACCGTGGACGCCGCCGCCGCGACCGTCGCCCTGCCCGGCCGCACCCCCGGGCCCGCCCGGTACGACGTGCGGCTGTCCGCCGGAATGGACGCGGTCCTGCGCTGGCTCCCCGAGCCGCTCATCTCCGCCCGCGGCTCCGACCTGCGCGCCCGCACCACGGTCGAACTCGCCGCCGGGGCACGGCTGGTACTGCGCGAGGAGCAGATCCTCGGCCGGCACGGCGAGGAACCCGGCACCCTCGCGTCCCGGCTCACCGTCACCCGCGCGGGCCGCCCGCTGCTCGACCAGGAGCTGGCGTACGGGCCCGGCGCGCCCGGCGGCTGGGACGGCCCCGCCGTCCTCGCGGGCCGCCGGGCCGTCGGGCAACTTCTCGTCGTGGCACCGGAGTTCGAGGCCAAGCCGGCCGAGGTCGAACTGCTCGGCGACGGCGCCGTGGTCGCCCCGCTCGCCGGCCCCGCCGTCCTGGTCTCCGCCGTCGCCGCCGACGCGCTGAGTCTGCGCCGGACCCTCGACGCGGCCCTGGCCGCACTCGTCCCGTTCTGAGACTTTCATCCCCCGTGCCGGGCCCGGCCGTTCGGTCAGCGGTGCAGCGGGATCCGGCTATCGGTTCGGCAAAAAAACACCTGTACGACTGTTCGTGGGTGTACGGAGGGCGCGAGGATCCCCTTCGACTCGAAACACCTCAGGGGGAGGACCTACGTGAGACGACGTACAGGAGCACTCGGCACGGCCGGAGCCCTGGTCGCCGGCGCGCTCGTCGCGAGCGCGGTCGCCGCGCCCACGGCCGGCGCCGACACCCGGGACCGGACCTGGTCCGAGGCCCGCGGCGTCAAGATCGCGGCGGCGCGCGCCGCGCAGCAGGGCGTCGACTGGGCCGACTGCCCGGCCGATTGGGGCCTGGCCAAGCCCATCCAGTGCGGCTGGGTGAACGTCCCGCTCGACTACGCCCACCCGAACGGCAAGCAGATCAAGCTCGCCGTCGACCGCGCCAAGAGCACCGGCACCGCTGCCGAGCACCAGGGCGCGCTGCTCTACAACCCGGGCGGCCCCGGCGGCTCCGGCATGCGCTTCCCCGTGCGGACCATCAGCGGCAGCAAGCTGTGGGTCAACACCGCGAAGGCATACGACTTCGTCGGCTTCGACCCGCGCGGCGTCGGCCACTCCACGCCCATCTCCTGCGTCGACCCGCAGGAGTTCGTCAAGGGCCCGAAGATGGACCCGGTCCCCGACAGCGAGGCCGACAAGCGCGCCCAGCGCAAGCTCGCCCGCGAGTACGCGGACGGCTGCGCCGAGCGCAGCGGCTGGATGCTGCCGCACATGACCACCCCGAACACGGCCCGCGACCTCGACGTCATCCGCGCCGCCCTCGGCCAGGAGAAGCTCAACTTCATCGGCGTCTCCTACGGCACGTACCTCGGCGCGGTCTACACGACCCTCTTCCCGGGCCACGTCCGCCGCATGATCGTCGACAGCGTGGTCGACCCCTCGCGCGAGAAGATCTGGTACCAGGCCAACCTCGACCAGGACGTCGCCTTCCAGACCCGCTGGAACGACTGGAAGGCCTGGGTCGCCGCCAACGACGCCGCCTTCCACCTCGGCGACACCCCCGAGAAGGTCGAGGCGCAGTGGCAGGAGCTGCGCGCCACCGCCAAGAAGGCCCCGCTCGGCGGCCTCGTCGGCCCGTCCGAGCTGATCTCCTTCTTCCAGAGCGCCCCGTACTACGACTCCGCCTGGGTGCCGGTCGCCGACGCCTGGAGCAAGTACGTGGCCGGCGACCCGAAGGACCTCATCGAGGGCGCGGCCCCGAACCTCGCCGACACCGCCGGCAACATCCGCGCCGAGAACGGCAACGCCGTCTACACGGCCGTCGAGTGCGCGGACGCCAAGTGGCCCACCAACTGGCAGCGCTGGGACCGCGACAACACCCGGCTGCACCGCGACCACCCGTTCATGACCTGGGCCAACGCCTGGATGAACCTGCCGTGCGCCACCTGGTCCGCCAAGCAGCGCACCCCGGTCCAGGTGAAGTCCGGCAAGGACCTCACCCCGGTCCTGATCGTCCAGGCCGAGCGTGACGCCGCCACCCCGTACTCCGGCGCCGTCGAGCTGCACAAGCGGCTGCACAACTCGCGGCTGATCACCGAGAAGGGCGCCGGCTCGCACGGCGTCACCGGCTTGGTCAACCCGTGCATCAACGAGCGGGTGGACGCCTACCTGCTCAAGGGCGCGGTGGACGCGGCGGACGTGATCTGCGGCCCGCACGCCACGCCGAAGCCGTAACACCGCACCACGGCGAGGGAGGAGGGGCGGCCGTCCGACGGCCGCCCCTCCTCCCGTGCGTTCAGGCGCGGTTCGCCAGCCAGGCGTCCTCGGCCGCGTAGTCGAAGAAGTCCACCCCGTACTTCACCAGGCCCGGGAACGCCTCCCGCCAGTCCTGCTCCCGCAGCCGCCCGGTCAGCCACTCCACCGTCGCCGGCAGCGAGTCCGTGTACGAGACCACCGGCCGGTACCCCAACTCCCGTTCCGCCGCCGCCATGTCATGCACCACCGGATGCGGGCAGGTCCACGGCGTCTGTCCCACCGACCCCTCCGGCGGTCCCGGCAGCAGCACCGTCTCGCTCTCGACCCCCAGCACCGCGTCGATCGCCGCGCCGATCTCCGCGACCGTCGGCGCCTGCGGATCCGCGCCGTTGAGCACCCGCGTCCCCGGCGCGGCCGCCGCGAGGCGGATCAGCTCGGCCAGATTGTCCACGTGCACCGGCTGGAACCGGGACGCCCCGCCGTACGCGAGCAGCCGCACCGGCCGCCCGTCCAGGGCCCGCTTGACGAACCACGCCTCGCGCGGGCCGGGGCAGTACGGGCCGTGGATCGCGGCGGCCCGCAGCACCGTCGTCGGCAGCCGCTCGCCCGCCCGCAGCACCTCGTGCTCCAGCGCGATCTTCCGCGTGCCGTACGTGCCCGGGCCCGGCGCCACCGTCGGCCGGGTCTCCGCGATCGGCACCGGATAGCGCGGGAAGCCGTCCGGCTCGTCCTGGGTGTCGAAGCCGCGGCCCCGCTCGTCGACGTACACCGCGCCGCTGGAGATCACCACCGCCGAACCGATCCGGTCCGCGAGCCCGGTCAGCTGCCGCCCGTGCCCGGCGTCGTACGCCACGATGTCCACCAGCACGTCCACGCCGCCGCCGAGGGCGCGCGCCAGCGCACCGTCCTCGTCGCGGTCCACCGCCGCCGACCGGACCTCGTCCGGCCAGTCCTCGCCCCGGCCGCCCCGGCGCGAGCCGGCCGTCACCTCCCAGCCGTCCGCGACGAGCGCCCGCACGGCCGCCCGCCCCACCTGTCCCGTCGCTCCCAGCACGAACGCATGTCCCTTTGCCATGCCGGTGACGCTACGGTCCGCCCGCCCGGGAAGCCCAGCGACTCAGCTCTCGGCAGAGCCACGGGCCTTCACCGCGGCCGCGTAGTCGTCCACGTACTCCTGCCCGGACAGCTCCAGGATCCGGTACATGATCTCGTCGGTGACCGCCCGCACCACCGCCTTCTCGCCCTCCATGCCCGCGAACCGCGAGAAGTCCAGCGGCTCCCCGAACCGGATCGTCACCCGACGGATCCGCGGCACCACCTTCCCCGGCGGCTGGATCTCGAAGGTCCCCACCATCGCGCACGGCACCACCGGCACCCCGGCCGTCAGCGCCATCACCGCCACGCCCACCTTGCCCTTGTACAGCCGCCCGTCGTGCGAGCGGGTGCCCTCCGGATAGATCCCGAGCAGTTCGCCCTTCGCCAGCACGCCGAGCCCTTCACGGATCGCCGCCTGCCCGGCCTCCTTGCCGGAGCGGTCCACCGGGATCTGCCCGGCACTGCGGAAGAAGGCAGCCGTGAGCCGGCCCTTGAGACCGGGCCCGGTGAAGTACTCCTGCTTGGCCAGGAACGTGATCCGCCGCTTCAGCACCGTCGGCATCAGGAAGTGGTCCGAGAACGACAGATGGTTCCCGGCGACGATCGCCGCGCCCTCCTCCGGGATGTGCTCCAGACCCTCGATCCGCGGCCTGAACAGCAGCCTCAGCAGCGGGCCGAGCAGTACGTACTTGAGCAACTGGTAGAACACCGGCGTCCCCCGTCCACGTATCCGGACTCCATTGTCCGGAGACTCCGACTGCGAGTGTCCAACCAAGCGCCCCCGTGGTCCACTGGAGGGGGAGCAGAACCATGCCAGGCGCACGAACACCCCGGCGTCCCGGCGCGATCCGCATCGCGCTCCTGAGCGCGGTGACGGTCGCCGGGCTGTACGGCTGCTCCTCGGACGGCGAGAAGGAGAGCCCGCCCCCGAGCGGCGTCCCGCCCAGCGCGCCGGCGAGCCCGGTCGCCCGCTCCCCGTTCACCGGGCTGCCCGCCAAACCGGCCCAGGTCCTCGCCGTCAAGATCGACAACGTGCAGGCGGCCCGCCCCGCCACCGGCCTCGGCACGGCCGACCTCGTCTACGTCGAACAGGTCGAGGGCGGCGTGACCCGCCTGCTCGCCGTGTACTCGGCGCACCTGCCCGACCGGATCGGCCCGGTCCGCAGCGCCCGCGAGTCCGACATCTCCCTGCTGCGCCCCTTCGGCCGCCCGGTCCTCGCCTACTCCGGCGCCCAGTCCGCCCTGAACCCGCTGCTCCGCGCCGCCCCGCTGTACCCGGTCACCGAGGGCGACACCCCGGAGGCGTTCGTGCGCGACGCCGGCCGGCCCGCCCCGCACAACCTGTATCTGCGGCCCGAGCAGGCGCTCGCCGCCGCCCCGGACGCCACCCGCGCCCGCGACATCGGCTTCCGCTTCGGCTCCGCCCCGGCCGAGGGCACCGCCGTGAACTCGACGTCCGTGCGCTTCCCGGCCGCCCGCTACACCTTCACCTGGTCCGCCCCGGACAAGGCCTGGCGGGTGGCCATGGACGGCCGTACCGCCCGCAGCACCGACACCGGCCCGCTGACCCCCGAGACGGTCGTGATCCAGTACGTCACCGTCCGCCCCTCCGGCTTCCGCGACCGGTTCGGCTCGGTCTCGCCGTACACCGAGACCGTGGGCAGCGGGAACGCGGTCGTGCTGCGTGACGGACGCAGCCACCAGGCCCGCTGGAACCGCCCCGCCGCGGACGACGGCACGGCCTTCACCACGCCCGACGGGACGCCGCTGAACTTCGCCCGGGGCCAGGTCTGGGTGGTCCTGGCCCCACGCTGACGAGCCGGGCCGACGCCCCGGCGCGAGGGCTTACGACGTGGGCCCGTGGGGCCGTCCCGCCCGGGGGGCCTTCGGCGGGACGCTGTCCGCCGCCGCCATGCCGAGGGTGACCAGGCCGAGCACGACCCAGCCGAACCACAGCAGCCCGTGGCTGCCCAGGGCCACCGTGTACGCGGTCGTCAGCACCAGGGCGACGACAGTGATCACACCCATCGACTTCGTGGGACCGGACATGGCTGTCCTCCTCCGACCGGGGCCGTCCCCGCCATGGTCCCTCCGCAGTCGGGGACCGCGCCACCAGTGGGCGCGGCCTACCTTCCGCGGGTCTGGAGCGAGGCGAGGTACGCGTTGTACGCCTCCAGCTCCTTGTCCCCGTCCCGGTCCGCTGCCCGGTCCTTGCGGACGGCCTGGCGCTGCTCGGAGTGGTACCACTGGTAGACCAGTGCGATCAGCACCAGCACGGACGGGATCTCGCTGAACGCCCAGGCGATGCCGCCCGCCGCGTTCTGGTCGGTCAGCGCGTCGACGCCCAGGGAGGTCGGCGGGTTCGTGTACGCCTTCACCATCGGCTCGGTCGCCATCATCAGCGCGATGCCGAAGAACGCGTGGAACGGCATGCCCGCGAACAGCTCCAGCATCCGCATCACGTATCCCGGCCGGTGCGGACCCGGGTCGATGCCCATGATCGGCCAGAAGAAGACCAGACCCACCATCAGGAAGTGCACCATCATCGCGATGTGCCCCGGCTTCGACCCCATGAGGAAGTCGAACAGCGGCGTGAAGTAGAGCCCGTAGAGGCTCGCGATGAACATCGGGATCGTGAACGCCGGGTGCGTGACGATCCGCATGTACCGGCTGTGCAGCAGCTTCAGCAGCAGCTCGCGCGGTCCGAGCGAGCCCCGGCCGGCCACCGGCAGCGCCCGCAGCGCCAGCGTCATCGGCGCGCCGAGCAGCAGCAGGATCGGCGAGACCATGCTGACCACCATGTGCTGCACCATGTGCACGCTGAACATGACCATGCCGTAGTCGTTGAGCTTGGTGCACGTCACCAGCGCGATGCTCAGCACACCGATCACGAACGCGACGGTCCGGCCGACGCCCCAGGTGTCGCCCCGCCCGCGCAGCCGCGCCACGCCCCAGCCGTACAGGCCGAGGGCGGCGAGAGAGCCGAACAGGAAGAACAGGTCGGGAGAGAACTCCAGGCCCCGCCCCAGCGTGAACGGCGGCAGATCCATCGTCATGCCGTGCCCGCTGTGATCCATGTGTGTACTCCTGGAGCCCGATTCGCGCTTGTTGTCCGCACCAGACTAGAACCGCCCCCGGCCGCGGCTGCGACCGGGGGCGGTTCTCGACCGGAGTGTGATCAGAGCACCGTCTCGGCCTCCTCGTAGCGGTCCGCGGGGACCGTCTTCAGCGTCTGGGTGGCCTCCGTGAGCGGGACCATGGTGATGTCCGTGCCGCGCAGCGCGGTCATCATGCCGAACTCGCCGCGGTGCGCGGCCTCCACGGCGTGCCAGCCGAAGCGGGTGGCGAGGACCCGGTCGTACGCGGTCGGGGTGCCGCCGCGCTGCACGTGGCCGAGGATCACCGGACGGGCCTCCTTGCCGAGGCGCTTCTCCAGCTCGACGGAGAGCTGGTTGGCGACGCCGGTGAACCGCTCGTGGCCGTAGATGTCGGTGCCGGCGGTCTTGAAGTCCATGGAGCCCTCGCGCGGCTTCGCGCCTTCGGCGACCACGACGATCGCGAATCGCTTGCCGTGCTCGAAGCGGGCGCCGACCCGGGCGGTGAGCTCGTCCATGTCGAAGGGCCGCTCGGGCACGACGATGGCGTGCGCGCCGGCCGCCATGCCGGAGTGCAGCGCGATCCAGCCGGTGTGCCGGCCCATGACCTCGACGATCAGCACCCGCTGGTGGGACTCGGCGGTGGTCTTGAGGCGGTCCAGGGCCTCGGTGGCCACGCCGACGGCGGTGTCGAAGCCGAAGGTGACGTCGGTCGAGGCGATGTCGTTGTCGATGGTCTTCGGCACGCCGACGATCGGCAGGCCCGCGTTCGAGAGGAGGGTCGCCGCCTTGAGGGTGCCCTCGCCGCCGATCGGGATGATCGCGTCGAGACCCAGCTCGGCGACATGGCCCTTGGCCCGCTCGACGCCGTCGACCAGATGCGCGGGCTGGACCCGGGAGGAGCCCAGGATGGTGCCGCCACGGGCCAGGATGCCGGCCACCGCGTCCAGGTCGAGCTTGCGGTAGTCCGCCTCCAGAAGGCCCTTCCAGCCGTCGTGGAAGCCGATGACCTCGTCGCCGTGGTCGACGACGGCGCGGTGCACGACGGAGCGGATGACGGCGTTCAGACCGGGGCAGTCGCCGCCGGAGGTGAGCACACCAATACGCATAGCCCGAAATACCTTTGCAACGTGGGCCGACTCCGGACCACGTCGTCCGGTTGGATCCCCGCCACCCTATCGTCGGGGGATGGCGGGGCCCTACCGGATGTCCATAGTTTGGACACCGTATTTACTTACGAATCCAATGGGCGTATGGGCGCTCAGACGTGCAGTCCGGCCGCCGCCCCTACGCGGGCTGCGTGGCGGCCGCGATCCGCTCGGAGCGCAGCGCCTCGTACCAGCGGTCGTCGGTCGGCGGCAGCGCGTTGACGTCGAGCGCCAGCTTCAGCATCAGGTCCGCGATCTGCGGGTTGCGCGCCATGACGGGCCCGTGCATGTACGTGCCGAACACCGTGTCGTTGTACGCGCCCTCGGTGCCGTCCCCGGTGCCGTTGCCCCTGCCGAACACGGTGCGGGCGAAGGGGCGGGCCGACGGGCCGAGGTGCGTGACGCCCTGGTGGTTCTCGAAGCCGGTCAGCTGGGGCAGGCCGAGCTGCGGGTCGATGTCCGCGAGCACGTCGCCGACGCACCGGGCGCCCTCGCCGCGCACCGTCGTCACGTCGAGCAGGCCGAGACCGGGCTGGCGCTCGCCGACGTCGTTGACGAACTCGTGGCCCAGGATCTGGTAGCCGGCGCAGACCGAGAAGATGATCGCGCCGTTGGCCGCGGCCCGGCTCAGACCGCCGTCGCGGACAAGACGCTCGGCCGCGAGCCGCTGCGGCCGGTCCTCTCCGCCGCCGATCAGGTAGATGTCGCCCGAGGTCGGGACCGGCTGGTCGCTGCGCACGTCGAGCCGCTCGACGCTGAGACGGCGCTGGCGGGCGCGGCGCTCGACGACGAGCACATTGCCCTGGTCGCCGTAGGTGCTGAGCAGGTCCGGGTAGACCCAGACCAGACGCAGGCTGCTGTCAGTCATGCTGCAAGTCCTCTAGGGGGTCGGGTCGGGTCAGTTGCCGACGCGGCGGCGGACGTCCTGGAAGGCGGTGTAGTTCGCGATCAGCTCGATCTGCCCGGGCGGGGCCATCGAGACGGCCTCGTCGAGCGTCTCGCAGACGCGGAACTCCACGTCGGCCACCTCGAGGCGGACCGCCAGGTCCAGCCTGCGGTCGCCGATCACCATGATCGGATGCCCGGCCAGCCGGCCGTAGTCGACGTCCCACAGCCAGGAGGTGTCCGTGCCGTCCGCGCCGCGCGCGTTGACGGAGAGGATCACCGGGGCCGGCGGGCCGTCGATGAGGGAAAACGTTTCGAGCCAGCCCGCCGGGTTCTTCGCGAGCAGCAGCCGCAGCTCCCGGTTCTGGAAGCTGACGACGTCGTACCGGCCGGCCACGGCCTGGACCTGGTACATCCGCTCCAGGGCGACCTGCGGCGGCACCCCGAAGACCGCGGCGACGGCGGCGGAGGTGGCGGCGTTCGCCTTGTTGGCGCGGCCGGGCAGCTGGAGGTGGATCGGCCAGGCCGAGCCGTGCGGGTCGAGCACGTGGTCGCCGCTGAGCGCCCAGCTCGGCGCGGGACGGCGGAAGCCGCAGTCGCCGCAGAACCAGTCGTCGCCGGGGCGCTGCAGCACACCGCCGCAGGACGGGCAGGACCAGGCGTCGTCCTTCCACTCCTGGCCGGCGGCCACCCACACGACGTTGGGGGAGGAGGAGGCGGCCCAGACGATCAGCGGGTCGTCCGCGTTCGCGATGACCACGGCCTTGCTGCCGTTCAGGCCCTCGCGCCACTTCTCCGCCAGCATCCGGGTCTCGGCGGCGCGGTCGAGCTGGTCGCGGGAGAGGTTGAGCAGCGCGATCGCCTTGGGGGTGGTGTCCCGGGCGACGCCCGCCAGGTACTTCTCGTCGACCTCGATCACGCCGTACTTGGCGTCCGAGCCGCCGGCCAGAGCGGAGGTGATGCCCGCGGGCATGTTCGCGCCCAGCGCGTTGGACACGACCGGGCCGCTGGCCCGCAGCGCCTCGGCGATCAGCCGGGTGGTCGTGGTCTTGCCGTTGGTCGCCGACACCAGGATCACGTCCAGATGCTGCGCGAGCCGTCCCAGCAGATCGGGGTCCAGCTTGAGCGCCACCCGCCCGCCGATCACCGAACCGCTGCCGCGTCCCGCCGCCCGCGACACCGCGGCGGCGGCCTTGCCCGCCGTCACGGCCAGCTTGGCACGCGGCGACAGCGGCTCTGGATTACCGGGGTGTCCTGACATCGTCCTTGTTCCTCCTTGCGTCGGTCCGTGCTCAGCCTATCGAGATCCGGCCAGCGCCCCGAACCGCGGCACCGCCGAACGGCGAGGTCAGGCCGGAACGTAACCTTGCCGCCATGCGAAACCGCCCGATCCCCGGCACTTCCGGCCGCATCCGCGCCATGACCCTGCTCGGCGACCCGGTGCTGCATGCGCCCTGTGCCCCGGTCACCGACTTCGGCCCGGACCTCGCCCGGCTGGTCGAGGACATGTTCGCCACGATGTACGCCGCCGAGGGCGTCGGCCTCGCGGCGAACCAGGTGGGCGTGGGCCTGCGGGTCTTCGTCTACGACTGCCCGGACGACGAGGACGTGCGGCACCTGGGCCACGTGGTCAACCCGCGGCTGGTCGAGGCGGACGGGGAGGAGATCCGCGGCCCCGAGGGCTGTCTGTCCCTGCCCGGCCTGGAGGCCCCGACGCCGCGCCTCGACCGCGCGGTGGTCGAGGGCGTGCGGCTGGACGGGACGCCGGTGCGGATCGAGGGCACGGGTTTCTTCGCCCGCTGTCTCCAGCACGAGTGCGACCACCTGGAGGGCGGGGTCTACGCGGACCACGTCACCGGCCTGCGCCGCTCCCGGCTGCTCCGGTCCATCCGCAAGCAGCCGTGGGGCGGCGGGGTGACGGCCCTGGAGCGCTGAGCGCTCCGCCCGTCGGAAACTCAGAATCCGGGTGCGCCCGGGAGGTCCTCCGCCTCGGCCAGCCGGCCCCACAGCAGGTCGGCCAGTGCGCTGACCAACTCCGCCCGGGTGCACGGCCGTTCGCCGAGCCACCAGTCACCGGCCGCGTGCATCATGCCGACGATGCCGTGGCCCCAGATCCGGGCCATGGCGTCGCCGCCGGGACCGAGGTCGATCCGCTCGGCGATCACCTGGCCCAGCTCCTCGCCCATCCGCCGCAGCAGCGGCGCCGAGTGCCGGCCGACGTCGAAGCCCTGCTCGGTCTGCTGGGTCTCCTCGTTCGGGTGCATCAGGAACCGGTACACCTGAGGCATCGCCTCGATCGAGGCGAGGTACGTGTCGAGGGTCGCCTCCACGCGCCGCCGACGGTCGGCGGGCGCGTCCAGCGCGGTCCGCAGCGCCGACAGCAGCCCGTCGGTGTGCCGCTTGGCCAGCGCGCGGTACAGCCCGCCCTTGTCGCCGAAGTGCCGGTAGAGGATCGGCTTGGTGATCCCCGCCTCCGCGGCGATCGCGTTCATCGAGGCCTGCGGCCCGTCCCGGAGCACCACACGGTCCGCCGCCTCCAGCAGCTCGCGCCGGCGCTGCTCGGCCGACTTCTGCTGATCGGCCCGGTGTGCAGTGTCCATGGTGTGTCTCCCCGCCCGTGCGTGTTCCGTAAGGCTTGCGCAACGTAACACCCACCCGCCCCGCGGTGCGTTCCGGGCGGCGACGGGCGTCCGGAACGGGACGCCGGTTGACAGCGGCTACTTGCCGGTAACACACTGCGGTTACCGCAAGTAACGTAGTGCCGGGAGGGAACATGGCCGAGTTCACGCTCGATCTCAACGACGACCAGAAGCAGGTGCGTGACTGGCTTCACGGCTTCGCGGCCGATGTGATGCGCCCCGCCGCCGCCGAATGGGACGAGCGCGAGGAGACCCCCTGGCCGATCATCCAGGAGGCCGCCAAGCTCGGCATCTACTCGCTCGACTTCTACGCCCAGCAGTTCTTCGACCCGACCGGCCTCGGCATCCCGATGGCGATGGAGGAGCTCTTCTGGGGCGACGCGGGCATCGCCCTGTCCATCGTCGGCACCGGCCTCGCCGCCGTCGGCGTCCTCGCCAACGGCACCGAGGAGCAGATCGGCACCTGGATCCCGCAGATGTACGGCGACGTCGACGACGTCAAGGTCGCCGCCTTCTGCTCCTCCGAGCCGGACGCCGGCTCCGACGTGGCCTCCCTGCGCACCCGCGCCGTCTACGACGAGGCCAAGGACGAGTGGGTCCTCAACGGCACCAAGACCTGGGCGACCAACGGCGGCATCGCCAACGTCCACGTCGTCGTCGCCTGCGTCGACCCCGAGATCGGCTCCAAGGGCCACGCCTCCTTCATCGTGCCGCCGAACACCCCCGGCCTGTCCCAGGGCCAGAAATTCCAGAAGCACGGCATCCGCGCCTCGCACACCGCCGAGGTCGTCCTGGAGGACGTGCGCGTCCCCGGCAGCTGCCTGCTCGGCGGCAAGGACAAGCTCGACGAGCGCCTCGCCCGGGCCCGCGAGAAGGCGAAGAAGGGCGGCGAGCGCGTCAAGAACGCGGCCATGGCCACCTTCGAGGCGTCCCGCCCGGCCGTCGGCGCCATGGCCGTCGGCACCGCCCGCGCCGCGTACGAGGTCGCCCTCGACTACGCCAAGACCCGCGAGCAGTTCGGCCGCCCGATCATCGACAACCAGGGCGTCGCCTTCCAGCTCGCCGACATGCGCACCCAGATCGACGCCGCCCGCCTCCTGGTCTGGCGCGCCTCCTGGATGGCGACCACCGGCAAGCCGTTCACCGCGGCCGAGGGCTCCATGTCCAAGCTGTACGCCAGCGAGGTGTCCAAGAAGGTCACCGCCCAGGCCATCCAGATCCTCGGCGGCAACGGCTTCACCCGCGAGTACCCGGTGGAGCGGATGCACCGCGACGCCGCGATCTACACCATCTTCGAGGGCACCAGCGAGATCCAGCGCCTGGTCATCGCCCGCACCCTCTCGGGGATGCAGATCCGCTGACCCCCCCCACGGGCCGCGCCGGCTCCGCTCCCCCCCCGTTGAGGCGGAGCCGGCGCCCGGCGCCCGGCGTGCAGAATCCGGCCTACGGAATCCGGCCAACCGGCCGGTTCCGGCCGGGTGCGCGCCCGGCGGTACCCGAGCGCCCGCCGCTACGGCAGAATCGGACCGGAAACGATCAAGGGGGCGTTGATCCATGGCAACCACCGGAACCGAGATTCCCGGGCCGGCGGGACTCCCGCTGCTCGGCTCGATGTTCGACCTCAAGAACGACTCGCTCGGCACCTTCCTGAAGGCCCAGCGCGAGCACGGCGACGTCGTCAGGATCACCGCAGGGCCGCCCGGCGTCCGCGCCACGGTGTACGGGATCTTCTCCGCCGAGGGCGCCCAGCAGGTGCTCGCCACCGACTCGGCCAACTTCCGCAAGGACAACGTCTTCTACCAGGAGCTCCGCGAGTCCTTCGGCAACGGCCTGCTCACCAGCCAGGACGAGGACTACCTGCGGCAGCGCCGGCTCGTCCAGCCGCTGTTCACCAAGCGCCGCGTCGACGGCTACGCCGAGGCGGTCGCCGCCGAGGTCGCCAAGGTCGTCGCCGCCTGGCGGGACGCCGAGGACGCCACCGTCGACGTGCTCGACGAGATGACCGAACTCGCCCTGCGCGCCGTCGCCCGGATCCTCTTCGGCACGGACGTCGACGCCGCCGTGGAGATCGTCGAACGCTGCTTCCCCGTCATCAACGACTACGTGCTCCGGCGCGGCTTCTCGCCGCTCAACATCCCCCGCGACTGGCCCACGCCCGGCAACCGCCGCGCCGTCGCCGCGCACGAGGAGCTGTACGCGGTCTGCGACCGGATCATCGCCGAACGCCGGGCCTCCGGCCGCCGCGGCGACGACCTGCTGAGCCTGCTCGCCGAGGCGGAGAGCGCCGAGGACCGCAGCTTCGACGCCGGCGAACTGCGCGAACAGGTACTGATCTTCCTGCTCGCCGGCCACGAGACCACGGCCACCTCGCTGGGCTTCGCCCTCCACCTGCTGGCCCGCCACCCCAAGGAGCGGGCGCGCGCCCACGAGGAGGTCGACCGCGTCCTCGCCGGCCGCGTTCCCACCGCCGCCGACCTGGACGCCCTGCCATATCTCACCCAGGTCCTCAAGGAGGCCATGCGCCTCTTCCCGGCCGCCCCGGCCATCGGCCGCCGCGCCGTCGCCGCCACCGAGATCGGCGGCCACACCATCCCGGCCGGCGCCGACGTGATCGTCGCCCCCTGGGTCACCCACCGGCACCCCCGCTACTGGCCGGACGCCGAGCGCTTCGACCCCGACCGCTTCACCCCCGAGGCGGAGGCCGAACGCCCCCGCTACGCCTGGTTCCCGTTCGGCGGCGGCCCGCGCGCCTGCATCGGCCAGCACTTCTCGATGCTGGAGTCCGTGATCGCGCTCGCCATGCTCCTGCAGGCGTACGACCTGGACGCCATCGACACCGACGTCCCCCTCGCCGCCGGCATCACCCTCCAGCCCCTGAGCATGGCCCGGGTCAGGCTGCAGGCTCGGTAGGACGATCACGCCCCATTTGGCGGCTCTGCACCCCAACTGCCCTGTATCAGAAGTCCGTTGACAGGGCAGCGGAGCGAGCTCAAAACTCCGCCACGGAAGGTCGCGCAGTAACTGCGCGGCTTTCTTTGGCATGCCTGGAAACATCCTGAGAATGGACGAAAGGCAGTGGAGTGAAAGTTCCGCACAGGAGATATATCTCCTGCATATTAGCCGCTGCGGTCGTGGGGACGCTGATACCGCAGGCCGCCTATGCCGCACCGACTGCGGGAAATGACGGAGAGGGATTCTCGTCCGTATTTTCCCGCTGGTTCTCGGACGAAGACGAGACCAACGGCCCCGAACAGCCGCGGACCGGCGGCACTCCGGTGCTGCCGAGCCGCGAGAAACTCGCGAAGGGCAAGGCGGCCGCGAAGCCGAAGCGGCTCGGAGAGCTGACGGGTCGGCGTACGGCCAAT
>NZ_JBICVX010000024.1:0-54120 GCF_043199435.1 Streptomyces sp. NPDC048604
ACCCTCTCGGGCTTTCCTCCGGGCTTTTCCCTTCGGTCTTTCGTGTTTCCAGCTTAGCAGATCCGTTTTCCGTTTCTGCCACCCGCTGGAGCGGGTTTGCCTTCCGGGAATTCGCTTTTCGGCGCTTTCCCTTTCGGCGGCTCCGACTTTATCAGATGATCTGAGTCGGATTTCCCGCCCCTCCCGGTGTCCCCGTTCTTGCGCACGACGGCGCCGGGTTCCCGGTCAGGCGGAGCCGTAAACGTACTGGAGCGGAGCGCTCGGATGCAAATCGAGGCGCTCCGCTCCGGGTTCGGGCCCTGGCGGTCCCTGAGGGTGGGTCAGACCTCGACCACGACCGGCAGGATCATCGGGCGCCGGCGGTAGGTGTCGGAGACCCACTTGCCGATGCTGCGACGGATCAGCTGCTGGAGCTGGTGGGGCTCGACCACGCCGTCCTGGGCCGACTTGTTCAGCGCCTCCTCGACCTTCGGGATCACGGCGGAGAACGCCGAGTCCTCGATGCCGGAGCCGCGGGCGTGGAGGTGCGGGCCACCGACGATCTTGCCGGTCGTCGAGTCGACGACGACGAAGACCGAGATGATGCCCTCCTCGCCGAGGATCCGGCGGTCCTTCAGGGAGGACTCCGTGACGTCGCCGACCGAGAGGCCGTCGACGTACACGTAACCGGCCTGGACCTTGCCGACGATGCGGGCCTTGCCGTCGACGAGGTCGACGACGACGCCGTCCTCGGCGATGACGATGTGGTCCTTCGGGATCCCCGTCATGGCGCCGAGCTCGGCGTTGGCGCGCAGGTGACGCCATTCGCCGTGGACCGGCATCAGGTTCTTCGGGCGGCAGATGTTGTAGAAGTACAGCAGCTCGCCGGCCGAGGCGTGGCCCGAGACGTGCACCTTGGCGTTGCCCTTGTGGACCACGTTGGCGCCCCAGCGGCTGAGGCCGTTGATCACGCGGTAGACCGCGTTCTCGTTGCCGGGGATCAGCGAGGACGCCAGGATCACGGTGTCGCCGGGGACGATCCGGATCTGGTGGTCGCGGTTGGCCATGCGCGACAGGGCCGCCATGGGCTCGCCCTGGGAGCCGGTGCAGACCAGCACGACCTCGTCGTCCGGCAGGTCGTCCAGGGTCTTCACGTCCACGACGAGACCGGCGGGGACCCGCAGGTAGCCCAGGTCGCGGGCGATGCCCATGTTGCGGACCATCGAGCGGCCGACGAAGGCGACCCGGCGGCCGTACTCGTGGGCGGCGTCGAGGATCTGCTGGATGCGGTGCACGTGGCTGGCGAAGCTGGCCACGATGATCCGCTTCTGGGCGTTCGCGAAGACCGTGCGCAGGACGTTGGAGATGTCGCGCTCGGGCGGGACGAAGCCCGGGACCTCGGCGTTCGTGGAGTCCGAGAGGAGGAGGTCGATGCCCTCCTCGCTCAGACGCGCGAACGCGTGCAGGTCCGTGAGCCGGCCGTCCAGCGGGAGCTGGTCCATCTTGAAGTCGCCGGTGGCGACGACCATGCCCGCGGGAGTGCGGATGGCCACGGCCAGGGCGTCCGGGATGGAGTGGTTGACCGCGATGAACTCGCAGTCGAAGGATCCGAGCTGCTCGCGCTGTCCCTCCTCCACCTCGAGGGTGTAGGGGCGGATGCGGTGCTCCTGGAGCTTGGCCTCGATCAGGGCGAGGGTCAGCTTGGAGCCGATCAGCGGGATGTCGGGCTTGAGGCGCAGGAGGTACGGCACGCCGCCGATGTGGTCCTCGTGGCCGTGGGTCAGGACGATGCCCTCGATGTCGTCGAGGCGGTCCCGCAGCGTGCTGAAGTCCGGCAGGATCAGATCGACGCCGGGCTGCTCCTCCTCGGGGAAGAGCACGCCGCAGTCGACGATCAGCAGACGGCCGCCGAATTCGAAGACCGTCATGTTCCGGCCGATCTCGCCCAGCCCGCCGAGCGGGGTGACGCGCAGACCGTTCTCGGGGAGCTTCGGCGGGGCGCCGAGTTCAGGGTGCGGATGACTCAAAAGACTCTCCTCACCACACGCGCCACGTACCGCTCGGGCACGTGGCGCGCGTGACATTCGTGCACTTGCTAGGTCAGTCGTGATCCGAAGATCATCTATTCAGTTGTGAAGTCTGTACTCAGAGCTGTACCCCGCCGGCGGCCAGATCGAGCCTCAGCCGGGCGGTCTCCTCGGCGGAGAGCTCGACGAGCGGCGCGCGCAGCGGGCCGGCCGGGAGGCCCTGGAGGGCGAGGGCGGCCTTGGTGGTCATGACGCCCTGGGTCCGGAACATGCCCGTGTAGACCGGGAGCAGCTTCTGGTGGATCTCGGTGGCCTTCTGGACGTCGCCGCTGAGGTGGGCGTCGAGCAGGGCCCGGAGGTCCGGGGAGACCAGGTGGCCGACGACGGAGACGAAACCGACCGCGCCGACGGAGAGGAGCGGCAGGTTGAGCATGTCGTCGCCGGAGTACCAGGCGAGGCCGCTGCGAGCGATGGCCCAGCTGGCCTGGCCGAGGTCGCCCTTGGCGTCCTTGTTGGCGACGATCCGCGGGTGCTCGGCGAGCCGGACCAGGGTGTCGGTCTCGATCGGGACGCCGCTGCGGCCGGGGATGTCGTACAGCATCACCGGCAGCCCGGTGGCGTCGGCGATGGCCGAGAAGTGCCGGTACAGGCCCTCCTGCGGGGGCTTGTTGTAGTACGGCGTGACCGCGAGCAGGCCGTGTGCGCCGTCGCGCTCGGCGGTGCGGGCCAGCTCGATGCTGTGGTGGGTGTCGTTGGTGCCGATGCCGGCGACGACGTGGGCACGGTCGCCCACGGCCTCCAGGACGGCGCGTACGAGCTGCGATTTCTCCGCGTCGGAGGTGGTGGGCGACTCGCCGGTGGTGCCGTTGACGACGAGGCCGTCGTTGCCGGCCTCGACCAGGTGGGCGGCGAGTCGCTGGGCACCGTCGAGGTCAAGTGCGCCGTCAGCCGTGAAGGGCGTGACCATGGCGGTGAGGACCCGCCCGAAGGGGGTCTGCGGAGTGGAGATCGGAGCCATGGGTCACACGCTACTCGCTGCTCAGCGCACGGTGTCCCCTCGGGGGACGGGATAGAGGGAGCCCGGCACTGCCTGCTCGGGGGTTCAAGCAGTGCCGGGTCCGTTTGATCAGCCTAGATGAACTTCGTGAAACGTCGCAATCCGGACACTTCAGGTGGCTGATCGGACATACGTGCCCCAAGGGACGGACGTGCGGTCCTACGGGGCGACGCGGCCGTTCTTGTTGAAGGCGGCATACGTGAGCGGCATCAGCCGGGCCCAGTGCTCCTCCATCTTCTCGCCGACCATCTCGATCTCCCGCTGCGGGAACGACGGCACCGCGGCCAGCTCGTGCTGGGTGCGCAGGCCCAGGAAGTGCATCAGGGAGCGCGCGTTGCAGGTGGCGTACATGGACGAGTACAGGCCCACCGGCAGCACCGCGCGGGCGACCTCGCGGGCCACGCCGGCGGCCAGCATCTCCTGGTACTGCGCGTAGGCCTGCCGGTACGAGTCGTCCATGGTGCGCTCGACCAGCCGGTGCTGCTCCTCGGTGCCGTCGACGAAGACGTACTTGCCCGGGCGGCCCTCCTGGACCAGCTTGCGGTCGGTGCCGGGCACGTAGAAGACCGGCTGAAGCTCCCTATAGCGGCCCGACTCCTCGTTGTACGACCAGCCGACCCGGTGCCGCATGAACTCGCGGAACACGAAGATCGGGGCGCTGATGAAGAACGTCATCGAGTTGTGCTCGAAGGGGCTGCCGTGGCGGTCCCGCATCAGGAAGTTGATCAGACCCTTGGAACGCTCGGGGTCCTTCTGGAGCTCCTCCAGGGACTGCTCGCCCGCGGTGGACACCCGGGCCGCCCACAGGACGTCGGAGTCCGAGGCCGCGCTCTTGACCAGCTCGACGGTGACGTCGCTCCTCAGTTCGATCTTGACGTTCTCTGCGGGGGTGTCGGTCACCTGTGGTCCTTCCAGCCTGGCTGTTTCCGTCGCCCACTCTAACGACGTCGTACCTGAGGATGAGATTCGGCCGCTTTGATGAAAAAACGGCACCTACGCCTCGCTTCGCTCGTCTGTACCGATGACACCCGCACCAAGACGAGGAGAGTGGCCCCTCATGCCGCGCCGGGAAGCCGTACCGTTCGCGTTCGTCGCCGAGGCCGACAGCTTCCGCAGTAACGTCACTCCGCCGCCCCGTGAGCGCCTGCGGCCCTCCCAACTGCTGGGCCGTACGCTGATCGGGCTGACCGTCGTCGCCGGTCTCGTCGGCTCGCTGCTCTTCGGGATGCCGGCCCTGGAGACCGGCAGCTCCCCCGCCCGCCAGGCACAGTCCGAAGCGTCCGACGGCCGCTGAGGTAGCCTCACCGGGCACAGCCACCGAACGTGCTTGTGAGTGAGGACCTGTCGTGCCCCTGCCCTTTCTGACGGCCGACCGCGCTTTCGACGCCGATGACGACATCGCGCTGCCCTTCGACGACCACGACACCTGGCGGCGGCCGTACCGGCCCGGCCCCTGGCGGGTCGGGGCAGCGGCGCTGGCGCTGCTCCTCGCCTCGTTCGTGCTCCTCGCGGCCGTGATCATCACCGCCACCGGAACGCTGGCCGGCGCGGCCGTCACCTTCGGTCTCGCCGCGCTGATCATCGCCGCCGCGCTGCGGCTGCTCCGCGTGGGCACCTGGGTGAGCCGGAACGGCCTGCGGCACGTGCGGATGCTCTCCACCACGACCGTGCCGTGGCACACCGTCAGCGGCCTGCGCACCGTGCAGATGCCGGTGCGCTGGCTGGGGCTGCCCCGCACGGTGCAGGGCCAGGCGCTGGTGTACGTGCGCCGGGACGGTGAGCAGCAGCCGCTGCTCACCGACCACAGCGCCGACTTCCTCTCCCGCGTCGAGGCCTTCGACCGCGCCACGGACACCGTCGAGGCCTGGAACGCGGAGTACGCGGGAGCGCGTTAGGGGTTCGAAGGCCGGGACACCGGCCCTACGCCGTACGGCCCTCGTGCAGGGCGATCGCCCGCTGCATCGCCTTGCGGGCGCGCGGGGTGTCCCGGGCGTCGTGGTAGGCGACCGCCAGCCGGAACCAGCAGCGCCAGTCCTCCGGGGAGTCCTCGGTCTCGGCCTTGCGGCGCGCGAAGACCTCGTCCGCGGAGTCCCGGTCGATCCGGCCGCCCGGGGTACGGGCCAGGTCGTCGACCGGCAGGCCGCCCTCGGCCTCCAGCTCCGCCGCCAGCCGGTGCGCTCGTCGCGCGAACCGGGTGTTCTGCCAGAGGAACCACGCGCCGACACAGGGCAGCAGAAACGCCACCGCGCCCATGCCCATCGCCGCCGGCTCCCCCGTCAGCAGGAGCAGCACGCCCTCCATCGCCACCACGCCGAAGACGAGCACCAGCACGGTGGCGAGGAAGAAGTACGTGATCTTTCCGCCCATGACCGCCGGCCGCCTCAGCCCAGGTCCAGGAAGTGTTCCAGGCCGAAGGTGAGGCCGGGAGTCGTGACCACGCGGCGCGCGCCGAGCAGGATGCCGGGCATGAAGCTGCTGTGGTGCAGCGAGTCATGACGGACCGTCAGCGTCTCGCCCTCGCCGCCGAGCAGCACCTCCTGGTGGGCCAGCAGGCCCCTCAGGCGCACCGCGTGCACCGGGACTCCGTCGACGTCCGCGCCGCGCGCGCCGGGCAGGGCGGTCGCGGTGGCGTCCGGCTGGGCGCCCAGACCGGCCGCGGCACGGGCCTCGGCGATCAGCTGGGCGGTGCGGGTGGCGGTGCCGGAGGGGGCGTCCACCTTGTTCGGGTGGTGCAGTTCGACGACCTCGACGGACTCGAAGTACGGGGCCGCGATCTGCGCGAACTTCATGGTGAGGACCGCGCCGATGGAGAAGTTCGGCGCGATGAGCACACCGGTCTCCGGGGAGGCGGCGAGCCAGGTGTTCAGCTGCGCGAGGCGGTCCTCGTTCCAGCCGGTGGTGCCGACGACGGCGTGGATGCCGTGGCGCAGGCAGTAGTCGAGGTTCGCCATCACCGAGTCCGGGGTGGTCAGCTCGACCACGACCTGGGCGCCGGTCTCCGTGAGGGTCTCCAGTTCGTCGCCCCGGCCCAGGGCCGCGACCAGTTCCATGTCCTCGGCGGACTCCACGGCCCGTACGGCCTCCGAGCCGATCCGGCCCTTGGCGCCGAGTACCGCCACGCGCAGCTTGCTCATCGCTCCGACTCTCTTCGTTCCCACGAGGGACCCGGGGGTCCCTACGCGACCGATTCCTGCAGGCGTGCCGCCTGCTTGTCCTTCAGCGGGCCTATGACCGCCAGCGAGGGACGCTGTCCCAGGATGTCGGCCGCCACCGCCTTCACGTCGTCCGGGGTCACCGCGGCCATCCGGGCGAGCATGTCGTCCACGGACATCTGGGTGCCCCAGCACAGCTCGCTCTTGCCGATGCGGTTCATCAGCGCGCCGGTGTCCTCCAGGCCGAGGACCGTGGAGCCGGAGAGCTGGCCGACGGCACGGGTGAGTTCCTCGTCCGTGATGCCGTCCTGGGCGACCTTGTACAGCTCCTCCCGGCAGATCCCGAGCACGTCGTGGATCTGGTTGGGGCGGCAGCCCGCGTACACGCCGAACAGGCCGCAGTCGGCGAAGCCGGAGGTGTACGAGTACACGCTGTAGGCCAGGCCGCGCTTCTCGCGGACCTCCTGGAACAGCCGCGACGACATGCCGCCGCCCAGCGCGGTGTTCAGCACGCCGAGGGCCCAGCGGCGGTCGTCGGTGCGGGGCAGGCCCGGCATGCCGAGGACGACGTGCGCCTGCTCGGTGCGGCGGTTCAGGTGCTCGACGCGGCCCGCCGTACGGATGGTGCGGTGCCCGTCGCGCGGGGCGATCGGAGCCGCGTCCGTACGGCCGAGGGCGCCGGCCTTCTCGAAGGCGCGGCGGACCTGGCGGACGACCGTGGCGTGGTCGACGTTGCCGGCGGCGGCCACGACCAGGTGCGTCGGGTCGTAGTGCTTCTTGTAGAAGCGGGCGATCCGGTCGCGGTCGAGGGCCTCGACGGTGTCGACGGTGCCGAGGACCGGGCGGCCCAGCGGGGTGTCGCCGAACATCGTCTTGGCGAACAGGTCGTGCACCACGTCGCCCGGGTCGTCCTCGGTCATCGCGATCTCCTCGAGGATGACGCCGCGCTCGGCGTCCACGTCCTCGGGCAGGATCAGCGAGCCGGTGAGCATGTCGCAGACGATGTCGATCGCCAGCGGCAGGTCGGTGTCGAGGACCCGCGCGTAGTAGCAGGTGTACTCCTTCGCCGTGAAGGCGTTCATCTCGCCGCCGACCGCGTCGATCGCGGAGGAGATGTCGAGGGCGGACCGCCTGCGGGTGCCCTTGAAGAGGAGGTGCTCCAGGTAGTGCGTGGCGCCGTTGAGGGCCGGGGTCTCGTCGCGCGAGCCGACGTGCGCCCAGATGCCGAAGGTGGCGGAGCGGACGGACGGCAGGGTCTCGGTGACGATCCGCAGTCCCCCGGGCAGGGTGGTGCGGCGGACGGTGCCGATGCCGTCCTTGCCCTTGAGCAGTGTTTGGGTACGGGCGACGGCCCGCCCCTCCGAAGAGGGGCGGGCCGTCGTCACGGAACTACGGGACGTCACTGCTCGGTGTCGTCCTTGTCGGCCTCGGCGCCGTCCTCGTCCGCGATCACCGGGATCAGGGAGAGCTTGCCGCGCTGGTCGATCTCGGCGATCTCGACCTGGACCTTGGAGCCGACCGGCAGCACGTCCTCGACGTTCTCCACGCGCTTGCCGCCGGCGAGCTTGCGGATCTGCGAGATGTGCAGCAGGCCGTCCTTGCCCGGGAGCAGGGAGACGAACGCACCGAAGGTGGTGGTCTTGACGACCGTGCCCAGGTAGCGCTCGCCGACCTCCGGCATGGTCGGGTTGGCGATGCCGTTGATCGTGGCGCGGGCGGCCTCGGCGGCCGGGCCGTCGGCGGCGCCGATGTAGATGGTGCCGTCGTCCTCGATCGTGATCTCGGCGCCGGTGTCCTCCTGGATCTGGTTGATCATCTTGCCCTTGGGGCCGATGACCTCGCCGATCTTGTCCACGGGGATCTTCACGGTGATGATCCGCGGGGCGTTGGGGGACATCTCGTCCGGGGTGTCGATCGCTTCCATCATCACGTCGAGGATGTGGAGGCGGGCGTCGCGGGCCTGCTTGAGGGCCGCGGCCAGGACGGAGGCCGGGATGCCGTCCAGCTTGGTGTCGAGCTGGAGGGCGGTGACGAACTCCTTCGTACCGGCGACCTTGAAGTCCATGTCGCCGAAGGCGTCCTCCGCACCGAGGATGTCGGTGAGGGCGACGTAGTGCGTCTGGCCGTCGATCTCCTGAGAGATCAGACCCATGGCGATGCCGGCGACGGGGGCCTTCAGCGGCACACCGGCGTTCAGCAGCGACATGGTGGAGGCGCAGACCGAGCCCATGGACGTCGAACCGTTGGAGCCGAGCGCCTCGGACACCTGGCGGATCGCGTAGGGGAACTCCTCGCGGGTCGGCAGCACCGGCACGATGGCGCGCTCGGCGAGCGCGCCGTGGCCGATCTCGCGGCGCTTGGGCGAGCCCACGCGGCCGGTCTCACCGACGGAGTACGGCGGGAAGTTGTAGTTGTGCATGTAGCGCTTGCGGGTCACCGGGGAGAGGGTGTCCAGCTGCTGCTCCATGCGGAGCATGTTGAGGGTGGTGATGCCCAGGATCTGGGTCTCGCCACGCTCGAACAGCGCGGAGCCGTGCACCCGCGGGATCGCCTCGACCTCGGCGGCCAGGGTACGGATGTCCGTGATCCCGCGGCCGTCGATGCGGACCTTGTCCTTGATGACGCGCTCGCGCACCAGGGCCTTGGTCAGGGAGCGGTAGGCGGCGGAGATCTCCTTCTCGCGGCCCTCGAAGGCCGGCAGCAGCTTCTCGGCGGCCACCTCCTTGACGCGGTCCAGCTCGGCCTCGCGGTCCTGCTTGCCGGCGATGGTCAGCGCCTGGGCCAGCTCGCCGCGGACGGCGTCGGAGAGCGCGGCGTACACGTCGTCCTGGTAGTCCAGGAAGACCGGGAACTCGCCCTCGGGCTTGGCGGCCTTGGCGGCGAGGTCGGCCTGGGCCTTGCACAGGACCCGGATGAACGGCTTCGCGGCCTCCAGGCCGGCGGCGACGACCTCCTCGGTCGGCGCCTCGGCGCCGCCCTTGACCAGCTGGATCGTCTGCTCGGTGGCCTCGGCCTCGACCATCATGATCGCGATGTCGCCGTCCTCCAGGACACGGCCGGCGACGACCATGTCGAAGACGGCGTCCTCGAGCTCGGTGTGGGTCGGGAACGCGACCCACTGGCCCTGGATCAGCGCGACGCGGACGCCGCCGATCGGGCCGGAGAAGGGCAGACCGGCCAGCTGGGTGGACGCGGACGCGGCGTTGATCGCGATCACGTCGTACAGGTGGTCGGGGTTGAGCGCCATGATCGTCGCGACGACCTGGATCTCGTTGCGCAGGCCCTTCTTGAAGGACGGGCGCAGCGGGCGGTCGATCAGGCGGCAGGTGAGGATCGCGTCCTCGGAGGGCCGGCCCTCGCGGCGGAAGAAGGAGCCGGGGATCTTGCCGGCCGCGTACATCCGCTCCTCGACGTCGACCGTCAGGGGGAAGAAGTCGAGCTGGTCCTTGGGCTTCTTCGAGGCGGTGGTGGCCGACAGCACCATGGTGTCGTCGTCCAGGTAGGCCACGGCGGAGCCGGCGGCCTGACGGGCCAGGCGGCCCGTCTCGAAACGGATGGTGCGGGTGCCGAAGGTGCCGTTGTCGATCACGGCCTCGGCGTAGTGGGTCTCGTTCTCCACTAGCGGTTTCTCCTACGTCGTCTTTTCGTCTTTCCCGTCCGCGCGCCCGTGTGGCGGGGGACGGTGCGGGAGAAGCGCTCTGAGGCGGGCCGGTCTTCGATCGAAGCACCCGGGGATGAGGGTCCGGGGGCCACTACCGAGGACCGGCGGCGTGCCGGCTGCTTCTCGCGCGGGTGTGGCGTTGTGTGACCAGACTAATTGCCGGTCGGCACTTTGCGCACGTACAGCAAAGGGAGCGGCCCCCTGAAAGTGGGAACCGCTCCCTTCACGGCAGCTTACTTGGCGCCGCCGGCCGCACCGCGGCGGATGCCCAGGCGGTCGACCAGGGCACGGAAGCGCTGGATGTCCTTCTTGGCCAGGTACTGCAGCAGGCGGCGGCGCTGACCGACCAGGATCAGCAGACCACGACGGGAGTGGTGGTCGTGCTTGTGGGCCTTGAGGTGCTCGGTCAGGTCAGAGATGCGGCGGGACAGCATCGCGACCTGGACCTCGGGGGAGCCGGTGTCGCCCTCCTTGGTGCCGAACTCGCCCATGATCTGCTTCTTCGTAGCGGCGTCGAGAGCCACGCGTACTCCTCTTGAGTGATTCGATGCGCCCACGAGTGCCCCTGGTCTGCTTCTCAGGGGGGCTTCCGTGACTCGGAGGCGAAGGCGCGATGGGCGCTGCTCCCAGAGTCCTCGAAGGATCTTCGAAGGACATCCCGGAAGCGCGTACACAAACGGCCGTCACACAGCGTACCAGCCTCAGGTCGCGAGGGAGCGGGCGGCCTCGTACAGGTCGAGGACGGCGAGACCGAGCGGTACGAGGCTCAGCAGTACCGCGCCCTCGGCGAGGTCGGTGACCCGCCCCCAGAAGGGCGAGAGGCCCTTGGCCGGGACGATCAGCCCGACGGCCGTGAACAGGGCCGCGCCGGCGGCGACGGCCGCGGTCAGCCAGATGATACGGATCTCCGGCTGATCGGCGGGCAGGTCCAGGGCGAGGCCGGTGATCAGCAGGGCGAGGACGGCGAGCCCCGCCGCGAGGGCGCAGGCGACCTGGGCGGTGCGGCGGAAGAGGCGCGCCCGCAGCAGAAGCGCGAGGCCTGCGGCCAGTGCGAGCAGCCGGGACGGGGTGCCCGCCTCGGGGGCGAGGCTCAGGGCGGCGGCTGCGCCCACGACGACGCCGGCGCAGCCGCCGAGCAGCCCGAGCAGCAGTTCGTGGCCGCGGCGGGCCTGCCGGGCGATGCGTTCGGCGTCGACGGGGACGCCCAGGGGGGTGACGGGGGCGGTGGCCGGGACCGGGCCGTACGCGGTGCGGTCGGCGTACGGGTCGACGCCGGGGGCGTAGGGACCTGCGCCTGAGGCGTACGGAAGCGCGCCGGGGGCGTACGGGTCGATCCCCGCACGCGGGGAGACGTGGCCGACGGGGAGGCGGGCGAAGCGGACGGACAGGCCGGGCAGGAAGGCGACGAGACCGATCGCGGCCGGGGCGCACACGGCGGCGGCCGCGGCGGGGGACGCGCCGGTGAGGATCGCGGCGAAGGCGGCCAGGGTGCCGGTCGCGGCGAGGACGACGGCCGCGACGAACGGCGCGTCGCCGTCCGGCAGCAGCGCCACCAGGACGACGGAGGCGACGAGGACGGTCACACAGCCCAGCAGGAACTGCAGCCGGCCCGGCCCCTCCCCGGGGTGCGGCGCGACGAGCCCCGAGCCCGCGAGCATCAGCAGCGGCAGCGCGGCCGAACCTGTGGCGACGGCGGAACCCCGGTCCTCGTACACCCGGGCGCGCACACCGGCGAAGGCGGTCAGCAGCACGCCGAGGACGCCGGCGACGAGGCCGGGCAGGCCGTGCATGTCGTGCCGGACCGGCTCGGCGTACCAGAGGACCGGGGCGAGGAGGACGAGCAGCAGGACGCCCGCGCCGAGGCCGGCGGCGCGCAGCGCCTGCGGGCCCCACAGCCGGCGGTCGCGGGTGACGGCGGAGGCGACCGCGTCGGCGACGTCGTCGAAGACCGCGGGCGGCAGGGACTGGGCGAACGGGCGGAGCGCGAGCAGTTCGCCGTCGAGGACCCGCTGCTCCGCGAGGGTGCGCGCGCCGTCGAGGACGGTTCCGTCCGGGCGGACCAGGTGGTGGCCGGTGGGCGTGCCCGGGGGCTGGGGGCGGCCGACGAGCCGCAGGACCTCCGGGTACACGTCGGCGACGGCGAGGTCGGCGGGGAGCGAGACGTCGACGCGGCCGTCGGGGGCGACGACGGTGACGCGGCAGTAGCCGGGGTGGACGGTGTGGACGGCGTGGTTTGTGTGGCTGGTGTGGGCGGCGTGGTTTGTGTGGCCGGAGCCGCCGGTCGGCGCGGTCGTACTCACTGCGGCCCCCCTGGTTCGCCGTCGTTCACGGTCGTTCGCGGTCGCGCACGTTGCGCGCGTCACCCTACCGGGGGGCGGCACGCGGCCCGGTCAGTAGGATCGCCGTCTCGTCTCCGCACGCCAAGCACGAGGGATTCACGAGGGATTGATGCTCCGGTGAGCCAGATCGTGGTCAAGCGTCCGCCGAGGGCGTACCCGCCCGAGGTCCCCGGCGGGGAGCTGCTCCTCCAGCCGCCGCCGGAACTCCCCCGCCAGGAGCGCGAGTCGTTGCTGATGCAGCTGCTGCCGCTGCTCGGCATGGGCTCGTCGGCGGTCTTCTTCTTCCTGCCGGGCGCGCACCCCTTCATGCGGATCATGGGCGTGCTCATGGTCGTGTCGACGGTCGGCATGGCGGTCGCCCAGTGGGTGCGCCACCGGGGCGGCGCGCACGGGCAGACGGCGGAGGCGCGGCGCGACTACCTCGCGTATCTGGCGCGGCTGCGCCGTACGGTGCGGCAGACCGCGCAGCGGCAGCGCGACGCCCAGCTGTATCTGCACCCGGCCCCCGACCAGTTGTGGGCGGTGGTGGCCGAGGGCACGCGGCTGTGGGAGCGGCGGCCCGGCGACCCGGACTTCGGACAGGTACGGATGGGGCTCGGCGCGCAGCGGCTCGCCACGCCCCTGGTCGCGCCGGACACCGCGCCCGTGGACGAGCTGGAGCCGCTGTGCGCGGGCGCGATGCGGCAGTTCCTCGCGGTGCACGGCGCGCTGGACGGGCTGCCGGTGGCGGTGGCGCTGCGGGCGTTCCCGCGGCTGACGGTGTCCGGCGAGCCGGAGGCGGCGCGGGCGGCGGTACGGGCGCTGGTGTGCCAGCTGGCGACGCTGCACTCCCCCGACGACCTGGTGGTGGCGGTGGTCGCGGGGCGGGGCGCGGCGCCGCTGTGGGACTGGGTGAAGTGGCTGCCGCACGCGCAGGCCCCGGGGCTGGTCGACGGGGCCGGCACCCGGCGGCTGTTCGGGGACGACCTCGCGGAGGTGGAGGAGGTCCTGCGCTCGGCGGGGCGGCTCGACGGCCGGCCCCGGTTCGGCCGGGACGCGCCGCCGCTCCTGGACCGGCCGCACGTCGTGGTGGTGCTCGACGGCGCCGTGGCGCCGCACGACTCGCTGTGCGCGGGCGCGGAGGGTCTGCAGGGCGTCACGGTGGTGTCGCTGGGCGAGGGCGGCGAGCCGTGGCGCTCGGGCGGGCTCACGGCGGAGGTCCGGCCGGGGCTGCTGCGGCTCGACTCCGGGCAGGGCGTCGCGTACGAGGGCCTGCCGGACGGCATCTCGCAGCCGGCCGCGGAGGCGCTGGCCCGGCGGCTCGCACCGCTGCGGACGGGCGGTGCGAACGGGGACGAACCGCTCCTCGCCGACCTGGACTTCGCCGAGCTCCTGGGCCTCGACGACGCGCGTGCCGGCGACGTGGCAGCCCGGTCGCGGCGGCCGCGGGCGGCGGCGGAGCGGCTGCGGGTGCCGATCGGGGTCGGCGAGGACGGGCAGCCGGTGATGCTGGACCTGAAGGAGGCGGCGCGGGACGGCATGGGCCCGCACGGCCTGTGCGTCGGCGCGACCGGCTCGGGCAAGTCCGAGCTGCTGCGCACGCTGGTGCTGGGGCTCGCGGTGACGCATCCGTCCGAGACGCTGAACTTCGTTCTCGCGGACTTCAAGGGCGGCGCGACCTTCGCGGGCCTGGCCCGGCTGCCGCACGTCGCCGCGGTGATCACCAATCTCGCCGACGACCTGACCCTGGTCGACCGCATGGGCGACGCGATCCGCGGCGAACTGCAGCGCCGCCAGGAGCTCTTGCGCGCGGCCGGGAACTACGCCGGCATCCACGACTACGAGCGGGCGCGGGCGGCGGGCGCGGCCCTCGAACCGCTGGCCTCGCTGGTGCTCGTCATCGACGAGTTCTCCGAACTGCTCAGCGCCAGACCTGAGTTCATCGACATGTTCATCCAGATCGGACGGATCGGCCGCTCGCTGGGCGTGCATCTGCTGCTGGCCTCGCAGCGCCTGGAGGAAGGCCGGCTGCGCGGCCTCGACACGTATCTGTCGTACCGGATCGGGCTGCGCACGTTCTCGGCGGCGGAGTCGCGCACGGCGCTGGGCGTCCCGGACGCGTACCACCTGCCTTCGGTGCCGGGTTCGGGCTATCTGAAGCACGGCACGGACGAGATGGTGCGGTTCAAGGCGGCGTACGTGTCGGGCCCGTACGGACCGGGACGGCACCAGGAGCCGGCGGCCGCGGGGGGCGTGGCGCGGGCGGCGCTGTTCACGGCGGGGACGGTGCCGATGGCAGTGGCGGGGCCGGGGGCTGTGAGGGGGCCTGTGCCTGTTGTGGCGGGCGGGAACGATGTCGGGAACGGCGGGGTGAACGATGCCGACGACGCGTTCGCGGCCACCGTGCTGGACGTGGTCGTGCGGGGCCTTGAGGGGCAGGGGGTGCCGGCCCACCAGGTGTGGCTGCCGCCGCTGGACCGCGCCCCGGCACTGGACCAGGTGCTGCCGGGCATCGCGCGGACCGAGGACCGGGGCCTGACGGCGACGCGGTACACCCGGCCCGGCGGGCTGACGGTGCCACTGGGCCTGGTCGACAAGCCCTTCGAGCAGCGGCGCGAAGTGCTGTACCGGGACTTCTCGGGCGCGGCCGGCCACATGCTGGTGGTCGGCGGCCCGCGGTCCGGCAAGTCGACGCTGGTACGGACGCTGATCGCGTCGTTCGCGCTGACGCACACGCCGCGCGAGGCGCAGTTCTACGCACTGGACTTCGGCGGCGGCGCGCTGGCGGGCCTCACGGACCTGCCGCACGTCGGCGGGGTGGCGTCGCGGCTGGACCCCGAGCGGGTACGGCGGACGGTCGCGGAGGTCATGGGCGTACTGGACCGGCGCGAGGAGCTGTTCCGGGCGCGCGGCATCGAATCGATGGCCGCGTACCGGCGGGCACGGGCGGCGGGCGCGCTGCCGGACGAGGCGTACGGGGACGTGTTCCTGGTCGTGGACGGCTGGGGGGCGTTCCGCAGCGAGTACGAGGCGCTGGAGCCCGTGGTCGCGGACCTGGCGGCGCGGGGGCTCGGGTTCGGCGTCCACGTCGTACTGACGGCCGCGCGGTACATGGAGGTCCGGGCGGGGATCAAGGACCAGCTGCTGAGCCGGCTGGAGCTGCGGCTCGGGGACGTCATGGACTCGGAGTTCGACCGGCGGGTGGCCGAGAACGTGCCGACGGGAGTGCCGGGGCGGGGGCAGGTGCCGGAGAAGCTGCACTTCATGGCGGCGGCGCCGGTGATGGGCGCGGTTCCGGACGAGTTGTCGGAGACGGCGGCGGAACTCGTGGCCGCCGTACGGGACGCGTGGACGGGTCCGGCCGCCCCAGCGGTACGGCTGCTGCCGCAGCGGCTGACTGCGGAACGACTGCCGAAGGGGTTCGAGTTCCCGGAACGGGGCCTCGCCTTCGGCCTCGACGAGACGGATCTGGCCCCCGTGTTCGTCGACTTCGAGTCGGACCCGTTCTTCCTGGTCCTGGGCGACGGCGAGTCGGGAAAGACCAACCTGCTGCGGCTGATCGCGCGGCGCATCGCGGAGCGGTACGCACCCGACGAGGCGGCGATCGTGGTCGGGGACTACCGGCGCACACTGCTCGGCGAGGTACCGGAAAGCCACCTGCTGGAGTACGCGCCGACGGCCGACGCGCTGCGCACGCACATGGAAGCACTGGCCGGCGTCTTCGAACGGCGCAGACCGCCGGCGGACGTCACGCCGGCACAACTACGGGACCGGAGCTGGTGGTCGGGCCCGCAGGTGTTCGTCCTCGTCGACGACTACGACCTGGTGGCGACGAGCGGAGGCAACCCGCTCGGCCCGCTGGCGGACTGCCTGCCGTTCGCCCGCGACGCCGGCATCCGCTTCGTCGTCGCACGGAACACGGCGGGCGCGTCGCGCGCGCTGTACGAGCCGTTCCTGCAGCGGATGAAGGAACTCGGCGCGCAAGGCGTGCTGCTTTCGGGCGATCCCTCGGAAGGCGAACTCCTCGGCCCGGCCCGGCCGCGCCCCATGCCGCCCGGGCGGGGGTTGTACGTGGCGCGCCGAGGCGGGACACGGCTGGTGCAGACCGGCTGGCAGCCGGTGGGGAGCGGATCTTAGGGGGTACGGGGCGCGGGCGGGCGAGTTCCGCGTGAGCGGGGATGGGGCAGGATCGGAGCGCGGATAATCGAGCCGCACGACGACAGGCACGTCGACACGCACGGCAACAGGCACGGCGCGCACCAGGCGGGCGACGCGGTACGGACGAAGGGGACGACTGCCGGGATGGGCACTCAGCAGGAGAAGGACGAGCTGTACGCGCTCGACATCAGCAACGCGGAATGGCACGGCGCGCCCGGGACCACACCCGAGGAGGAGCGCGTGGAGATCGCGTACCTGCCGGGCGGGGCGGTGGCGATGCGGTCGTCGCTGGAGCCGGAGACGGTGCTGCGGTACACGGAGGCGGAGTGGACGGCGTTCGTGCTGGGAGCGAAGGACGGCGAGTTCGACCTGAGATGAGGGTGAGGGTGAGGGTGAGGGAACGCGAAGGGGCCCCGGACGGGGCCCCTTTTGTTGTGCGGCTTGCTTCAGTGGGCCTCGGTGAACAGCCGGGAAGCCTTGAGATCGGTGGAGCGGTAACAGTCCTTGCCCTGCTCGACGATCCGCGCGACGGAGTCGAGGCGGGCCCTCATGTCCTCGGCCCGCCTCTTGTACTTGCGCTGCAGGATCTCGTACTCGCGATACGCCTCGCCGTCCCAGGTGCCGGTGACGATCCGGAGAGCGGTGTCCATCTCCTCCAGGTCCTGGACGATGTTGCGCGAGACGGCGCGGATGCGGTTGGCGATCTCCTGGACGCTGCCGTAACGGACCAGGGTGTTCTGATCGATGCCGGACATGAGACTGCTCCCGGGGTTGCTAGAGGCCGTTGAGTGCGGAGTGGTGGGCGGCGGAGGACGTACGGGCGGACGCGAACGCCCGGCGGACGTCCTCGTCGTTGGCGTTGCTGAGGTTCTTGGTCTCGCCGACGGCGTGGAGCAGGACACCGAGGAGACGGCGGATCGTGTCGTGGTCGTCGTTCAACCGCGACTGCGCCTGCTTGAACCCCACGGCCCCGACACCGGTCCAGCCGGCGCCGCAGGTCTCGAGGATGTCCGCGAGCTCGCGAGCCTGACGGGTGACCGCGTTGCCGGTCTCCATGATCTTGTTCTTGGCCTGCGTGACGGGATCGTCGGCCAGCCCGAAGCCGGCGGAGGGGGCGGACGGGGTGGTCATGGGCGCTCCTTGGGGTGACGGGTGCGGTGTCGTCCGAGCAGGACGAGAAGACCGGCGGCGGCCGCGGTGGCGGTGGCGGCGAGGACGAGCGGGAGGGGGGAGGCGGGGGGCGGGGCGGCGGTGGGTGCGGGAACGGGTGTCCGAGCAGGCACCGGTGCGTGGGACGTGGCCGCGAGGAGGGGATGCACGTCGGGATCCCCGGGATCCCCCTTCCCCTCCAGCAGGACCTGGGCAGGGCGCACGGACCCGTACCCGATGTACTTGCTCGGCACCGGCCCGACGTGCCCCGCCGTCTGCAACATGACGCGCAGCACCTGGTTGCCGGTCCACTCCGGGTGAGCGGACCAGATGAGCGCGGCGGAGGCGGAAGCGATGGCGGTGGCGTGACTCGTCCCGTCGAACGCGCAGTACTTGGCCTTGTCGGCGGTACACCGCCCGGGCATGTCGACGCCCGGCGCGGCGAGGGCGAGATGATCCCCATGATTGGAAAACCGGGCCCGCTCCCCATCCCGCCCAAGCGCCCCGACGGCGACGACGCCCGGGATGGCAGCCGGGTACTGCGGCACACCACTCCCGTCGTTACCGGCCCCGGCGAAAACGAGCGCGCCTTTACGGAGCGCGTAGTTGACGGCGGCTTGCCACTCAGGACGGTCTCCGGTCGTAGCCGGGGCGGCGAACGACATGTTGATCACGCGAGCACCACTGTCAACGGCGTAGCGAACCCCGCTAGTTGCCGATCGGATGAACCCGAACGAGTTCTTGTCTCCGACACGAACGGGCAAGATTCGCGCGCCGGGTGCCAACCCACTCAGCCCACCGTCAGCCCCATCGCCAGCGATGGCCACGGCCATGTTCGTTCCATGACGCTCGGTGTCTCCAGCATCTACGCGCCCATCGGTTCCCTCTGCGTCGTAGAGGTTCCGACCAAACAGCACACGCCCATGTAGCTCTGACACCGTCGTGTCGACTCCGGTGTCCAGCACGGCAACGGTCACGCCTCGCCCAGTAGAAACCCGCCACAGGACATCCGATTGCATCGCTTCCAGGTACCACTGACGAGCACCGCCGTCGTCCGCGCGGACGACGGCTACCGAGGCTAAGAGGGCAAGCATGGCGAGAAGCCAGGTCCCACGGTTGAGTAGCGCTTGAGTCATCCAGCGCATCACGAAGCCTCTCTAGTCGATGACGGGCGGGACGACCCTGCGCTGGCCCGCGGTCCAAACCTCCGTGTCCTCGACCAGATAGGCCGGTCGGGCGCCGGACGAACGGCGATCTCCTGCTCCCGCTACGGGTGCCATAGGGGGCACAAAGCCCGCTCCGCCAGGAAGAGTCGACCTGCCCACGGCACTCGTCCTATCGCTCGCCGCAGGACGAGGACTCGGCATCACACTCGAACCCGAGCCCGGTTGGCGGCCTGCACCACTGCCAAGGGCCGTATCGCCGATGACTGTGCCCGGAAACCTCCCTGATCCGGCACCCGATCGTCCCTCCGGGGTCAAGACCTTCCGGAGATCAGTGCTGCCGTCTCTGTGGCCGGTCGCCCTAGCGCTGACACCGCCAGGCTCCACGCCTCCGCGGGCTCCACCGGTCTGCGGACCTACGGTTCCCCCGGGAGCGAAGAGCGGGGGCATAGCCTCCGAGACCGGCGGCTGGAGCCGGTCCGAGGGCACACGAACGGGTGACGGCGTCAGCACGTCTTCCCTGGCCACCCTCCCGGCAGAGTCGAGGTGCAGTTCACCTCCCAGATCCAAGCGGCGCAGGTACTCGTTCGTCTGCGACGGCACCGTCGTGTCACGGAGGCTTCCTCCCGATTCGTGCCACGGGGACGACGAGGCAGACGACGTCGCGCTGCCGTCAACCCGTGCCGGATAAGGGCGTTCCGCTGCGTCCAGGTGATCCCCGATCGGGAGAAACCGTGGCTCGCGCGCCGCGTCCAAGTTCTGTTTTGCGACGCGGTAGTACGAGGAGAGGCGTTCCATTTGGTGGAGGGCTTCTTGGAGTTTGGGGCCTGTTTCGGCGGCTGTTCTCGCCGCTTCCATGGCTGGGTCGGTGAAGCAGGTGCCGGTGGGTTTGGGGAGGGCGGTTTGGGCTTCTTTCAGGGCCTGGCCGGCTCTGGTCAGTTCGGTGGCGGCGGTTTTCGTGTAGTCGCACAGGAGCAGGGTCTGGGCGACCAGGTCCGCGCCCCAGGTGCGGAACGCGTCGCCCGCCGCGCCTTCCCAGGCGACGCGGGCGATGTGGTGGCGGAGGTCCTTCGCGATCTCCGCGAGCTTCGGCGCCGCCTTCGACAGCGCCTCGCCCGTCGTGGTGAGTTCACCCGGACGGGCGAGGGCGATCATCGCGTGCAGGGCGTCCAGGGACGCTCCGTCGAATTCCTCGGGCATGGTGCGGGCTACCTGAAGCCGCCGGTCGCGGATGTTTCCGTGTGCTTCGCGACCGGCTGCTCGCCGCCTTGCGCGTACTGCTCGCGGGCGCGTCGCTGGAGTTCGGCGAAGCGGCGGCGGAGGTCGTCGTCGACGTCCGCGTAGCCGCGGTCGGCGATGTGGAT
The DNA here is from genome assembly GCF_043199435.1 of Streptomyces sp. NPDC048604. Taxonomy (NCBI): domain Bacteria; kingdom Bacillati; phylum Actinomycetota; class Actinomycetes; order Kitasatosporales; family Streptomycetaceae; genus Streptomyces; species Streptomyces sp. NPDC048604. The sequence continues at coordinate 20,029 of NZ_JBICVX010000024.1, forward strand.
GGCGATGCCCATGGACTCGATCGTGTCGCCGAAGGTGCGGGACAGGGCCTCAAGGCGCGCCCGGACCGTGGCGTACGAGGTGTGGAGTTCCGTCGCTGCCGCGAAGTCCCGGCCGTACGCCTCGGCCGCGACGCGGCTGTCGGCGAGTCGGCCGGGGTTCGCCGCCGAGCGGTCCAGCTCGCCGAGCAGGCGTTCGATGCGTGCTCGAAAGCCTGCGAGTGTCACCGCGCCGACTTCCAACTGGTTCACCACAGCGGCCCCCTCGTCACTTCTGCGAATCAGGCGGCCACCATAGTCAGTTCGGGTCGGTGCCTCCGCGCCGTCTGCTGTCTCTCAGCGCCGTGCACGCGGCGGTCACCAGGGCCACCAGCAGTCCGCCCGCGGCCACGGCGTACGTGGCGAGCCGGGCGTCGCGGTCGCGGCGTGCCGCCTCGCGCGTGCCCAGCGGGGCGGGGTCGGCCGGTCGGGGCGTCTCGTGGCGCGCGGGCGGTTGCGCGTCGTTCAGGGCGCGTACGGGGTCCACCACGCCCCAGCCCAGTTCGTCGTCGCGGGCGTCGCCGTCCCGTACCGCGGTCTCCTCGATGCGTGCGACGATGTCCGCGGCCTTCCACTGGGGGTACTTGGCGCGCAGCAGGGCGGCGACCCCTGCCACGTACGGCGCCGAGAAGCTGGTGCCGCTGTCCACGCACTGGCCTCCGCCGGGCACGGTCGAGACGATGTCGACGCCGGGGGCGGCGATGTCGACGAAGCCGCCCGGCTGTGAGAAGGCGGCGCGTTCGTCGTCGCGGTCGGACGCCGCGACGGCGAGCACGCCGGGGAACGCGGCGGGGTAGGTGTTCCGGACCCGGCCGTCCTTGCCGTCGTTGCCGGCGGACGCGACGACGACGATGTCCGCCGCCACGGCGCGCGCCACGGCCTGCGCCAGCGGGGAGTCCGCCGCGAGCGGCCGGGACGTGTCCTGCGAGATGTTGACGATGTCCGCGCCCTGCGCGATCGCGTGGTCGATGGCCTCCGCCATCGCGTCGGCCGCGCCGCTGCTGCGGCCGTCCGTCTGCCGGACGGGGATGATCGTCGCCTCCGGCGCGAGTCCCACGAAGCCCGTACCCGGATCGGGACGCGCGGCGATGATGCCGGCGACCTTCGTGCCGTGGCCCGCCTCGTCGACGGTGCCGTCCGTGGCTCCCACCAGGTCCCTGCCGGCGGACGCGTCCACGGCCTCCCGCAGTTGCGGGTTGGCGTCGTCCACGCCGCTGTCGACGACCGCGACCCGCACTCCCTTGCCCTTCGTGTCCTGCCACAACTCGTCGAGCAGGATCCGCTGGAGGGGCCAGGGCGCGCCTTCCGTCAGGCGGCCCGGGAACCTGCACGCGCCGTTGCCGGACGGGTGCGTCGACACCGGCGGCGGTCCGACGGCCAGCGCCGCCGCCAGCGCGCACGCCGCCGCGGTCCTCATCACGAGCCCTGCGGGCGCCGCGCGCCGTCCGTGTCCAGGCGGGGGCCCTTCGACAGGAAGTCGGACCAGGCCGCCGGGACGCGTACGGGGGTGACGTCCTCGTAGCCGAGCCGGATCTGCGCCTCCCTGCGCACCGCGTACCGCAGTCCCGTGTCCGTCACCAGGTGGAGGGTTCCGTCCGAGGACGTCAGTACGCCGCTGCCCGGGGTCACGTACGTGGCGGGGCCCGCCGGGGTGATCTCCGCGGGGTACTCGGGGCCGGCCCACACCGACAGCGTCGTACGGCCCTGTGCGTCGACCGCGCGCAGGACGCTGCACACGGTGTCGCGCGCGCCTTCGCCGTCGGCCCCGTTGACCTGCCGTACGCGGCTCTTCGGCCAGCGCAGTTCCGCGCCGAACGCCGTGGCGCCGGGCGGGAAGTCGGCGGCGCCGACCTCCGTGGGGCGGCCGTCCATGTCGAGGGGCTGGGCCTGCGGGGAGTTGATCAGGAGCCATGCCGTGAAGTCGCTGACCGGCCGGACCTCGCCGGGCAGCACGACGTAGTGCTGCGGCCCGGCCCCCGTGCCGGAGCGCAGGACCATGCCGACGCGGTCCTCCGTGGGGCTCAGCCCGCCGCCGACGCCGGCGGGCGCGCCGGTCCGGCCGGGCAGTGCCGGGAAGTCGACGGGGCTGCCGGTGTGCAGGGTGGCCAGCCAGTCGTCGGTGACGGACTGGGGTTCGCGGTCGACGCCGACGAGGACGGTGGCGAGGTGGTCGGCGTCACCGGAAGGGCCGGGCAGCGGGTACTTCGTTCCGGTGTCGTCGACCAGGTAACGCAGCGCGCCCTTCTGGCCCTTGACGTACAGCACCTCCCCCGGAGCCAGTCTGCGGTCCTGCCCTTCGGTGCGGCCGAAGTCCCGCTCCGCGAGGACGAACGCGGCCTTCTGCACGGTGCCCCGCGCGCCCCCGCCGCCGGGCTGGGCGCACACCGCCCAGCGTTTCGCGCGGCCCGCCTCGTCCGGGGCGGGCAGCCGGTCGGGGGCGTACGGGATGCCGAGGATGGGGCCGCGCGGGGGCCGGCCCGCGTCGAGGACCTCGTCGTCGACGTACACGACGTCGAAGGCGTGCGGGTCGAGCAGCAGCCGGGCGGAGGCGAGGTTGAGGACGGGGTGGAGCAGGGTGCGGCGGTTCTCGCCGTGGCCGGTCGTCAGGACGACGTACCGCGTCGTGGACTGCTTGCCGACGACCACGTGCGTGCCCGGAGCGTCCCAGCCCTTGGGGGCCTTGGGGGCGAGCATGCCCCAGGCGCCGAAGCCGGCGAGCAGCAGCGCAGCCGTGACGAGTCCGGGGACCACGGCGCGCAGCGGGGCGGGCGCTCCCTCGTCCGTGCCTGCGGGGGAAGGGCGGAGGAAAGCCGCCAGGGTGCGCTTCTTCGCAAAGGTGTACGCGCTGAGCTCGTCCCGCCGTGCTGCCATGGGTCCCCGTTCCCCGTCTCCGCCCCGTCTCCGCCCGGTCTGCGCCCCGTCCCGGCCCGTACCCGCCGGGCGTCGTGCTCCCGCTGCCGTGCGCGCGGGCCGCGCGCCTCACGGCCGGGCCCCTACTATGCCCTCCGACCGGCCTGCCGCGCGGGGCGGGTACGGTGACCGGGCCGTCAAAGCCCTGGCGGGTCTGGGTGATCGGGACGAAATCGGGGGATTCGGCATGGCTTCCGTGGCACAGGCGGGCGGGCGTGCGGGCGTGACGGCGCACGGCCCCGGCGCCGCCGGTCTCCGGCGCGGAGCGACGGGTCGTCCGCCCGCCCCGCCGGTTGCGCCCGAGGGGCTCGTACCGCGCTCCGCCGCCGCGCCCGGGCGGCCCGGCTCGTTCCGATTGCAACAGCTCGTCCTGGTCGAACTGGCCGCCGCCGTACTGCTCGTGGCGTGGTCCGTCGGGCCGCTGCTGCTGGTGCCCGCGGGCGTCGTCGCCGGGGTGCTGGTGCTGCTCGCCGTGGCCCGCCGCCGACGGCGGGCGCTGCCGGAGTGGCTGGCGACGGTGCTCGCGTTCCGGGCGCGGACGCGGCGGGCGGCGACGGCCGCGGCGCCGGCGGGGACGGATCCGGGGCTCGTGCCGGTCGTGGAGTGCGATCCGGCCCTGCGTACGTCCTCGTTCGGCGAGGCCGCAGGCGACTCGGCACGCGAGCGGAGGCCCGTCGGGCTGGTCGGCGACGGGACGTTCCTGACCGCCGTCGTCCGCGTGGAGGCGGACGGTACGGCCCTGCGCCGGGAGCGGACCGTCCGCCCGCTGCCGGTCGGGCTCGTCCACGAGGCCCTGGACGCGGACGGGATCAGCCTGGAGTCGGCGCAGATCGTGCAGCACACGCAGCCCGCGCCCCTCGGCTCCGCCGGTTCTGCCGACGCGGGCGGCTCCGGCGGCTCCGGAGGTTCCGTGGCGGCGGCCAACTACGCGCCCCTGCACGCCCTCACGGGCGCGCCGTCCCTCCGCGTCACCTGGATCGCGCTGAAACTCGACCCGGAGCTCTGCCCCGAGGCCGTCGCGGCGCGCGGCGGCGGACTGACCGGGGCGCAGCGGTGCGTCGTACGGGCCGCGGACCGGCTGGCCGGCAGGCTCGCCGGGGCGGGGTTCCGGGCGACGGTGCTGACCGAACAGGAGCTGACGGCGGCCCTCGCGACCTCGGCCGGCGCGGACGCGCGGACGCTGTCGGAGCCGGTACGGGGACGGGCGCGGGCGCCGCGGACCCGGGAGACCGCGCGGACCTGGCAGTGCGACGACAACCGGCACACCACGTACCGGGTGGGCCGCTGGCCGCGGTTGGACGGTGTCGCGACGCCCGGGCTCGTCGCCCGCCTGACCTCGTCGCCCGCCGCCGCGACGACGTTCAGCCTCACGCTGGACGGCGGCGGCGACCGGCGGGAGGCGACGCTGACCGGGCACGTGCGGGTCACGGGGCGGGGGGATGCGCAGTTGCTCGCGGCACGGCACGAACTGGAGCGGGCGGCGCGCGGGATGCGGGTCGGGCTCGTACGGCTTGACCGCGAGCAGACGCCGGGCGTGCTGGCGACGCTGCCGCTGGGCGGTGCGCGGTGAGGTGGCCGGCCGGCGGGGGACGCGGGCTCGCCGTGCTGCGGCGCGGGCGGCATGCCGTGCCCGTGGACCGGCTCGACGTGCTGGCGCTGCCGTTGGGCGACGACGGCGTGGTGATCGGGGTGGACCCGGACGGCGGGCCCGCGGTGCTGGGTCTCAACCGGCCGTCCCCGTACGACATCACGCTCGTCGGCGGCCTGTGGACGGCGCAGGTGCTGGCGCTGCGCGCGGTCGGCGCGGGCACGCGGGTGGCCGTGGAGACGGGACGCCCGGCGGCCTGGGAGGCACTGGCCGGAGCCGCCGGGGACGACGGCGGGACGTCGTGGGTGACGGTGCACGAGGTGGGGCGGGTGCCGCCGCTGGGCGCGTCGGCGGGCCGTCCCGTGGTCGTGGTGCGGGACTGCGGCACGCGGCCGCCGCGCGGGCGGATCGCGGCCGCGCCCTGGCAGGCGGTGCTGACGCTGCTTCCGTATGTGAGTCCCGTCGCACCGGCGTTGATGCGGAAGTCCGCACTCGTCGGGGTGCAACGGGTCGCTCCGGACGAAGCGGAACAGATCGGTCGGATCATGGGTCTTCCGCGCGCCGAGGCCGAGGCGTTGCCGACGCTGGCCGACGGCGTGACGCTGTGGTGCACGCCACGCGACCGGCAGTTGGTGATGACGCGGCCGACGGACGCGGAGTCCGGACTCCTGGGCGCCGCACGCCGGATGGACTGATCCGGGGCCCCCGCACATCGCCGCGAGGTCACTCGGGAGCGACGTTGAGGTCACGGTCATGTCCGGGACAGGACCTGGCGGACCGGCTGCCCTGCCGTACCGACACCCTTGACGATTAGGGTGGAGGGGTGCGGGAGCCCGGCGGATCCGGACCGGACCGGAACTTGAAACGGTCGCCCCGCTCAGGAAGCACAACGGTGCTCGACCACACCAGGAGGCAAAGTGAACGGCGATCGTGACGAGATCCGGGCGGGCTGGAACCCACCGCCCGACGGTCAGTCCGACGCGGAGCCCGCCGAGATGTCGGGTGAGTTCACCATCGACTACACCCCGCCGGCCTGGTACACGCAGAACGCGTCGGCGGACGCCGGGGCAGCGGACGCGGGGGCCGCTGCCACGGCCGGTGGCGTGACTCCGCCGCCTCCGCCGCCCGCGGGCGCGCCGGTGGCGGTGCCCGGACTGCCGGCCGGCAGCGGCTTCGAGCCCAACTGGGCTCCCCCGCCACCGCCCGTGCCCGGCCAGGACGCGCAGCAGGGCGTGGGGGCGCCCGCGGCGGGACCGGTGTACGACGCGGCCGCCTCCGGCCCGTCCGTGCCCGGCGGCGAGCCGGCGCAGCCGGCCGTTCCCGAGCTGCCGTCGGTGCCGGTGCTCTCGGACCCGTTCGGCGCGGGCGACGTGGAGAGCAACGCGACGATGCGTTTCTCCCCGGGCGCGCTGAAGAAGGAGATGGCCGAACTCGAGGCGCGGCGCACGGCCGAGGCCGCTGCCGAGGAGTCCGGCCAGGACGGCGCGGGCGGCGTGGACGGCGCGGCTGACATGGAAGGTGCGGCCGCGGCGGACGACGCCGGCGACGCGCTCGTGAAGGCCCACGGCGAGGACGGCGACGCGGCCCAGGCCGCGAACGAGGGCTCCGCCATCGCGAGGGACCAGGTCGAGGACGGGCCCGTCGCCCCGGCGGGCGAGGCGGGCGGCGACGCGGACGCGTCCCCCGTCGCCGACGCCGTGTCCGGCGAGCCGGCCGACGCCCCGGTGTACGACGCGGTCCCCGCGGACGCCGAGCCGAACGACGCCGTCCCGAACGACGCCGTCCCGAGCGACGCGGTCCCGGCCGATGCCGTGCCGGGTCCCGTGATGCCGAACGACGCGCTGCCCGCGCTGCCTCCGGGCCCGACGCCGGGCGACGACGGGGCGGGCATGACCGTGCCGCCGCTTCCGCCGCAGGGCGGACTGCCCGCGCTCCCGGGCGGCTTCGCGCCCGCCCCGCAGGGCGGCGGTCTGCCGCCGCTGCCGCCGGCCTTCCAGAACGCGGCCCCCTCGGGCGCGCCGCAGTGGCCCGCGTCCTCCCCGAACAGCGAGCAGTCGGCGCCGCCCGCGCCGCAGGGCGGTTACGGCTTCCCGCAGCCCCCGGCGGAGGTGCCGCCGCAGGCCCCCGCGCCCGTACCGGCGTGGCCGGCGCAGCAGCCGGACGGAGCGCACGCTCCCGTACCGCCGCAGGGCGGCTACGGCTTCCCGCCGCCGAACCAGCCGGGTCAGCCCGTGGCGCCCGGTCAGCCCGTGATGCCCGGTCAGCCCGTACCGCCCGTTCCGCCGCAGGCGCTGGGCGGCGGCGCGCCGCTGCCCGCCCCGGCGCAGCACCCGGCGCTGCCGCCGGTCCCGGACGCCAACGCGCCCGCGCCGCAGGGCGGTTACGGGTTCCCGCACCCGGGACAGCCCGGTCAGCCGCTGCCCCCGCAGGCCCCCCAGCCCGGCCAGGCCCCGCAGCCGCTGCCGGGTCCCGAGGGCAACGCCCCGGCCCCCCAGGCCGGTTACGGGTTCCCGCAGCCCGGCGTGCCCGGGCAGCCGCACGACCCGAACGCCCCGGCCCAGCCGATCGACCCGCGCACCGGGGCGGCCTGGCCGCAGACGGTCACGCACGACCAGCGCGAGCGCTCCGTGCCGGGCGCGCCGCTGGGCTACACGGCCGCGGTGGAGCTCTCCTCCGACCGGCTGCTGCGCAACGCCAAGCAGAAGCCCAAGTCCAGCCGGATTCCCGGCGCCGCCGCACGCTTCAAGCTGGGCGGCAAGAAGGAGGAGGCGGAGCGCCAGCGCAAGCTGGACCTGATCCGCACGCCGGTGCTCTCCTGCTACCGGATCGCGGTCATCTCGCTGAAGGGCGGCGTCGGCAAGACCACGACGACGACCGCGCTCGGCGCGACGCTGGCCACCGAGCGGCAGGACAAGATCCTGGCGATCGACGCCAACCCGGACGCGGGCACGCTGGGCCGCCGGGTGCGCCGCGAGACCGGTGCGACGATCCGCGACCTGGTGCAGGCGATCCCGTACCTGAACTCGTACATGGACATCCGCCGGTTCACCTCGCAGGCGCCGTCGGGTCTGGAGATCCTCGCCAACGACGTGGACCCGGCCGTCTCGACGACGTTCAACGACGAGGACTACCGGCGGGCGATCGAGGTCCTCGGCAAGCAGTACCCGATCATCCTCACCGACTCGGGCACGGGCCTGCTGTACAGCGCCATGCGCGGGGTGCTGGATCTCGCCGATCAGCTGATCATCATTTCGACGCCGTCGGTCGACGGCGCGTCGAGCGCGTCCACGACGCTGGACTGGCTCTCCGCGCACGGCTACGCGGAGCTGGTGCAGCGCTCGATCACGGTCATCTCCGGGGTCCGCGAGACCGGCAAGATGATCAAGGTCGAGGACATCGTGTCGCACTTCGAGACCCGCTGCCGCGGCGTCGTCGTGGTGCCGTTCGACGAGCACCTGTCGGCGGGCGCCGAGGTCGACCTCGACATGATGCGGCCGAAGACCCGCGAGGCGTACTTCCACCTGTCGGCGATGGTGGCCGAGGACTTCGCGCGCGCCCAGCAGGCGCAGGGCCTGTGGACCGGCGCGGTGCAGGGCCAGATGCCGCCGCACATGGCCCCGCCGATGCCGGGCCAGCAGATGCCGGGCCAGCAGATGCCCGGACAGCCGATGCCCGGACAGCCTGGCCAGCCCGGCCAGCCCGGCCAGCCCATGCCCGGACAGCCCGGTCAGCCGCCGATGGGCCAGGGGTACGCGCCGCAGCAGCCGGCGCCGGGTCAGCCGTACGGCGCCCCGCAGCCGCAGGCGTACCCGCAGCAGCCCGGCGTCCCCGGCCAGCCGCCGCAGGCCGCCCCGGGCCAGCCGTACCCCGGCCAGCCGGGGCAGCCCGGTCACCCGGGGCAGCCCCCGCAGGCGTGGCAGCAGCCGATGCCGGGTCAGCCGTTCCCGGGACAGCCGGGGCAGCCGCCCGCCGTCCCGCCGGGTCAGCCGTTCCCGGGGCAGCCCGGCATGCCGGGCCAGCCGCCCATGGGTCAGCCCGGGCAGCCGCTTCCCGGTCAGCCCGGCGCGCCCGCGCTCCCGCCCGCCCCCGGCGCGCAGCCGGATCCGCAGGGCCCGGTGCCGCCCGCCGGGTGGCCGCAGCAGCAGCCTCCGCAGGCGCCGCCAGCCCCTCAGCAGTAAGGCTTCAAGGGTCTGGACCAATGAGGGCCCGCACCGTCTCCACGGTGCGGGCCCTCTTCGCATTCCCGCAGACCACAAGGGGTTTGAGTCATCGTTGACGATGCCCCTCGTCGCTGATAGACCTTCGCTTCACCGATTGGCGCCCCAAGATCCACGACGCGAGGTCAGTCCTATGGTCATGGTCAAGGTTCCATCCCGCCCGGTTCCATCCCGCCCGGTTCCACACCGTCCGCTGACGCGCCTGCTCCTCGCCGTCGGCGTCACCGCCACCGCCCTGGTGGCCGTCCCGTCCGCCGCTCAGGCAGCGCCGCCCGCCGAGGACGACGCCAAGAGCGGGGGCAGGGTGCTCACCGTCGCCGTCTCGCAGAGCGTCGACTCGCTCAGCCCGTTCCTCGCCCAGAAGCTGCTCACCACCAGCGTCCACCGGCTGGCGTACGAGTACCTGATCAACTACGACGCGAAGGACTCCAAGCCGATCCCGGGCCTGGCCACCGAGTGGAAGTCCTCGCCCGACAAGCTGACCTGGACCTACACGATCCGCAAGGACTCGAAGTGGTCCGACGGCAAGCCGGCCACCGCCGAGGACGCGGCGTGGACGTTCAACAAGATGCTGACCGATCCGAACGCGGCCACCGCGAACGGCAGCTTCACGGCCAACTTCGCGAAGGTCACCGCGTCCGACCCGCAGACCCTCGTCATCACGCTGAAGAAGCCGCAGGCCACGATGACGGCGCTGGACGTGCCGATCGTGCCGAAGCACATCTGGGAGAAGGTCGGCGACTTCTCGAAGTTCAACAACGACCAGAGCTTCCCCGTGGTCGGCAACGGACCCTTCGTCATCACGGACTTCAAGGTCGACCAGTACCTGAAGCTCAAGCCGAACAAGACGTTCTGGCGCGGTGTGCCCAAGTTCGACGAGCTGGTGTTCAAGTACTACAAGGACGGTGACGCGGCCGTCGCGGCGCTGCAGAAGGGCGAGGTGTCCTTCGTCCCGAACCTCACCCCCGCGCAGGCGGCGGCGCTGAAGACCCAGAAGAACGTCAAGGTCAACGACGCCCCCGGCCGCCGCTTCTTCGCGCTGGCGACCAACCCCGGCGCGCGGGCCCAGGACGGCAAGAAGTTCGGCAACGGTCATCCGGCGCTGCTCGACCCGGCGGTCCGCAAGGCGCTGTTCCTGGCCGTCGACCGCGCGACCATCGTCGACAAGGTGTTCCAGGGTCACGCCGTCGAGGGCGAGGGCTACATCCCGCCGCGCTTCGGCTCGTACTTCTGGAAGCCGGAGGGCGCGCAGAAGCGTACGTACGACCCCGTCGGGGCGGAGAAGCTGCTGTTCTCGGCCGGGTACCGGAAGAACGCGGCCGGCAAGCGGGTCGGCAAGGACGGCAAGCCGCTGGACTTCCGGATCCTGTGCCACGCCACCGACCCGAACGACAAGGCGATCGGCAAGTACCTCCAGGAGTGGTGGGGCGCGCTCGGCATCGGGCTGAAGGTCGAGTGCCTGGACAGCGTCTCCGACCCGTGGGTCAAGGGCGACTACGACCTGGCGTTCGACGGCTGGTCGGTCAACCCGGACCCGGACTACGTGCTGTCCATCCACACCTGCGGCGCGCTGCCCGCGACGCCCAAGGACACCGGCGCGACGGACAACTTCATCTGCGACCCGCGGTTCGACTCCCTGTACGCGCAGCAGGCGGCGGAGTACGACACGGCCAAGCGGGCGGATCTGGTCAAGCAGATGCAGTCGCGGCTGTACGACACGGGGTACATGAACATCATGGCGTACCCGAACGCCCTCGAGGCGTACCGCACGGACCAGATCGCGTCGATCACGACGATGCCGGAGGCCGCGGGCAACATCTACGGCCAGGACGGCTACTGGAGCTGGTGGTCGGCCGTGCCGGCCGGCTCGTCGGACGGGGAGTCCGGCGGCGGCTCCTCGGCCGGCGTGGTGATCGGCGTCGTCGCGGGCGTGGTGGTCGTCCTCGGCCTCGGGCTGTTCCTCGCGAAGCGCCGACGCGCCACCGCCGACGACCGCGAGTAGCGCATGACGACGGCGAGCACGTCCGCCGGCGTGGCGCGTCCCCCGGAAGGCACGGCGGGGCGCGCCGCGGACGGCGCGGCGCAGGGCACGGTCGGCGCGTATCTGCGGCATGCGGCGGGCAAACTGGGCGGCGCGGCCGTCTCGCTGCTCGCCGTCCTGGTCACCAGCTTCTTCCTGTTCCGGATCATCCCCGGCGACCCGGTGAAGGCGATGACCCACGGGGTGCCGACATCGGCGGAGCAACTGGCGACGCTTCGCCGGCAGTTCGGGCTCGATCTGCCGCTGTGGCAGCAGTTCACGGACTACTGCGCGAAGGCGCTGACCGGCGATCTGGGGATGTCGTACCAGTTCCGCGCCCCGGTCGGGGAGCTGATCGCGCAGAAGCTGCCGGCGACGCTGCTGCTGACGGGGGTGGCGGTGCTGCTGTACTCGGCGCTGGGGCTGTGGCTGGGCACGCGTTCGGCGTGGCGCCACGGCAGTCTCGGCGACCGGCTCAACACCGGGGTGGCGCTGACGCTGTGGTCGGTGCCGTCGTTCTGGCTGGGGCTGCTGCTGATCATCGTGTTCTCGGTCGGCGTGGGTCCGGTGCCGGGGCTGTTCCCGACCGGCGGCATGGAGTCGGGCAGCGGGGCGACGGGGTTCGCGTACGCGGCCGACGTGGCGCACCACATGGTGCTGCCGGTGGTCACCCTGGTGGCCGTCGGGTACGCGCAGACGCTGCTGGTGATGCGGGCCTCGCTGCTCGACGAGATGGGCGGCGACTATCTGACGACGGCGCGGGCGAAGGGGCTGCGCGACGACGCGGTGCGCCGCCGGCACGCGGTGCCGAACGCGCTGCTGCCGACGGTGACGATGGTGTTCATCAATCTGGGCCATGTGGCGGCCGGTTCGATCCTGGTGGAGACGGTGTTCTCCTGGCCGGGCCTGGGCGGGCTGTTCTACCAGGCGCTGAGCGTGCCGGACCTGCCGCTGGTGCAGGGCCTGTTCGTGGTGTTCGCGGGGGCGATGATCGTGATGAATCTGCTGGCCGATCTGCTGTATCCGCTGCTCGATCCCCGGGTGGGCCGATGACCTCTCTGGTGTGGCAGCGCCGCGGGGCCTCCGCGGCGCGCTTCTGGCAGCGGTACCGTGCGCACCGCGCCGGACTGTACGGGCTGGCCGGCCTGGCGCTGATCGCGCTGCTTGCGCTGGCCGCGCCGCTGCTGGTGGGCGCGGACGTGCAGTCGGTGACCAACGCCCCCGGCACGGCCCTGGAGTCGCCCAGCGCCGAGTTCCCCCTGGGGACGGACCAGTTCGGGCGGTCGCTGCTCGGGCTGCTGATCTGGGGCGCGCGGATCTCGCTCCTCGTGGGGCTGCTTGCGGCGGCCCTCTCGGTGGCGATCGGCACGCTGGTCGGGATCCTGGCGGGGCACTACGGGGGCTGGTTCTCGACGGTCGTCATGCGGATCACGGACTGGTTCCTGGTGATGCCGGCGCTGGTCCTCGCGATCGTGCTGGCGACGGTGATGTCCCGGTCGGTGTGGACGGTGATCCTGGCGATCGGGGTGACCAGCTGGCCGACCACGGCCCGGCTGGTGCGGGCGCAGACGATCGCGGTGGAGTCACGGCCGTACATCGAGCGGGCGCGGGCGCTGGGCGGCGGGCACTCCCATGTGATGACACGTCATGTGCTGCCGAACGTCATGCCGCTGGTCCTCGCGCAGACCACCCTGATGATCTCGGCGGCCATCCTCACCGAGGCGACGCTGGCCTTCCTGGGCCTCGGCGATCCGACGGTGGTGTCGTGGGGCGGCATGCTCCAGGACGCGCGGGAGGCGGGCGCGGTGTCGTCCGGGCACTGGTGGTACCTGGCGCCGCCGGGGATCGCGATCGCGCTGGTCGCGCTGGCGTTCACGCTGTGCGGGCGGGCCGTCGAGTCGGTGCTCAACCCGAAGCTGGGGGTGGGACGTTGAGCATGCTTGAGATCCGGGACCTGACGGTGACGTACGGGTCGGGGGCGGCCGTTGTGCGGGGCGTGGACCTGAGCCTGGAGGCCGGGCGGAAGCTGGGGGTGGCCGGCGAGTCGGGCTGCGGGAAGTCGACGATGGCGCTGGCGCTGCTGCGGCTGCTTCCGGCGTCGGCGCGCATGACCGGGCGGATCCTGCTCGACGGGGAGGACGTCCTCGCGATGAAGTGGGGGCGGCTGCGGGCGGTGCGCTGGGCAGGGGCGTCGATCGTCTTCCAGGGCGCGATGCACTCGCTGAACGCGGTGCGGCGGGTCGGCGACCAGATCGCGGAGCCGCTGCTGGTGCACGGCCGTGCGACTCCCGTGGAGGCGCGGCGGAAGGTCGTGGGCCTGCTCGACCAGGTCGGGCTGCCGGCGGCGCGGGCCGACGCGTACCCGCACGAGCTGTCCGGCGGGCAGCGGCAGCGGGTGATGATCGCGATGGCGCTGGCCTGCGAGCCGCGGCTGATCGTGGCGGACGAGCCGACGACGGCGCTCGACGTGATGATCCAGGCGCAGATCCTGCGGCTGATCGAGGGGCTGGTCGCGGACCAGGACATCGCGCTGCTGATGATCAGCCACGATCTGGCGGTGCTCGCCGACACCTGCGACCGGCTCGCGGTGATGTACGCGGGGCGGATCGTGGAGGAGGGCCCGGCGCGGGACGTGTACGAGGCGGCGGCGCATCCGTACGGGCGGGCGCTGTCCTCGGCGTTCCCGAGGATCGGCGACGCGGCGTCGCGGCGGGCTCCGCGCGGGCTGCCGGGCGATCCGCCGGACCCGGCGGCGCTGCCGGCGGGCTGCGCGTTCCACCCGCGCTGTCCGGCGGCGGTGGAGGTGTGCGGCTCGGAGGACCAGATGCTGAGGGACGCGGGCGAGGGCCGCCGGGCGGCGTGCGTACACGTGGGGAGCGGAGCATGAGCGGCTTGCTGTCGGCGCAGGGCCTGCGGGTGGTGTTCCCGGGGCGGCGGGGCGCGCCGCCGGCGCGGGCCGTGGACGGGGTGGACCTGGAGATCGGAGCCGGCGAGATCGTGGCCCTGGTCGGCGAGTCGGGGTGCGGCAAGTCGACGCTGGCGCGGACGCTGCTGGGCCTGGTGCGGCCGACGGAGGGGGCGGTGTCGTTCGGCGGGTCGCGGCTCGGGTACTCGTCGCGGGCGCTGAAGCAGTACCGGCGGCGGGTGCAGCTGGTACTTCAGGACCCGAGCGGCTCGCTGAACCCGCGGCACACGGTGTACGACGCGGTCGCGGAGGGCCTGCGGATCCACGGGTACGAGGGGGACGAGCGCGCGGCGGTCGCCGAGGCGCTGGCGCGGGCGGGGCTGCGGCCGCCGGAGCGCTTCTTCCTGCGCTATCCGCACGAGCTGTCGGGCGGTCAGCGGCAGCGGGTGGTGATCGCGGGGGCGCTGGTGCTCGGCCCGGAGCTGATCGTGGCGGACGAGCCCGTGGCCTCGCTGGACGCGTCGGTGCGCGGCGAGATCCTGGCGCTGCTGCTGCGGCTGCGGGACGAGCTGGGGCTTTCGGCGCTGGTCGTGACGCACGACCTGGGACTGGCGTGGAACATCGCGGACCGGGTGGCGGTGATGTACCTGGGCCGGATCGTGGAGACCGGCTCGGTGGAGTCGGTCCTGACGGCCCCGAAACACCCGTACACGCAGGCGCTGCTGTCGGTGCTGCCGGAGTCCGAGGAGCCGCCGGTGGTCCTGTCGGGCGAACCGCCGGACCCGTCCCGCATCCCCGGCGGCTGCCGCTTCCACGCCCGCTGTCACGTCCTCGCCACCGGCAAGGCGGCGCCGGTGGCGGACCGCTGCCGGGGCGAGACGCTCCCGGTGCTCAGCGGCGCCGCGCGGGACCAGGCCGCCTGCCACTGGGCGTCACCGGGCGACTGACCCCGCGCTCACGCCCGGTCGGTGTGCTCCTGGTCGTACGCCTCCGTCAGCTCGCGCGCCCGCTTCACGTCCGCGGCCATGGCTTCGAGGAGGTCGTCGAGAGTGTCGAACTTCAGCATGCCGCGGATGTACGCGAGGAAGTCCACGGTCACGTGCAGCCCGTACAGGTCCAGGCCGACCCGGTCGATCGCGTACGCCTCGACCGTGCGGTCGGTGCCGTCGAACTGCGGGTTGGTGCCGACCGAGATCGCGGCGGGCATCCGCTCGCCGGCCGCGGTGAGCCAGCCCGCGTAGACGCCGTCGGCGGGGATCGCGGTGTGCGGCAGGGTCTCGACGTTCGCCGTCGGGAAGCCGAGCTCGCGGCCGCGCTGCGCGCCGCGGACGACGACGCCCTCGACGCGGTGCGGGCGGCCGAGGATCTCGGCGGCGCCGTGCATGTCGCCCTCGGCGACCAGCCGGCGGGTCAGGGTGGACGAGAACGGCGCGCCGCCGCCCGCGTCGCCGCTGACGAACAGGTCGACGACCTCGACCTCGTAGTCGTACGTGCGGCCCAGCTCCGTCAGGTACTCGACGGTGCCGGCGGCCTTGTGGCCGAAGCGGAAGTTCGGGCCCTCGATGACGGCCTTCGCGTGCAGCTTGTCGACGAGGACCTTCACGATGAAGTCCGCCGGGGACAGCTTCGAGAAGTCCGCGGTGAAGGGGAGGATCAGGCAGGCGTCGACGCCGAGTTCCGCCATCAGCTCCGCGCGGCGGTGGTGCGGCGCGAGCAGCGGCGGGTGGCTGCCGGGGCGGACGACCTCGCTGGGGTGCGGGTCGAAGGTGACGACGACGGACGGCACGCCCAGTGCGCGGGCCCTGTCGACGGCCCGGCCGATGATCAACTGGTGTCCGCGGTGCACCCCGTCGTAGGAGCCGATGGTGACGACGCTGCGTCCCCAGTCCTGGGGGATGTCCTCCAAGCCACGCCAGCGCTGCACTGTGACCGCTCCTCGTCCGCCTGTTCGCCCATCACGCCGATGACGCAGGTCTAAGGGTGCCATGTCCCCGGCCGTCGGTCGGCATCGGCATGGAACTGCCGAGCGTCTCGACGGTCCGGCGGGCGCTCGGGCCCACCACGGCGGCCCATTCGCCGGGCGCGGCGGCGAGCCAGCCGGCGACCAGCGGGGCGAAGCCGGGCGCCTCGCGCGCCAGTCCGACGAGCCGCTGGTCGAAGTGCGTGGCCCCCTCGGGGGTGCGGACGAGCAGTAGCCCCACGCGGTGGACCAGGGCCCGGGTCCGGGGCTCGCTGCGGTGCCACGCGGCGTGCGCGGCGGCGTCGAGGAGGGCGTCAAGGACGTCGGGTTCGGGCGCGCGGTCGAGCCGGCCGAGCAGGACGTCGAGCAGCTCGCCGCGGACGTGCCGACAGCCGCCGGTGCCGGGGGCGGCGAGGACGGGGGCGAGGGCGCGCCGCAGCGGCTCGGCGCCGTCGAGCAGCAGCCGCTCGACCAGCGGGTGGAGCACGGCGCGGCCGGCGGGCCCGTCCTCGAACCGCCGGTCGGCGAACGCGGCGACGTGCGGGGCGCCGTCGGGGCGGTGCTCGGCGTAGGCCAGGACGAGCTCGGCGACGCGCCGGGCGAGGCCGGGCGCGGACACCTCGGCGAGCGCGGCGAGCACGGCTCCGTCGCCGGGCGCGGCGCCGAGCAGCCGCTCGCGCAGGGCGTCGAGCACGGGCTCGGTCTCGACGGCCAGTGCGTCGAGCAGCGCGGCCTGCCCGACCACCCCCTCGGCGAGCGCCTGCGGCAGGTACCGGGCCCGGGTGTGCGGATCCCGTACGAGGATGCCCAGCGCGGCCCCGTGCACGCCTTGGTCCCCGGGCCGGGCGAGCAGCGCGAGCGCGGCGTACCGCAGCAGTGCCCGGTCGGCGGGGCTGAGCGTCCGCCGTGCGACGAGCCCGCCGTACAACGCCGCGGCCGTCCGCCGGGCGGCCCGCCCGTCGTCGTGCGCCCAGCGGTCGACGGCCCGGCAGACCGCCGCGGGCTCGTCCCGGACGAGCCGGGCGAGCAGTTCGTCGGCCCGGGGATGCGCGGTGGCGACCAGCGCCTCGCAGAGATCGTCGACGGCCTGCCCCCGATGCGCGTACAGCAGTGACTGCGCCGCCGCGGCCACCGTGTGGTGCGGCGCCTCCGCCGGCCGCCGCTCGTCCCCGAACCACCGGCACAGCAGGGGCTGCACGCCCCGCGGATCGGCGATCAGCCGCTCGACGACGGCGTCGAGATACCGCTCGGGGCCCATGGATGTGTCCCCGTCGGCGGGGACGAGCCGGCGGAGGAGGTCGAGGCGGTCGTCCTCGGGGAGGGGAAGACCCGTCCAGAAGGCGGGCTCGAACGCCCCGGGGCCGAGAGCGCCCGCGCCGACGCGGTCGGCGAGGTCCCGGAGGACGCCCAGGTACGGACGGAGGCTCGGCACAGCCGGCAGCACCTCCCGAAGCAGCCGCCGAGCCCACCACCGCGCGTCGTCGAGCCGGGCCACGGGGTCCCACGGGTCGACGTCGTCTTCGGCACCGCTCGGGTCGGTGCCGGGCTCGCTCGCGGCGCCCGTCTCGCCCAGGCGCTCGGCCGTCTCGACCAGCGCCGCGAGGCGTTCGGCCAGGGCCTCCGGGCCCTGGGTGCGGTCGAGCAGGAGGAGGGCCTCCAGGACCGGGCCGATGCGGTGGCGGGGGACGGGGTGGGAGCTTCGGGGGGCCGGTTCCGGGGCCGGGGGGCGTTCGGTCCGCCCGTCGTAGCGGTGCACCAGGGCGTGCAGGGCCGCGTCCACTTCCAGGTGGGCGCCCTGGAGCCAGTCGGCGAGTTCCTCGTGGGCGAAGCGGTAGCCGGGGCCGGCGGGGAGGAGGAGGCCCTCGGTGAGGACGGCGGAGGCCCAGCCGGTGCGCCAGGGGAACAGGGACTCGAAGGAGGCGCGGTCCAGTTCGCCCTGGCCGGGGCCCAGGCAGCGGCGGGCCGCCTCGTGGACCTGTCCGGCCACCCGGGCCGCCAGACGCCGGACCGCCGGCCCGCCGGGTACGGGGCGCTGGGCGGCCGCGATACGGACCGCCACGCGCAGGCACATCAGGTCCAGGTGGGCCGTGAAGATCTCCTCCCGGCCGGGCCGGCCCGGCACGTCGTCCGGGAGCGCGGCCCGCACCTCGGCCAGGAGGCGCAGGGCCAGAGGGTGTCCGGTCGCCTCGGGGGCCAGCTGCGGCTCCTCCAGGCCGTGGCGTTCCCGCGCCAGCTTCGCGTCGGGGCCGGTCAGGGGCCCGAGGAGCACCGCCGGCGCGGCCGCGCCGTACCCGGGGGCCGCCTGTTCCCAGTGCTCCGGGCGGCAGCCCAGGGCGAGGCGGGTCCCGTGGGCGCGCAGCCACTCCCCCGTGGCCCGCGTCCAGGCCGGCAGCCGGTGCGCCAGCGCCGGGGGCATCTCCTCGGGGGCGTCGAGGACGACGAGCAGCGGCCGGCCGGCCTCGTCCGCGAGCCGGGCGGTCTCTTCGGGGGTGGTGGCCGCCGGGTCGCCGGCCGCCCCGGTCGCGGCGACGATGCGCCCGGCCCGCGCCAGCGCCCGCCCGACCGCGTCGGCCACGGACGCGTCGTCGGCCCGCAGGTCCGCCCCGCGCAGCCACACCGTCGGCGCGGGCTCGGGGCCGCGCGCCCGGCGGGCGCACAGCGCGGCGAGCTCGGTGGTGCGGCCGGTGCCCGGAGCGCCGACGAGCGCCAGGACCCGGGAGTCGCCGCCGGCGAGGAACGCGGCGAACTCCCGTGTACAGTCCGCCCGTTCGACCGGTTCCGGCCGGTCTCCGGCCGTTCCGCAGCCGGGCGGCGCGCCGGTCGCGGTGAGTTCCAGGACGCCCGCGAGATTGAGGTCGGCGCCGTAGCAGGGCACGGTCGCCGCGTTGCGCCGCAGCAGTTCGGCGAGCGGCCCCGTCGCGGGCAGCGGCAGCGCGTGGCCGCCGGCCCGTCGCCGGCCGTGCAGCGCGGTGCCGAGGACACCGAGCACCGCCCCGGTGGCGGCGTCGAGCACCGGCCCGCCCGCGGCCTCGCCGCTGCGCCGCAGCGCCTCGCGGCCGTCGGTGCCGATGGCGAGTTCGAGCACGCCGTCGATCGGATGGCCATGCTCCGCCACCGTGGACGTGACCGGCCCCGTCCCCAGCACCCGGGCCTCGCGCCAGCCGCCGGCCGGGAGCCGTACGTACGTGCCGGGCTCCACGGACGCCGTGCCGCGTGCCGCGACCGGCAGGGGACGCACGTCGAGGCCCTCGCTGCGGACGAGCGCGAGCCCGGCCTCGGGCAGGGCGGTGATGTCGGCCGCGCGGGCGATCCAGCTGCGGCCCCCGGGGGCGTTCAGGACGACGTGGTCGAGGCCGTCGACGGTCTCGTGGCCGGTGACGACGGTGCCGCGGTCGTCCGCGACGAAGCCGCTCCCCCGCGCCCGCCCCGCGGGATCGCAGATCCGCACCAGCGTCGCCCGGTCCCCGCGTCCCATGGCTCGACGGTAGTTCGGCGGTGATCACCGGCAAAAGCTCAGCGGCCGAAAGCGCCCCCGCACGCTCCCCGTCTCACTCCGAGCGCCCGCCCGAAGGGGTGACGGTGTGGCGTCCGGTGGACAGACACTTGCCGGAGGGGGGTCGTGGGGCGGGCACGCGTGCGCGCCCGCCCCACGATGATCAGCCCGGAAGGCGGCCTCAGCCGAAGACGGCGAGGCTCTTCGCCTTCCCCTTCTGGTTCTCCACCAGAGCGAGCAGCCGGTTCTCCGGCCCGAAGACCGCGACCGGCCCCGGCCCGGTCTCCGGCATGTCGAGCCGGACGCCGTTGAGGAGCAGTTTGCCCCGCTTCTCGTCCACGTCCCAGCGCTCGAACGCCGCCGCGGCCGCCTCGGCGACCGGCATGACCGTCAGCTCCTCCTGGAGCTGTTCGAGCGTGCGGGCCGCGTCCAGCTTGTACGGGCCGACCCGCGTGCGCCGCAGCGCGGTCAGGTGGCCGCCGACGCCGAGCCCGGCGCCCAGGTCGCGGGCGAGGGCGCGGATGTACGTACCGGAGGAGCAGACGACGGAGACGACCAGGTCGACGACGGGGGTGCCGTCCTCGGCGACGGCCTCGCGGACGTCGTACACCGTGAACTGCGACACGGTGACCGGCCGGGCCGGGATCTCGAACTCCTCGCCGCCGCGGACCCGCGCGTACGACCGCTTGCCGTCGATCTTGATCGCGGAGACCTTCGACGGCACCTGCATGATGGCGCCGGTCAGCTCGGCCACGCCGGCGTCGATCTGCTCGCGGGTGACCTTCGACGCGTCGACCGACGCCGTGATCTCGCCCTCGGCGTCGTCCGTGATGGTCGTCTGACCCAGGCGGATGGTGCCCAGGTACTCCTTCTCGGTCAGCGTGAGGTGACCGAGGAGCTTGGTGGCGCGCTCGACGCCGAGGACCAGCACGCCGGTCGCCATCGGGTCGAGGGTTCCGGCGTGGCCGACGCGGCGGGTCCTGGCGATCCCGCGCATCTTGGCCACGACGTCGTGCGAAGTGAAGCCCGACGGCTTGTCGACGATGACAAGGCCGTCGAGGGGGCCCCTCCCGGCGGTAGCTGGGGGAGTCTTCGTGTGCTGCGTGCTCATTCGGCGGTGGTGCCCTCTTCGTCCTCGTCCTCGGGCTTGCGGTACGGGTCCGCCTCGCCGGCGTACGTGGCGCCGGAGGACGCCTCGCGCACCTTGGCGTCCGAGGCCCGGGCCTTGTCGAGCAGGTCCTCGATGGTCCGGGCGTTCTCCGGGAGGGCGTCCGCGACGAAGCTCAGCGTCGGCGTGAACTTGGTGCCCGCGGCCCGGCCGACGGCCGAGCGCAGGATGCCCTTGGCGCTCTCCAGGCCGGCCGCGGCGCTCGCCCGGTCCTCGTCGTCGCCGTAGACCGTGTAGAAGACCGTGGCCTCCCGCAGGTCGCCGGTGACGCGGGTGTCCGTGATGGTCACGTGCGTACCCAGCCGCGGGTCCTTGATGCCCCGCTGCAGCTTCTCGGCGACCACCTCCCGGATGAGGTCCGCCAGCTTCTTCGCCCGCGCGTTGTCGGCCACTGGTCCGTCTCCTTCTTTGCCTTGCACATTCAGTCTTCATCAGTGTGGAGCCGCCGTCGCACCGACAGCAGCTCCACCTCGGGCCGGGCGGCGACCAGCCGCTCGCACCGGTCCAGCACGTCCGACACGAACCCCGCGTCCCCGGCCACCAGCGTCACGCCGAGCCGGGCCCTGCGGTGGAGGTCCTGGTCGCCCACCTCGGCCGCGCTCACGGA
Organism: Streptomyces sp. NPDC048604; assembly: GCF_043199435.1. NCBI lineage: Bacteria > Bacillati > Actinomycetota > Actinomycetes > Kitasatosporales > Streptomycetaceae > Streptomyces > Streptomyces sp. NPDC048604. The sequence goes on from NZ_JBICVX010000024.1 coordinate 40,933, forward strand.
GAACTTCCGCTGGAGCTCGGCGACGATGGGACGGACGACGGAGCGCTTCTCCTTGAGCGAGCGAACGTCGCCGAGAAGCAGATCGAAGGACAGAGTCCCCACATACATGGATGTCCGGATGTCCCGCCGGTTCGGGGTCAGTGGCCCCGCCAACCACTTGGCAGGGACACCAGAACCGTACACGGAACGGCCGGGGCCGATCGACGGAATTCCTTCCGTCGACCGGCCCCTTCCGGTACCTGACGATCAGGCGCGAGGCTTCTCGCGCATCTCGTAGGTGGCGATGACATCGTCGATCTTGATGTCGTTGTAGTTGCCGAGGTTGATACCGCCCTCGAAGCCCTCGCGGATCTCGGTGACGTCGTCCTTGAAGCGACGCAGACCCGAGATGGTGAGGTTCTCCGAGACGACCTTGCCGTCGCGGATGAGGCGCGCCTTGCTGTTGCGCTTGACCTCGCCCGAGCGGACCAGGACACCGGCGATGTTGCCCAGCTTGGACGAGCGGAAGACCTCGCGGATCTCCGCCGTACCCAGCTCGACCTCTTCGAACTCCGGCTTGAGCAGACCCTTCAGGGCCGCCTCGATCTCCTCGATCGCCTGGTAGATGACCGAGTAGTAGCGGACCTCGACGCCCTCGCGCTCGGCCATCTGCGTGGCACGGCCGGCCGCGCGGACGTTGTAGCCGATGACGATCGCGTCGGAGCCCATCGCCAGGTTGATGTCGGACTCCGTGACCTCACCGACGCCGCGGTGGAGGACCCGGATGTCGACCTCTTCGCCGACGTCGAGCTGGAGCAGCGAGGACTCGAGAGCCTCGACCGCACCGGACGCGTCGCCCTTGATGATGAGGTTGAGCTGCTGGATCTCGCCGGCCGCGAGCACCTTGTCGAGGTCCTCGATGGACACCCGGCGGGTGCGCTTGGCGAAGGCCGCGTTGCGCTCGCGCGCCGCACGCTTCTCGGCGATCTGGCGGGCCGTACGGTCCTCGTCGACGACCAGGAGGTTGTCGCCGGCGCCCGGGACGTTGGTGAGACCCAGGACGAGGACGGGAGTCGACGGGGTCGCCTCCTCGACGTTGTTGCCCTTGTCGTCGAGCATCGCCCGGACACGGCCGTACGCGTCGCCGACCACCACGGTGTCGCCGATGCGCAGCGTTCCGCGCTGGACCAGGACGGTCGAGACCGCACCGCGACCACGGTCGAGGTGGGACTCGATCGCGATGCCCTGCGCGTCCTGGTCGGGGTTGGCCCGCAGGTCGAGCGAGGCGTCCGCGGTCAGGACCACGGCCTCGAGCAGCTGGTCGATGTGCAGACCCTGCTTGGCGGAGATGTCGACGAACATGGTGTCGCCGCCGTACTCCTCGGCCACCAGACCGAACTCGGTCAGCTGACCGCGCACCTTCGTCGGGTCCGCGCCCTCGACGTCGATCTTGTTGACCGCGACCACGATCGGCACGTCGGCCGCCTTGGCGTGGTTCAGCGCCTCGATCGTCTGCGGCATGACGCCGTCGTTGGCCGCGACCACGAGGATCGCGATGTCGGTCGACTTCGCACCACGGGCACGCATGGCGGTGAACGCCTCGTGACCCGGGGTGTCGATGAAGGTGATCCGACGCTCTTCACCGTTGACCTCGGTGCCCACCTGGTAGGCGCCGATGTGCTGGGTGATGCCGCCGGCCTCGCCCGCGACCACGTTGGTCTTGCGGATCGCGTCGAGAAGGCGGGTCTTACCGTGGTCGACGTGACCCATGACGGTCACGACCGGCGGACGGGAGACCAGGGCCTCTTCGCCGCCCTCGTCCTCGCCGAACTCGATGTCGAAGGACTCGAGCAGCTCGCGGTCCTCCTCCTCCGGCGACACGATCTGAACGTCGTAGTTCATCTCGCCGCCGAGGAGCAGCAGCGTCTCGTCGGAGACGGACTGCGTGGCCGTGACCATCTCGCCGAGGTTCATCATGACCGCGACGAGCGACGCCGGGTTGGCGCCGATCTTCTCGGCGAAGTCGGTGAGGGACGCACCGCGCGACAGGCGAATGGACTCGCCGTTGCCGCGAGGCAGCATCACGCCGCCCACGGACGGGGCCTGCATGGCCTCGTACTCCTGGCGCCTCTGCCGCTTCGACTTGCGACCGCGACGCGCGGGACCGCCGGGACGACCGAAGGCGCCCTGCGTGCCACCACGGCCACCGGGGCCGCCGGGACGACCGCCGAAGCCGCCGGGACGACCGCCGAAGCCGCCGCCACCGCCGCCGGGACCACCCGGACGACCGCCGCCGCCACCGCCGCCACCGGGACGGCCGGCGAAGCCGCCGCCGCCACCGGGACCTGCGGGACGACCGGCGAAGCCGGGACGACCGCCGCCGCCGCCCGCACCGGGACGACCGCCGGCGCCGGGGCCGCGACCGCCGGGGCCCGGACGCGGGCCGGCAGCGGGACGCTGCGGCATCATGCCCGGGTTCGGACGGTTGCCGCCGGGCGCGCCACCGGGACGCGGGGCCTGCGGACGGGGCATGCCGCCCGGGGTGGGCCGCCCGCCGGGCGCGCCGCCCTGCGGACGGGGAGCACCGGGACCGCCCTGCGGACGCGGAGCGCCCGGAACGGCGCCGGGGCCGCCGGGACGCGGGGCGCCGCCGCCGGGACGGGGCGCCTGCGGGCGCGCCATGCCGGTGGAGCCGCCGGACGTGAAGGGGTTGTTGCCCGGACGCGGGCCGGCCGGACGACCGCCCGGACGCGGGGCCTGCTGGCCGGGACGGGGGCCCTGACCACCGGGGCGCGGGGCCTGCTGGCCGGGACGGCCGGAGGCAGGACGCGGACCGGGGGCCGCACCGCCCGGACGCGCACCGGCGGCCGGGGCCGACGGAGGCGCGGTGAACTCCGGGGCGGCCGGAGCCGGGGCGGCAGGCGCCGGCTTGGGCGCAGCCGCGGGCTTCGGGCCCGGGGTGGGCCGCGGGCCGGGAGCCGGCGCCGCGGAGGGCTTCTCTGCGGCCGCGGGCTTGGGCGCCGGGGTGGGCGCGCCAGGCTTCGGGGCAGCGGGACGAGCCGCCTGCGCCGGGGACGGCGCGGCGGGCTTGGGGGACGGCGCAGCCTTGCGGGGCGCGCCGGGCTTCGCTGCGGCCTTGCCGGCGGAGCCGGGACCCTGCAGCGCGTCAGTCAACTTGCGCACAACCGGCGCCTCGATCGTCGAGGACGCCGAACGGACGAATTCACCGAGTTCTTGGAGCTTGGCCATGACGACCTTGCTCTCCACGCCGAACTCCTTGGCGAGTTCGTATACCCGGACCTTAGCCACTTCGCTCCTTTTAGGTCCGGTTACCGCCGGACCGTCGCTACTTCATGGGCGTACTCATCGCGTACTCATCGAGTGCTCATCGCAATCTCGACCTACTTCCAACTCGCGAGGTACCTGACCGCACGGGGCTCCGTGCCGTACTTCTTTACTGGTTTTACTGGTCGAACAGTTCTGCCAGCTCCGCCGTCTCCAGCGGGCCCGGGACCTTGAAGGCCCGCGGGAACGCCCGGCGGCGGACCGCCAGGCCGAGACATACCGAGGCGGGATGCAGATACGCACCCCGGCCGGGCAGCGTACCGCGATGATCGGGGACGCAGACGCCCTCGACCGCCACGATGCGCAGCAGATCGCTCTTGGCCGCTCGCTCCCGGCAGCCCACACAGGTTCGTTCAGGGCACGCCCGGGCATGCGTCCGGCCAGACACAATCAAGTCTACCTCCCCGTACCGACCTCACCCGTTTGGGGCAAAAATCGAACGGTCGTTTGTCGTGATCTCGCCGTAGCAGAACGTCACCACGGCGGGACCTGTTCCCTGCCGCCCCGCCTACTCGGCGGACTGCTCCGTGTCGGGGCGGATGTCGATGCGCCAGCCGGTCAGACGGGCGGCCAGACGGGCGTTCTGCCCCTCCTTGCCGATCGCCAGCGACAGCTGGTAGTCGGGCACGGTCACCCGGGCGGACCGGGCCGCCAGGTCGACGACCTCGACCTTGGAAACCCGGGCCGGGGAGAGCGCGTTGGCGACCATCTCCGCCGGGTCGTCCGACCAGTCGACGATGTCGATCTTCTCGCCGAGCAGCTCGGCCATCACGTTGCGGACCCGGCTGCCCATCGGGCCGATGCAGGCGCCCTTGGCGTTCAGGCCCGGACGGGTGGCCCGGACGGCGATCTTGGTGCGGTGGCCGGCCTCGCGGGCGATCGCCGAGATCTCGACGGAGCCGTCCGCGATCTCCGGCACCTCCAGGGCGAAGAGCTTCTTCACCAGATTGGGATGCGTACGCGAAAGGGTGACGGACGGACCGCGCACACCCTTCGCCACGCGGACGACGTACGTGCGCAGCCGCAGACCGTGCTTGTAGTCCTCGCCGGGCACCTGCTCCTGCACCGGAAGGATGGCTTCCAGCTTGTCGTCCAGCTTGACGAGGACGTTCTTCGGGTCCTTGCCCTGCTGCACCTGGCCGGCCACGATGTCGCCCTCGCGGCGGGCGTACTCGCCGAAGGTGACGTCGTTCTCGGCGTCCCGCAGCCGCTGCTGGATGACCTGGCGGGCGGTGCTGGCGGCGATCCGGCCGAAGTCCGACGGCGTGTCGTCGAACTCCTTGGGCTCCTGCCCCTCCTCCAGCTCGGCGGGGTCTTCCTTCGCCCACACCGTCACGTGACCGGACTGCCGGTTCAGCTCGACCCGGGCGTGGCGGCGGGCGGAGGGGGTGCGGTGGTAGGCGATGAGGAGGGCCGACTCGATCGCCTCGACCAGCATCTCGAAGGAGATCTCCTTCTCCTGTGCCAAGCCCTTCAGGAGCTTCACGTCGATGTCCACGGCTACGCCTCCTCTTCCTTCTTGTCCTTGCGGCTGAACTCGATCTCCACGCGCGCCTTGGCGATCTCGGCGAACTCGACCCGGCGGGCGGTGGGCTTGCGCCCCTTCACGCCCGGCACCTCCATGTCCATGCCGTCGTCGTCCACGGTGAGGATCCGGGCGACCAGCTCCCCGCCCTCGTGCAGCTGCAGCTTGACCAGTCGGCCGGTGGCGCGCACGTAGTGGCGGTGCTGGGACAGCGGGCGGTCCGCGCCCGGCGAGGTGACTTCGAGGTTGTACTCGCCCTCGCCCATCACGTCCGTCTCGTCGAGCTTCGTCGAGATGGCACGGCTCAGGTCGGCGCAGGCGTCGAGATCCACGCCCTCGTCGGAATCGACGATGATCCTCAGCATTCCGCGGCGGCCCGCCCGGGACAGCTCGATGTCCTCGAGCTCGAGGTCCTGCGCGAGGACCAGCGGCTCCACGAGCTCGCGCAGCCTGTCGCTCTGGGTGGTGCTCATCCGGGTGACTCCTCGGCCGCGTGTGCTGTTGTGGGTTCGTCGCGTGTCAGACCAAAGGGTATCCGGTCCGAAGGGGTGTTGCCGTCCACCGGCGCGGGGGCCGCGGGTACGCTCGCCTGCGGTGATCTTCGATCCGAGGGAGTGACGCGTGGGGCGCACGGGGACGATCGGCAGACGCGCGCTCCTGACGGCGGGCGCGGCCGCGCTCGCGGCCTGCTCCGCCCCCGCCGAGGAGTCCGCGCCGAAGCCGCTGTCGGCCGCGGAGCGGGCGGCGCGGGCCGAGCTGGCGCTGCGCCGTCGCGCGGTCGCGGCAAGCACGGCGCTGCGGGAGCGGTACGACGCGACGCTGGCCGCCCATCCCGCGCTGACGGCCCGGCTGACACCGCTGCGGACGTCGGCCGAGGCGCATGCGCGGGCGCTGGCCGAGGGACTGCCGGAGGCCGAGGGCGGTACGCGGAAAAAGGCGGACGGTTCGGCCGGGCGGGTGACCGCCACGCCCGGCGGTACGCCGTCCGCCACCCCTCCGGCGCCCGTCCCCGCCGATCAGGCGGCGGCGGTGCGGGAGCTCGTGGCCGCGGCGCGGCGGACCGCCGACGCGCACGGCGCGGCCCTGCTCGACGCGCCGCCCGAGTACGCCCGGCTGCTCGCCTCCGTCGCGGCGGCGGCCGCCGCCCACGCGTACCTGCTGACCGCCGCCGACGCACCGGCAAGGAGCACCCGATGAACGCCCTCGACGCCGCCCGGGCCGCGCTCGCCGCGGAGCACGCCGCCGTGTACGGGTACGGGGTGGTCGGCGGCCGCATCGGCGCAGCCCGGCGGGCCGAGGCGAGGGCCGCGTACGACGCGCACCGCGCCCGCCGCGACGTGCTGGGCCGGACCGTGCGCGACCTCGGCGGCGAGCCGGTGGCGGCGGCCGCCGCGTACGCGCTGCCCTTCGCGGCGCCGGACGCGGCCGCGGCGGTGCGGCTCGCGGCCGAGTTGGAGGACCGGGTGGCCGGGGTGTACTCCGACCTGGTGCGCGCCGCGGCCGGTCCGCTGCGCGCCGACGCGGCGACGGCGCTGCGCGAGGCCGCGGTGCGGGCCGCCCGCTGGCGCGGCGGCGACGTAACCTTTCCTGGGCTCGCCGAGCGCGGCTGAGCCCCGCACCACCTGGCCGTACTTCAGAGGGAACGACTGCACGCATGGGTTTCGAACCGCCGCAGCGGCTGACGCGGGCGCTCGGCGCGACGTACGGGGAAGCGGCGTCGGCCGAGTGGCTGGGCAAGCTCCCGGTGCTGGCCGAGGGCGCGCTGGACCGGGCGTCGCTGACGGCCGAACGGGTGGTCGCGCCCGGCGGCCGCAGCAGCCTGGTGGTCCTCGCGCACCGGCCCGACGGCACTCCCGCGGCGCTGAAGCTGGCGCCCGGTTTCACCCGTCCGGACCTGGAGGGGGCCGCGCTCGCGCACTGGAACGGCTGGGGCGCGGTGCAGCTGCTCGCAGCCGAGGACGACGACGCGCTGGTCCTGGAGCGGCTGCACCCGGAGGTGTCGCTGCGCTCGCTGCCGGACGCGAAGGCGCTCCTGGAGGCGGCCGGGGTGGTGCGCAAGCTGTGGGTGGATCCGCCGGCCGGGCACGGTTTCGCGTCGGTGGCGGAGCGTACGGCCGTGCAGGCGGCGGCGATGGAGTCGTACCGGGCGGACGCGGCGGCCGGGGCCCTGGCCTCGGCGGCGCTGGAGGCCCGGGCGGAGCTGGTCGCCGGTGACGCCGAGACCGTCCTGCTGCACGGCTGCTTCCGGCAGGGCAAGGTGCTGGCCGGTGACCGCGCGCCGTGGCTGGCGGTGGGGCCCGAGCCGCTGGTCGGGGAGCGCGCGTACGACCTGGCGCGGCTGGTGCGGGACCGGGTGGAGGACCTGGTCGCGGCGAGCGCGGGCGCGGCGGCGGCCCGGCGGCGGCTGAACCGGCTCGCGGACTCGGTGGACCTGGACCGGGAGCGGCTGCGCGGCTGGACGCTCTTCCGCGCGGTGGAGTCGGCGACGCGGTCGCTGACCGCCGGGCGGCGGCAGGAAGCGGAGCTGCTGCTGGAGTTCGCGGGCTGGCTGTAGGGGAATACCCTTTTTGTACGCATACTCGGCTCGGACCTCTGGGGGTCGAGATGGTCGAGGAGATCTTGGCGATAGCGGCGGGGGTTGTCGCGGCCGGCGCGGTGTACGGAGCGGCTGCCGCGCGGGTGGTGAAGCAGTACGAGCGGGGCGTGGTGTTCCGCTTCGGGCGGCTGGCCAGTCAGGTACGGCAGCCCGGCTTCACGATGATCGTTCCGATGATCGACCGGCTGCACAAAGTGAACATGCAGATCGTGACGATGCCGGTGCCCGCGCAGGAGGGCATCACCCGGGACAACGTGACCGTGCGGGTGGACGCGGTCGTGTACTTCAAGGTGGTCGACGCCGCCGAGGCACTGGTCCGGGTGGAGGACTACAAGTTCGCGGTCTCGCAGATGGCGCAGACCTCTCTGCGGTCGATCATCGGCAAGAGCGAGCTGGACGATCTGCTGTCCAACCGGGAGAAGCTGAACGAGGGCCTGGAGCTGATGCTGGACTCGCCGGCGATCGGGTGGGGCGTGCAGATCGACCGGGTCGAGATCAAGGACGTGTCGCTGCCGGAGACGATGAAGCGGTCGATGGCCCGGCAGGCGGAGGCGGACCGCGAGCGGCGGGCGCGCGTGATCAACGCGGACGCGGAGCTGCAGGCGTCGAAGAAGCTGGCGGAGGCGGCGCACCAGATGGAGGGCGCGCCGTCGGCGCTGCAGCTGCGGCTGCTGCAGACGGTGATGGCGGTGGCGGCGGAGAAGAACTCGACGCTGGTCCTGCCGATCCCGGTGGAGCTGCTGCGCTTCCTGGAACGCGGCACCGCGCCGCCCGCTACCGAGGCGCCCGAGGCGCGTGAGGCGCCCGCCATACCCCAGGAACCTCTGCCGGGTCTGGAGCCCAGCCCCGCGTACCTGCGGGGCGCGGCGGACGCGGCGGACGCGATCGAGGACCTGGCAGGCGCCCCGGTGGAACCGTCGCCGAAGGAGGAGGACGCGTAGCCGGTGCGCAAAGGGAGGGGGCGGGGCCGTGGCCCCGCCCCCTCTTTATGCGTCGGACGGGTCAGGCGGTCAGGCGGGCGAGCGCCTCGTCGACCGTCAGCTCCTCGCGCTCGCCGGTGCGGCGGTCCTTCAGCTCGACGACGCCCTCGCCCGAGCGGCGGCCGGCCACCAGGATCTTCGGGACGCCGATCAGCTCCGCGTCGGTGAACTTGACGCCCGGGGAGACGCCCGCGCGGTCGTCGCACAGGACGCGCAGCCCGGCGGCGGACAGCTTGTCGGAGACCTCCAGGGCCAGCTCGATCTGGAGCGCCTTGCCCGCCGCGACGACGTGGACGTCGGCGGGGGCGACCTCGGCCGGCCAGCACAGGCCCTTGTCGTCGGCGGACTGCTCGGCGAGCGCCGCGACCGCGCGGGAGACGCCGATGCCGTACGAGCCCATGGTCACGCGGACCGGCTTGCCGTTCTGGCCGAGGACGTCGAGCTTGAGGGCGTCGGCGTACTTGCGGCCCAGCTGGAAGATGTGGCCGATCTCGATGGCGCGGTCCAGCTTCAGGCCGGTGCCGCACTTGGGGCACGGGTCGCCTTCCTGGACGACGACGACGTCGACGTACTCGTCGACCTCGAAGTCGCGGCCCGCGACGACGTTCTTCGTGTGCATCCCGTCCTTGTTGGCGCCCGTGATCCAGGAGGTGCCGGGGGCCACGCGCGGGTCGGCGAGGTACTTCACCTTGTCCAGGCCCTGGGGTCCGACGTAGCCGCGGACGAGGTCCGGGCGCACGGCGAAGTCGGCCTCGGTGACCAGCTCGACGGCGGCCGGGGCGAAGTGCGCCTCGACCTTGCCGAGGTCGACCTCGCGGTCGCCGGGCACGCCCACGGCGACGATCTCGCCGTCGACCTTCACCAGGAGGTTCTTCAGCGTGGCGGAGGCCGGGACGCCGAGGGAGGCGGCGAGGGTCTCGATGGTGGGGGTGTCCGGGGTGGGGATGTCCTCGGCCGCCGCGACGGCGGAGCCGTCGACCGGCTGCAGCTCGTAGGCGACCGCCTCGGTGTTGGCGGCGAAGTCGCAGTTCGGGCAGTCGGCGAAGGTGTCCTCGCCGGCCTCGGCCGGGGCGAGGAACTCCTCGGACTTCGAGCCGCCCATGGCGCCGGCGGTGGCGGCGACGATGCGGTAGTCGAGGCCGAGGCGCTCGAAGACGCGCTTGTAGGCCTCGCGGTGCAGCGCGTAGGACCGGGCGAGGCCCTCGTCCTCCGTGTCGAAGGAGTACGAGTCCTTCATCAGGAACTCGCGGCCGCGCAGGATGCCGGCGCGGGGGCGGGCCTCGTCGCGGAACTTCGTCTGGATCTGGTACAGGATGACCGGCAGGTCCTTGTAGGACGAGCACTGGTCCTTGACCAGCAGGGTGAAGATCTCCTCGTGCGTCGGGCCGAGGAGGTAGTCGCCGCCCCTGCGGTCCTGGAGGCGGAACAGCTCGGCGCCGTACTCGTCCCAGCGGCCGGTCGCCTCGTAGGGCTCGCGCGGCAGCAGCGCGGGGAGGGAGACCTCCTGCGCTCCGATCGCGTCCATCTCCTCGCGGACGATGCGCTCGACGTTGGCGAGGACCTTCTTGCCCAGCGGCAGCCAGCTCCAGATGCCGGCGGCGGTACGGCGGACGTAGCCGGCGCGGACGAGGAGCTTGTGGCTGAGGACCTCGGCGTCCGCCGGGTCGTCGCGCAGCGTCTTCGCCATCAACTGGGACATGCGCTGGACCGGTGCGTTGGCCATGGTTCTCGTACTCCTGCCGGACTGTTAGGTGATGGCCCTGAGGTTAGCCGGGCTTGCCCGGCTCGGAGAAATCAGTTCGGCGCAGCAGCGGCAGCGGCGCGCCCATCACCGCGTACGGCCGGGCGGCGGACGGGAAGTGGACCCGGCGGGCGAGGTCGGAGTAGCCGAGGCTGCGGTACAGGCCGCGGGCGGGGCTCTCGGTGTCGATGGCGGAGAGGATCGAGCGGGGCTCCGCGGCCAGGTCGGTGATCGTGGTGATCAGCCGGCGGCCGAGGCCGCGGCCCTGGTGGGCAGGGTGGACATGCAGCTCGGTGATGACGAAGGACTCGTCGAGCCAGCCGTCGTTGCCGTTGGCCCGCAGATACGGTTCGACGACGGTGGACCACCAGTGGGTGCGGTCGTTGGGCATCCCGTACACGAAGCCGACGAGCCGGCCCTCCGGGGTGGTCGCGCCGTACGCGCGGGCTCCGGGGTTGTTCAGGTGACGCAGCACGATGTGATGGCGGACGGCGACCTCGTCGTCGCTCAGTCCGAAGGCGAGGGCCTGTACGGCGAGCGCCTCGTCGACACGCGCGGCGAGGTCGACCGGCCCGATCGTGATCTCGGCGTCATCCATGCGCGCACCCTACAAGCGGCCTAGAACAGCACGCTCATGAACGCCCCGACCTCCCGGAAGCCGACCCGGCGGTAGGCGGCGCGGGCGGGGGCGTTGTAGTCGTTCACGTACAGGCTGGCGACGGGCGCGACGTCGGCGAGGGCGTACCGCAGGACGGCGGCCATGCCGGTCTCGGACAGCCCGCGGCCGCGGTGGTCGGGGTGGACCCAGACGCCCTGGATCTGGCAGGCCTGCCGGGTCGCGGCGCCGATCTCGGCCTTGAAGACCACCGTGCCGTCCTCGACGCGGGCGAAGGCCCGGCCGGAGCCGACGAGTTCGGCGACCCGGGCCTGGTAGAGCAGTCCGCCGTCGCCGGCCATCGGCGAGATGCCGACCTCCTCGGTGAACATGGCCACGCAGGCGGGCATGATCACGTCCATCTCGTCCTTGCGGACCCGGCGGACGAGCGGGTCGGGCGCGATGTGCGCCGAGGGTTCCTCGGTGACCATCAGGGGCTGGTGGGAGCGGACGTCCCTGGCGGGGCCCCAGCCGGGTTCGAGCAGTCGCCAGAGCCGGGCGGTGGACTCGGCGGGGCCCACGATGGAGGAGCAGCGGCGGCCGATCCGGCGGGCCCGGTCGGCGAAGGCGCGCACGGCCTCGGGGGTGGCGCAGATGGGGACGAGGTTGGCGCCGGAGTAGCACAGGGAGCGCAGCCGGCCGTCGGTGTACCAGCCCCACATCTCGCCGCCGAGCCGCCAGGGGTCGAGTCCGGCGGCCTGCACGCGGGCGGTGACGAAGGCGTTCTCGACGGGCGCGCTCTCCAGGACGGCGAGGGCCGCGCCGAGGTCGCCGGGATCGAGCACCCGGAGGGGGGCTTGCGTCAACACGAGGGCCGCTCCATCACTCCTTCGCGGCAACGACACGATGTCGGGCCTGCTGATCTGTGGAACTCTACCCGCAGTCCCGACGCGGCACCGCTCCTGCGAGCGGGCCCCGGCCCGGTACGGGAACGGGCCCGTACGGCGGGGACTCCCCCGCCGGCACGGACCCGCCGGACCACGTCGTACGCCGGGTCAGCCGACGGTGAGGACCTCGGGCTCGCCGGACGCCACGCCGTCCTTCTCCATCTGCTCGGCGATCTTCAGCGCCTCCTCGATGAGGGTCTCGACGATCTTCGACTCGGGGACGGTCTTGATGACCTCGCCCTTGACGAAGATCTGGCCCTTGCCGTTGCCGGAGGCGACGCCGAGGTCGGCCTCGCGGGCCTCGCCGGGGCCGTTGACGACACAGCCCATGACGGCGACCCGCAGCGGGACCTCCATGCCCTCGAGGCCGGCGGTGACCTCCTCGGCGAGCTTGTACACGTCGACCTGGGCGCGGCCGCAGGACGGGCAGGAGACGATCTCCAGGCGGCGCGGCTTGAGGTTCAGCGACTCCAGGATCTGGTTGCCGACCTTGACCTCCTCGACCGGCGGCGCGGAGAGCGAGACGCGGATGGTGTCGCCGATGCCCTCGGAGAGCAGCGCGCCGAAGGCGACGGCGGACTTGATGGTGCCCTGGAAGGCGGGGCCGGCCTCGGTGACGCCGAGGTGCAGCGGGTAGTCGCAGGCGGCGGCGAGCTGCCGGTAGGCGTTGACCATGACGACCGGGTCGTTGTGCTTGACCGAGATCTTGATGTCGCCGAAGCCGTGCTCCTCGAAGAGGGAGGCCTCCCACAGCGCGGACTCGACCAGCGCCTCGGGGGTGGCCTTGCCGTACTTCGCCAGCAGCCGGGCGTCGAGCGAGCCGGCGTTCACGCCGATCCGGATCGGGGTGCCGGCCGCGGAGGCCGCCCTGGCGATCTCCTTGACCTTGTCGTCGAACTGCTTGATGTTGCCCGGGTTGACGCGGACCGCGGCGCAGCCGGCGTCGATCGCGGCGAAGACGTACTTCGGCTGGAAGTGGATGTCGGCGATCACGGGGATCTGCGACTTCTTCGCGATGGTGGCGAGCGCGTCGGCGTCGTCCTGCGTGGGGCAGGCGACCCGGACGATCTGGCAGCCGGAGGCGGTGAGCTCGGCGATCTGCTGGAGCGTGGCGCCGATGTCGGAGGTGCGGGTCGTGGTCATCGACTGCACGGAGACGGGCGCGTCACCGCCGACGGCCACGGAGCCGACCTGGATCTTCCGGCTCACACGGCGCTCGGCGAGCTTGGTCGGAACGGACGGCATACCGAGAGAAATCGCGGTCATCAGCTGTGCAACCCCAAGTGTGGCCTGGTGTGGATCGAGTCCCGTACGGCTGCGGGCTCCGGCCCTACGAGATTACAGCCCCGGGGGCGGGGGGGGGGGGGCCCGCGGGGGGGGGGGGGGCCCCCCCCCCCCCCGGGGGGGGGGGGGGGGTTTTTGGGGGGTTGTTAGTGTGGGGGCCCGGTGCAGCACGGGGGGGCGGACAGAGAGACCCCCC
>NZ_JBICVX010000024.1:54130-89957 GCF_043199435.1 Streptomyces sp. NPDC048604
CCCGCCCCCGCTTTTATCCCCGCGGGGGGGGGGGGGGCCCCGCCGGGGGGGGGGGCCCCCCCGCCCCCTGCTCACCGGTCCGGGCTAGGTGATCTTGACCGGATTGACGATGTCGGCGACGAGCACGAGCAGGGTGAAGCAGACGAAGACGCCCGCCACCACGTACGCCACCGGCATCAGCTTCGCCACGTCGAACGGACCGGGGTCGGGCCGCTTGAACAGGCGGGCGGTGTGCCGGCGGATCGACTCCCACAGGGCGCCGGCGATGTGGCCGCCGTCCAGCGGGAGCAGCGGCAGCATGTTGAACAGGAACAGCGAGATGTTGAACATGACCAGGACGGACAGCATCATCGACAGGATCCGCTCCGGCGGGGCCTCCACGGCCATGATCTCGCCGGAGATCCTGGCCGCGCCGACGACGCCGACCGGGGAGTCCTGCTTGCGCTCGCCGTCGCCGAAGGCCGCGTCCCACAGGTCGGGAATCTTGCTCGGCAGGGCGACCACCGACTCGACGCCCGACTGCATGAGGTCGGTCATCCGGTCGACGGACTGGCCGAAGGTGAGCGGCACCACCTCGGTCTGGGAGATGAAGCCCAGGTAGCCGGCCTTCACGGTGACCGGGGGCTGGACGACCTTGCCGTCCTCGTCCTTCTTCAGCACCGAGTTCTCGATGAGCGTCGGGTGCAGTTCGATCCGCTCGCCGCCGCGTTCGACGGTGAGGGTGGCGGGGCCGATGGTGTCGCGGATGCGCAGGGAGAGGGTGTTCCAGTCCTCGACCGGCTTCCCGTTGAAGGCGACGATCCTGTCGCCCTTGAGCAGGCCGGCCGCGTACGCGGGCGAGACCGGGTCGGTCTTGGCGCACTGCTCGCGCTGCTCGGCCTTCGGGTCCTGCTCGATGACGCACTTCTGGACGCCGGCGACCTTGGTGGTCTGCGTCATGTAGCCGAGGACCATCGAGCTGCCGAAGAAGACCACGGCGGCGAGGACCAGGTTCATGAACGGCCCGGCGAACATCACGATCACGCGCTTCCAGGGCCTGCGCGTGTAGAAGAGCCGGTTCTCGTCGCCGGGCTGGAGCTCCTCGAAGGACGCCTCGCGCGCGTCCTCGATCATGCTGCGCCACGGCGAGGTGGAGCGGGCCTCGATCTTCCCGTCCTTGCCGGGCGGGAACATGCCGATCATGCGGATGTAGCCGCCGGCCGGGATCGCCTTGATCCCGTACTCCGTCTCGCCCTTCTTCCGCGACCAGATGGTCGGGCCGAAGCCGACCATGTACTGCGGCACGCGGATGCCGAACAGTTTGGCCGTGGAGAGGTGGCCCAGCTCGTGCCACGCGATGGAGATGAGCAGCCCCAACGCGAACAGCACGATGCCGAGGACCGTCAGGAGTGTGGTCATGCGCGCGCCTCCACGATGGACTTCGCCGCCAGTTCACGGGCCCGGGCGCGGGCCCAGGTCTCCGCTTCGAGGACGTCCGACACGGTGAGCGAGGTTCCCGTGGGGACGCCGTGCTCCGAGACGACGGCGGTGACCGTGTCCATGATCCCGTTGAACGGCAGCCGGCCGTCCAGGAACGCGGCCACGCACTCCTCGTTCGCGGCATTGAACACCGCCGGGGCCGTTCCGCCCAGCTCGCCGACGTGCCGGGCGAGTCCGACGGACGGGAAGGCCTCGTTGTCCAGCGGGAAGAACTCCCAGGTGGAGGCCTTGGACCAGTCGAAGGCGGGGGCCGCGTCGGGCACCCGCTCGGGCCAGCCGATGCCGATGGCGATCGGGCCGCGCATGTCCGGCGGGGTGGCCTGGGCGAGCGTGGAGCCGTCGGTGAACTCGACCATGGAGTGCACGTACGACTGGGGGTGGACGACGACCTCGATGCGGTCGAAGGGGATGTCGTAGAGCAGGTGCGCCTCGATGACCTCCAGGCCCTTGTTGACCAGGGTGGCGCTGTTGATCGTGATGACCGGGCCCATGGCCCAGGTCGGGTGGGCGAGCGCGTCCTCGCGGGTGACGTGCGCGAGCTCGTCGCGGGTGCGGCCGCGGAACGGGCCGCCGGAGGCGGTGACGACCAGCTTGCGGACGTCGGCGCGGGTGCCGGCGGCGAGCGCCTGGAACAGTGCGGCGTGCTCGGAGTCGACGGGGATGATCTGGCCGGGCGCGGCCAGCGCCTTGACCAGCGGCCCGCCGACGATCAGTGACTCCTTGTTGGCCAGGGCGAGGGTGCGGCCCGCCTCCAGGGCGGCGAGGGTCGGGGCGAGGCCGATGGAGCCGGTGATGCCGTTGAGGACGGTGTGGCACGGCGACGCGGCCAGCTGGGTGGCGGCGTCCGGCCCGGCCAGGATCTCCGGCAGCGGCTCGGAGCAGTACCGCTCCTTCAGCGCCTCCGTCAGCGCGGGCACGGCCTCCTCGCGGGCGACGGCGACCGTCCCGGCCTTCAGCCGGTGCGCCTGCTCGGCGAGCAGCGCGACCCGGCTGCCGGAGGCCGCGAGCCCGGTGACGCGGAAGCGGTCGGGGTTGCGCAGGACGAGGTCGACGGCCTGGGTGCCGATGGATCCGGTCGCGCCGAGGACGACGATGTCCCGGCGGCCTTCGGACGGGTCGAAGGCGAGATGCGGGTCCGCGAGAGGAGAGGGGCGAGCGCTCATGCCCCCCATTCTTGCCCCATTCGCGGACCGCTCGTGTCTCAGGTCCGGGCAGTCCCCTCGAACTTCTTCCACTGGGCGTCGATCACCTCGGGCGGCACGCCCCCGATGTCCTTGGTGTCCGTGATCTCACCCCGGAAGGAGAGGGTGGTGGTGCCGGAGCGGACGACGGTGAGGTACTCGTACAGCTTCAGCGAGCCCTTGACGTCGAGAATCGTGAACTTGAACGCGACGGCCTCGTCGCCGAGCTTCGGCGCGGGCAGGGTCTCGACCTTGAGGTATTGGGCCTGGGCGACGGCCCGCTGCTCGGTGAAGCCGCCGGCGCACTGCTTGCCGGCGGTGTTCAGGTTCTTCAGCACGGTCGCCGCGCCCTGCGAGCCGTAGGCGCGCAGGGTGACGGCGACGGTGGTGCCGGTGAGCTCCTCCGGGACGTCGACCTTGCGGTGGACCTCGGCGGCCGGGTCCGGGTCGGCGACCTCCTTGGCGAGGCTGACCAGCGGCTGGCAGACGGCGGGGACGGCGTTGTACGCCTCGCCGAGCGGCGCGCCGAGGGTGTACTCGGAGACGGTGTACCGGCCGGCCTTCTCGCCGTCGGCGAGGGCGGCGGCCTTCAGCCGGTCCGCGGTGAGCGCGCCCGCGGTGTCGGGCGCGGCAGGGGCGCTCTCGCCGGGCGTGGGCTTGGACGTGGGCTTGGCCTTGTCGTCCCCGTCGGAGGCGTCGCCGCACCCGGCGAGCAGCAGCCCGCCGAGGAGAAAGGCGACGCCCGTCCTCATTCGCGTATGTGTCCCCGTGCGCGTATGTGTCCCCGTGCCGAACATGCCCTGCCCCTATCGGTGATGATCGTGACCCGCCCGATTATCGGCCATGGGCGGCGCCGAACACCTGATGGAATTCGGGGAAGGTCTTGCGCACGCATCCGGGGTCGTCGAAGGAGACGCCGGGGGTGCGCAGGGCGGTCACGGCGAAGGACATGACGATCCGGTGGTCGCCGTGGGTGGTGATCTCGACGGGCCCGGCGGGCGTGCCCGGGTGGATCTCGATCCAGTCCGGGCCGGTGTGCACGGTGATCCCCAGCCGGCGCAGGTTGTCGGCGCAGGCGTCGAGGCGGTCGCACTCCTTGACGCGGGTGTTGGCGACGTCCTCGATGCGGACCGGGCCGTCGGCGAACGGGGCGAGAGCGGCGAGGGTCGGCATGGTGTCGGAGATGTCGCGCATGTTGACGGTCAGTCCGCGCAGTGCGCCGGTGGAGCGGACGGTGGTGCCGTCGGCGGCCACGGTCACCTCGGCGCCCATGCGGCGCAGCACCTCGACGAACTGGAGATCGCCCTGGAGGGCGCCCTCGCCGAGGCCGGGGACGGTGACCTCGCCGCCGGGAAGGAGCGCGGCGGCGGCGAAGAAGTAGCTGGAGGTGGAGGCGTCGGGCTCGACGGCGTAGGTGGTGGCGGTGTAGCCGGTCGGCTCGACGGTGTACGTACGGCCCTCGGGGCCGTCTTCGCGGGTCACCCGGGCCCCGAAGGCGCGCATCATCGCGAGCGTGATCTCGACGTACGGCTCGGAGACCAGGTCCGTGACGGTGATGGCGAGGCCCTCGGCCGTGAGCGGGCCGAGCATGAGCAGGGCGGTGAGGTACTGGGAGGACTGCCCCGCGTCGAGGGTGAGCGCCCCGCCCTTGATGCCGCGGGCGGCGACGGTGAGCGGATGGTGGCCCTCGCGGTCCTCGTGCCGCAGGTCCACGCCGAGGGTGCGCAGGGCGGTCGTCAGGGGGCCGAGGGGGCGGCGGCGCATCTGGGCGGAGGCGTCGAAGCGGTACGTGCCGTGGCCGGCGGCGGCGAGGGTGGGCAGGAAGCGGGCCGTGGTGGCGCCGTCGCGGCAGTAGACGTCGGCGGAGTCCCGGCCGGGGCCCTCGGGGCGGCCCGTGATGTGCCAGGCGTCCGCCTCCTGCCGCACCTCGTACCCCAGGGCCTTCAGCCCCTCGGCGAACCCCTCGGTGTCGTCGGACCGCAGCGGCTTGACCAGCGTGGTGGTCCCGCGGGCGGCGGCGGCGAGGAAGAGGGCGCGGGCGGTGACGGACTTGGAGCCGGGGATGTCGATGACGGTCACGGCTGCCATCCTGCCGTCCCCGGCCCGCCCCTTGCGCCCCGTTCCGCATACCGGACCCCACCTCCGTCATGTCGCCCGCTCCCCGCGGCCGGGGCCCGCCTCGGCGTCAGGGGATTTTGCGGTGGAGGGATTCGGTGGGGGTCGGGTCCGTGATCCAGGGGGCGTTGCCGGACTGGTCGATGATGCCGGCCTCCAGCCAGGCGTAGTCGCCCGCCAGAACGCCGTCCACCAATCGGCGGTCCGTCTCGTCCGTGTTGGACCACAGGCGGCCGAACAACTCCTCGACGCGGAGCCGCGACTGCCGGCAGAACGCGTCGGCGAGCCGGTACGCCTCGCGGCCGTGGTCGCCGGTGGCCCGCAGGTGCTCGGCCCGCACGCACGCCGCGCTCATCGCGAACAGCTCCGCGCCGATGTCGACGATCCGGCCGAGGAACGCCTGCTTGGTCTCCATCCGCCCCTGCCACCGCGACATCGCGTAGAACGTCGAGCGGGCGAGCTTGCGCGAGGTGCGCTCGACGTACCGCACGTGCGGCGCGAGGTCGCCGAACTCCGCGTACGCGCCCGGCACCTGCCCCGGCCCGGCGACCAGCTTCGGCAGCCAGCGGGCGTAGAAGCCGCCCGCCTTCGCGCCGGCCCGCGCCTTGTCGGAGAGCGACTTCTCGGGGTCGATGAGGTCGCCGGCGACCGCGAGGTGCGCGTCCACGGCCTCGCGGGCGATCAGCAGGTGCATGATCTCCGTCGAGCCCTCGAAGATCCGGTTGATCCGCAGGTCCCGCAGCACCTGCTCGGCCGGCACAGCGCGTTCGCCGCGCGCCGCGAGCGAGTCGGCCGTCTCGTAGCCGCGCCCGCCGCGGATCTGGACCAGTTCGTCCGCCATCAGCCACGCCATCTCGGAGCCGTACAGCTTCGCGAGCGCCGCCTCGATGCGGATGTCGTTGCGGTCCTCGTCGGCCATCTGGGACGCGAGGTCGACCATCGCCTCCAGCGCGAAGGTGGTCGCGGCGATGAAGGAGATCTTCACCCCGACCGCCTCGTGCCGGGCGACCGGCCGCCCCCACTGCTCCCGTACCGCCGACCACTCGCGCGCGATCTTCAGGCACCACTTGCCGGCCCCGACGCACGCCGCGGGCAGGGACAGCCGACCCGTGTTGAGCGTCGTCAGCGCGATCTTGAGGCCCGCGCCCTCGGGGCCGATCCGGTTCGCCGCGGGCACGCGGACGCCGTGGAACCGGGTCACGCCGTTCTCCAGACCGCGCAGGCCCATGAACGCGTTGCGGTGCTCGACCGTGATCCCGGGCGAGTCCGCCTCGACCACGAAGGCGGTGATCCCGCCCCGGTGGCCTTCCGACTGCGGCACGCGCGCCATGACGACGAGCAGGTCGGCGACCACGCCGTTGGTGGTCCACAGCTTCACGCCGTCGAGCACGTACGCGTCCCCGTCCGGCACCGCCGTCGTCGCGAGCCGCGCCGGGTCGGAGCCGACGTCCGGCTCGGTGAGCAGGAACGCCGAGATGTCGCTGCGGGCCAGCCGGGGCAGGAAGGCGTCCTTCTGCTCCTGCGTGCCGAACAGCTTCAGCGGCTGCGGCACCCCGATCGACTGGTGCGCCGAGAGCAGCGCGCCGAGCGCCGGGCTGACGGAGCCCACGAGGGCGAGGGCCTTGTTGTAGTACACCTGGGTGAGGCCGAGCCCGCCGTACTTGGGGTCGATCTTCATGCCGAGCGCGCCGAGTTCCTTCAACCCGGTGACGACCTCGTCGGGCACGCGGGCCTCGCGCTCGATGAGCGCCCCGTCGACGCGGGTCTCGCAGAACTCCTTCAGCCGGGCCAGGAACGCCTCGCCGCGCCGCACGTCCTCGTCCGCGGGCAGCGGATGGGGGTGGACGAGGTCGAGGCGGAAGCGGCCGAGGAAAAGCTCCTTGGCGAAGCTGGGCTTGCGCCAGTCCTGCTCGCGCGCCGCCTCGGCGACCTGTCGCGCTTCTCGTTCGGTGACTTTGGGCCGCTGGGTGGGTGCGGTCATGAGGAACTCACCTCGCCGCTCGTCGGGGGCTTGTGGGGCTTGTGGCTACTCGTCCGTCGTACCCGATTTCCGGTGGTTCGGAAAGACGGGAGGACGGGAGAGCGGCCTGGAGCCCCGGGGCGGTGAGGGTCGGTGAGGGCGGCGCGGAGTGGCCGGGTGCGCTACTTCCACTCGTAGAGCTTGGCGGCGGCCTTGCCGTCGGCGGCCACATGGAACTCGAAGAGCGCGGCAATGCCAGTGAGCTGGGCGAAGCGCGGGGCGGCGGTCTCGAAGTAGAGGGCGCCGCGCCAGTCGATCCCTCCGTCGTCGCCGAAGTGGCCGACGCCGGAGCCGTGCCAGGTGACGATCTCGCCCTCCTTGGTGATCGAGAAGCCCTGGCCCTCGCCCCATTGCGTGCCGTCGGGGCGGACGACCGTCTCGTAGGTGCCCATGTCGTCGATCTCGACGCCGAGCAGGGTGCCCTTGGACTCGAACGACGCTTCCGTGATGGGGTGGCCGCCGTCGGTGGACAGCACCCGGACCCCCGTGACCTGGCCCTTTTCCTCGCCTATCTGGTCGCCGAGCATGATGGGACTCCTCCTTCGACTCGACAGGTGACTCCTCTTCTTCCGGACTACGCCGGACGGGGGATGCCGTCAAACGGAGGGCGGGCCGGAGCGGGCGGGAACACGAGAAGACGGCCGGAGCCCCCGCACAGTGGGCTCCGGCCGTCGGTCTCGGTGGTACGCGCCGGCTGTTACAGCGCCAGGCCGGTGAGGACCAGGACGCGCTCGTAGGTGTAGTCGTCCATCGCGTACTTGACGCCCTCGCGGCCCACGCCGGACTTCTTGGCGCCGCCGTACGGCATCTGGTCGGCGCGGTAGGACGGGACGTCGCCGATGATCACGCCGCCGACCTCGAGCGCGCGGTGGGCGCGGAAGGCGGCCTGCAGGTCGTGGGTGAAGACGCCGGCCTGGAGGCCGAAGTCCGAGTCGTTGACCGCGGCGAACGCCTCGGCCTCGCCGTCGACCTTGGCGACGGTCAGCACCGGGCCGAAGACCTCGGCGCGGGCCAGGGTGACGTCGGCCGGCAGGTCGGCCAGGACGGTCGGGGCGTACGAGGCGCCGTCCCGCTTGCCGCCGGCGAGCAGCTTCGCGCCGGCCGCGACGGCCTCGTCCACCCAGGACTCGACGCGCTTGGCGGCGTTCTCGTCGACCAGCGGGCCGACGTCGGTGGCGTCGTCCGTCGGGTCGCCGGTGACCTGCGCCTCGACGGCCGCGACGATCTTCGGCAGCAGCCGGTCGTACACGGCGGCGTCGGCGATCACGCGCTGCACGGAGATGCAGGACTGGCCGCCCTGGTAGTTGGAGAAGGTGGCGATGCGGGTCGCCGCCCAGTCCAGGTCGGCCTCGGAGGCCCAGTCGCCGAGGACGACGGCCGCGGCGTTGCCGCCGAGCTCCAGGGTGCAGTGCTTGTGCGGCACGGACTCCTGGATGGCGTAGCCGACCTTGTCGGAGCCGGTGAAGGAGATGACGGGGAGGCGCTCGTCCTGGACGAGGGCGGGCATCCGGTCGTTCGGCACGGTCAGGACGGACCAGGAGCCGGCCGGCAGGTCGGTCTCGGCCAGGATCTCGCCCAGGATGAGGGAGGAGATCGGGGTGGCCGGGGCCGGCTTGAGGATGATCGGGGCGCCGACGGCGATGGCCGGGGCGACCTTGTGGGCGCTGAGGTTCAGCGGGAAGTTGAACGGCGCGATGC
Organism: Streptomyces sp. NPDC048604; assembly: GCF_043199435.1. NCBI lineage: Bacteria > Bacillati > Actinomycetota > Actinomycetes > Kitasatosporales > Streptomycetaceae > Streptomyces > Streptomyces sp. NPDC048604. The sequence continues at coordinate 62,624 of NZ_JBICVX010000024.1, forward strand.
CGAGGACGACGCCCTTGGGGATCCGGCGGGTGAGGGCCAGCCGGCCGACGCCGCCGGCGTCGGTGTCGAGGCGCTGCGCCTCGCCGCTGTTGAAGCGGCGGGCCTCCTCGGCGGCCCAGCGGAACACGGAGACGGCGCGGCCGACCTCGCCGCGGGCCCACTTGATGGGCTTGCCGTTCTCGGCGGAGATCAGCTGGGCGATCTCCTCGGTGCGCTCGACGAGCCGCTTCGACACGTGGTCCAGGGCGGCGGCGCGGACGTGCGCCGGGGTGGCGGCGAACTCGTCCACGACGGCGTGGGCCGCGGCGACAGCCTCCTCGACCTGGGCCTCGGTGGGCACGCTGACCTTGCCGACGAGCCGGCCGTCCCAGGAGGACGTGACGTCGAAGGCGGTCTCGCCGGTGGCCTCGCGGCCGGCGAGCCAGAAGGCGTGGGTGGCAGTCATTGCGGGCCCGGCCCTTTCGTGTGCGGTCGTCGCGGGAGGGGAGGCTCCCACTTGTCGTTCCTCACGTTAGGGCCGAGCACGCGCCCGGCGGTTTGTCCGGGATGGAGTGGTGGCGTCGCAGGGCTGTCCGGTTTGGCCGAAGCCGGGGCGCCACCTGGGGCCTCTGCCTCCGCGCTCCGTCAGCCTCCGCGCTGCGTCAGCCCCTGTGCTCCGTCATCCCAGCGTTCCGTCAGCCTCTGCGTTCGGTCGAGACGATCAGGCCCACGCCCAGGACGACGATCGCGCCGCCGAGGACGATCGGCAGGGTCAGCGCCTCGCCCAGGATCAGCGCGCCGAGCAGTACGGCGACGACCGGGTTGACGTACGCGTACGTGGCGACCAGCGACAGCGGGGCGGTCTGGAGCAGCCAGGCGTACGCGGTGAAGGCGATGAGCGAGCCGAAGACGACGAGGTAGGCCCAGGCGACCCAGGAGCGGGTGGAGACGTCGCCGAGGTCGAGGCCGTGCTGCTCGCCGCGGATCACGCCGAGCGCCGCGCAGGCGAGACCGCCGGCCAGCATCTCGTACGCGCTGGCCGTGAACGGGTTCTTCGGCATCGGGAGCCGCGAGGACGAGAACGAGCCGGTGGACCACATCAGCGTGGCGCAGATGACCAGGAGCACGCCGCCCATGTGGACGGCCCCGGTCAGCCCGGGCAGCGTCAGGACGGCGAGCCCGGCGAGGCCGAGCAGCACGCCGGCCAGCCCGCCGAGGGTGGGCCGCTCGCCGAAGCAGGCCTTGAGGAGGACGACCCACGCGGGCACCACGGCGATGAGGAGCGCGGCGAGGCCGGAGGCGATGGAGGTCTCGGCGAGCACGACGAGCCCGTTGCCGCCGAGCAGCAGCAGTACGCCGACCAGCGCGGCGGAGCCGAGCTGCCGCCGGTCCGTCTTCAGCGCGCCCAGCCCCTGACGCCAGGCGATGATCGCGGCGAGCAACAGCCCGGCGACGACGAACCGGGCGCCGGCGGACAGGAACGGCGGCATGGTCTCGACGACCACCCGGATGCCGAGGTACGTCGAACCCCAGACGACGTACACGATGGCGAGCGCCGCCCATATCGCGCCGGTGATCCGCCGGCGGGCGGGGGCGGGGATGGGGACGGAGGCGGCGGCGGTGGGGGACGAGGGGGGTGGCGGGACCTCGGAGGCCGGTTCGGCGGCAGGGCTTGTCATGAGCAGGAGCGTAGAGACGCCTGACACGAAAGGCCAAGAATTTTGCCCGAGTTCGGGCAGCGCACGCGGATTTCGGACGCGCTACGCCGTCCCGCCGTCCTCGCCGGTCGCCTTCAGCGCCAGCCACAGCTCCATCCGGACGTCCGGATCGTCGAGGGAGCGGCCGAGGATCTCCTCGACCCGGCGCATCCGGTAGCGCAGCGTGTGCCGGTGGACGCCCAGGTCCGCGGCCGCCGCGTCCCACTGGCCGTGCCGGGACAGCCAGGCCCGCAGCGAGGCGACCAGATCGCCGCGGCCGGTCGCGTCGTGCTCCCGCAGCGCGCGCAGCAGCCCGTCGGCGAAGGCCCGCACCGCGTCGTCGGCGAGCAGCGGCAGCACCGAGCCGGCGGCCAGGTCCTCGTGCTCGACCAGGGCGCGGCCGCGCCGCCGGGCCACCGACAGGGACTGCTCGGCCTGCTTGTACGCGGCGTTCGCCGCGATCGGCCCGGTCGGGGCCGACAGCCCGACGACGAGCCCGGCCTCCTCGGCCTCCCGCTCCGCGTACCCCTCGCAGGCCGCGACGACGGCCCCGCCGTCGCCCGCCAGCACCACCAGCCGCTCGTCGCCCTCCGGCACCACGAGCACCGCCTCGCCCGCCCGCGCCGCCGCCGACTCCAGGGCCTCGGCGAGCACGGGCAGCGGCGGCTCCCCGTCCCGCTCCCCCACCCCGGGACCGTTGCCCGCCGGCTCGGCGATCAGCAGCCGGAACGGGGCGTCGAGCAGCCCGCCGTACAGGTCGCCGGCCACCGCGCGGGCGTGGTCGGGCTGGCCCGAGAGCAGCATCCGCAGCACCGCCGCGCCCAGCCGCTGCTCGGCCTCCTGCAGCGAGCGCGAACGCTCCGTCGTCAGGGTGAGCAGGGCGATCGCCGAGTGCACCGCGTACCGCTCGGCCGTGCCCAGCGGCGCGCCCGTGCCGACCGCGAGGGCCCCGCGCACCCGCCGCCCGGTGCCGAGGGACTGCAGCTCGACCCGGTCGTCGGTGCCGCCGACCACCGCGCTCGCCGGAGCGGGCCGCTCCCGCAGCCGCTCCACGTCCGCGTTCAGCCGGGCGGCCCGGCGCGCCGCCCAGTCAGGCGCGACCGCGAGCACGGCGCCGGAGGCGTCGTACAGCGCCGCCCAGCCGTCCACATGCGCGGCCAGCCGGGCGACCACCGCGTCCGGGCCCTCGGCGAGCGCCGCCCGGGTCAGCTCGCGCTGCGCCTCGAAACCGGCCGTCACCGCGCGGTACTGGTCGGCCGCGATGGCCGCCGACACGGCCTTGCTGATCGCCAGGAAGGGTGTGCGGCGCGGCACTTCGAGCAGCGGCAGGCCCTCCTCGCGGGCCGCGTCGACCAGCGCCTGCGGGATGTCCTCGTAGTTCACGCCGATCGCGAAGCCGAGTCCGACCACGCCCGCGCCGAGCAGCCGGCGCACGTACCGCCGGGTCGCCTCGGGGTCCTGCGCGTCCAGGGTCAGCGCGGTGGTGAGCAGCAGTTCGCCGCCCTCCATGTACGGGACGGGGTCGGCCAGCTCGCTGACGTGCGCCCAGCGCACGGGCGTGTCGAGCCTGTCCTCTCCGGCGCGGACCGTGAGCTTGAGGGCGGAGTGCTGGACGAGGGACGCGAGGGTGGGCGGCATGGGCCGTATCGGACCTTAGGGCGGAGGACCGCCCGGACAGGGGAGTGACCGGGCAGCGGGCGGGCGCCGCTCCGGGGAACGGCGCCCCCCGATTCTGCCAGGGTGCCCGGCCCGCCGCGCCAGGTCCCGGACACCCGCGCGGCGCGCGTACGGCCGTACGGTCGGCCGCGCGGGTGTCCGTACGGCCGTACGGTCAGTCGCGCAGGTCCACCAGGAGCGGCGGCGTGCTCTCGCCCCGCACGTGGGTCAGGGAGAGCACCGCGTGCCCGGCCGGCACCTCGTGCGCCAGCTCGGAGGCGGACCAGCGCTCCCGCTCCACCTCGCGCACGGTCACCGCGTCGGTCGTCACCGCCTTGCCGGTGACCATCTTCCGCACGGCGTGCAGCGCGCGGGTCATCGGCTGGTCGGCGAAGACCGTGTGGTGGGCCACCTCGGTGGTCTCGACCCGCTCCGTGCCCCACGCCTCGGCGAACGCCCGGCCGTCCCAGGTGGTGACGCCGGAGAACGCCATCCGGCAGCCGACCGCCGCGAGCAGCTGCCCGTGCAGCGCCTCGGGCACCTCGGCGAGGCTGCGCAGCGCGAGCACCGCGCCGGCGTTCTGCGGGCGCAGCCGCGCCAGGGCGCGGACGGTGCCCGGGGTGAGCGCGCCGGCCGCGTCGTCGAGGACCAGGCAGACGAAGTGCCGGCGGGCGGTGTCGGCGCGGGCGACCGTCTGGAACTGGGCGAGCAGCAGCCGGGCGAGCAGCCGGGAGGTCTCCTCGTGCCCGCCCTCGGGCAGCGCGATCCGCACCCGCAGCGGGTGCGAGCCGACGGAGCGCAGCGAGAACGGCCGTACGCCGCCGGCGCCGCCGCCGAAGAATTCCGCGAACGCGGGCCGGTCGAGCGAGGCGAGCCGGTCGGCGAGCGCGGGGCCGACGTCGGCGGCGGTGCCGACCTGGCGGATCCGGGACTCCAGCTCCCGGCGCATGCCGGACGCCGCGTCCTGCGGCAGCCGGTCGAGCAGCGCCTGCAGCGTCTCCGGGCGGGCCTCCAGGAGCTCGCGCAGCGCCGGAACGGTCGGGAACGCGCCGTGCGCCTCCCGGTACGGGCCGATCAGCTGGGCCAGCGCGGTGGCGGCGCGCCGGGTCTCGACGCCCTCGACGTCCCCGACCAGGCCCTCGGCCAGGAGCGCGGCGGCCTCGTCGGGATCGGCGGCCCCCGCGTACAGGTCGAGGTCGTGGCGGGAGGCCGGGTCGCCGAGCCGGATCACGACGTCGTACGCGTCGTCCGGGCCGAGCGGCGCCCCGGGCGCGCCGACGGCGACGACGGCGCAGGCCCCGGTGAGCGCCTGCAGGGTGAGCGCCTCGACGACCGGGGCGGTCAGCCTGCGGGTCTTGCCCGCGCCGGACGGGCCGACGGCGAGCAGCGAGGTGCCGAGGAGCCCGGGATCGAGGGCGAGCCCGGCCCCGGTGTAGGCGTGCGGGGTGCGCTCGGCGGCGGCGTACCGGCCGATACGGACCTGGCCGACGAACAGGTCGTGCTCGGCGGAGCGGCGCGGCAGGTCGCGGCCGCCGGAGGGGTGCAGCGCCGCGGCGGCGCCCCGGTCGGCGACCGCGTCGGTGAAGGAGGCCCGGCGGCGGGCGTCGCCGCGGGCGAGGGTCCAGGCGCGGCGGACCCGGGCGCAGTCCACGTCGTTCATCCGTCCGGCGCGGACCTCGTCGGCGAGCCGTTCGGCGGCCCGCTGCTCGCCGGCGGCGCGCAGTTCGGGCCACTGCGAGGCGGGGGCCTGCGCGGCGGCGGCCGCGGGGCGGGCGGGGCGCGGGGAACGGCTGCGCCAGGCCCGTACGAGCGCGGCCCAGCCACCGGCCCGGGCGAACGGCCAGACGACGGCGGCGGTGATCAGCGCGTACAGGGGGTACACGAGGAACGGCGAGCTGAGCACGGTGTAGCCGCCGCCCACGAGCACGACCAGGGCGAGCACGGGCTGGGCGATCGGCAGCGGGTCCCAGCCGACGCCGAAGGCGTCCGGCCAGACGAAGACCAGCGCCGCCAGCGCGCCGGCCGCGGCGAGCCCGGCGCGGGTGCCGGGGCCGAAGCGGTCCAGGTAGTGGTGGACCACCTTGCCCCAGGAGCCGAGGCGGGCGACGGCGTACGCGATCAGCAGGAAGATCACGCCGCTGTAGACGACGTGGGCCTCCGCGCCGCGCCAGTCGCGGGGGGAGGTGGTGCCGGTGTGCCACCACTCGACGGGGGTGAGGGTCTGGAGCGGGACCCAGAGGTACGGGACGGTGCCGCGCCGCCACGCGGACCACAGGATGAGGCCGACGACCAGCGGGATCAGCAGTCCGGCGACGGTGATCGGCGCGAGCCGGGCGGGCTCGCGCAGCGGCGGCTCGACGTGGCGGAACCGCCAGATTCCGAGCCCGGCCTTCGGCCGCGGCGCGTCCAGCCACACGGCGACGGCCGCGCCTGCTGGCGCCTCGGGGGCCCGGGCCGGCCTGGGCGGGGCGCCCGGCGCGGCGCTCGGCGCGCTCGCGGGCACGGGCGGGGCCTGGGGCGGCAGCTCGGGCACGGCCGGGGCCTGGGGCGGCTGGGCGTCGGATACGGGCGGGGCCTGGGCCGGTACGTGATCGGGCACGGGCGGGGCCTGGGCCGGTACCGGCGGGGGTGTCTGGGGCCGGTTCCCGGGGGCCGGGGACGCCTCGTCCCGCGTGCCCCGGGCCTCGTACGTGCCGTCCGTCTCCATCGCTACCGCTTCCCCCTGACCAGCCAGGCCGCACCGCACCGCGCCACACCGCATCTGTCCGTCCGTCAATCTAGTGCCCCGGCAGGGGAGGTTCACCGTTCTGCGGACGCGTCTCGCGACCCGGCCGGACCGCGCCCCGCACAATGGAGGCCGGCCCGCCCCGTGCACCCCGCCCTGTCCGCTTCGGACAACCGGACACCCCCAACACTCCCGATCGGCGCATGCCCGCCCCCCGCCCGCCCGCCTAGCCTGCGGAAGAAACCCGCACAGTGCGTCCAGAAACCCCCAGGAGCCCCGCATGAACGCTGTCCCGCAGGAGCGGCGCGTCGTCACCGCCATCCCCGGTCCGAAGTCGCAGGAGCTTCAGGCCCGCCGCCTCGACACCGTGGCCGGCGGCGTGGGCTCCGTACTGCCGGTCTTCACGGCCAAGGCCGGCGGCGGCATCATCGAGGACGTCGACGGCAACCGTCTGATCGACTTCGGCTCCGGCATCGCCGTGACCACGGTCGGCGCGTCCGCCGAGGCCGTGGTGCGCCGCGCCGCCGCGCAGCTCGCCGACTTCACCCACACCTGTTTCATGGTCACGCCGTACGAGGGCTACGTCGAGGTCTGCGAGGCGCTCGCCGAGCTGACCCCGGGCGACCACGCCAAGAAGTCCGCGCTGTTCAACTCCGGCGCCGAGGCCGTCGAGAACGCGGTCAAGATCGCCCGTTCGTACACCAAGCGCCAGGCCGTCGTGGTCTTCGACCACGGCTACCACGGCCGTACGAACCTCACCATGGGCATGACGGCGAAGAACATGCCGTACAAGCAGGGCTTCGGCCCGTTCGCCCCCGAGGTCTACCGCGTGCCGGTCGCCTACGGCTACCGCTGGCCCACCGGCCCGGAGAACTGCGGCCCCGAGGCCGCCGCCCAGGCGATCGACAACATCACCAAGCAGATCGGCGCCGAGAACGTCGCCGCGATCGTCATCGAGCCGGTCCTCGGCGAGGGCGGCTTCATCGAGCCGGCCAAGGGCTTCCTGCCGGCGATCGTGAAGTTCGCCAACGACAACGGCATCGTCTTCGTCGCGGACGAGATCCAGTCCGGCTTCTGCCGCACCGGCCAGTGGTTCGCCTGCGAGGACGAGGGCATCGTCCCGGACCTGATCACCACCGCCAAGGGCATCGCCGGCGGTCTGCCGCTGGCCGCCGTGACCGGCCGCGCCGAGATCATGGACTCCGTCCACGGCGGCGGCCTGGGCGGCACCTACGGCGGCAACCCGGTGGCCTGCGCCGGCGCGCTGGGCGCGATCGAGACCATGAAGGAGCTCGACCTCAACGCCGCGGCGAAGAACATCGAGTCGGTCATGAAGTCGCGGCTGGCCGCGATGCAGGAGAAGTACGAGATCATCGGCGACATCCGCGGCCGCGGCGGCATGATCGCCATCGAGCTGGTCAAGGACCCGGCGACGAAGGAGCCGAACCCGGAGGCCGCCGGCGCGCTCGCCAAGGCCTGCCACGCCGAGGGCGTCCTCGTCCTCACCTGCGGCACCTACGGCAACGTGCTCCGCTTCCTTCCCCCGCTCGTCATCAGCGACGAACTGCTGAACGAGGGCCTGGACGTCATCGAGTCCGCGTTCGCCCGGATCTGACGATTCGTGTGAAGAGGTTGTGGGGGGCCGATGGCGGGATGGGAATCCGGCTGTCGGCGCCCCCGGCCTCTGCCGTACGGTTTCTGCAGATGAGAGAAACACCCCGCTCGCAGGAGACTGCGGGCGACGGGGCGGAGCCTCCCCAGCCTCGCCCTGACCGTGCCCTCGCGCACACCACTGGAGCCTCCGGCTCCGGAACTCCTCACCGATCGGACGGTCGCCCGCCCCACACCCCCCGGGGCGCGCGACGGCCCGGTCCACACGACCGCCCCGGAACAACCCCCCCTGTTCCGGGGCGGTCGGCCGTGTTCTGGGCGGTGCTCGTCCTGGTGGTGAGCACCTGGCAGGTGCTGGTGCGCGGCCCGCTGGCCCGTCTCGACGAACGCGTCTCGCAGGCGCTCGTCGACACCGTCCCCCGATGGCTCTCCGAACTCGGCGCGGATCTCGGCAACATGGAGGTCGCGCTTCCGGTCCTGGGCTGCGCGATGGCGTACGCGTACGGGCGGGGGCAGCGCCTCGCCGCCCTGTACGCGGGCCTCGCCATGGCCGCCGTCCCCGTCCTGGTGATCGCCCTGAAGGAGTGGACCGCCCGCCCCGGCCCCCTGGAACCCTGGGCGCAGGGCTACTTCCCCTCCGGCCACACGGCCACCGCGATGGTCGCGTACTGCGGGGCAGCGATGCTCGTGCGCCGGCGCGGGACGATGCCCGTCGCCTGGGTGCTCACGGCGGCGACGGGCATCGGGCTGGTCCTGCGGGGCTACCACTGGCCGCTGGACGTGCTGGCCAGCCTCTGCCTGGGGCTGCTGATCCTGACGGCCGGCTCCGCCCGTCTGCGCTCCACGGGACGCTCTACGGAAAGCTCTACGGGAAGTACGCGTCGAAGTTCCGGCTGAACTCCCAGTTGTTGTAGCGGTCCCAGTTGATGGACCAGGTCATCAGGCCGCGCAGCGCGGGCCAGGTGCCGTGGGTCTGGTAGGAGCCGCAGTTCTGCTTCTTCGTCAGGCAGTCGAGGGCCTTGTTCACCTCGGCCGGCGAGGTGTGGCCGTTGCCGGCCTGGGTGGAGGCGGGGAGGCCGATCGCCACCTGGTCGGGGCGCAGGGCGGGGAAGACGCGCTCGGTGTTGCCGGCGACGGGGAAGCCGGTGAGGAGCATGTCGGTCATGGCGATGTGGAAGTCCGCGCCGCCCATGGAGTGGTACTGGTTGTCGAGGCCCATGATCGGGCCCGAGTTGTAGTCCTGGACGTGGAGCAGCGTGAGGTCGTCGCGCAGGGCGTGGATGACCCGCGGTACGCGCCGGCGCGGGGGTCCTGGCCGCCCCAGGGGCCGGAGCCGTAGAACTGGTAGCCGAGCTGGACGAAGAAGGTCTCCGGGGCCATCGTCAGGACGAAGTCCGCGCCGTACCTGGCCTTGAGGGACTTGACGGCCGAGACGAGGTTGACGATCACGGGGGTGGTCGGGTTGCGGAAGTCGGTGTCGCCGTTCTGGAGCGAGAGGGAGTGGCCCTCGAAGTCGATGTCGAGGCCGTCCAGGCCGTACTCGTCGATGATCTTCGACACCGAGGTGACGAACGCGTCGCGGGCCGCCGTGGTGGCGAGCTGGACCTGGCCGTTCTGGCCGCCGATGGAGATCAGGACCTTCTTGCCGGCGGCCTGCTTCGCCTTGATCGCCGCCTTGAACTCGGCGGGCGACTCGACGTTCGGGCACTCCGTCGCCGGGCAGAGGCTGAAGCGGATGTCGCCGGAGGTCACCGAGGTCGGCTCGCCGAAGGCGAGGTTGACGACGTCCCAGGAGTCGGGGACGTCGGCCATGCGGGTGTAGCCGGAGCCGTTGGCGAAGCTGCTGTGCAGATAGCCGACGAGGGCGTGGGCGGGGAGCTTGCCGCCGGGGGTGCCGCCGCCCGTGTCGGCGGCCGTGGTGGCGGTGACGGTGGCGGACTTCGGGGACTCGCCGGCGCTGTTCACGGCGCTGACCTGGAAGCCGTACGCGGTCGAGGGCGTGAGGCCGGTGGCGGTGTACGAGGTGCCGGTGAGCGTGGTGAGCAGTGCGCCGCCCTTGTACACCTTGTACGACGTGGCGCCGGCGACCGGCGACCAGGTGAGCGGGACCGTCGTGGACGTCGGGGAGCCCGCGGTCAGGCCCGTGGGCGTCGCCGGGAGCTGGACCGGGTCGCCGCCGGGGCCGGTGAGGGACAGGTCGTCGGCCTGGTAGGCGCCGGTGCCGTACCAGCCGTGGGTGTGGACCGTGACGGAGGTGGTGGACGCGCCGGTGGTGAAGGAGGTGGTCAGTCTCTGCCAGTCGGGGGCGGACTGGGTCCAGGTGGAGACGTCCGTGGTGCCGGTTCCGGACGCGCCGAGGTAGACATAGCTGCCGCGTACCCAACCGCTCAGCGTGTACGTCGAGTTGGGCCGCACCGTGACGGTCTGGGTGCAGCGCGCGTTGTCGCTGCCCGCGGGGGTGGCCTGGAGGGCCTTCGTGCCGGTGCGGACGGGCGTGGCGACGGCGGCGCCGCTGCCGGCCGTGCAGGTCCAGCCGTCGAGGCCGGACTCGAAGCCGCCGTTGCGCAGGAGTTCGGAGTCTGCGGCTTGGGCCGCGGGGGTGAGCGCGACGAGGCCGCCGGCGGCGACGACGCCGGCCAGCAGAAGGGTGAGGGGTCCGTTGCGTGCCACGACTGCCTCCGGGGTGGGGTGGGGAGGTGAGCGCGCCACAGCTTGGTCCAGACCAATCGAGTGGTCAAGACCTCTGGCCCCGTTCGGTGCTTCCGCGAGTCCGTGACTGCTCGGATCCGCGCTACTCCGTTCCCTCCCTTGCCAGTTGGGCCGCCGCCTCGTGCATCGCCAGTTCGAGGAGCGCGGGATCGGTGAGCGTTCCCGAGCCGTCCGGCGGGATCAGCCAGCGCACTCCCCCGGTGACCCGGCCCGGGTACGGCACGACGATCCACGTCCCGCCGCCCGCGCCCCGCACGCCCGTGCCGACCCAGCGGGCGACCGTGCCCGGCGGCACGAAGAAGCCCATCCGGGCGTCGCCGAAATCGGCGAGCACCGGGCCGGGCCGGCCGACCAGGCGGGTGAGGACGTCGAACGTCGGATAACCGAGTTCGGACGGCAGGATCAGCACGTCCCAGCGCCGGCCGGCTGGCAGCAGCGCCACCCCGAGCGGGTTGCGCTCCCACTCCCACCGGCAGGCGTCGGGGTCCGGCGCCACCGAGACGAGCCATTCCACCGCGGCCTTGGCCCCCGAAGCAGTCATCGCGAACGGTCTCCCTTCGATGCGCGGACACCGTGCCCGCACACGCTTGGAGAGCCCGGTCGGCCGCGACGATGACGCGAGTCGGGGAAGAAATCCGCAGCTCGAGGGGAGCAAAAAGGATTCGCCCGGCGTGCACGGGGGCGCACGCCGGGCGAACATCGGCTCATCAGCCGGTCACACCGTCAGCCGGCCGCCGTCGGCCGGCCGCTGTCAGCTGTCAGCCGTCAGCTGTCGAAGCCCAGTCCCAGCCGGTCCATCGCCTTCAGCCACAGGTTCCGCCGCCCGCCGTTCTCGTCGGCCCGCGCCAGCGACCACTTGGTGATCCCGATCCCGGCCCAGGCCAGCGGCTCCGGCGGGAACGGCAGCGGCTTGGAGCGGACCATCGCCAGCTCCGTGCGCTCGGTACGCTCCCCCGCCAGCAGGTCGAGCATCACGTCCGCGCCGAACCGCGACGCGCCCACGCCGAGCCCGGTGAACCCGGCCGCGTACGCGACTTTCCCGCGGTGCGCCGTGCCGAAGAAGGCCGAGAAGCGCGAGCAGGTGTCGATCGCGCCGCCCCAGGCGTGGCTGAAACGCAGCCCCTCCAGCTGCGGGAAGCAGCGGAAGAAGTGCTCGGCGAGCTTGAGGTACGTCTCCGGACGCTGGTCCATCTCGGCGCGGACCCGGCCGCCGAACTCGTACACCGCGTCGTAGCCGCCCCACAGGATGCGGTGGTCGGCGGTGATCCGGAAGTAGTGGAACTGGTTGGCGCTGTCGCCGAGCCCCTGCCGGTTCTTCCAGCCGATGGAGGCGAGCTGCCCGGCGCTGAGCGGCTCGGTCATCAGGGCGTAGTCGTAGACCGGCACCGTGTAGTGCCGCAGCCGCTTGACCAGGGACGGGAAGACGTTGGTGCCGAGCGCGACCCGGCGGGCGACGATCCTGCCGTACGGGGTCTTCACGCCCATGCCCGGGCCGACGTTCACGAGGTCGAGGGCGGGGGTGTGCTCGTAGATCCGCACGCCCGCGTCCACGCAGGCCCGCTTCAGGCCCCAGGCCAGCTTGGCCGGGTGGAGCATGGCGACCCCGCGCCGGTCCCACAGGCCGCCGAGGAAGGTCGGCGAGTCGACCTCGGCGCGGACCTGGTCGCGGTCGAGCAGCTCCATGCCGCCGGCGAGTCCGCGCCGGTCGGCCTCGGCGTACCACTCGTGGAGCTCCTCGACCTGGTACGGCTCGGTGGCGACGTCGATCTCGCCGGTGCGCTCGAAGTCGCAGTCGATGCCGTACCGGGCGACGGCCTCCTCGATGCCGTCGAGGTTGGCCTCGCCGAGCCGTTCCAGGGTGGCCAGCTCGTCCGGCCAGCGGGCCAGCCCGTTGCCGAAGCCGTGGGTGAGGGAGGCGGCGCAGAAGCCGCCGTTGCGGCCCGAGGCGGCCCAGCCCGCCTCGTGGCCCTCGATGAGCACGACGTCCCGGGAGGGGTCGCGCTCCTTGGCGAGGAGCGCGGTCCACAGTCCGCTGTATCCGCCGCCGACCACCAGCAGATCGCAGGTCTGGGTGTCGGTGAGGGCGGGCAGGGCGCCGGGCTTGCCCGGGTCTTCCAGCCAGAAGGGGACGGGCTGGGCGTCGGAGAGAGATTGTGCAGCGAGACGCATGGCGACTGGGGCCATGGTTTCCAACTCCTTCAGGGCTTGCTCAGGTTGTCGCTGTTTTCCTGCGCCGGTTCGTAATGATCTGTCCGGCTACCACCACCGTTACGGCAATGATGAACATCGCCGTGCCGATGACGTTGATCTGGACGGGCGTACCGCGCTGGGCCGAGCCCCAGACGAACATGGGGAAGGTGACGGTGTTGCCCGAGTTGAAGTTGGTGATGATGAAGTCGTCGAAGGAGAGCGCGAAGGACAGCAGCGCCCCGGACGCGATGCCCGGCGCGGCGATCGGCAGCGTCACCCGCAGGAAGGTCTGCGCGGGACCGGCGTAGAGATCACGCGCGGCCTCTTCGAGCCGCGGGTCCATCGACAGCACCCGCGCCTTGACGGCGGCGACCACGAAGCTGAGGCAGAACATGATGTGGGCGATCAGGATCGTCCAGAAGCCCAGCTCGATGCCCATGTTGAGGAAGAGCGCGAGCAGCGAGGCCGCCATCACGATCTCCGGCATGGCCATGGGCAGGAAGATCAGCGAGTTGACCGCGCCGCGCGCCCGGAAGCGGTAGCGGACCAGCGCGAAGGCGATCATCGTGCCGAGCGCGGTCGCGCCGACGGTCGCCCACAGGGCGATCTGGAGCGACAGCGAGAGCGAGCCGCACATGTCGGCCACTCCGCAGGGGTCCTTCCAGGCCTCCAGGGAGAACTCCTGCCAGGCGTAGTTGAACCGCCCGGCCGGGTTGTTGAAGGAGAACACCGTGACGACGACGTTCGGCAGGATCAGGTAGGCGAGCGTCAGCAGGCCCGCGATCACGACGAGGTTCCGACGGAGCCAGCGCATCAGACCAGGTCCTCCGTTCCGGCACGGCGGATGTAGACGGTGACCATGACCAGCACGATCGCCATGAGGATGAACGACAGCGCCGCGGCGGTCGGGTAGTCCAGGATGCGCAGGTACTGCGACTGGATCACGTTGCCGACCATGCGCGTGTCGGTGGAACCGAGCAACTCGGCGTTGACGTAGTCGCCGCTCGCCGGGATGAAGGTGAGCAGGGTGCCCGAGACGACGCCGGGCATCGACAGCGGGAAGGTCACCTTGCGGAAGGTGGTGGCCGGGGAGGCGTACAGGTCCTTGGCGGCCTCGTGCAGCCGGCCGTCGATCCGCTCCAGTGAGGTGTAGAGCGGCAGGATCATGAACGGCAGGAAGTTGTACGTGAGTCCGCAGACCACCGCCATCGGGGTGGCGAGCACCCGCTCGCCCTCGGTCCAGCCGATCCAGCTGGTCACGTCGAGCACGTGCAGGGCGTTGAGGACGCCGACCACGATGCTGTCGTCGGCCAGGATCGTCTTCCAGGCCAGCGTCCGGATCAGGAAGCTGGTGAAGAACGGGGCGATGACGAGGACGAGCAGCAGGTTGCGCCAGCGGCCGGCCCGGAACGCGATCAGGTACGCGAGCGGGTAGCCGAGCAGCAGGCACAGGACGGTGGCGGTGCCCGCGTACAGCAGGGACCGGACGAACTGGGGCCAGTACTCCTGGAAGGCCTCCCAGTAGGTCTGGAAGTGCCAGGTGACCTCGAAGCCCTGCTCCAGCGAGCCGGTCTGCACGGAGGTGGACGCCTGGTACACCATCGGCAGCACGAAGAACACCAGCAGCCAGAGGATGCCGGGCAGCAGCAGCCAGTACGGGACGAGCCGCTTGCGGCGGGAGGGCTTGCGCAGGACGAGCTCCGCCGCCGGCGGCGCGGCCTCCTCCTTGGTCAGGGTCGCGCTCATCCGGCGTCCTCCACCGTCTCGACACCCGCGTCGATGTCCTGAGTCGCGTCCAGGCCGAAGGTGTGCGCCGGGTTCCAGTGCAGGACGACCTCGGCGCCGGGCACCAGGCGGGTGTCGCGCTCGATGTTCTGCTCGTACACCTGGAGTTCGGCGCCGGCCGGGCTGTTGACCACGTACTGGGTGGAGACGCCGATGAACGACGAGTCGGCTATTCGTCCGGTGACCCGGTTGCGGCCGTCGGCGATCTTCCCCGCGTCGTCGGCGTGCGCGAGCGAGATCTTCTCCGGGCGGACGCCCACCAGGACCTTGCCGCCGGTGCGGACCGCGTCGGTGCAGCGGTCGCCGGGGACGCGGAGCTTGCCGCCGCCCGCGGTGACCAGGACCTCCGCGCCGCCGGCCTCGACGACCTCGGCCTCGATGAGGTTGGAGGTGCCGAGGAAGTTCGCGACGAAGGTGGTCCGCGGGTTCTCGTACAGGTCGGCGGGGGCGCCGAGCTGCTCGACCCGGCCGCCGTTCATCACCGCGACCTGGTCGGCCATGGTCATGGCCTCCTCCTGGTCGTGGGTGACGTGGACGAAGGTGATGCCGACCTCGGTCTGGATCCGCTTGAGCTCCAGCTGCATCTGGCGGCGCAGCTTCAGGTCCAGGGCGCCGAGCGGCTCGTCGAGGAGCAGCACCTGCGGGTGGTTGATCAGGGCGCGGGCGACGGCGACGCGCTGCTGCTGGCCGCCGGAGAGCTGGTGCGGCTTGTGCCGGGCCTTGTCGCCGAGCTGGACCAGCTCCAGCATCTCGTCGACCTGCTTCTTCACCGACTTGATCCCGCGCCGGCGCAGACCGAAGGCGATGTTCTCGAAGACGTCCATGTGCGGGAAGAGCGCGTAGGACTGGAAGACGGTGTTCACCGGCCGCTTGTACGGCGGCAGGTCGGTGACGTCGCGGTCGCCGAGGAAGACGGTGCCGGTGCTGGGCTCCTCCAGGCCGGCGATCATCCGCAGCGTGGTGGTCTTGCCGCAGCCGGACGCGCCGAGCAGGGCGAAGAAGGAGCCCTGCGGCACGGTCAGATCGAGCGGATGGACGGCGGTGAAGGCGCCGTAGGTCTTGCTGATCCCGGTCAGACGGACGTCGCCGCCGGTGTTCTTGTCAGTCATGGGTGGGAATCCCGGGGTGTCGAGGGGCTGGACGGAGGCAGGGACCGGCTCAGGCGCCGATGAGCTTGGCGAACTTCTCCTCGTACGCCGTCTCTTCCTTGCTGCTGAGCGAGCGGAAGGCACGGGACTTCGCGGCCATCGCCTTGTCGGGCAGGATCAGCGTGTTGCCCGCGAGCTCGGGGTCGATCTTGGCGAGCTCGTCCTTCACTCCGTCGACCGGGCAGACGTAGTTGATGTAGGCGGCGAGCTGGGCGGCGACCGGGAGCTCGTAGTAGTAGTCGATGAGCTTCTCGGCGTTGGTCTTGTGCCGGGCCTGGGCGGGGACGAGCAGGTTGTCGGTGGAGGTGATGTAGCCGGCGGCCGGGATCGCGTACTTGATGTCCGGGTTGTCGGCCTGCAGCTGGATGATGTCGCCGGCCCAGGCCAGACAGGCCGCCAGATCGCCCTTGTCGAGGTCCGAGGTGTAGTCGTTGCCGGTGAAGCGGCGGATCTGCTTGGTGTCGACGCCCTTCTGGAGCCGGCCGATCGCCGCGTCGAAGTCGGCGTCGGTGAACGTCCCGGGGTCCTTGCCCATGTCGAGCAGCGTCATGCCGACCGAGTCGCGCATCTCGGTGAGGAAGCCGACCCGGCCCTTGAGGGTGGGGTCGTCGAGCAGCTGGGTGACCGAGTCGACCTTCCGGCCGCCGGTGGCCTTGGAGTTGTACGCGATGACCGTGGAGATGCCGGTCCACGGGTACGAGTACGAGCGGCCCGGGTCCCAGTCGGGGCGGCGGAACTGCGCGGACAGGTTGGCGTACGCGTTCGGCAGGTTCGCCGGGTCGAGCTTCTGCGCCCAGCCGAGCCGGATGATCCGGGCGGCCAGCCAGTCGGTGACACAGATCAGGTCGCGCCCGGTCGCCTGGCCGGCGGCGAGCTGGGGGCGGATCTTGCCGAAGAACTCGACGTTGTCGTTGATGTCCTCGGTGTACTTGACCGTGATCCCGGTCCGCTTCCTGAACGCCTCCAGCGTCGGGCGGGACTTCTCGTCCTCGCTGACGTCCATGTACTCGGTCCAGTTGGAGAAGGCGACCGTCTTCTCCTTGGCCGAGTCGTCGATGGAGGCGGGCCCCTGGCCCTCCCGCTTGGCCGGCGGGATGCCGCAGGCGCTCAGCCCGGCGAGACCGCCGAGGGTGAGCGCGCCGACGCCGCCCGCGCGCAGCATCGAACGGCGGGTGAGCGCGCCCCGGCCGCTCGTGAGACTGCGCCGCATCGCCGCGAGCTGGGCGGCGGACAGGCTGTCGGGCTCGTACTGCTCCATGCGCTGTGCCCTTTCGGGTGGGTGTCGGGCCGCCGGTCGGTGCGGCGTGCTTGCTATCGGTCCCCGAAGATCGTGCGGTGCCAGTCCTTCGCGGCGACCGCCGTGTTGTCGAACATGACGTGCTTGACCTGCGTGTACTCCTCGAAGGAGTAGGCGGACATGTCCTTTCCGAAGCCGGACGCCTTGTATCCCCCGTGCGGCATCTCGCTGATGATCGGGATGTGGTCGTTGACCCAGACACAGCCCGCCTTGATCTCCCGGGTGGCCCGGTTCGCCCGGTACACGTCCCGGCTCCACGCCGAGGCGGCGAGTCCGTACGGGGTGTCGTTGGCGAGCCGGATGCCCTCGTCGTCGCCGTCGAAGGGCAGCACCACGAGCACCGGACCGAAGATCTCCGACTGCACGACCTCGCTGTCCTGCGCCGCGCCGGTGATCAGGGTGGGCCGATAGTACGCGCCCTTCGCCAGGTCGCCGCCGGGGGCCTCGCCGCCGGTGACCACGGTGGCGTACGCGCGGGCGCGGTCGACGAAACCGGCGACCCGGTCGCGCTGGGCGTGGCTGATCAGCGGGCCGAGGTCGGTGGCGGTGTCGAAGGGGTCGCCGAGCCGTACGGACTCCATCAGTTCCGCGACGCGCTCCACGAAGGCCCGGTACAGCGGGCGCTGGACGTACGCGCGGGTGGCGGCGGTGCAGTCCTGGCCGCTGTTGATGAGGGAGGCGGCGACGGCGCCGTGGGCGGCGGCCTCCAGGTCGGCGTCGTCGAAGACGACGAAGGGGGCCTTGCCGCCGAGTTCGAGGTGGAGCCGCTTGACGGTGGCGGTGGCGAGCTCGGCGACCCGCTTGCCGACGGCGGTGGAGCCGGTGAAGGAGGTCATGGCCACGTCCGGGTGGCCGACGAGGTGTTCGCCCGCGTCCCGGCCGGCGCCGGTGACGATGTTGATCACGCCGTCGGGGATGCCGGCCTCGGTGGCGGCCCGGGCGAACAGCAGGGAGGTGAGCGGGGTGAGCTCGGCGGGCTTGAGGACGATCGTGTTGCCCGCGGCGACGGCCGGGAGGATCTTCCAGGCGGCCATCTGGAGCGGGTAGTTCCAGGGTGCGATCGAGCCGACCACACCGATCGGCTCCCGGCGTACGTACGAGGTGTGGTCGCCGCTGTACTCGCCGGCCGACTGGCCCTGGAGGTGGCGGGCCGCACCGGCGAAGAAGGCGGTGTTGTCGACGGTGCCGGGCACGTCGAACTCGGTGGTCAGCTTGATGGGCTTGCCGCACTGCAGCGACTCGGCCTGCGCGAACTCCTCGGCCTGTTCGGCGAGCACGCCCGCGAAGCGGTGCAGCGCGTCGGACCGCTCGCCCGGGGTGGCGCCGGCCCAGCCGGGGAAGGCGTCCCGGGCGGCGGCGACGGCGGCGTCCACGTCGGCGGGGGAGGCGAGCGCGTAGTCGTACACGCTGTCGCCGGTGGCGGGGTCGACGACGCTGTGGGTGTTTCCGGACGTACCGGACCGCAGCCGTCCGCCGATGTACTGCGCCCCGTCCGCGAAGCGGTCCGTGGCCTGGAAGCGGTTGCCCATTGCGCTCTCCGTTGTTCCAGCTCGAATTGAGTGCCGATCCTGACAGAGGGCTGCCAGCCCAACAAGTGATTCCGTAGTTGCCTTTTTATTACGCGACGGATTCGGTCGACCATGTGTCGAGGCAGCCGGAAAATCTCCGTACGGAGTGTCCGTGGCAGCTGTCAGACTCGCGTGCATGGGGACGATCGAGGAACTGACACAGCAGGTCAAGCGGGGGGAACGGGTCAAGTTCCTGCACTTCTGGGGGCACCGGCCGCGGCCCGACGGGCAGCTCTCGGCGAGCTGTATGAGCCAGTGGTGGCCGTCGCCGTTCGAGGTCGACGGCATACGCTACGCGACCGCCGAGCACTGGATGATGGCTGGGAAGGCGCGGCTGTTCGGCGACGCGGAGGCGGAGCGGGCGGCGCTGGAGGCGAAGAGCCCGGCGGCGGCGAAGAAGGCGGGGCGGCTGGTCCGCGGTTTCGACGACGCGGTCTGGGAGCGGGAGCGCTACGGGATCGTGGTGGCCGGAAGCGTCCACAAGTTCGGCTCGGACGAGGCCCTGCGGGCGTTCCTGCTCGGCACAGGGGGCCGGGTGCTGGTGGAGGCCAGCCCGCTGGACCGGATCTGGGGCATCGGGCTCGCCGCGGACGATCCGCGCGCCGGTGACCCCACGCGCTGGCGGGGGCTGAATCTGCTGGGCTTCGCCCTGATGGAGGCGCGGGAGCGGCTGCGCGAGGGCCTCTGACGCGCGCGAGCCGGGCCCGTGGGGGCCCGGCTCGGCTGCGTCGCTGTGCCGTCGTGTCGCCGGCGCCGGGAGGCGTCAGTCGGTGACGACCAGGCTGGTCTGGAAGGGGTCGTCCTCCTCGAAGGAGCTGTCCTTCTCCCACTCGTCGGCGTTCGCGATGATGAAGCCGAAGAAGGCGATCATGGCGATGCCGAGGACGATCCCGATCGAGCCCATGATGATTCCGGCCAGCGCCTGGCCCGCGTTGTTCGCCTCGCCGCGCTGGGCCCGCTTGCGGCCCAGGATGCCGAAGATCAGCGCGAGCACGCCGAGGACGATGCTGAAGATGCCGTAGAAGCAGAAGAGGCAGACGGCCAGGATGCCGAGCACCATGCCCGCCGTGCCCATGCCGTTCTGCGGGGCCTGTCCCCAGCCCGGCTGCTGGCCGTAGCCGCCGTACCCCGGGTAGGCGGGGTAGCCGTACGCGCCGGGGGCCGGCGGGGGCGTCGGCGCAGGCGTCGGGTAGCCGTAGGTCGGGCCGGTCGGCGCCACCGGGGGCGGCGGCACGTCGGCGGGCGCCGGGAAGCCGGCGGGCGGGGTCGCCGACGGCATGGCCGCCATCGTCGGCTGGTCGTGCACGGCCGGCGGCGTCGGCGAGGCCGGCTGGCCGGAGGTCTTGCCGAGGTCGACGCGCTCCGGCGGCGCCCACGGATCCGCGGGATCGAAACCGCCCTGGCCGCTCTGGCCGCCTTGCGCCGGTCCGCTGCTGTCCGTCATGGTCCTCCCCCATCGTGGTCCGCTCATGCTACGACTTCGCTCGGACAAGGGTGCGGCCCGGCCTCGGACCGCCCGGCCTACGATGACCGGATGACCGATCTGCATCCGTTCATCGCGGGCCTGCCCAAGGCCGAACTGCATGTCCACCACGTCGGGTCCGCGTCCCCGCGGATCGTCGCCGAACTGGCGGCCCGGCACCCCGACTCCAAGGTGCCCACCGACCCCGAGGCGCTCACCGACTACTTCACCTTCACCGACTTCGCGCACTTCATCGAGGTCTACCTGTCGGTCGTGGACCTGGTGCGCACCCCGGAGGACGTCCGGCTGCTGACCTTCGAGGTCGCCCGCGACATGGCCCGGCAGAACATCCGGTACGCCGAGCTGACCATCACGCCGTTCAGCTCGACCCGCCGCGGCATCGACGAGCACGCCTTCATGGAGGCGATCGAGGACGCCCGCCGGGCCGCCGAGGCCGAGCTGGGCGTCGTCCTGCGCTGGTGCTTCGACATTCCCGGCGAGGCCGGCCTGGACGCCGCGGCCGAGACCGCGCGGCTCGCCGTCACCGACGGCCTGCGCCCGGAGGGCCTGGTCTCCTTCGGGCTCGGCGGCCCGGAGATCGGCGTCCCGCGCCCGCAGTTCAAGCCGTACTTCGACCGGGCGATCGCGGCCGGTCTGCACTCCGTCCCGCACGCCGGCGAGACGACCGGACCGGAGACGGTCTGGGACGCGCTGAACGACCTGGGCGCGGAGCGCATCGGCCACGGCACCAGCTCGGTCCGCGACGAGAAGCTGCTCGCGCACCTGGCCGAGCACCGCATCGCGCTCGAGGTCTGCCCGACGTCCAACATCGCGACCCGGGCGGTCGCCACGCTGGACGAGCACCCGATCCGCAAGATGGTGGACGCCGGCGTGCTGGTGACGGTCAACAGCGACGACCCGCCGATGTTCGGCACCGACCTGAACAACGAGTACGCGGTGGCGGCGCGGCTGCTCGGCCTCGACGAGCGCGGGGTCGCTGGCCTCGCGAAGAACGCGGTCGAGGCGTCGTTCCTGGACCCGGCCGGCAAGGCGAGGATCGCCGCCGAGATCGACGCGTACACCACCACGTGGCTGGCGCGCTGAGCACCATGAGGGACGCGCCCGGCCACGAGAATGAGGACATGCGCACCGTGAGAGCCGTCGCCCACCGCGGCGACCCCTACCGCGTCCGCGAGAACACGCTCCGCTCGATCGCCTCGGCGGTCGGGCGGGGCGCTGACGCGGTCGAGATCGACGTCCGGCTCACCCGGGACGGCGTCCCGGTCCTGCTGCACGACGACACCCTGAAGCGGCTGTGGGGCCATGACCGGCCGCTGTCCGCGCTCTCGTACGCGGAGGTCCGCGGGCTCACCGCGGACGGCATCCCCACCCTGGACGAGGCGCTGGCGGAGGCCGGTGAGCAGCCGCTGATGATCGACCTGCCCGGCGGGAACGAGGCGTCGGTGCGCACCATCGTCGGCGCGGTCCACGACGCCGGGGCCGGCGACCGGGTCTCGTACTGCGCGGGCGGCGTGGCGATGCTCCAGGTGCGGGCCGCCGACCCGGCCGCCGAGATCGCCCTGACGTGGACCTCGCTCGCCCCGCCCCGGCCGGTCCTGCTGGACGCGGTGAAGCCGCGCTGGCTCAACTACCGCTTCGGTCTGGTGACTTCCGCCCTGGCCGAGCGGGTGCACCGGGACGGTCTGCTCCTGTCGGTCTGGACCGTGGACACCCGCCGCTCGATGCGCCGGCTGATCGCGGCCGGGGTGGACTCGATCACCACCAACCGCGTCGACGCGCTCGCCGCCGAGCTGGGAGGCCGCGGGCGGTAATGGGCATACGGGGGGACGCACGGGAGCTGGGGGCGCGGCTGCGGACGCTGGGCGGGGCCAACCCGTGGGCGGTGGACATCGGCCTGGCGCTGCTGGTGCAGGCGGCGATGACGATGCCGTTCGTGGTGCCGCGCGCGCCGGAGCTGCCGCCGGCGACGTGGGCGGCGTACGGGCTGACGAGTCTGACGGTGCTGCCGCTGGTGTGGCGGCGCCGGGCCCCGATCGCCGTGCTGCTGGCCATCATGGCGGCGAGCGCGCTGTACCAGCTGGCGGTCGACGGGCCCGGGCAGCCGCTGCCGTACACCGGTCTGGTCGCCGTGTACACGATCGCCGCGCTCTGCCCGGTCCGCGCCCGGCTCGCGACGGCGGCGCTGCTGGCCGTGGCGGTGCCGGCGTCGGTGTGGCTCAACACGCGGTCGGCCCGCGAACTGACCTTCTCGCTCTTCGTGTTCGCGGCGGCGTACGCGTTCGGCCGGCTCGCCGACGCGCGGCAGCGGGAGGCGCGGGCGGAGGCCGAGCAGGCGGCGGCGCGCGAACGGGCCCGGATCGCCCGGGAGATGCACGACATCCTGTCCCACGCGGTGAGCCTGATGGTCGTGCAGGCGGAGGCCGGCCCGCTGGCGGTGCGCGCCGCGCCGGAGAAGGCGGAGGCGGCGTTCGACGCGATCTCGGAGACCGGGCGGGACGCGATGACGCAGCTGCGGCGGATGCTGGGCGTGCTGCGGGAGGGCGACGGCCCCGCGCCGCGCGCGCCGCAGCCGGGGCTCGACGCGCTGCCGGAACTGCTGGCGCGGGTCCGGGCGGGCGGTCTGGAGGTCGCGTACGAGACCGCCGGCGGGCCGCGGCCCGTCGCTCCCGCGCTGGGCGCGACGGTGCACCGGATCGTGCAGGAGTCGCTGACGAACGTGGTGCGGCACGCGGCGGCGGCCACCGCGACCGTCCGGCTCGACCACGGGCCGGGGCGGCTGACGGTGACGGTGACCGACGACGGGCGCGGTCCGCGCGGCGGCGGGTCCGGCGGGCACGGTCTGATCGGGCTGCGGGAGCGGGCCGCGGCGCACGGCGGCACTGCCGTCGCCGGGCCGGGTCCGGGCGGCCGGGGCTTCGAGGTGCGGGCGGAGTTCCCGCTGGACGAGCGGGCGGAGGCGGGGAGTTGACGATCCGGGTGGTGGTCGCGGACGACCAGGAGCTGGTGCGCAGCGGTTTCGCGATGATCCTGGACGCGCAGCCGGACATCGAGGTGGTCGCCGAGGCCGGGGACGGGGCGGCCGCCGTCGAGGCGGTGCGGCGGCACGCGCCGGAGGTGGCGCTCCTGGACGTCCGGATGCCGGGCATGGACGGCATCGAGGCGTGCCGGGCGATCACACGGGGCGGCGGCTGCCGGACGGTGATGCTGACGACCTTCGACGCCGACGAGTACGTGTACGAGGCGCTGCACGCCGGCGCGAGCGGCTTCCTGCTGAAGGACGTGCGGCGGGACGACCTGGTGCACGCGGTGCGGGTGGTGGCGGCGGGCGACTCGCTGCTGGCGCCGTCGGTGGCCCGCCGGCTGGTGGAGCAGTACACGGCGGGCCGCCCTGCCCGGCCCGATCCACGGCTCGACGCGCTGACGGGGCGGGAGCGGGAGACGCTGCTGCTGCTCGCGCGGGGCCGGTCGAACGCGGAGATCGCGGCGGAGCTGGTGGTCAGCGAGCACACGGTGAAGACGCACGTGGGCAACGTGCTGGCGAAGCTGGGGCTGCGGGACCGGATCCAGGCGGTGATCTGCGCGTACGAGACGGGTCTGGTGACTCCGGGGGCTCCCCCGCCCGGGGGAGGAAGGCCGGGCGGGGCCTCCCTCCCGTAGGGGAGGAAGCGGCGGGGGGAAGATCGCCGCGGCGGGCGATCCGCCGGAAGGGCCTGGTCAACAGGATGGAAGCCGCAACGAACAGCGGTCTCCAGTCAAGGAGTTGACCATGCATCACCGAACCACTCGCACCCTGCTCGCCGCCGCGCTCGTCCTGGGCGTCGCGGCCGGCCCGGCGGCCGCCGCGTCGGCTCCGGCCCCGGTCGCGGTGACGGCGGCCTCCGGCACCGCCGGGCTGGATGCGGCGCTCGCGGGCCTTCCGTCCGCGGACGCGACCGCGGCCCTCGCCCGCGTCGGCGGCGCGGAGGGCGTCTGGCAGGGCGCCGCGGGCGTGCACGACCTGCGGACGAACCGTCCGGCCGACCCGGGGGCGCGGTTCCGCGCGGGTTCGGTGACGAAGGTCTTCACGGCGGCGGTCGTGCTGCAGCTGGCCGCGGAGGGCCGGATCGACCTGGACCGCCCGGCCCGCGCGTACCTGCCGGAGCTGATCCCTGCGGCGTACGCGGAGGTGACGGTGCGTCAACTGTTGAACCACACGCACGGCATCCCGGCGCCGGACTTCCCGGGCACGACGGTCGAGGAGTGGTACGAGAACCGCTTCGTCGTGCACCGCCCGCAGGACCTCGTGCGCTCGGCGACGGCGAAGAAGCCGGAGTTCGCGCCGGGCGAGCGCCAGCACTACCTGAACATCGGCTACACGATCGCGGGCCTGCTGATCGAGCGTGTGACCGGCGGACGCCACGAGGACGTGCTCGCCGCCCGCGTGCTGCGCCCGCTGGGCCTGCGCGACACGTACTCCCCCGGCACGAGCCCGCGCATCGTCGGCCCGCACAACCACGGCTACCAGTGGCTGAAGCAGGCCGACGGCACGAAGGCGCTGCGGGACGCGTCGGTGTGGGGGACCACGGACGGCTGGGCGGCCGGGGACCTGATCTCCACCACGGCCGATCTGGAGCGCTTCACCCGGGCCCTGTTCGCCGGCCGGGTGGTGCGCGGCCCCCTCCTGGAGGAGATGTTCACCCTCCCCCAGGTCACGGACCTGAGGACGGGGGCGCCGGCCGCGTACTCCGTGGGCCTGTCGATGAAGAGGCTCGGCGGCCGCGAGGTGTGGGGCAAGACGGGCGGCCGCTGGGGCTACAACGCCGCCATCGCCTCGACCCGGCACGGCGAGCGGACCCTCGTCTACAGCGTCAACTCCACCGACGCCAAGGGCCAGGACATGAACCCGGTCGCCCTGAAGCTCATGCTGGCGACGTTCGGGGCGCCGTCCCCGTCTGCCGCTCCTGCTCCTGCTCCTGCTCCTGCTCCTGCTCCAGGCGCTTGATCATCCGGCGCAGGATCAGCAGCGGGACGATGCCGAAGACGCCGAAGGACATGTCGATCACCGACCACCAGAACGGGATGTCGCGGATCGGGCCGCAGATCAGGGTCAGCGGGATGATCCCGACGCAGGCGATCATCGAGAACTCGACGACCCAGATGTTGCGGACGGGATCGCGGTACACGCCGTAGAAGGCGACGGCGATGACGAGGTGGGCGAAGGCGAGCCAGTCGGTGCCGTAGAGGAGGTACGGGGCGTCGGCGTCGGCCCGCTCCAGGCCGCCGCGGACGCGGGCGATCCACTCGGCGAGGCCGGGGAAGACATCCGCGACCGGGGCGGCCCAGCCCGTCAACGCGGAGTCGGCGAAGCGGAGTTCGGTGACCAGGGGGAAGGCGGTGAGACCGCTCAGGACCAGGCAGACGACGAAGATCGCCAGCCAGACACGGATGCGCGCGAGGGCTCTGGGCCCGTTCGGGTCGCTCATGCAGGCAGCGTACGCCTCCTCCTGAACGCGTTCAAAAGCGGGGGGTGGTGAGCTTGTGCGCGATCGCGTGGGCCGCGACCGTGGCCCCCGCCGCCAGCGCCAGGCCCGTCACCGCGTCCCGCGCCCGGGTGGGCCGCAGCACCCCGGCCCGCTTGAGCCGGCCGCGGGCCCACAGCGTGAACGGCACGACGATCAGCGGCGAGGTCACCGAGCCCGGGGTGTAGCCGCGTACGGCCGCCGCCTGCGCCAGGTGCATCAGGCCGTGCAGTCCGAAGCCGTTCAACGCGCCCTGGTAGAAGCCGGACCGGCCGCCCGTACGCGCCCCCGCCACGGCCGCCGCGCCGACGATCACGCCCATCGCGCCCACCGCCGCCCGGAACTCCCGCTCGTCCACCCGTTCCATCGCCCGCCACACCGCCTCCGGGACCTGCGGGAGCCGCTTGCGCAGCACCGGCACGTTCTCCCGCACCCACCGCGGCCCGAAGGCCAGCTCCTCGGCGTCATGCAGCGCCCAGGCCAGGAACAGGCCGTAAGTGACCAGGGAGTGGGGGGAGTTGGGGGTGACGTCGGGGGATTCCGGAGTCTTCGTCATACCCTGCGAACTCACAGGCCCACGATCGAGTTCCACCGCTTGGCGAAGTCCCGCCGCTCCGTCGACGTGATGTCCCGGGCGATCGCGAGCCGGCCGCGCATCGGAGCGTCGGGGAAGATCAGCGGGTCCTCGGCGAGGGCCGCGAGCTCCTCGTCCCCGGAGTCCGCGAGGACGTCGCGGGCGGCCGGCACCGGGCACACGTAGTTGACCCAGGCGGCCAGTTCGGCCGCGACCTCCGGCCGGTAGTAGTGGTCGACGAGCCGTTCCGCGTTGGTCTTGTGCCGGGCGAGGTTGGGGATCATCAGCGACTCGGCCCACAGCTCGCCGCCCTCCTCGGGGACGACGAACTCGATGTCGGGGTTGTCGGCCTGGAGCTGGATGACGTCGCCCGAGTACGCCTGGCAGGCCAGCACGTCGCCGGTCGACAAATCCTTGATGTAGTCGTTGCCGGTGAAGCGGCGGATGTGCCGCCGGCGCACCAGCCGCTCGACCTGCTCGCACACCTCGTGGAAGTCGTCCGCGGTCCAGCGGGTGACGTCCGCCCCGTTGCCCTGCATGAGCAGCGCGATCGACTCGTCGAGCCCGGACAGCAGGGTGACCTTGCCGCGCAGGTCGTCGGCCCACAGCTCCTTGGTGGAGCGCAGTTCCCGGCCCAGCCTGCGGCGGTTGTACGCGATGCCGGTGATCCCGGACTGCCAGGGCACGCTGTGCAGCCGGCCCGGGTCGAAGGCGGGGCGCCGCAGCTGCGGGTCGAGGTGGGCCGCGACGTTCGGCTGGGCGGTGCGGTCCATCTCCTGGACCCAGCCGAGCCGGACGAAGCGGGCGGCCATCCAGTCGGAGACGACGATCAGGTCCCGGCCGGTCTCCTGGCGGTTCATCAGCGCCGGGCTGATCTTGCCGAAGAACTCGTCGTTGTCGTTGATCTCCTCGGTGTACCGCACGGAGATCCCGGTCCGCTCGCGGAAGGAGTCGAGGGTCGGCCGCCTCGACTCGTCCTCGTCGTCGGTGTCGATGTAGAGCGGCCAGTTGGCGAAGTCGAGCAGGCGGTCCCGCCCGGACCGGTCCGGTCCGGCGCGCTCGTCCTTGCGCACGTAGGCGGAAGGCACCCCGCACGCGCCGAGCAGGGTCGCCGCGCCGAGGCCCCCGGCCCCGCGCAGCAGGGACCGGCGTGTCATGTGCTTCCTGGCTGTCGCTCTCACCCGCGCAGCATCCCGCCGCCCCGGCGGGCCGCACAATGGACGGTCCGTCGACCCGAACGCCACGGCCCCGACACCCTGTCGATCAAGGGAGCCGGGGCCGCGCCTGCGGGCTAGGGGGTTCAGCCCAGGGACGTCATCACGTGCTTGATGCGCGTGTAGTCCTCGAAGCCGTACGACGAGAGGTCCTTGCCGTAGCCGGACTTCTTGTAGCCGCCGTGCGGCATCTCGGCGAC
>NZ_JBICVX010000025.1:0-68162 GCF_043199435.1 Streptomyces sp. NPDC048604
CGGCTTGTCCGCCCCGCGCTTTCGTACCCCCCGACGTGCCCCGGGCGGGCCCCCGCCCGGGCCCCCGGGGGGGCCCCCGGGCGGCCCCCGGGGGGGCGGGCCGGCCGGCCGGGCCCCCCACGGCGCTTTTCGTTTTCCGGTCCGACGATCGCACCGGGTCTCACCGATCGGGTGCAAGGCCCGGAATTCCCCTGACCCGGAGTTTCCGGCGCGAGCAGGGCTCGTTACAGAAGTACGGAAACGACACGCCGGAATCCGACAGGAGAACGGGAGTCCGGTGTGTCCCCTGATGTGCCGGCACGTGCCAGTACTTGACAGCAAGAGGAAGGACTCATTCATGAAGCCCACCAAGGTTGCCGCGGTCGTCGCCGGTTCGATGATGGCCCTGGGCGCGGCGGCGCCCGCCATGGCCGCCGAGGCCACGCCCGGCCTGAACGGTGCGCTCGGTGCGCTCAGCAGCAGCCAGCCCCTCAAGAGCGACGCGCTGAGCAGCACCACCGAAGGCTCCCCGCTCAAGGCCGTCACGGACACAGCCGAGAAGGTCAACCAGGTCGGCCAGGCGGCCCCGCTGCTCGGCGGCCTTCCGCTCCCCAAGTAGTCGCGTCAACCGGCCGCCGCGCCCTCACCGGCAAGGGTCGAGGCGTTGCTGCGATCGGGCGAACTTCGCCACGCGGCGGTCAAGGGACTCGTTCTTGACGACACAGCACCCACCCACCCCACCTCAAGCTCCTGAAGGGCGTGCGCAGTAATGAACCTGCGAAATCGAGCCGGCATGGGAATCCTGATGTCCTGCCTGGCCTCCGCCGCGATGGCGTCGACCGCCTCCTCCGCGTCGGCCGCCGAGGCTCCCGTGGTCCTGCCGCTGCAGGGCCTGGAGACCGCGGCCCCGGGCCTGGACGCGCCGACGGTGGCGAGCGCCGTGCCCCTGCCGGTGCCCGGCGCCCCGACCGGTCTGACGGACGTGCACGGCGGTCTGCCGGACGCCCAGCTGCCCCGGATCCCCGTCGCGGGCTCCGTGCCGGGCACCCTCGTCGAGGCCCCGCTGCCCGAGCTCCTCGACGGCAGCGAGACCGGCAGCGCGCTGCTCACCACGCCGGGCTCGGACCTCGACGCCGTCACGCCGGGCGCCGTCGTCGGCACCCCGGTCGCCGTGCCGGACGGCCGGCCCGGCCCGCTCGGTCTGTCGCTGCCCGGGGTGACCGCGCCGGAGGCCGGGTTGCTCACGCCGGCGCTGTCCGGGGCGCTCGACTCCGGACTGGGCGTCCAGCCGCCGTCGGTCTGACGCCGACGCGGAACGCACCGTACGGCGAATCGTTCTTGTGTGATCGATGGAGGGGTCGTGAAGACACGATTCTTCCCCGCCACTCCAAGGACTTTCGCTCGTTGCGACAGGAGGCTTGTCGCATGGCCGCGGCCCGTGGACCCGGGATTCGTACCGCCGTATCCGACGGCGGGACGGACTCGGGTCCACGGGCCTTCCTTTCGCCCGGCGAAATCGAACGCGAAAGCGTCGGATGATTGATCTGGGCCGGCTGACGTATTGCCCCGTTACCCCTTCCGCGTCACGGCGTTGAACGCCTGTGACGGCCGCGGTTCTCGCGGTCGCGTTTTTCACCGTTCAAGGAGTTCTTGATGTCTCGCATCGCGAAGGCTGCCGCCGTAATCGCCGGCACGGGTGCCGTCGCCCTCAGCGGAGCCGGCCTGGCCGTCGCCGACTCGGGCGCCCACGGCGTCGCCGCCCACTCGCCCGGTGTCGGTTCGGGCAACGCGGTCCAGGTTCCGGTCCACATCCCGATCAACCTGTGCGGCAACACCGTCAACGTCATCGGGCTGATCAACCCGGCGTTCGGCAACACCTGCGCCAACATCGACGGCGACAACGGCGGCGGCTACGGCGGCTGACCACCGCCCCCCGAGCCGAGAGCGGCCCCCCGGTCCGATGACCGGGGGGCCGCTCCGCGTCCGGCCGCGGGGCCCCTACACGTACCGGTAGACGTGCGAGACGTCGAGCAGGTCCGCGGGCCTGACCTGCCACGGTGCCATCGGCTCGTGCAGCGCCGCGACCCGGCCGTGCTGCGGGTCCCCGGACGGCGGCGGCAGGGCCGGCCGGTAGCCGGACCGCGGGTGGCGCCGCTGCCAGCGGGTCCACAGCACGTCGACGAAGGAGTGGTGCAGCCAGAACACCGGGTCGTTGACCGAGGCCCCGCCCAGCATCATCCCGCCGACCCAGCGGTGCACCCGGTTGTGGTTGCGCCAGCTGGCCGGCCCCGAGCCCGGCCCCCAGCCCTCCAGCAGATTCCGGAAGCCGGAGCGGCTGGTGGAGTCCCACGGCGAGACGTCGTACACCGAGTCGCTCAGCGCCCGTTCCACGTCGGCGGAGGTCGGCAGGCCCAGCGGGGCGCGCGGCCGGCCGAGGTCCCGGGTGAGGAAGCGGGTGGTGGTCATCGACACCGTGATCGGCCAGTTGCCGCCGCCGTACGCGAACGGGCCCGTCGTCACCCGCAGATCGCCGGGCCGGCCCGTCCCGCCCATGAAGTCCGCCGCCCACAGCGCGGAGTCCGGGCGGTTGTCCCGGGTCCAGTCCCAGTACGGGACGGTGACCGCCGGGTCGATCCGGCGCAGCGCCCGCTCGAAGTCGAGCAGCAGCCGGCGGTGCCAGGGCAGGAAGCTGGGCGCGCCGTGCGCCAGCCGCAGCCCGCCGTCGCCGTCGGCCCGGTAGTGGTCGATGTGCAGGCGGACGAAGTCGTCGTACGTGCCGCGGCGCTTGAGCTCCAGGACGGCGGAGACGAACCGGCGCCGCTCGGCGGCCGTCAGATCGCGCTGGTTCTTACGCACGTACGCCACGCGGGCTCCCTCCCGGGTGGCCGCCGTGGGCGGCGGCGAGCGGCGACAGCTGCGCGGAGCCGAGCGCGTCGACGGCCGCGCGGGCCGCGTCCAGCGGCGTCGGGCAGGAGCGGTAGTGGTCGAGCGGGGTGAGCCAGCCGCCGTCGGCGCAGCGCATGACGTGCAGTGGGCGGCCGTCGACGCGGACCCGGACGGCGCCGCCGGCGAGCGGCTCGCCCTGGACGCGGCGGCCGCGGTGGACCTCGTCGAAGTCGAAGCCGGGACGGCCGCCGCCGGCGCGGGGTTCGTCGTTGTCCTTGGCGGCGATACGGGCGAGGGCGCCGCCCGTGAAGGCGGTGACGGCCACCGCGAACAGGGTTCGCAGGGCGTAGCGGCGCGGGACGCTCATACGGTTCTCTCCTGGAGTTCTCTCCGGGGCGAAAAGGACGCAAGGGCGAATGCCCTTCTGGGTAGAACGAGAAAACGCCACCGGAGTCACGCGGGAGACACGGGGGCGGGTGAATGTCTGCCGGACGGGTGACAAAGGCTCGGGGCATTCCCCGGCGGACCACTAGCATCCGGCGTCATGACCTCACCGAACGCGATTTCTCAGGCGCGCAGTGCCAATCCGCTGGGAACGCTCACCGTCATTCCCTGGACCATCGGTCCGCACGAGAACGCCTCCATCACGCCCTTTCTGATGGTGTATTCGCTCGGCGACGGCCGTGACGGCCCCGAGGCCGGCGAGGCCGCGATGCGGGCCGCCCTGGAGGGCATGGGTCTGCAGATCGGCGGCGAGGTCGCCGACGGCACCCGGCGGCCCGGTGTGCACCTGCTCGTCGAGGCCCGCCAGGCCGTGCTGACGCTGCCCTTCATGAAGGTGCAGTGCCCGGTGCCGGCGGAGTGGGAGGCGGCCGCGAAGGAGGGCGAGCAGGTGTACCTGATCGTCCCGACGAAGCCGTGGCCCGAGGCGGTGCCGGGGGAGACGGTGACCGAGGCGCGGCTGAAGACCTTCGTCGCCGACGGCGAGGTGGTCCGCGGCGCGGCCCACATGATGCTGCCGGTGCGCCGCATCCAGGGCTGATCCGATGACCGGGGCGGGTGTACGCGACGGGGTGCCGGGTCAGCGGCACCGGCAGGAGAGGTCCCGCGGGACGGCGCTGGAGACGGACGGCGGGCGGATCGGCGCGAGCCGGGCGCTCGGCTGGCTCCTTGTGGTGACCGGTGCGGCGGGCGTGCTCGCCGGCTGGGTCATCACGCTCGACAAGTTCCACCTCCTGGAGGACCCGCACTTCACGCCGGGCTGCAGCCTCAACCCGGTGGTGTCCTGCGGCAGCATCATGAAGAGCGAGCAGGCGGCGGTGTTCGGCTTCCCGAACCCGATGCTGGGGCTCGTCACGTACGGGATGGTGGTGGCGATCGGGGCCGGGCTGCTGGCCGGGGCCCGTTACCGCGGCTGGTTCTGGCTGGGGCTGAACGCCGGCACGCTGTTCGGCGTCGGGTTCTGCACCTGGCTCATGTACCAGTCCCTGTACGAGATCAACGCACTCTGTCTGTGGTGCTGTCTGGCCTGGACCGCGACGATCGTCATGTTCTGGTACGTGACCTCGCACAACGTGCGGACGGGCGTGCTGCCCGCCCCGGCCGGACTGCGCGACTTCTGCGCCGAGTTCACCTTCGCCCTGCCGGTGCTGCACCTGGGGATCATCGGGATGCTGATCCTGACCCGCTGGTGGGACTTCTGGACGAGCTGACCCGCGTCAGGGGCGGGCCCGCAGGGCCGGGCCGCCCCTGAGCGTGTCGACGGTGCGGCCGAGCAGCGGCACCAGCGCCTCCGGGTCGCGGCCGTGCTCGGCCCAGTACACGGTGGCCTCGCGCAGCGCGGCGAGCACGGCCGCGGTGAAGACCCGTACCTCCAGGTCGTCGGCGTCCCGGCCGGTGCGCCGGGCGAGGACGCGGGCCAGCCGCTGCGCGGTCTCCGCCGTGGTCTCGGTGAGCCGGGCCCGTACGGCGGGGAGCTCGACGAGCAGCCGGGCCCGCAGCAGCAGCTGCTCCCGCTGCTCGGTGAGGGCGGCGCTCACGGCGTCGGTCACCACGGCGCGCAGGGAGTCCAGCGGGTCCTCGCCGGGCGGCCGGGCGAGCAGCCGGGCCTCCAGGAGCTCGTCGCCCTCGTCGCTGAGGAGGATGTCCTCCTTGACGGGGAAGTAGCGGGCCACGGTGCTGGGGGAGACGTCGGCCGCGGCCGCGATCTGCTCGGTGGTGGTCGTCTCCCAGGGCTGGGCCTCGGCCAGCCGGTACGCGGCCCGGCGGATCGCGGCCCGGGTCCGGAGCTTCTTGCGCTCGCGCAGGGTGAGCCGGGGCGCCTCGTCGTCGGGGTTCGTCATGGTGCTTCGTGCCGGCCGGGTCGCCGTCAGGCGTGCTGGTAGGCCACCAGCGAGATGCCGACGTAGTGGACGACGAAGGCGGCGAGGGTGAAGGAGTGGAAGACCTCGTGGAAGCCGAACCAGCGCGGCGAGGGGTTGGGGCGCTTCATTCCGTAGATGACGCCGCCGGCGCTGTAGAGCACGCCGCCGACGATGACCAGGACGAGGACGGCGATGCCGCCGGCCCGCATGAAGTCCGGCAGGAAGAAGACCGCGGCCCAGCCCATGGCGATGTAGCAGGGCGTGTACAGCCAGCGCGGGGCGCCGACCCAGAAGACCCGGAAGGCGATGCCGGCCGCGGCGGCCGCCCAGACGGCCCACATGAGCGGGCGGCCGGTGGTGTCCGGGAGCAGCAGCAGGGTGAGCGGGGTGTAGGTGCCCGCGATGATCAGGAAGATGTTGGCGTGGTCCAGGCGGCGGAGCACGGCCTCGCCGCGCGGGCTCCAGTTCCCCCGGTGGTACAGCGCGCTGATGCCGAACAGCAGGCAGGCGGTGAGCACGTAGATGCCGCAGGCGATCCGGGCGCGGGGCGAGTCCGAGAGCGCGACCAGGGTGAGACCGGCGACGACTACAGCGGGGAACATGCCGGCGTGCAGCCAGCCGCGCAGCCGTGGCTTCAGCGGCATGTGCTGGGCCTGCTCCATCTGGGTCTCCTCCGGCACGGCTGCAGTCATGGGCGGAATGCTACCTACGCGCGCGTAGGGTCACGGCCGGAGTGGCCATGCTCACGTGGGCGGCCCTCTGGACATATGGGCACGGAGGTCGGTTACGATCAAATGAGTGCGGTCGGCACCGGATGAGCAGCTACGACGCATCCGGGTCGAGGCCCCCACGGGGCATACATCTGAAAACCCCTCATCAAGGAGCAATCGTGGCGCGCGAGAACGCGGCTCCCACCACCGTCCCCACCCAGCACAAGGAGCTTGTGGCCTGGGTGAACGAGATCGCCGAGATCACGCAGCCGGACGCCGTCGTCTGGTGCGACGGATCCGAGGCCGAGTACGAGCGTCTGTGCGAGGAGCTCGTCGCCAAGGGAACGTTCAAGAAGCTCGACCCGACTCTGCGCCCGAACTCCTACTACGCGGCCTCCGACCCCACCGACGTGGCGCGCGTCGAGGACCGCACCTTCATCTGCTCCGAGAAGGAGGAGGACGCGGGCCCGACCAACCACTGGAAGGCCCCGGCGGAGATGAAGGAGATCTTCGCGGGCTCCGAGGGCATCTTCCGCGGCTCCATGAAGGGCCGCACCATGTACGTCGTGCCCTTCTGCATGGGCCCGGTCGGCTCCCCGCTCTCCGCCATCGGCGTCGAGATCACCGACTCCGCGTACGTCGCCGTCTCCATGCGCACCATGACCCGCATGGGCCGGGCCGTGCTCGACGAACTCGGCACGGACGGCTTCTTCGTCAAGGCCGTACACACCCTGGGCGCCCCGCTCGCCGAGGGCGAGGCGGACGTGCCGTGGCCCTGCAACTCCACCAAGTACATCTCGCACTTCCCGGAGACCCGCGAGATCTGGTCGTACGGCTCCGGCTACGGCGGCAACGCCCTGCTCGGCAAGAAGTGCTACGCGCTGCGCATCGCCTCCGTCATGGCGCGTGACGAGGGCTGGCTCGCCGAGCACATGCTGATCCTGAAGCTCACCCCGCCGCAGGGCGAGGCCAAGTACGTCGCCGCCGCCTTCCCGTCGGCCTGCGGCAAGACCAACCTGGCCATGCTCGAGCCGACGATCCCCGGCTGGACCGTGGAGACCATCGGCGACGACATCGCCTGGATGCGGTTCGGCGAGGACGGCCGGCTCTACGCGATCAACCCCGAGGCGGGCTTCTTCGGCGTCGCGCCCGGCACCGGCGAGCACACCAACGCCAACGCCATGAAGACCCTGTGGGGCAACTCCGTCTTCACCAACGTCGCGCTCACTGACGACGGCGACGTGTGGTGGGAGGGCATGACCGAGGAGGCGCCCAAGCACCTCACGGACTGGAAGGGCAACGACTGGACCCCGGAGTCCGCGACCCCGGCCGCCCACCCCAACGCCCGCTTCACCGTCCCGGCCGCGCAGTGCCCGACGATCGCCCCCGAGTGGGAGGACACCAAGGGCGTCCCGATCTCCGCGATCCTCTTCGGCGGCCGCCGCGCGTCCGCCGTGCCGCTGGTCACCGAGTCCTTCGACTGGAACCACGGCGTCTTCCTCGGCGCGAACGTCGCCTCCGAGAAGACCGCCGCCGC
The DNA here is from genome assembly GCF_043199435.1 of Streptomyces sp. NPDC048604. NCBI lineage: Bacteria > Bacillati > Actinomycetota > Actinomycetes > Kitasatosporales > Streptomycetaceae > Streptomyces > Streptomyces sp. NPDC048604. The sequence goes on from NZ_JBICVX010000025.1 coordinate 7,476, forward strand.
CGAGGGCAAGGTCGGCGAGCTGCGCCGCGACCCGTTCGCCATGCTGCCGTTCTGCGGCTACAACATGGGCGACTACATGGCGCACTGGGTCAAGGTGGGCGCGTCCGCGGACGCCGCGAAGCTGCCGAAGATCTACTACGTGAACTGGTTCCGCAAGAACGACGCCGGCAAGTTCGTCTGGCCCGGCTTCGGCGAGAACAGCCGCGTCCTGAAGTGGATCGTCGAGCGCCTGGACGGCAAGGCCGAGGGCGTCGAGACCCCGATCGGCATCCTGCCGACCGCGGACTCCCTCGACACCGACGGCCTGGACCTGCCGGCCGAGGACCTGGAGTTCCTGCTCAAGGTCGACCGCGACGTCTGGCGCGAGGAGGCCGCCCTGGTCCCCGAGCACCTGAACACCTTCGGCGACCACACGCCGAAGGAGCTGTGGGACGAGTACCGCGCGCTCGTGGAGCGCCTGGGCTAGTCCCCGCACGACTCGTGGCGGGTTGCCCCGAACACCGCCCTGACCAGTGGGGTCACGACGGCTCGCCACGACGCGGGCGGCCCCCGGAGCATCCTCACCGCTCCGGGGGCCGCCGCATGTCCGCCGCACGTTCGCGGACCGGTCGTCCTACAGGCCGCCCTTACAGGTCGTCCTCCGTGAAGATCGTGTGCGCCTGCTGGCGGCGTGACTCGGCGTCCCGCAGTTCGCCCGCGATCGTCGTCATCTTCTGGTGCAGCGCGTTCAGCTGGCGCTCCAGATGCCGCTCCGGCGGCTCCGCGCCCGGTGCCACCCGGTTCCACCAGCGCGTCCGGACGAAGGCGTCCACCGCCTCCGGGATGTCCTGGCGCACCGCCCGGGACAGCGTGTGGACCGACTCCGGGTCCTGCTTCAGCACGTCCGCGACCCAGCGCGGATCCAGCAGCGCCTCCACGACCCCGTCCAGCTCGGTCAGCCGGCCGGCCGCCGCGGGCGGCAGGTCGACCTCCGCGAGATATGTCCGCAGGGTCGCGAAGTTCTCCCGCAGCGCGTCGAGTTCCTCCTCCGGGTCGGGGAAGGGCGGCACCGGCGGAAGGTCGGGCGGGGCGATCAGCGCGCCGGCGCCGTACAACCCGGCGATGACCACCGGCCAGTACGCGCCGGCCAGGCCGGTGAAGGTCAGCACCAGGCCGGCCAGGCCCGCAGCGGAACCGGCCAGGTTCTTGCGGGACTCCAGGTAGCGGAGCACCGGGTTCGAGGTGCGGTCACTGGTAGCCACGGATCTCCTCGAAGGCGCCGTCGAGCGAACCCGTCGTGGCGTCGAACAGCCGGCCGCCGGTGAGGCTCGCGATGCGTTCCAGTTCGCCGCGGTCCGAGTCGCCGAACAGGATCGGGAAGACCGGGGTGCTCCGGCGGTCCTCCGGCAGCCCCTTGTAGTAGGTCTCGAAACCGGACGCCGGGGCGCCCGCGGTGTTCTCGCCGTCCGTCATCAGCACGACCGAGGTGAACGCGGATCGGGTGTCGCCCGAGCCGATGACCCGGTACGCCTCCTGCAGACTGCTGAAGATCGCCGTCTCGCCGGAGGCGGACAGCCGGCCCGCGTCGGCACGGATCGCGGCCAGCGCCTTCTCCGGGTCCTTCGGGTCGACGGTGTGGGTGCGGACCTGGTCCCGCTTCACCGACGAGCCGAACGGCAGCAGCGTGACCTCCTCCCGGTCCCGGAAGTCCTTCGTCAGCTCGGTCAGCGACTTCTTCAGCCGCTCCAGGCGTTCGCCCGACATGGAGCCGGAGGTGTCGAGCACGTACACCGTGCGCGAGGGCCGGCGCAGCCGGTTCTCGTACGCGTCGAGCAGTCCGTCGGCGACCGACCGGCTGCCGGGGAACGGCAGTTCGCGGCGGGCGTCGGCGGCGATCGCCTGCGCCGGCTTCACCCCGGGGACGACCGGGCGGCGCAGCGTCTTCTCGGTGATCAGCCGCTGGGCCTCGGCGCTGCGCAGGTGCGAGGTGAGCCGGCGGGCGGCGTCCTTGGCCTCGGGGCGGGCCGAGGCCAGGGTGGTGAACGGGTAGTCGGCGGTGACGACGCCGTCGCTGGGGCGGACCACCGTCAGCCGCTGCGGCATCGAGAGCAGCACCGACTCGTAGTTCACCAGCGCGTCCACGTCGGAGCGGCGGGCGTACGCGGTGGCCAGCCAGCCCGACGAGCCGGAGGTCAGCTTCTGCCCGGCGAAGAACTCCTTCAGCCGGGGCGTCGCCCGCGCCACGTCCGCGTCGGTGAGCGCGGACTGCGCGCCGGAGAGACCGGAGGCGATCGAGACCAGGGCGGAGAAGCCGGAGTTGGAGCGGACCGGGTCGGTCATGCCGTAGCCGAGCTTGCCGTCGGCGACGGCCCGGTGGACCTGTGCCCAGGTGACCTTCGCCGGGTCCCAGCCGAGCCGGGCGACCGCCTCGGGCCGCAGGCCGAGGGCGACCGGCGAGGTCATGATCGGCGTCTCGCCGGTGATCCGCTTCCCCGCCTCGGGGCGCAGCCGCAGATAGTCGTTGGACGACAGCCAGACGGCGTCGTACGTGGCGTCGGCCCGGCCGGAGGCCACCTGCTCGACGGCGTCGAGGGTGCCCGCGTACGTGGGGCGCACGGTCACGCCGGTGGCCTTCGCGGCGGCGTCCAGGACCGGCTTCATGTCGGCCAGTTCGGAGGAGGCGAGGACGCGCAGGGTGCCCGGCTTGTACGTGTGGTCGTCCTTGCCGTCCTCCTCGCCGCCGCCGCAGGCCGCGGTGCCGGCCAGGAGCAGGGCGGAGGCGAGGAGGGCGGTGGCCCGGCGCAGCGCCCGGCCGGTGTCGGTACGTCTCATCCGAGGCCGCCTTCCAGGGCGCCGGTGCGGCGGGTGCGGTCCAGGTACGCGCTCGCGGTGTGGAGTTCGGCCGTCAGGGACTCTACCGTCGAGGCCATCGCCTCGGTCGCCTGGACCTTGTACGTGTCGATGGCGTCGAGGGTCCGGTAGATCTGCTGGAACGCGGTGCGCAGCGTGTCCGCGGCCACCGCCGGGTCGGCCGCGATCCGCTGGATCTCGCCGGACTGGCCGGCGAGCACGTCCGAGTTGGTGCGGATCAGCTGGTCCGTGGTCGCGGTCAGCGCGTTGATCTGCTCGGTGACCTTGCGCTGGTTCTCCAGCGCGGAGGAGAGCATGACCGCGATCCGCAGCGCGGACACGGTGGTCGTCGCCGCCCGGTCCACGCCCTTGATCAGCTCGTCGTTGTTGCGCCGGACCACGTCCATCGCGAGGTAGCCCTGGGCGCAGACCGCGAGCTGGGTCAGCAGGTCCTGGTGCTTCTGGCGGACGGGGAAGAGCACGTCGGCGCGGAGCGCGTCGGCCGCGGTGGGGTCCGGGGTCCCGGCGATGTGCGCCTCGACGGCGGCGTCCAGGGCCTCGGTGAGCACCGCGTACTCCTGGAGCTTGCCCATGGTCTCCCACAGCCGGGTCCGCTCGGTCTGCAACGCGGCGTTGTCCCGGCGCAGTTCGTCCTGGCCGCCGCGGAGCGTGGTCACGATCCGGTTGAGGGTGGCCTGCGAGGTGGCGTACTTGGCGATGTGGTCGCGGACCTTGTTGCCGCCGGGCAACTTCGCGAGGAGCTTGCGGGCGCCCTTCGCGGGGGTGTCGCGCGGGTCGAGGTCGTCGATGGTGCGGCGCAGCTCGACCAGCGAGGAGCCGACCCGGGAGGAGGCGTCGCCGCCGCCGTCGGACAGCGAGCGGACGGTGCGGTCCAGCATCCGGTTGGTCTGCTGGGCGGCGCTGCGGATGTCGCCGCCGCCGAGCGCGGTGATCTCGCCGATCCGGCCGGCGAACTCGGGCGAGCGGGGGTCGATGCCGGCGAGCGAGCCGACGTAGTCGGCGGCGCGCCGGGTCATCTCCGTCACGACGGTCTCGTCCAGCGGGACGAGGCCGGACGCCTGCTCGCTGCGGACCGGGGCGACCGGCTCGGGCGGGGTCAGGACGAGCGCCGGTTCGTCGCCGGGCGGGGTCAGGAGCGGCCCCTGCGGGCTGGTGGTCATGCGTGTCCCCCTAGGAGCGGGCCCGCCGCGCCATCTCGTGCAGCACCTCGCTGGTGGGCACGGGCGCCTGGCGGACTCCGGTGAGCGTCTGGTTGATGCGGTCCTTGTGGGCCGCGGTGGCGGCGGTGAACTCGGCGGCGGCGCCCTGCGGGCGGAAGCCGTGCCGGACCGCGAGCTTGCGCAGCTCCGGGTCGGTGGCGAGCAGTTCGCCGACCGCGCGGCCGTTCTCGCTGAGCGGGACGACGGTGTGGTCGCTGCTGACCGTGGAGTCCGGGTAGAGCAGCACCAGGTCCCCGAGGTCCTGCTTCGCGAGCAGCTGGGAGGCGACCTGGGACTCGTACACCAGGACCAGCGGGTTGCCGACGCCGCTGATGAAGTCGCGGAACGGCGCGTCGGAGCCGGACTGCTGGGCGCCCTGCACCTGGGTGAGCTTGCGCAGCAGCGGCGCGGTGCGGTCCACGGCCGCCTTGTCGCCGGCGACCTTGCCGCCGTCGGCGACGTAGCTCGCGGCGGCGAGGTACAGCGCGCCGGAGTTCGAGGCGACGGGGTCGGTCGAGGTGATGAACAGCGTGCCGCTCAACTCCTGGTGTTTCTCCGCCCCCTTGAGCTGCTGCCAGGTCCGGTCGGCGCGGGCGGCGGCCAGGTACGCCTCCATCTTCAGCGTGCCGCCGGCCCGACCGTTCAGCTGCGCGAGCCCGTTGGCCGCCAGCACCTCGGCGGCGCCGCGGTGCGCGACGACGACGAGCGGCGAGTAGAACGGGCGCTGCGGCGCGCCGGTCACCTTCGACTTGGCCCGCAGGGTGTCGGCGGGCGCCTTGGACGACGGGAACGAGAAGTCGTAACCCGTGAGGGTCAGTTGCTCCATGTCCCAGGACCCCGAGGTGTCCGTCGTCACGGTGTAGCCCTTGGCGGCGAGGGCCTTCACCACGTCGGGATCGTCGAAGAACTCCGCCTTCTCCGACCCGATCACTCCACGCACGGTCTTCGTTGCCGTGCCCTCTCCTGTGTCGCGGCCTGCGACGACGGCTGCTGCCACTCCGCCGATCAGCAGCACCGCCAGGATGATTCCCACGATGCGTCTCACGGGGGCAATCTGCTCGCGGAAACCCACATTCCAGGGGGAGTTGGGTGGACGCGAGGTGAAGCTGGTATCGCGGTACCGAACCGGAGCGGGCGGTTTCGGTACGGGGGCGTCGAAAGGCTCTTGACGCCGTGTCAGGCGTGGGTGGCGCCCGGTCCGCGCCGCCTCCCCGGCGCGCGGACCGGGGCCGTCAGGGGGCGCCGACCAGGTCCTGGCCGGCGAGGGCCGCGCTGTGCGCGTCCATCCGTTCGGCCGCGAGGATCGCGGCGGCGGTGTCGGCCCGGGAGGCCGCGACGAGCAGTGCGCGGCCCGCGAGGGCGTGCGCGCGGCGGTGCAGTGCGGCGTCGTCCGCGCCGGACAGCCCGGCGTGCCGGGCCGGGGGCGCGCCGCGGAGCCGGGCGACCTGCTGGGCGATGCGCTCGCCGGCCGGCCCGTCGCCGAGCTCGTCGGTGACCGCGAGCAGTGCGGAGAGGTGCCCGGCGAGCTGGATGTCCAGCTCCTCCTCGCGGGAGCGGTGCGGGTACGTGTCCTGGGCGTCGTCGGCCGTCCGGTGGACCGACTTGGTGCGGATCGGTTCGTACATGGGGACGGCCTCCTGAGGCGGTAGCTCTGGAGACAGCCTACATTGGATTTGGTCTAAAGTTGAGTGCGGTCCGGAGTGTGCCCGCCTTATGGCTGGCTGTAGCCGTCCAGGAACCTGCCGATCCGTGTCACCGCGTCCGCCAGATCCGTGGTGTTCGGCAGCGTGACGATGCGGAAGTGGTCCGGCTCGTGCCAGTTGAAGCCCGTGCCGTGCACCACCATGATCTTCTCGGCGCGCAGCAGGTCCAGGACCATCTGCCGGTCGTCCTTGACCTTGTAGACGCTCGGGTCGAGCCGCGGGAACAGGTACAGCGCGCCCTTCGGCTTCACGCAGGTCACGCCCGGGATCTGGGTCAGCAGCTCGTACGCCACGTTCCGCTGCTCCAGGAGCCGGCCGCCCGGCAGCACCAGGTCCTCGATCGACTGCCGCCCCTGCAGCGCCGCCGCCACCGCGTGCTGCGCCGGCATGTTGGCGCACAGCCGCATGTTGGCGAGGATCGTCAGCCCCTCGATGTACGACTCCGCGTGCGCCTTCGGGCCGCAGACCGCCAGCCAGCCGGAGCGGAAACCGGCCACCCGGTAGTTCTTGCTCATCCCGTTGAACGTCAGGACCAGCAGGTCCGGGGCGATCGCGGCGGTCGGGGTGTGCGTCGCGCCGTCGTAGAGGATCTTGTCGTAGATCTCGTCCGAGCAGACGATCAGGTTGTGCCGACGGGCGATCTCCGTCAGGCCGCGCAGCATCTCGTCGTCGTAGACCGCGCCGGTCGGGTTGTTCGGGTTGATGATCACGATCGCCTTGGTGCGGTCGGTGATCTTCCGCTCGATGTCGGCGAGGTCCGGCATCCAGTCGGCCTGCTCGTCGCAGCGGTAGTGCACCGCCGTGCCGCCGGCCAGCGAGACGGACGCCGTCCACAGCGGGTAGTCCGGCGCCGGGACGAGGACCTCGTCGCCGTCGTCGAGCAGCGCCTGCATCGCCATCTGGATCAGCTCGGAGACGCCGTTGCCGAGGTAGATGTCCTCGACGGAGAGCGGGATGCCCTTCGTCTCGTAATGGCTCATGATCGCGCGGCGCGCGGACAGCAGGCCCTTGGCGTCGCCGTACCCGTGCGCGTCCGCCAGATTGCGGAGCACGTCCTCCAGGATCGCCGGCGGGCACTCGAAACCGAACGCGGCCGGGTTGCCGGTGTTCAGCTTGAGGATGCGATGACCGGCAGCCTCCAGCCGCATCGCCTCCTCGAGCACCGGGCCCCGGATCTCGTAACAGACGTTGGCGAGCTTGGTCGACTGGATCACCTGCATGCCGAGAGCTTACGGCGGGGGCGCACGGGACGCTCCGTGTTTTGGGACACGTCGGACGCTCCGCCCCCTTCCGGGCGGGGCCGGCAGCCGGGCGGGACCCGGCCACCGGACGGGTGTGCACGAGCCCGGCGCACGACCGTTACGATCTGCGCACATGTGTGCGTCCAGGCATCGAAGAAGGAGCCGGATACCGCGCTGGGCCCCGGTCGGTGCAGCCGTGGCGTTCCTCGGCGTGGCGGTCGGCGGGCTCGCCGCGCTGTTCGGCGGCGGCTCCTCCGGCGGGCCCGCGCGGCCGGCGTCCGAGCAGCAGCGCCGGGAGGCGCCGGAGCTGATCGGCGGCGGAGCGGGTACGGGGGCGGCCGCGCCGTCCCCGGGCGCGTCGCAGGACGGCCGCCCGTCGGCGGATCCGGATCCCTCGCCCTCCGCCTCCGCGCCGAAGGCCGTCGCGTCGCGTACCGCGACCGCGCCCGTCCAGAGCTCGCCGCCCGCCTCCGCCGATGACGCGGACGGGCCCGGGAAGCCCGGCAAGGGCCGCGGGGCGAACCGGCGGCCCAGGTAGGTTGACCCGTCATGTGGGTGTGGAGCGCTTCCGGCTGCCGGTGGCTCGGTGCGGCCGGGTCGCTCGGCATCGCCGTGGGCGGGCTCGCGGCGGGCACGCTGCCGGTCCGTGACCCGTGGGGCCTCTGGGAGCCCCGCGGCTCCCTCGCCACCGTGGCCGGCGCCGTCCTCGCGTACCTCGGGCTGACGCTGCTCGTCGCCGCGTGGTGGCGGTACGGGGCGCTGCTCGCCCGCGGGGAGCGCGACCGGGTGCTCGTCACGCTCGGGTGGTGGGCCGCGCCGCTGGTGCTCGCGCCGCCGGTGTACAGCGCGGACGTGTACAGCTACATCGCGCAGGGCGCGATGGTCCTGGAGGGCCACGACGTGTACGCCGCCGGGCCCTCCGTGCTCGGCCCGGGCGATCTCGGCGCGGACGCCGCCGACAGCGTCGGCGGGCACTGGACCTCCACGCCCGCGCCGTACGGACCCGTCTTCCTGCTCCTCGCGAAGGCCGTGGTGTGGGCGACGGGCGGGACGCTCGTGCCCGCCGTCCTGGGCATGCGGCTCATCGCCCTCGGCGCGCTCGCCCTCATCGTCTGGGCCGTACGGGGGCTGGGCGGCGGGCCCCGGGCGCTGTGGCTGGCCGCGCTCAACCCGCTGCTGCTGATCCACGTCGTGGGCGGGATGCACAACGACGGGCTGATGATCGGGCTCATGCTGGGCGGTGTGCTGCTCGCGGTGCGGGGGCGGTGGGTGCTCGGCAGCGTGCTCGTGGGGCTCGCGATCATGGTCAAGTCGCCGGCGGCGGTGGCGCTGCTGTTCGTCGCGGTGATCGTCGCGCGGCGGGGCGGGCCGGTGCGGGGGGCGCTGGTGCGGGGGGTGCTGGGGCCCGGGCTGGTCGCGGCGTCCGTGGCCGCCGCGGCGTCCGTGGCGGCCGGCACCGGGTTCGGCTGGCTGCGCACGCAGGGCGTCGCGGGCTCCATCCACACGGCGCTGTCGGTCACCAGCGACGTGGGCCTGGGGCTGGGCCTTCTGGTGGGCGAGGGCGCGAAGCCGGTGGTGCAGCAGCTGGGGCTGGCCGCTGCGGTCGCGGTCATCGGCTGGGTGGCCTGGCGTACGTGGCAGGGGCGGCTCGACCCGGTGCGGGGGCTGGGCGTCTCGCTGCTGACCCTGGTGGCGCTCTCCCCGATGGTCCAGCCGTGGTACTTCCTGTGGGGCACGGTGGCCCTTGCGGCGGCGAGCGCGTGGAGCGGGCGCGCGTGGCATGTGGCGGCGGTCCTGTCCGCCGCCCTCGTCTACGAAACCGCCCCCTCCGGCCACACCCCTTGGTACGGCTTCGTGGCGGCGGCGGTTGTCGCCGGCGTTGTGGGTGTTCGTACCGCAGGGCGGTGGGGGTACCGCGCCCCTGCGGCGCACACCGCGTGAGACCGTCCGTGTTCGGCTATCCCGCCGTGCGTCTTACCGAGCGGCCCGCCAGGACGTCCGTGCGCCTGCTGTTCTCGATGACGAACTTGCCGTCTATCAGGACGTGCGGGATGCCGGTGGGGAGCGTGCGGGGCGTCTCGTACGTCGCTCCTGCCGCGACCGTCTGCGGGTCGAACAGGACCAGGTCCGCCCGGTAGCCCTCGCGGACCAGGCCGCGGTCCTGGAGGCGGAGCCGGGCCGCGGGGCGGGAGGTGAGGTGGGCGACGCACTCCTCCAGGGTGAGGACGCCCTCCTCCCGTACGTACCGGCCCAGGTACTCCGGGAACGTGCCGTACGCCCGCGGGTGCGGCTTCGCGCCCTGGAGGATGCCGTCCGAGCCCCCGGTGTGCACCCGGTGCCGCATGATCGCGCGGACGTTCTCCTCGTGGCCCACGTGGTGCAGGATCGTGGAGCCGAGGCGGTCGTCCAGGAGGAGGCGGCGGGCCGTGGGCCAGTCGGGGACCCGGTGGCCCACGAAGGGGGTCAGGCCGGGGTTCGTGACGCCTGAGATCTCGATCGTGTTCCAGTCGACCGGCACCCCGTGGCAGCCGTCCGAGCCGAGTTCCTCCAGGTGGTGGCGGATCCGCTCCGCGGTCGCCTCGTCGCGGAGGCGCGCGAGGAGCGCCTCGGGGCCGCCCTCGTGCGCCCAGCTCGGCAGGACGGCGGCGAGCGTCGTGCAGCCGGGGGTGTAGGGGTAGGTGTCGAGGGTGATGTCCGCGCCCTCGTCGAGGGCGCGGTCGAGGAGGGACAGCAGTTCCGGGGCCCGGCCCTTGTTCACGCCGAAGTTCATCGTGGCGTGGGCCAGGTGCAGCGCGCAGCCCGCGTCGCGGGTGAGGGCGACCGTCTCCGCGTACGCCTCCAGGGCCCCGGCCCCGTACGAGCGGTGGTGGGGGCAGTAGTAGCCGCCGTACCGCGCCACGACCCGGCAGAGGGCGGTGAGTTCGGCGTCGGGGGCGTACATCCCGGGGGTGTAGGTGAGGCCGGACGACATGCCTACCGCGCCCTGTTCCATGCCCTCCGCGACGAGTTGCTTCATGCGGACGAGTTCGGCGTCGGTTGCCGGGCGGTTCTCCCAGCCCATCGCGTACATGCGGACCGTGCCCTGTGGGATCAGGTACGCGGCGTTCACCGCGATCCCGCGGTCCAGGCGGTCCAGGTACTCGCCCACCGTGCGCCAGTCGAGGTCGAGGTCCGATCCGTCGCCGTTCCAGCCGGTGATCGCCCTGCGGACCTCGTCGAGCGTGCGGTCGTCGACGGGCGCGTACGACAGGCCGTCCTGGCCGAGGACTTCGAGGGTGACGCCCTGCGCGGCCTTGGCGCTGTGGTCCGGGTCGCGGAGCAGCGCGAGGTCGCTGTGGGCGTGCATGTCGATGAAGCCGGGCGCGAGGGCCAGGCCCTCGGCGTCGAGGATCCGGGTGCCGGTGGGACGCTGGCAGCCCGCCGCCGCGGCCTCCTTGACGATCGAGACGATGCGGCCGTCGTCGATCGCGACATCGGCGCGGTACGAGTCCGCGCCGCTGCCGTCGACGACCTCGGCGTCACGGAGGACGAGATCGGTCATGGTTCTCCTAGAAGAACGTGCGGATGAACTCGACGACGGTGCCGTCCGCTTCGACGACCGGGATCAGCTGCCACTTGTCGAAGCTGGTGCACGGGTGCGAGAGGCCCATGCCGACCCAGTCGCCGACCTGGAGCTGGGCGGTGGGGTCGGTGCGGAGCCAGGCATGCTGGTCGGAGAGGCCGGTGACGGTGATCCCGGCGGCGTCCCGGATCTCGCCGTCCGGGCTGCGGACGACCTGCGCCTCGGGGAGGTGGAGGTCGTACGCGGCGTCCCGCTTGCCCGCGTTGGTGAACGCCTGCTCGGGGGTGGGGCGGGAGATCACCTGGGACCAGAGGCGGAACGCGGGCTGCAGCGCGCCCTCTTCGGGGATCCGGTTGAACGGGGTGAGCTTGCGGTACTGGCCGTCGTCGTGCGAGACGTACGCGCCGGAGCGCAGCAGCTTGAGGACGGGGCGGCTCAGTTCGGGGATCTCCGCGAAGGCGTCGGCGACCACGTCGAACCAGGCGCTGCCGCCGGCGCTGATCACGATCTCGTCGGTGAAGCGGCCCGCCTTGTCGAAGTCGGCGGCCAGCCCGATCAGCCGGTCCAGCCAGTCCCGTACCCGCTCGGGGGTGGCCTGCGGGACCTCGCCCTCGTAGCCGGCGACGCCGACGAGGCGCAGGGTGTCGACGGCGGCGACCGCGTCGGCGATCGCGAGACAGTCCGCCTCGGTGCGCGCGCCGGTCCGGGCGCCGTCGCCGGCCCCGAGTTCGACGACGACGTCGACCGGGCGGGGCGTGCCGCGCAGGGCTTCGTCCATCAGCTCGACGCCGCGGACGGAGTCGACGTAGCAGAGGAAGCGGAACTCGGGGTCCTCGGCGAGTTCGCGGGCGATCCAGCGCAGGGCGGCGGCGTCCACCACCTCGTTGGCCAGGAAGATCCGCTGGATGCCGAAGGCGCGGTAGACGCGGGCCTGGTGCGGGACGGCGGCGGTGATGCCCCAGGCGCCGTGCTCCAGCTGGCGCTCGAAGAGCTGCGGGGACATCGAGGTCTTGCCGTGGGGCGCGAAGGCGAGGTCGTGGCGGCGGGTGTACTCCTCCAGGAGGCGGAGGTTGTGCTCCAGGCGTTCGGCGGAGAGCGCGAGGACGGGGGTGGTGAACCCGCCGGTGAACAGGTTGCGGCGTTCCGCGGCCAGCTCGTCGAGGGTCAGGCCCTGGGCGTCCGGCGGCAGGGACTTGAAGCGGTGGTCGACGCGCTCGTCGTTGAGCCGGTCGGGCCGGACGGCGGGCATGGGTGCCTCCTCTTGTGTTGCATTGTGTGCAACGATCGTTGCGTGTATCGCTTCTTGGTGTCTAACATCCGGGCCGACGCCGGGTCAATGGATCCGCCTGACCGACGAGGAGCCCGAGGGTGACCAGTGCATCGGACGCGGACGTCGTCTGCGTGGGCGAGTCCATGGTCACCTTCGTACCCACGACCGCGGGCCGTCTCGCCGACGTGCCCGCGTTCGCCCGGACGATCGGCGGCGCCGAGTCCAATGTCGCCTGCGCGCTCGCGGCGGCCGGACACCGGGCGAAGTGGGTCGGCCGGGTCGGCGCGGACGGGTTCGGCGACCATCTCGTCGAGGCGATCGGCGCGTACGGCGTCGACGTCTCGGCCGCCGTACGGGACCCCGCCCGGCCCACGGGCGTCTACTTCCGCACGGCGACCGACCGCGCCACCGACGGCCACGAGGTCCTCTACTACCGCGCCGGTTCCGCCGCCTCCGCCATGTCCCCGGCGACGGTGCCGTGGGAGACGGTCGGCGGGGGGCGGATCCTGCACGTCTCCGGCATCACCGCCGCCCTGTCGGACGACTGCCGCGCGTTGATGCACGAGCTCCTGGCCGCCCGCCCCGGCCGCCCGCTCGTCTCCTTCGACGTGAACTATCGGTCCGGGCTGTGGCGTGACGGGCAGGGGGCGGGAGTGCTCCTGGAGCTGGCGCGGGGGGCCGACGTGGTGTTCGTGGGGGCGGACGAGGCGGTGGAGGCGTGGGGGCTGAAGAGCACCGGTGCCATCGCCGACGCACTGCCCGGGCCCGGGCTCGTCGTCGTCAAGCTCGGCGCGGGCGGAGCGATCGCCTTCGACCGGCGTCCGGAAGCCGGCGAGGGCTTGGAGGACGCCGACGGCACCGCCACCCTCGTCCGTGCCCCCCGCGTCGATGCCGTCGCCCCCGTCGGCGCCGGTGACGCCTTCGCCGCCGGGTTTCTGTCCGCGACTCTCCGGGGCCTCGGGGTCAAGGAGCGCCTGCGCCACGGGCATCTCATGGCCGCCGCCGCCCTCACCGTCCCCGGCGACCTGGGCGTTCCCCCGGCCCGTGCACACGCCGACCGGCTCGTCGCCCTGTCCGACGACGCCTGGGGGAGACTTCGTCTCGGCCCCGGCTGGACGGGGGACGACCAGGAGGTACGTACGCCATGAGCCAGACCGTCGATCGCGCGCTCAGCATCCTGCCGCTGCTCGCCCAGGGCCCCGCCGACCTCGGGCAGGTCGCCGAGCGGCTCGGCGTCCACAAGTCGACCGCCCTGCGCCTGCTGCGCACCCTGCACGAGCACGGCCTGGTCTACCGGCAGGAGGACCAGCGGTACCGGCTGGGCGCCCGTCTGTTCGCGCTGGCGCAGGAGGCCGTGGAGAACCTCGACGTCCGCGAGATCGCCCATCCCCATCTGGCCGCCCTCAACGAGCAGATCGGGCACACCGTCCACCTCGCCGTGTACGAGGAGGGCGAGGTGCTGTACATCGACAAGGTCGAGAGCCGCTACCCGGTCCGCATGTACTCGCGGATCGGCAAGCCCGTCGCGATCACCGTCGCCGCCGTGGCCAAGCTGCTCCTCGCCGACCTGCCCGAGCCGGAGCGGCGGGCCCTCGCCGCGAAGCTCGACTACCCGCCGTACACGCCCCGTTCGACGCCGAACGCCGCCGCCTTCCTCGCGGAGCTGGCGACCGTACGCGAACAGGGCTGGGCCACCGACCTCGGCGGCCACGAGGAGTCCATCAACTGCGTCGGCGCGCCCATCCGCGGCGCGGACGGCCGGGTCGTGGCGGCCATGTCGGTCTCCGCGCCCAACGTCGTCGTCACCGCCGAGGAACTCCTCGCCCTGCTCCCGCTGGTGCGCCGCACCGCCGATGCGATCAGCCGGGACTACTCCGGCACCACCCCTCCGAAGGAAGCGACCGCATGACCGAGAAGATCGCGATCACCCCGTCCACGCACACCGCCCCGCCGGCGAGGTTCTCGCACGGCGTGCGGAAGGGCAACATCCTCCAGGTCGCCGGCCAGGTCGGCTTCCTGCCGGCCGTCGAGGGCCAGGCCCCGAAGCCCGCCGGCCCGACCCTGCGCGAGCAGACCCTCCAGACCTTCGCCAACGTCAAGGCGGTCCTGGAGGAGGGCGGCGCGAGCTGGGACGACGTGATGATGCTGCGCGTCTACCTCACGGACGTCGACCACTTCGCCGAGATGAACGAGATCTACAACGAGTACTTCGCGGTGGAACTGAAGGAAGCGCCCGCGGCCCGCACGACGGTGTACGTCGGCCTCCCGAAGGGCCTCCTCATCGAGATCGACGCCCTCGCCGTCCTCGGCTGAACCCGAGCCGATCCGCCTGGGACCGGTGAGGCCCGGGGCACTCAGGTGCCGCGGGTGCACAGGACGTTGTCCCCGCCGTCGATCTTCCAGGTCCAGTAGTCCTTGCCGCAGTTCTGGCCGGGTCCGAGGAATCCGGTGATCTGCATGACCTCGTTCTTCCCCTGGGGCACGGTGTCGGCGGCGCAGCGCCACAGTTCCATGAGGTCCGCGGTGGCGTTGCCGTCGGCCTTCACGAGGGCCGGGAAGCACTGTCCCGTGGCGAACTTCCGCTCCAGGCACAGGATGATCTTGCCGCTCACTTCGGAGCTGTGCAGCCAGTAGTGCATGTCGATTCCCTCGTCGCAGTCGCCGGCGTCGACGGCGCCCGAGTACTTCGCGTACACGCGGGTGTAGGCGTTCGGTGTTCCGCAGTCGACGACCTCGGGGAGGCTGGTGGACCACCTGTCGTAGCCGTCGTCGTACACGGTGAGGCAGTCGCCCTTGTCCACGGCCCGGAAGGCCAGGTCCGCGGGCTCCGGGGTCGGGGTGGGCGTGGGAGTGGCGCCATACGAGGAGCCGCCGCTCGAACCGGGGTTGCCCGAGGGGGTGTCGGACTTCCAGGGCTGCCAGACGAAGACGACGAAGGCGAGGGCGAGGAAGAACAGGGTGAGAGCTCCGTCGACGGAGCTCTTGTGGCCCGAGCCGGTGCGCGTCGGAGGCAGCGCGGCGGCCGGGCCGGCCGTCGAGGCGCGGGCTGCCGAGGGCGTCGACGGGCGGGGGCCGTTCCCGGATGCGCCGGAGGGCGTGGGCGGTTGCTGCTGCTTCCGGCGGTTCTCCTCGGCGGCCCGCTCCCGCGCCGCCTTCGCGTCCGCCTCGGCCCGGGCCTTCGCCTCGGCGGCCTTCGCCTCGGCTTCCCTCCGGGCCCTGGCCTCGGCCTCCGCCTGGGCGCGACGCCGTAATTCCTCCTCGCGTCGCCTGCGGGCCTCCCGGGCCTCCCGGGCGCGGGCCTCCTCCGCCTCGCGCTCGTGTGCCTCCCGCGCCTTGCGCTCCCATTCCTCCTGGGCCGCCTGCGTGTACACGTGCGTCGGGCCGGGACCCGGCACCGGCCGGGTCCGCTGGTTCTCGGTCAGGTCCTCGGCCGTGCCCTGGTCCAGGGTCCGCCCCTGGCGCGCGTACTCCTCGATCAGCGAGGTCCACCTCGGCGGCAGCCAGCGCGCGCCGGACGTCGACTCCGGCAGGCCGGCCAGCGCAGTGGTGAACTCCGTCAGGACGTCCCGCGGCTCGGGCCGTGCGCCGGGGTCCAGCGCGAGGCACGGGGAGACGAGCGGGGCGAGTGCCTTCGGGAGGCCGGAGAGGTCCAGTTCGGCGCGCTGGACCTTGACGAGGAGCCGCAGCGTGTCGTCGTCGTGCGGGTACGGGGGCCGCCCGACCGCGAGATGGAAGAGCGTCGCCCCGAGGGAGTACACGTCGGACGCCTCGGTCGAGGGCTCGCCGCGGGCCTGTTCGGGGGAGGTGAACGCGATCGTGCCGAGCGTGAGGCTGGTGCGGGTGAGGTCGGCGGCGTGCGAGATGCCGAAGTCGATGAGCCGGGGGCCGCCGAGCGGCAGCAGGATGTTCTGCGGCTTCACGTCCCGGTGGACGATCCCGGCGTCGTGCAGGGTGACCAGCGCCTCGGCCGTTCCGGCCGCGACCCAGCGCACCGCCGAGGCCGGCACCTTGCCTTCGGTGCGGACCAGTTCGGCGAGCGAGGGTGCCGCGATGTACTCGCTCGCCATCCAGGGCTGTTCGGCGTCGGGATCGGCGGCGAGCACCCGCGCCGTGTAGGCGCTGTCGACGCGCCGGGCCAGGGCGACCTCGCGGGCGAACCGCCGTCGGTCGGTCTGTCCGATGTCGCCGTCGACGAGCGGTGTCTTGACGGCGACCAGAGGCCCGTTCCCGCGCCCCGTCGTTCCTATGGGGCGGGCGAGATACACCCGGCCCATGCCGCCCGAGCCCAGCCGGCCGAGCAGCCCGTACGGGCCGAGTCGTCGTGGGTCGTCCGCGCCGAGCGGCTGAACGCGCGCCCCTGTCATGCCGTACCTCCCCCATGGCACCGTTCCCCCTCCACAGTGGCACGCCGGAGGCGGACTGGCCATGAGGTTCCCTGTCCGGGACAGGTCCGGGACAGGGAGTCGTGCGCGGGGCCCCGGCCCGACGGACCGGGGCCCCCTTGCGGCGTCAGGAGCAGTACTGCGCTTCCTTGCCGATGGAGCGGTACATGCAGTCCGAGTTCTCGAGCAGTTGGAGGACCGCGTCGCGGTTGCGGCTGGTCTCGCGCTCGATGACCTCGTCGGGCGGGTAGAAGCCGCCGTTCCAGGAGGACGCCGGGTACATCTCGAAGGTGTACCCGAAGATCTTCTGGCTGCCCCACAGCCAGTCGTCGATCGAGCCGTCGGTGATGTACAGGTCGCTGGACTGCTCGGGGGTGTAGCCGTTGCTGGCGGCCATCTTGCCGCCGACGGCGGCGAAGGCGTCGCGGTCGTCCTGGGTCATGCCCGGGGCGGTGTCCGCGTTGGTGTAGCCGAACGGCCAGAGCACCAGTTCGCTGTACGTGTGGAAGTCGATGCCGGCCTTGATCTGCTGCTTGCCGCCCACGATGCGGGAGCGGACGAAGTCGGCGACCACCTTGACCTCGGGGGCCGACTCGGGGGTCTTGCCGCGGTACGTCTCGGAGCTGAAGGAGCCCGAGGAGCCGCCGCAGCAGCCCCACTTGAAGTTCCAGTTGCGGTTCATGTCGGTGCCGACGTACGAGGAGCCGGAGTTGGGCTGTCGGTTCTTGCGCCAGCTGCGGTAGGAGCCGGAGGCGATGTCGTACTCGCCGCCGTCCGGGTTGAGGTCGGGCACGATCCAGATCTCGCGGCCGTTCACCACGTTGGTGATCCTGGAGTCCTTGCCGTAGCCCGCGCCGAGTTCGCGCAGCAGGTAGAGCGCCATCTCGACGGTGAGGTGCTCGCGGGCGTGCTGGTGGTGGGTGAAGAGGACCTCGGGCTCGGCCTCGTCCGTGGCCACGTTGTCGCTGATCTTGATCGCGACGAGGTCGTGGCCCTGGTAGGACTTGCCGATGACCTGCTTCTTCATGATGCCCGGGTAGGCGGCGAGGCGCTGGTCGATCTCGGCGTTCATCTCCGCGTAGTTGTGGTACTTCGCGTCCGCGGAGGGGAAGTCGAGCGGTTTGACGGCCTTGCCGGCGAGGGAGCGGTCGGGCGGGCCGGGCAGCGCCACCGGCTTGTGGCCGAGCGCGCGCAGTTTGCGCAGCTGGGCCTGGTTGGCGCTGACGACGACGGAGTGGTCGTCGGCCTCGTCGATGGAGACGCCGGTCGCGGTGAGCGCGCTGCGCTCGGCCGCGGTGGCCGGCCCGTGGATCTCGTACTGCCGGATGACCTCTTCGGCGGCGGCGGTCGGCTCCGCGTCGGCGCCGGCCTGGCCGGCGCCTGAGGAGAGGGGTGCGGCGAGGGTGAGCGCCACCAGGGCCGCGAGGGTGGCGGTCCTTCTGCCGCGGGTTCGAAGTCGCATGCTGTCTCCTGGGTGGGGAGTGTGGGGGTGTGCGACAAGCAGGCGGTGCGGGTGTCGGGCCATCCTCCGACCGTGACATGCTCCGGTCAAGACTGCCTTCGGACATCTTGCAGTACACACGGCAGCGCCGCCGGGGGAGCGGCGGCGCTGCGGTCCTTACGAGTGAAGTCCGGTCACGGCAGGTTGTGGACGTGCGGCCCGACCGCGTTGGACCAGGCGTTGCCGGCCGTCGCGTCCCAGTTCGTCGACCAGGTCATGGCGCCGCGGATCCCCGGGTACGTCTGGGACGGCTTGAAGCTGCCGCAGCCGGTGCCGCGGGCCAGGCAGTCCAGCGCGTTCTTCACGATCTGCGGGTCGACGTAGCCGCTGCCCGCGCCCCGCGTGGAGGCGGGCACGCCGAGGCCGACCTGGGAGGCGTCGAGGCCGCCCTGGAGCTGGATGCAGGCCAGCGCGGTCAGGAAGTCCACCGACCCCTGGCTGTACACCTTGCCGTCGCAGCCCAGCATCGAACCGCTGTTGTAGTACTGCATGTTGACCACGGTGAGGATGTCCTTCACCGCGAGCGCCGTCTTGAAGTACTCGGTGCCGGTGTTCTGCATGTCGATGGTCTGCGGGGCCATCGTCAGCACCATCGACGAGCCCGCCTTGGCGGACAGCTGCCGCAGCGCCTTCGTCAGGTACGTCGAGTTGATGCCGTGTTCGAGGTCGATGTCGATCCCGTTGAAGCCGTACTCCTGCATCAGCGCGTACGCGCTGTCGGCGAAGGCGGTCGCGGACGCGTCGCTGTTGATCGTGACGTTGCCCTTCTCGCCGCCCACCGAGACGATCACGGACTTGCCGGCGGCCTTCTTGGCCGCGACGTCGGCCTTGAAGTCGGCGACGGAGGCGTAGCCGACGGCCGGGTCGAGGTTGAAGGTGATCTGGCCGGGCGTGGCGGTGGAGTCGGCGAACGAGACGGCGATGATGTCGTACTGGGACTGGACGTCGCGCAGCTTCTGCACCGTCGCGCCGTTGTTGAAGTTCTGCCAGTAGCCGGTCAGCGCGTGCTTGGGCACGGCCGGGCCGGGGCCGGGGGTGCCCGTCCTGGCCGTACGGGCGGTGATCGCCGCCGACTTCGCGGACTCGCCCGCGGAGTTCGTCGCGGCGACCTGGAACTGGTAAGCGGTGTCGGCCGCGAGGCCGGTCACCGTCGCCGAGGCGGCGGAGACGGTCTGCGCGAGGGCGCCGTCCTTGTAGACCTTGTAGCCGGTCGCGCCGGAGACCGCGTTCCAGCTCAGCGGGATGGACGAGGAGGTCGCGGTTCCCGCGGCGAGACCGGCCGGGGTGGCCGGGACGACCGGGTCGGGGTCGGTGCCGCCGCCCCCGTCCGGCCCGAACACGCTCACGTCGTCGACGTGGTAGGCGGCGGTGCCGTACCAGCCGTGCGTGTACACCTGCACGGAGGTCGTGGACGCGCCGGTGGTGAAGGTGGTCGTCAGCTGCTTCCAGGACGGCGAGTCGGGCGTCCACGTGGAGACGTCGGTGGTCCCGGTGCCGGTCGCGCCGAGGTACGCGTACCCGCCCTGCACCCAGGCGCTCAGCGTGTACGTCGAGTTGGGCTTCACGGTCACGGTCTGCACGCACTTGGCGTTGTCCAGGCCGGCCGGGGTGGCCTTCAGGGCGCCGGCCCCGGTGCGGACCGGCGAGGAGACGACGGCGCCGGAGCCCGCGGAGCAGCTCCAGTTCGTCAGGCCGGACTCGAAGCCGGCGTTCTTGGCGACGTTCACGTCGGCCGCCTGTGCGGTGCCGGCGGTGCCGAACAGGGCCAGCCCTGACCCGACGGCGAGCGCGAGCGAGGCGCCGAGCAGGCGACGCCCTCGGGCGCGTGTGGTGCGGTCCACTTGCTGCCTCCAGTGGGGAGTTGGGGGTGTGGTGGCCACCGCGGGTGAAATCTGGTCCAGACCAATTGAGTTGTCAAGACCTCTGGCGCCCCGGGAACGCCGAAGGCCCCCGCGTCCGCGGGGGCCTTCCGGCGACGGCGAGCGGAGTCAGTCCTGCTCACGCAGCCGTTCCGCCGCGTACCCGGCGATGCAGCCGACGACCAGGACGGCGATCGACATCAGCACGCTCAGCACCCCGAGATTCCGCCACGGCAGCCCGGCGCTCAGCGCGAAGCCCACCAGCTGCGCGGCGACCGGCACCACGAAGGCCGCGCTCATGTGCTGGACGGTCGACTCCCGGTGCGGCTCCGCGTGGACGCGGGCCGAGACCCAGACGGCGAGCGCGATGCAGACCGCGTTCGGCAGGTGCACCAGCCACAGCACGTTGACGAACGACTCGAGGCGCTCGGGCGTGGCGAAGGTGCCGTAGAAGTAGGCGGTCTGGAGGTAGGAGGTCAGGAGCAGCACGACCAGACCGGCCGCCCAGGCCTTCAGCAGGGCGAATATCGGCCGTCCGGTGTCGGCCGGGGCCGGTGAGCCGTAATTGCGGTAGTACGACATGGGATATCCCTGGGATCCGAGTGGGGGGAACGGGGGCGTAGGGGGCAGGGGGACCCGGCCCGGCGGCGTGGGGTCCGCCGGGACGGTGGTACGGGTGGTGCGGCCTCAGGTGGTGCGCGGAGCTCGTCAGCCGGCGAGCTCGTGGAAGAGCAGGATCAGGAAGAGCAGGCACGCCAGTCCGCAGCCGGTCACCACGACGAGGCCCAGCCGCACCGGCGCCCAGTTGTCCCGGCCCGCGATGGTCGCGGTGCGCTCCGGGTCGGCCGGGTCGTACGCGACCGTGACCTGCGTGCCCTTGCTCATCGTCCAGCCGGCGAGATCCTTGAACTCCACCTCGCGCCCCTCGGGGGTGCGGAACACGAAGTAGTGGTCCTTGGCGTCGGAGTCCCGGTCCGGGTACTCGACCCTGCTGCACTCGCCGGTTGTACGGACGCCCCGGCGCAGCGTGCGCAGCACGGTGAGCAGCCGGCGCCCGTACGACGCCGCGAACACACCGAACAGCACGGCCATGAAGCCGAAGAACAGCAGGCTGCCGCCGGGGACGTCCATGTCAGTGGACCTCGATCGATTCGATGATCTTCGCCAGGTCGGCGTCCGTCAGCTTGCCCTGCTGGGCGTCGATGCGGATGGCGAAGGTCTTGTCCTTCGAGTCCAGGCCGGTGACGATCGTGCCGTTGATCTTGGCGCCCTTGACCGGCTGGCCCTTGTCCCCGTCGGAGACGAAGGCGAAGTCGATCCGCTGCGCGTCGTCGGTGCCGGCGACCTCGACCTTCTTCGTGCCCTCGATCTTCGAGCCGAGCTGGACGCCCGCCTCGGCGGCGATGGCCGCCTGCTCGGCGTCGTGGGCGGTGGTGAAGTTCAGCTGGACGGTGATGATGCCCACCGTCCGGTCGCCCTCGGTCAGGTCGGCCGCGGCGGCGTTGTACTTGCTCCGCTCCGCGTCGCTCTGCGGCTTGAACGCCGGCGGGTACGCGACGTCGACGCCCTTCGTCGTCAGCTCGGACCAGCCCTCGGGGACCGCCGCCGCCTTGCTCTGGTCGTCGCCTCCGCCGCAGCCGGTCAGGGCGAGGGCGACGACTGCGCCCAGCCCCAGGGCCGCCGCGCGCTGGAAGATCTTCATGACGGTACTCCTGCTCCCCTTGTCCGGATCAGTTCGCACAGTAGCTGTACGGGACATAGGACCGCGATCCACCCTGGGGGGCGCCCAGGAATTCGGCGTCGTTGAGCGTTTCTTCCTTGCGCTCCGTCGAGACCGAGAATCCGAGGCTGAGTCCGAGGTTCAGATCGAAACCGTATTCCGCGGCGTCGGTCTTTCCGGTGTACTTCGTCTTGCTCGACATTCCCTTGTCGAACATGAGCTGACCGAACGGGTCGTCGTTGCCCGGGCGCTTCGTCGGCGCGTTGTCGTTGAACATGTAGTCCCACGGCGTGCCGAGGTCGCTGTTCTCGGAAAGCCAGTCCTCGACGATCTTGCGGTCGGCGTTGCCCTCGTCGCCCTTGGGGATCACGATCGAATTCGTGATGACCTCGATGCCGGTCTCGGCGTCGGAACCCTTGATGCCGCCGCTGCCGCCCCGCTTGTCGTCGTCCTTCTTCCCGTTGTCGCCCTTGCCCTTGGCGCCGTCCTTGGTGCCGCCCTTTTCGACGGTGCGCGTCATGTCGACCCGGATGATCCTTCCGGTGTCCTTGTCCTTGGTGACCGTCATCGTGCCGGTCTGCGTCGTGGACGCGGAGTGCTCGCCGTTCAGCGGGCCCGCCTCGTATCCGACCTTCGTGCCGTACTCCAGGGACATGGAGTACGTGTAGGACTTCGTGCCCTTGTAGTTGTTGTCGGTCCAGGTGCCCTCGGGCGAGATCTTGACGTTGCCGCCGAGCGTCGCGCTCAGCTTCTTGTCGTCGCCGGCCGAGAGCTTCAGACCGCCGGAGGCCGAGCCCTCGGCGCCGAACTTGCCGTACGTGATGTTGCGGTTCTTGCCGAGGTCGCGCTCGATCCGCTCCCGGGTCTCCTCCTCCTCCTTGAGGGGGCCGGTGCCGAAGAGGTACAGGATGCTGTCGCCCATGCTGGCCTCGGCGCCGCCGGGCATCGTGCGGCGCATCTCGTACATCTGGAGCTTCTCGATGTCGTCGCGGAAGCGCTTGGCCTCGTCCTCGCTCTCGAACACCCAGGTGTCGCCGTTGGTGACCTTCACGCCGGCGCCGAGCTCCAGCGTGTCCGCGCCGAGCTTGCCGACCTTGAGGCCCGGCTTGAACTCCTTCTTGGCGGCGATCGAGGCGGCGTCCGTGAAGGTCATCATGACCATCTTGTCGTTCTCGTCGACCTTGCCGTCCTTGTTGAGGTCGGTCTTCGACTGGAAGTGCTGCTCCTGGAAGCCGTACTCCTTGCCGAACTCCCAGAACAGGAACTTGGCCTTGGAGCCGGCCTTGTCGCTGATGGCCGAGATCTGACAGAGCGGGGGCTCGTAGTCGGCGTCGGTCTTGGGGGCCGCGGCCGGGTTGCTGCTGCCGCAGGGGCCGCCGCTGAAGGACAGCAGACAGCGGAACTTGTCGGCGAGCTGGGAGTCGACGCCGGTGCCGAGCAGCGCGGCGACGACGGCGACGACGACGACGGTCGCGCCGACGTAGTCCAGGGCCCCGGCGCCGCGGTCGTCGTACGGGGAGCCGTCGGGGCGCAGTGAACGCCCCCATGTGTCACGCGGCATATGTGTCTCGCGCCACAATCTGGACCCGGCCGGTATTCGGCTCCTTCGTCGCATACCGCGCCCCCTCCGAACTCTGCCGCACGGCTGCGGCCTCCTCGAGATTTCTCCGAACGGAAGCCGACAGTACGGATCATGCGGTGGGGCGTGCGTAGGCCCTGGGACCCCATTGCGGGCCCACCTCGGGGACTGGGCCCGACCCAGCCGCGACGGGAATGTTGGTAGAACACTGAACTAGCGGACGTTTTGCCCGAATTGACCCGTAGGGGTCTTGTGATGGTTGCCCGCTCGGGACCTGATGGGTGTTCTCTGCGCCGTAGGAGGTGGATAAAGTGCTGATACCTGAGCGCGGGAGAGAATGAGTGAACTGCGGCCGCCGGACCTCCCGGCGACCGGAGGTGAACGGGGAATCAGCGTGCCGACCGCCATTGCCGTCACCAGTACGGAACTGGTGCTGCCACCACAAGATCATCAAACGCCGACCGCCGCGCTTCTGCAACACCCTGACGCGCAGCCGCTGGAGGCCGCACTGGCCGACATGCAGGTTCTGGTCGAGCAGCACGGCTATGTCGTCGCGGTGTACCCGGCGTCCATTCCGGCGGCACACGAGCGACGCCTGCACACCATCCGCGCGGTCCTCGAGACCGACCGCATCGCCCTGCTGAAACTCGACCTGCCGCCGCTGGGCGTCGCCGTGCTGGTACGTCAACTGCGCCAGCTGTCGATCTGCGACTTCAGCGCCGGCGTGGTGGCCTCGGCGGCCCGCCTGCTCTCGCACTACATCTACGCGGGCGCCCTGCTGAACTCGGTCACCCGCCTCGACCGCGTACCCGTCAGCCTCAAGTCCCACGCCAAGTCGTGGGTGCCGGGCTCGCAGTTCGCGGTCCTGGCCAACCCGTCGCCCCAGCTCGTCAAGGTCGGCGCCGGGGACCTGACCGGCCCCGAGTTCGGCACCCACCTCGCCGTCGCCAAGGGGCAGCTCCAGTCGGACTGGGTCACCAGTACGCTGGCTCCCGCCTGGCAGGTGCAGGGGGTGCAGGAGGTGACGCTGCCGGCGGATTCCGCACGCTGGTGGGGTACGTCGAAACTGGTGGAGTTCGCCGCCTTCCTGCCGAACATCTCGATCGTCTATCAACTGGTCTCCTCCGTCAGACGCGAGATCTGCACCTGGTGCGGCCTCGAACTCATCGGGGACCGGTGCGGGTTCTGCGCGGCTCCTCTGGGAACGGCGGAGAACCAAAACCACGCTCATGGTGTCCTGAACCCTTAGGGGGCATCGAGGAACGCCGAAGGTGTGTCCCGTGAGAGACGGCTCCAAGGTCCCAGGTGCGCCCCTGATGCGCGTGTTCCGCCCCCCACGTACTACGGATCGATCCGCTCGAAGCTCTGCTGCACAGCACCGCGCCCACTGCACAGAACCTGCATCGCAGCTCGTCCGCCTGCCCGTAACCGTCTCCCGATGAGGTTGTCCCGCCCATGAATTCACGCCAACGCCGCGGCGTCGTTCTCCTGCTCCTTTCCGTGCTGTGCGCCTTCGCCGCCTTCGCCGGTGTCCTGTCGGTGATCAGCGACGTGAATTCCAAGGTGGGGCCCGAAGTCACCGCGTACCGGCTGAAGACCGACATAGCCCCGTACACCAAGCTCGAGACGAATCAGTTCGAGAAGGTGAGCATGCCCAAGCGGTGGCTGTCGCCGAACGCGATCACCGACATCAGCGTGATCGACCAGAAGACCGCCGTGACGGCCCTGCGGCGCGGTTCCCTCCTCCAGGAGGACATGATCGTCAAGCGTCCCGCGCTGGAGAACAACCAGCAGGAGATCGCCATCATGATCGACGCGGCGACGGGTGTCGCGGGCAAGATCACGCCGGGCGCCCTGGTCAACATCTTCGCCACGTTCAACGACGAGGCGCTGGGCGACAAGAAGCCGGCCGAGTCCCGCATCATCGTCGCCAACGCCAAGGTCCTGGACGTCGGTCAGCTGACCGCCCTGGAGCCGAAGAAGGACGACCGCAACGCCGGTGCGTCCGAGGCGGTGCCGATCACCTTCGCGCTGAACACCCAGGACGCTCAGCGTGTCGCCTTCGCAGAGTCATTTGCTGTGAACCTTCGTCTCGCCCTCGTCGCAAAGGGCAGCCCCACCACTCTGAAGCCCGGCGACGACCGGTACACGCTGCAGGAAGACACGAGGTGACCTTCGGATGACCACACGCATCCTCCCCGCGGTCGGTGACACCGACGCCGCCCGATCCATCACCACCCTGCTGAGCCAGCTCCCCGACGCGGAGCCGGCCCAGCCGGTGGGTGACTCGACCTCGCTCATCGACCTGCTCTCGCAGCTGGCGAGCGAGTCGCTCGACGAGCTCCCCGAGGTCGTCCTGGTGCACGAACGGATCGGTCCGGTCCCCGCGCTGGAGCTGATTCGTGAGGTCGCCCTGCGGTTCCCGGCCGTCGGCGTCATCCTCGTCACCGCCGACGCCAGTCCCGGCCTGTACTCGGCGGCGATGGACTCCGGCGCCCGCGGCCTGGTCGGACTGCCGCTCTCGTACGAGGAACTGGCCCAGCGCGTCCAGGCGGCGGCCGCCTGGTCCACCGGCGTCCGCCGCCACCTGGGCCAGGGCGCCGACATGTTCAGCGGCCCCGGCGGCAAGGTCCTCACCGTCAGCGGCGCCAAGGGCGGCGTCGGCGCCACCCTGATCGCCGTTCAGGTGGCGCTGGCGGCGCAGGCGTCCGGCAAGAGCACGGTGCTGATGGACCTGGACCTGCAGGCCGGTGACGTCGCCTCGTACGTCGACGTCCAGCACCGCCGGTCGATCGTCGACCTGGCCGGCATCCAGGACATCACGCCCCGCGTCCTCCAGGACGTCGTCTACTCCGGCGACAAGGCGGGGAACGTCTCGCTGCTCCTGGCTCCCGCCGACGGCGAGCGGGCCGAAGAGGTCAACGACCGCTCCGTGCGCCAGGTCATCAGCGCCCTGCGCAACAAGTACGAGATCGTGGTCATCGACTGCGGCACCGTGCTGAACACCGCGAACGCCGCGGCGATCGAGATGGCCGACACCTCCCTGCTCGTGACGACCCCCGACGTGATCACGGTGCGGGCCGCCAAGCGCATGGTCGGCCTGTGGACCCGCCTCCAGATCCGCAAGGCCGAGGAGACGGTCACGGTCGTCAACCGCTACATCCGCAACACCGAGATCCAGCCGCCGCTCGTCCAGAAGATCACCGGGACGAAGGTGGCCGGCGTCGCGATCCCGTCCAACTTCAAGGAACTGCAGGCGTCCGTGGACGCCGGCCGGATGCAGGACCTGGAGGCCCGAGCCGTCGTCAAGCAGGCGATGTGGGCGCTGGCGGGCGAGCTCGAACTCGTGAAGCGCGAAGAGCAGCCGGAGAAGGCGGGCGGACGCGCCAAGGGCGGCGACCGCGGCTCCTTCGGCCTGCGCAAGCGCTCGTAAACCACTCGTCTTCAGACATTCAAGGGGGAACGTCGAGTCATGGGTTCACCAGAGATACAGAGGGGAGCACGGTTCCGGTCGAATGACCGGGGCCAGACCTCCATCGAGTTCGCGGGCACCTTCCCGCTGATGCTGCTCGTCCTGGTCGTCCTGTGGCAGTGCGCCCTCATCGGCTACACCTTCTCGCTGGCGGGCAACGCCGCGGACAAAGGCGTACGGGCGGGCACGGTGACCGATCGCATCTGGCTGCCCGGCGGCCGCGAGCAGGCGTGCGAGGACGCCGGCCGGGACGACCTGCCGGAGCAGTGGCGCGGGGCCGACATCGACTGCTGGCGCGACGGGGACCTCGTCAAGGCCGAGGTCGAACTGGAGATCCCGCTCCTCTTCCCCGGCGGCCCCAGGATCGGCATCGACGTCCGGGGCGACGCCGCGGCAGCGAGGGAGAACTGACGATGAAGCTCCGTGCACAGCGCCGAGACCGCGACCGCGGACAGGCCGGGATCGAGCTGGTCAGCTGGACCCCGCTGCTGCTCTTCGTCGGCCTCCTCGTGATCCAGCTCGGTCTCGGCGTCTTCGCCGCCCAGCAGGCCGGCACCGCCGCGCGGGCGGCCGCCCGCGCGCAGTCCGACCAGCGCAACGACGTCTGGTTCGAGCGGGCCGCCCGTGAGTCGCTCTCCGACTTCCTGGAGAAGGACAACGGCGCCCGGATCACCCGGAGCGGCTGGGGCGACGAGGTCACCGTGACCGTCCGGGTCAAGGTCCCGTCAGTCGTACCCGGCATCAGCTTCGGCGACGCGGAGAAGAGCGCCACGATGCCGAGGGACTGATGCCTCCGACGCCTCGTCGAGGTGAACCCCGTACGCACGACCGAGTAGACGACCAGCAGCATCCAGCAGCATCCAGGAGTTGACGACATGAGCTTGAGGGCACGCATCAACAGCCCTGAGCCGAACAGTGGCCAGAACGAGGGCGACCTCCTCGTCGGTGTCTACCGCGCCAAACTCCTCCAGGAGATCGACCTCGCGGAGATGTCGTCGCTCGCGGCGGCCGAGCGCCGGGCCCGCCTGGAGCGGGTCCTGGGCCACATCATCAGCCGCGAGGGCCCCGTCCTCTCCACCAACGAGCGCTCCCAGCTCATCCGGCGCGTCGTCGACGAGGCCCTGGGCCTCGGCATCCTGGAACCGCTGCTCGAGGACGCGTCCGTCTCCGAAATCATGGTCAACGGCCCCGACCAGGTCTTCGTCGAGCGCGGCGGCCGGCTCGAACTGCTCCCGATGCGCTTCTCGTCGTCCGAGCAGCTCATGCAGACCATCGAGCGCATCGTGTCGACCGTCAACCGCCGTGTGGACGAGGCGAACCCGATGGTCGACGCCCGTCTGCCCTCAGGCGAGCGTGTCAACGTCATCATCCCGCCGCTGTCGCTGACCGGCCCGATCCTCACCATCCGACGGTTCCCCCGGGCGTTCACGCTCGCGGAGATGATCGGCCTGGGCTCGCTGGACGAGCACATGATGGTGCTGCTCTCCGGTCTGGTGCGGGCCAAGTTCAACGTGATCGTGTCCGGCGCCACCGGTACCGGAAAGACCACCCTGCTCAACGCGCTCTCGGGACTGATCCCCGACGGCGAACGCATCGTGACGATCGAGGACTCCGCCGAGCTCCGGCTCCAGCAGACCCACGTCATCACCTTGGAGAGCCGGCCCGCGAACGTCGAGGGCAAGGGCCAGATCACCATTCGCGACCTGGTCAAGAACTCCCTGCGTATGCGACCCGACCGCATCATCGTCGGTGAGGTCCGTGGCGGTGAGACCCTTGACATGCTCCAGGCGATGTCGACCGGTCACGACGGCTCGCTCGCCACCGTCCACGCGAACAACGCCGAGGACGCGCTCATGCGACTCCAGACCCTGGCGTCCATGTCCGAGGTCGAGATCCCCTTCGTGGCGATCAAGGACCAGATCAACAGCGCCCTCGACGTCATCGTCCAGCTGACCCGTCACACCGACGGTTCCCGCCGCATCACCGAGATCGCCATCGTCGACTCGCACGGCCGCGAGGACTACCGGATCGTCTCGGTCTGCAAGTACCACGCCCAGCCCATGGCCGCCGACGGCCGGATCTACGGCCACTGGGAGTACTACCCGCTGCCGCGTCGCATCGCCGAGAAGCTGTACATGAGGAGCGAGCCCATTCCCGCCGCGTTCGGAGTCGCCCAGTCCGACGACCAGCTGAACATGCGCAAGTCGGCCTAGGCCGCCCGACGGCCCCGCCCCACGTCCCCCCATCCGCCGCTCACCCGAAGGTTCCCGCCCGACATGGACAAACTCCCGCTTCTGACGATCGGAGTCACGCTCGCCGCGTGCGTGCTCGTGGTGATAGGCGTGCACACCTTCTCGTCGGGCAAGGCCCACCAGGAGGAGCTCTACCGGCGGATGTCCCAGACGGGACAGTACGAGGGGGTGGGCCGACGCCGGCGGTTCGGCAAGGTCGACCGCCGACTGCGCGGCACGAAGCTCGGCAACCACATCGAGCGCAAGCTCGCCGCCACGGGTCTGGACATGACGCCCGGCGAGTACGCCGTGTACGTCGTGGCCGTGCTCGTGGTCCTGTACTTCATCGTCTCGTCGATCTTCGCCCCGTTCTTCGGCCTGCTGGCCGCCGCGATCGGCCTGTGGGGCGGCAACGCCTTCCTCAACATGCAGATCAACAAGCGGACCGAGGCGTTCATCAACCAGCTCCCCGAGCTGACCCGGCTCCTCGCCAACGCGACCCAGGCCGGCCTCGCCCTGCGTACGGCCATCGCCATGGCGTGCGAGGAGATGGACGACCCGGCGCGCTCCGAACTGCGGCGCGTGGCCGATCAGCTCGCCGTCGGCCACTCCCTTGAGGACGCGCTCAACGAACTGAGCGAGCGTCTGCCGTCCCGCGAACTCACCGTTCTCATGACGACCCTGATCCTCTCCAGCCGCGCGGGTGGCACCATCGTCACCTCGCTGCGCAACCTCACCGACACGCTGGAGGAGCGCAAGGAGACCCGACGCGAGGTCAACACGCTGCTCTCGCAGGTGAAGATGACCGCCGTCATGGTGCCGCTCCTCGGCATGGGCTTCCTGCTCATCATCGACAGCATGCGCGACGGCGCACTCGACGACATGACCGCGGCCACCACCGGAAAGATCGCGGTGATCGTCGCAGCCGGCCTCTACGCCACCGGCTTCTTCCTGATCACCCGACTCACCAAGATCCGTACCTGAAGGGCGAGGACGCTGTCATGGATCTGATTCTCTCCCTTGTCATAGGCCTCGCCGTCTGGGGCGCGTTCCACGGCGTACGCATGTACCGCGCGGACGCCAAGCTCCCCGGCGACCTGGTGTCGGCCCTGGAGTCCGGCTCCTCGCGCACCTCGGCCAGCGGTTCGATCATCGACAAGCTCGGTGAGCGGCACGTCGGGCGTGTGCACAAGATCATGGGCCCGAAGCGCGTCGACGCGATGCGCAAGAAGCTCGACCTCGCCGGCAACCCCAACGGCATGACCGTCAACCGCTACGCGGCACGGAAGGCCGGCTACACCCTCCTGGGCGGCGCCGCGGCCTTCGCCACGCTGATCAACGGCCAGGTCTTCCTCGCGGCCATCTTCGGGATCTACGGCCTCTTCTGGGTCGACTTCCTGCTCCGCATCGCCCTGCAGAAGCGCCGGGACGACATCGAGCGCACGCTCCCCGACTTCCTCGACGTCCTCGCGGTCGTCGTCTCCGCCGGCCTCGGCTTCCGCCAGGCGCTGGAGCGCGTCTCCGAGAAGTACGAGGGCCCCTGGGCCGACGAGCTCAAGATCACCCTGCGCCAGATGGACATGGGCATGGGCCGCCGCCAGGCGTTCGAGGAACTGCGCCGGCGCAACGACTCCGAGCAGGTGTCGATGTTCGTCTCCGCGCTCCAGCAGGGCGAGGAGCTCGGCGCCCCGATCGTCGACACGCTGATCCAGATCGCCAACGACATGCGCCGCACGGACGCCCAGCTGGCGCGCCAGAAGGCCTCGAAGGCCGTACCGAAGGCGACGCTGCTGATCACCAGCTTCATGCTCCCGGCCACGATGATCCTCATCGGCGTGGGCTTCTACTACGCCTCCGAGGTCGACTTCGGCTCCATGTTCGGCTGATCCACCAGCGACACGACACGACACGACACGAGAACGAGAGAAGGGGAGAGAAGGGGGTGACGACCGCATGACGAATCAGCCCGGCGGTATCAGCGGCGGACTGCCGCATCCGGCGATGGAGCCGGCACCTGCACCTGGCATTCCGATCCAGATCAACGCACTTCAGGCCCTGTGCAGACAGCTCTTCGGCTTCCGGCTCGCCATGACGGCGCTCGCCACCCCGTTCGCCCTCGCCAAGGCCGAACACGGTCTGGCCGGCTGGCTCATAGGAGCGGCCGTCCTGGTCACGG
Source organism: Streptomyces sp. NPDC048604 (assembly GCF_043199435.1). Lineage (NCBI taxonomy): Bacteria > Bacillati > Actinomycetota > Actinomycetes > Kitasatosporales > Streptomycetaceae > Streptomyces > Streptomyces sp. NPDC048604. The sequence goes on from NZ_JBICVX010000025.1 coordinate 38,221, forward strand.
TCATGGGCTCGTACGCCCTGCTGCGGGACTGGGAACGCTTCGGCCCGTTCCTCCTGAAGCACCCGTGGCTGCTCGCGGTGGACATGATCTTCGGCGCGCTGCTGCTGTTCGCGGCGTCGCCGAACTCCACGCTCGCGTACGTCACCATCTGTACGCCGCTCCTCGCCGGCCTGGTCTACAGCTGGCGGGGCGGCGCGGTGTTCGCGGTCTGCCAGGTCGCGCTGCTCGCCGCCGCCTACGGCGTCAGCCCGGCCGAGGCCGACATCTCCGCGCTGCTGCTCGTCGGCCTGTGTCTGATGGCCGGCGCCGTCGGCAGCACCCTGCGCGGGCTGCTGCTCCGCTTCGGCGCCGCGTCCACCGCACTGACCGAGACCCGCGCCCGACTGGCCGTCAACGAGGCGGTCGAGGGGGAGCGGGCCCGGCTCGCCCGCGAGATGCACGACTCCGTCGCGAAGACCCTGCACGGTCTGGCGCTCGCGGCGGACGGCCTGGCCAGCACGGTCGAGCGGATGGACCCGCTCACCGTGAAGCACCAGGCCGAACTGGTCGCCCGTTCGGCCCGGCGGGCAGCGGCGGAGTCCCGGGAACTCCTCTCGGACCTGCGCCGCGAATCGGGCCTCGACGGAGGCGTCGACGTCCTCACGGAACTGGAGGCGCGGACCGCCGACTTCTCGCGCCGCCACAGCTTCCGGGCGACGTTCCGCCGCCTCGGCGCGATCCCCGTCCCGCCGATGCCGCAGGTCATCGCCCGCCATGCGCTGACCATCGCGGGCGAGGCCATGGAGAACGCGCACCGGCACGCCCGTCCCACGCACGTGGAGGTCTCCGCCGGCATCGTCGGCGACGTCCTGCGGATCAGCGTCTACGACGACGGCACCGGCCTGCCGGCCGGCACCACGCTCGACGACCTCAGACGAGCCGGGCACTTCGGCCTCGTCGGCATGGTCGAGCGGGCCGCGTCCATCGGCGCGCGCATCCGCATCGGCAAGGGCCGGGCCGCGCAAGGCACCGAAGTGCGACTGGAACTGTCCATCTCCGCGCTGGGCCCGGAGTGGGCCCGACTGCTCCCCCCACAGCACGTTGTCACTCCTTCCCTGACGTCCCCCACCTTCTGAGAGAGAGGAGGCCGCAACCATGCCGGACGACGTTTCCCCCAGCTCTGGGCAGCACTGGACCCAGCAGCATCACGTCTCGCAGCACACCTCGTCGCATCCGTCACCGCTCAGCTCGACCCACACCGCCGGAACACCGGTTTCCGGAACACCGGTTTCCGGACCATCGGTGTCCGGATCGCACGTTCCCGGATCGCCCGTTCCCGCTCCGTCCGCGCCCCCTGCCCCCGCCGCTTCCGGGGGCTTCCCGGCGCTGCCGCAGCACCCTCCCACCCCGGCCCCGCCGCTGCGGGTCGTCGTCGCCGACGACAACCCCGTCGTACGGGCGGGTCTGACCGTCTTGCTTTCCGGGCGCGACGACATCGAGGTGGTCGCGGAGGGCGCGGACGGCCGACAGGCATACGAAGCGGCCGTCCAGCACAGGCCCGACGTGGTCCTCCTGGACGTCCGCATGCCGGGCGTGGACGGCATATCGGCCCTGCCGCACCTGGTGCGGATCGCTCCGGTGCTGATGATGACCTACAGCCGCGAGAGCGAGATCGTGCACGAGGCGCTGCGCCTGGGCGCGGGCGGCTACCTCGTCCACGGCGAGTTCACCGCGGACCAGCTGGTCGCCGCGGTGCGCGACATCAAGCAGGGCCGGGCCCACTTCACCCATTCGGCGTCGCAGGCGCTCATCGAGCAACTGCGGGGCGGCGTGCCCGCCCAGGGCGGGCACCACCTGCCGGAGGGCCTGGGCACGGCGTTCACCGGCCCCGGCTACCAGCCGGCCGTACCACAGCAACCGTCTGCACCCGCATACGACACAAGCGGGCATCATCAACCCATGCCGCCAATAAACCCGCAGGTGAACGCGGTTGGAGGCGTTCCGGCTCCGCAACAATCGCAGCAAAACCCTTCGCTTTTGCAAGCGAATATGGGACAGTCTTCAACGGGTCCCCAGACGAGCGGGGCCCTGCTGTCCGAACTGAGCCAGAGGGAGGTGGAAGTGATGGACCTGATCGCGTCGGGCATGACCAACCAGCAGATCGCTGCCACCTGCTTCATCAGTCAGAAGACCGTCAAGAACCACATCAACCGCATCTTCGCCAAGCTCAACGCCGGCAGCCGCGGCGAGGCCATCGCCATCTGGCACGGCGTGACGCGAGGAGGTGCGTCCCGCCATGTCTGAGGACGCGACCTTCGTGGGCCCCCAGGCCCACGGCAGCGAGCGTAGGGCCCAATCCCCGGATTGGGACCGCAGTTGGGCCCTGAGGCCCATGCCCGAGGGTGTTGCCCCGGCGTACGTTTCTCATGTCGACAGCGAGACCGGCCAGGAGGAAGCCGGAAGCGCGAACGACACGAAGACTTACGCAGAGTCGGCCGGCAAGCGGTCGGCCGAACCCGGAGGGGAACATCATGAACGACGTCATGCTGAAGGCTGCCGCCACCACCAAGGTCTACGTCGGCTCCTGGGTGAACACCCGCGTCGACGCCCTGCAGAAGCGCCGGGACCGTGGTCAGGGCGCGATGGAGTACGTCGGCATCACGATCCTCGTGGTCGCGATCCTCGCGGCGCTGCTGCAGACGAACATGGGCGAGACCATCGCGAACAAGTTCAAGGAGAAGATCAACAGCGTCATCAAGTAATGCGACGCTTCCACCGCGAGGCAGGGCAGGCCGCACCGCTGTACATCGCAGCGGTGGTCGGTCTGCTCTTTCTCGCGTTGATGTTCTTCGCGTTCGGTCAGGCGGACGTCAGCCGCAACAAGACACAGACTGCGGCCGACGCCGCTGCGATTGCGGCGGCCCAGGAATCCCGGGACGACCTCGACAACGCTCTCCGTGAGCACATCCTCGCGCGTGACGTGGCGTGGCTGGCAGCTCTGTTCAACAACGGCAACGTCCCCGAGCGGCGTGACGGCTGCTGGGGTTCACCGCGCTTCGCCCGGGCCAACGAGGCCCGGCAGGTCGACTGCAGGGAACTGTGGGACGGCCGCTGGGGCGTGACGGTGGACGTCGAGGCGACGAAGTCGGTGGGCAAGAGCATCGTCGAGGGGACGGAGACGAAGTACGCGGAATCCAAGGCCACGGCAGTGGTCGAGTTCCGCTGCACCTTCGAACCCCCCGAGGTGCCCAAGCCCGAGGACGGGGACGACGACGACCAGGGCAAGGGCAACGACAAGAAGCCCACTCTGGGTGGTCTCGAGTGTGACGGCAAGGACTGGGAGATCGACCCAGGCAATCTGAACCTCCTTCCGGGCATGGCGGACCTGTTCAACGTCCGCCTGGCCGAGGACTGACCGCGAGCGAAGTAAAGGAACACCAGTCATGAGCATTCGGCATGTGAGGACGACGCGTCGCGCCGGCGCGGCCGCTCTGTTGGCGGCAGCCCTTACGTTCACGCTGTCCGCCTGTGGCGGCGACGACGGCACGGGCAAGGAGAACACCTCCGCGTCCCAGGGCACCGGGAAGGGCGAGCCGTCCAAGAGCGGCGACGGAAAGACCTACCCGGACAGCAGCAAGGTCATCGCCACCTTCAAGGGCGAGAAGGGCCTTGAGATGGTGATCCACGAGGCCAAGCGTGACGCGGGTGGTTTCCTCACGGTCACGGGCGAGATGAAGAACACGGGCAGCGAGGACTTCACCACTCCGGTCCAGTGGAACGGGCCGGAGCAGGACGTCGCGCTGACGGGACCCTCCTTCGCGGCGATGACCCTGACCGACGCCAAGGAGAAGAAGCGGTACTACGTGCTGCGGGACACGGACAACCGTCCGCTGACCACGACGAAGTACACCTCTTCGATCGTGGCCGGTGAGTCCCTGGCCTTCTTCGCCCAGTTCCCGGCGCCGCCCACCTCCACCACCGAGGTCGGCATCACGTTCCCGGGCTTCACCACCGGCACGATTGAGATCTCCTGATGACCCTGACCCTGACCCGTACCCGGCGTAGGGCCGTGCGCGTGGCCGGTGTCGCCGTCACCGGGGTGCTCGCTCTCGGCCTGCTGGCCGCGCCGAATGCTCTTGCCGATGAGAATCCGTACCCGTCGGCGTCCGCCACGCCGCCGGTGAAGATCGACCCGAACGACCCCGACCTCAAGCTCCCCGAGGGCGGCACGCTCGCGCCCGCCAAGGTGCTCGACATCAAGTCCGTCGTCGAGGACCTGGAGGGCAACGAGCGTCGGGAGGACACGAACACCGACATCAAGTTCGCGCTCCAGGCGGAGGTCCTGTTCGGCAAGGACAGCGCCAAGCTGTCCTCCGCGGCGAACGCCCGGATCGCGGCCATCGCGGCCGAGATCAAGAAGCAGGACGCGAAGAAGGTCCGCGTGTTCGGCTTCACCGACAACCTCGGTTCGTCGGCGCACGGCGACGTGCTGTCCAAGCAGCGCGCCGAGGCCGTGCACACGGTGCTGGCGAAGGAGCTGTCCTCCGCCGGGATCACGTACGAGATCCGTGGCTACGGCGAGCAGTACCCGATCGCGGACAACAAGACCGAAGAGGGCCGCAAGAAGAACCGTCGCGTGGAGGTCTCCTTCCAGCGCGGCGCCGGCGGGTGACCTCGCGGAGTTCAGCAGCCTGAAGGCCGGGGCCGTACGGGATGTCTCCCGTACGGCCCCGGCTCGTTGAGCGGCGGCGCGAGGCTGTCGGTGGCGGGTGGGAGACTGCCGCGCATGACTGACTCGGACATGAAGTCGGACCTGCTCCGCTACCTGCAGGACGCTCGCGACGCCCTGCTCTGGAAGCTCGACGGGCTCTCGGAGTACGACGTCCGCCGCCCCATGACGCCGACCGGCACCAACCTGCTCGGCCTGGTCAAGCACGTGTCCGGGGTGGAGCTGGGGTACTTCGGGGACACCTTCGGGCGGCCGTTCTTCGACGAGGCGTCGAGGCCGGCCCCGGCCTGGTACCGGGAGACCGCCGAGGACAACGCCGACATGTGGGCGACGCCAGAGGAGACGCGGGAGCAGATCACGGGCCTGTACCGCCAGGCCTGGCAGCACACGGACGCCACGGTGGCGGAGCTGCCGCTCGACGCGACGGGGCTCGTGCCCTGGTGGCCGGAGGAGCGCCGGCAGGTGACCCTGCATCACGTCCTCGTACGGGTGCTCGCCGACACCCAGCGGCACGCGGGCCACGCCGACATCCTGCGCGAACTCACCGACGGCGCGGTCGGATGGAAGGCGGACAACGACAGCCTGCCGCCCGGCGACGCGACGTCGTGGCAGAACCACCACGACCGTTTGGAGCGGGCGGCACGCGAGGCGTCGGACGGGGTGTGACCTGCAACAGGACCTTGGCAACCGCACATTGATTGCGCGATTGCGCCGAGTGTAGTCATCAGCATCAGTATCCAAATGTGCTGGCTAGACTGCTACTTCCTTGGTGCGAGGCCCATGACTGGGCCCATGATTGGGCCCACAGGCCTATGTGCATTTGCAAATTCCCTCGCTAGTGTCGTGGCCATGTCTTACATGGGCGGGGATTCAGGGCTGAGCGGCATGTGGCCGCCGGGGGGACGCGACCGGCGGGCGGGCATGCCGCGGCAGTTGGTGTGGGCGCGGGCCGGGTTGTTCGCGCAGGCGGCATTGGCGCTGCTGGGTACGTCGGCGGTCTGGCTCGGGGGCGGCGAGATGTCGGCCCGCCTGGCCGGGACGCTGATGGTCGCGGCGCTGCCGGCAGTGGTGGGGGCGGCGCTGTGCCGGGTCATGTGGGTGCGGGGCCGCTGGGTTCCCTGGGCGGTTCTGGGCGTTCAGGTGTGGTGGTTCTGGAGGTTGCTGGGCTTCCTGGCGGAGGGCTCGTGGCGGGGCGTCACCCAGCTCCTTCTCCCGGCGGCGATCGCCTGGCTCGTCACCCGACGGCAGGTGCGGGAGTGGTTTGCGCTCGCACCTGAAGACCGCTCCGAACGCCCGGAGTTCTCGCTGCCCCACATGATGATGTGGCGGCGCGACCGGGGGCAGACATCGACCGAGTACGTCGGGCTGCTGGTCGTGGTCGTGGCCGTGATCGGCGGTCTGCTGGCGGCAGGCGTCAACACCGAGATCGGTAGGTCCTTCCGCGCCGTGGTCTGCAGCGTGATCGGCGCGGACTGCGGGGATGCCGGCACAGGCGACGCCGCGGCCGGCGCGCCGTCGGAAAGTCGGAGCGACCCCGCGAACACGTCGACCGAAGCTGAGCCCGCATCGCGTCCGAAGGAGGACGACCGGGGCGCCTTGGAGAAGGGCTTCGACTGGTTCAAGGACGAGGCGGCCGAGTTCGGCGGCGGCATCAAGGACAAGTTCGTCGAGGAGTACTACGACGGACCCAAGCAGCTGATCGAGGGCCTGGTCGACGACCCGCTCGACACGGCCGACAAGCTCGTGACCGGCGTCTTCGACGAGATCAAACGGCCCTGGGCGGAAACGTACGACGCCTGCAAGCAGGCATCGGCCGGCTTCAGCGTCGGCGGCGTGAACAACTGCGCATGGAAGGTGACGGGGCGCTTCACCCCCCTCGGCCTGGTGGACTTGGTCGTCGACGACGACGTCAAGAATTCGGCCGAAGACGGCAACTGGGGCCGCGCCGGAGGCCAGTTCGTCTACAACGGCGTCACCACGTTCCTCCCCATCATGAAGGCTGGCAAGGGCTTCTCCCTGATCAACAAGATCAATAAAAAGGGCATGGGTGCGGGTAGGGGCGGCGAGTCTCTGCAGAAGGCGACCGACGCTGCCGGCGAGGCCCGCAGGGCGGCGAAGGCCGGCGATCTGGACGGCGCGAAGAAGGCGGCCGACGAATCCCAACGGCACGCTGACGATGCGGCCGAGAGGGCCGCGAAGGAGGGGGCTTGCCCTCTTGCTGCAGGTGATGGCCGCCTCGTCCCGTACGGGGGCGGTGGTGGGTCGAGCCTCGGGGTTGCGGGCTCCGGTACGGGAATCATGGCCGGGGACTCGGTCGAGGGTCAGGTGGCCGTCCTGGCGGCCGGACGCGGCAAGAGGGGCCAGGCCTGCCAGGAAGCGCAGAAGGCGCAGCAGCAGGCGGACGAGGCGAAGAAAGAGGCAGAGAATGCCGCGACCGCCCGTGACAAGAGGCGGGCGGAGAAGATTGTGGAACGTGCCCAGTCGGGGAAGACCCGCAAGGCGCCGAATTATCACGGGCGGCTCCCCGACGATCTGGAGACCGATATCCTCGCCGACCCTGCTGCGGTGTTCTCCTCGACGGGTACCAGCGGCCGCCTTATGTTCCAAAAGGACGGCAACATCGTGATCGTGGAAGGCAGGGGACCCAGGGCGGGTCAGGTAGTGACCAGCTATGGAAGGTCCGGCCCGCGAGGAGACAGCGGAGCTGCCATCTTTGGTGGATCTCCGACTGATCCAGGGAAGCCGGTCACCGAGGAAATGATCGCCCAGGGAAAGATCCCCACCCCGCAGGGTGGCACGCTTCCGCCCGGTGTGCGGATCGAGATGAAAAAGGAACGAAATGGACGACATCATGCTCGGTGACATGCCTGTGCGTGTAGTGCCAGGTGGCCCGATGCCCTTGTCTGTGGACCTGAGATTCGGTGAACAGTTGGTCGTCGCGGGGCCCTACCGAAGTGCGGACGATCACGAGCGGCACCTCTTGGCGACGAGCGGTGCCGGGTCGTGGGTGGCCGACGCCTGCGATGAGCTGCGCTTCGCCTCGGGTACAGGCGCGCTGGTGAGCGCCTGGTTTCAGGTTCCCGGGAGAGTCGCTCAGGATAGGGCCGATCTGAGTGCCTGGCTCGATGTGGCTCGGGTCGGTGTCCGTCTCGCAGTTGACCCGGGAAGCGATTTCGAGCTACCGCCGGTATCCGTGCGGTGGTGTGAGCGTTCCGGCTCGGCATTGGTCTGTCTGACCGAGGAGGGCTTCTCGGAGGATGCGTCCGTTCGTTCGCGGCTCACCCTCGCCAAGGACTTGGACCTGCTCGTTGCCGATGGACGATACGTGGGTTGGCTACTGGAACACCCCGCTGCACATCTCAGTAACTCCTGGACAGAGGTGCCGGATTCCCCTGAAGACCCCGAGCTCGGCGCCTGGGTCGCTCGATTCTTCACACTCACCGACGACGACGTCTTCGACACGATCGTGGATGGCGAACCCGCGCCGCTCGAACCGCTCGGAGAACTGTTGGCGGAGGTCCACACCGAGACAGGGGACCTGACCCGTCGCAAGATCTTCCGGGATGTGCTGGACGAAGTGCTCGACTGGCACAGCGGCTTTGATGCTTGAGGCGGCCGCTGGGCGTGTAGTCCCGGACTGACGACGACGTCCGGTGACCTGAGGCTGGCCTGGGACGTGTCTATGACCGGCGCCGTCCCGGACCCTCCCGACGAGCACGGGGCTGCGGTGCGCCTTGCCACCGCGGTTGGGACGACCGTGCTCTATCCGGGGGCGGATGCGGGCGCATCGTCGGCGTACTGGGCGGCTCTGCCGGACGGGCAGGTGATCCGCGCCCGGATCGCGCAATACGGGCGACGAGGAGCGGCTGGTGACGGTCGAAGCCGCCGAGGCGCCGATCCCGCAACTGCCGTGTGCTCGTGTGCAATTGCTGCCCGAGGTGTACTGGGCGGAGCGCTTCGATCTCCCCGTCACTCATGCGTTCGTGGCCGAGACCGACCCGGACGGCGTTGCGCCTGCGCAGAGTCAGGCGAACCGGGAGCGTGAGGAAGTCATGCTCTGGGAGAAGCTGGTTCGGCGTCTGGAAGGGGACTGGGCGCCGACGGGACGCTACCCCGAGGAGTCGTACCTGGAGGACCTGCGGACGCGAGACGCCCTGGCCGAGCGGCTGGTCGCCGCGCCGCCCGCTCTGCGGGACCCGTTCGCCGGCGCCGCTGACGCTCTCGACGAGGTGTTCCGGGCCCACACGGAGGATGACGGCGGGGAGTTGCTGGGACGGGTGACGCGGTCCGGTGCGGCGGTGCGGGAGCGTGGCTGGTGGTGGCAGCGGCGGCCGCGGCGCGTGCCGTGGCCATCGGGGTATTGATCGTCCTCTGCTGAGGTAGCGTCCGGCGCATGACTGGTGGCGGTGCCGGAGTCGGTGCCGGTGCCGGCGAGGCGGAACGGGCCGTGGCTGCCGTGCGGCTTGTACAGGACCTCGTGGCGAAGGTGCCGGGGTTCGAGGAGGCGTACGAGGCGCATGTCGTCGGCGAGCACGGTGTTCTCCCACATGTGTTCTTCACCGTCGACGTCGTCGAGGAGACCGTCTCGTCCTACCTGGGGGAGGGGGACCCGGACGGTCCCGACTGGAGGCAGGTCCTCGCGTTCCTGGAGGACGAGAGCCGGAGCGCCGTTCCTGGGGCGTGCTCGGTCATCGTGACGTCGTTCCTGGACGACCTCCCGTACGAGGGGCAGCCCGGCTGCGGGCTGGCGGCGCACCTCGGCCCGGTGATGGGAGCCAAGTTCAGGGAGCTGCGGCCCTGGTGGGTGGCCTTGGGGTCCGGTGTGTGACGGCGGGCCGCCGTTGGGCTTGGGGTGTGGGTGGGGGGTACTTGGGGCGGGGGTCGCTGGTGGGCTTCTGGTGCGGCCGCCCTCTTTTCGAGTGTGGCCCCTGGAGGCGCCGGGTCAAGGGCGCTCCTTCGTCGCGTCGCTTCGCGATTCCGCTGACGCTCCACCCTTGACCCGGCGCCTCCAGGGGCCTTTTCACACTCGGAGGGCGGCCGGGGGTGGGGGTCCGCGCGGGGCCTCCTTTGCGGCCGGGCTTGTGGGGCGGCCGGCGGGCCGGGTGGGGGTTGGGGTGCGCGGCTGTTGAGTGGGGTGCCCATTGCCGTCTCGGCGGCTGTCGGCGGTCGCGGGGTGGGGCGCATGCCCCGCTGATCATTGCCCGGTGGTCGGTTGGGGGCGGAGGAAGCGGACTCTGTCGTTTCGGGCCACGGCAGAAGGGTGCGGGAGCTCGTGAGTCACACGGGTCTCGTCTGGTCGCTCCCGTACCGTCCCGGTGCGTCTGGACCATCGAAACGACGACAGCGACGTCCCCTCGGGCCTGTGGGTGGTGATGGCTGGGGTGGGTGTTGCGTGTGTGACGGTGGGGGTGGGGAGTCCCGTCCCTGGCTGGTGTGTGGTGGTGGGGGTCGGACGTTTCGGGGGTGTGGAGTGGGGGCCGGGGTCTCGTGAGTCACAGAGTTCTCTGCCGGTCTCTCCTGTATCGCTCCTCGGTGTTGGGAGCACTCGAAAGACATCCCCTCGCTCCCCAGGGCTGGCCGGGCCGCTCTGTGCGGGCTCGGGTGTCCTTGTGTTTTCCGGGTCGTCACGTGTGGGGCGGGTGTTGCGGTGGGTGGCGGCCCCTTGCTGGTACGTGTACTGGTACGCGCGCCCGTCTTTCGCCCCCCACCGGACATTGACCAGTGGGGCATGCGGCTCCGCCCCGCGACGGCCGGTGGTCGCCGAGACGGCATTGGGCACCCCATTCAACTGCCGCGCCTCCCCGACCCCCACCCAACGGCCGGTCGCCTTACTTGCTCAGGCACCCCCGCGCCCCCTGCGTGGGCCCGGCCCCCGGGCCGCCCTCCGAGTGTGAAACAGCGGGTGGAAGGGGTGGGTCAAGGGTGGAGCGTCAGCGGAATCGCGAAGCGACGCGACGGAGGAGCGCCCTTGACGCTCCCCTTCCAGTCGCCACACTCGATCAGAGGGCGGCCCCACCAGAAGCCCACGAGCAACCCCCCGCCCCCGGAACCCAGACCTGCGCCTCAAGGGCCCTCGCCCGACAGGTCTCTGAGGGCCTGCTTGACCGCGGCGACCACTCCAGCCGGGCGGCCGAATACCTCGGCTCCTGTGAAGCGGAGGATGCGGCGGACGCCGGGGCAGCCGGCGAGGGTGTTGTAGCGGCGGATGTCGCGTTCGTGGGCGTGGCGGGTGCCGTGGAAGGCGTAGCCCTCGATCTCCACGACGAGGCCCGCGGCGCGGAAGTAGAAGTCGGGTCGTACGGCGCGGCCGTTCGGTGTGCGCAGTACGGGCTGGCACTCGGGGCGCAGGCCCGCGTCGTGCAGGTGGAGGCGGGCCACCGTCTCGGCGGGCGAGCCCGCGCCGGGGTCGGCCAGGCGCAGCCATCTGCGCGCGGCCGGGGCGCCGGGCCGGCGGGCCCGCAGCTCGGCGGCCACCGCCTCGGCGCCGACCAGGGCGTCGCGGCGTACGCCCCTGACCACACGCCGCGCGAGGGCGGAGTCCGCCGGCACCACGGCCTCCTCCCGGCAGCGGGCGGCGCGCATGAGGTCGGCGACGGTACGCGCCGGCGTCGTCACCCGCAGCCCTCTGCGCACTACGTGGTCCCGCCCGGCGAGCCCGGGCGCGCAGTGGACCCGTACTCCGGGCCGGGCGGCGGAGCGGCGCGGGTGGACGAACTCGAGGGTGTCCGGGCCGGACTCGGGCCCCGCGGACAGCAATTCGATGCGCAGCACCGCGGCGGCGGTGCGGTGGCTGCACACGAGGTCCGGGGTGAGCAGCTGTATCGCCACGGCCCTCGTCCTCCAGTCCACCTCCCTCCCCGGCACAGCCCACGCGCCTCGGCACAGCCGCTGCCAGCCCTCGGCGCGCAGCGCACCGCGGAGGCTGCTCGGCGGTACGCCGGCGTCCAGGGCCCATGCGGTCAGGAGGATTCCGCCCGGGGCCATCACCGTGAGGTCGAGTTCGCGCATGCCGGTAACGATCCACCCGCGTCCCCGATCCCGCACCCCCTGTGGATAAGGGGTGGGGCGGCGGCCCTCCTGGGAGAGTTTGGCGTCGAGTTGATGACGCGTCATGACGCTGCGTGCGTGGGTCCCTGGGCCCATGTGAGCTAGAACAGTCGAACGTAGAGTGACGTGTATGTCGTTGTCACGGGGTCTGCGGAGAGTTCGACGTCGCTTGCGCGCGGGGGTGCCGCGCACAAAGGGACGCCTGATGGGGCTGCGTAAGTCGCAGTCGGGGCAAGGTGCGTTGGAGTACGTCGGTCTGATCGTGGTCGTGGTGGCGATCGTCGGCGCGCTGCTTGCGACCAACATGGGCCCGGAGCTCGCCGGCAGTTTCAAGACTGCCGTCTGTGAGGCCACCGGTGGCGACAACTGCGGTGGTGACACCGACGATCAGGCTGATGGCACGAACGGCGACGCGGGCGATCAGCCGGCCGGTGACGGCGGTGACAAGCCCAAGTCGCAGGCGCAGATCGACTACGAGAAGGCGGTCAAGGACCTTCAGGACGCTCAGAAGGCGGAGAAGGACGCGGGCGACAAGGCCAAGGAGGCCGCGAAGGAGCTGGCGAAGATCCTGGCCGAGGAGCTCGGGATCAAGGACGCCTTCGACTGCATCACCAAGGGCGACATGGGGGCGTGCACCGAGACGCTCATCAACGTCCTGACGAGTCTTATCGGTGGTGCGATCGGGAAGTTGGCCGCGAAGTACGGCGCTCCGTGGAAGTGGAAGAAGGCCGCCGAGCTGATCAAGAAGATCAAGAAGCACGGCGGTGATCTCTACGACGGCATCAAGGACCTGATCAAGAACCGGAAGAAGGTCCAGGACGCCCAGAAGAAGGTCGACGACGCGAAGAAGAAGGTCGACCAGGAGCAGAAGGACAAACCTGACGAGAAGGAGCCGGACGACAAGCCGACCACCTGCCCCGTCAGCCACAGCTTCCCGCCCGGCACCCGGGTCCTCGCCGCCGGCGGTCTGTCCCTCCCGATCGAGTCCGTCCGGCTCGGCGACGAGGTCCTCGCGACCGACCCCGCCACCGGTCTGACGACCCTGCGCACGGTCACCCGTACGTTCACCACCCACGACGACAAGGACTTCACCCGTCTGACGACGTCCGCCGGCACGGTCACGGCCACGGACACGCACCCGTTCTGGCTGGTCGACGAGCGCCGTTGGGCCGACGCCGGTGAGATCGAGCGGGGCGACCTGCTCCGCGTACCGTCCGGCGCGACCCTGACCGTCGCGAAGGTCGACCGGTTCACCCAGCGTCAGACCACGCACGACCTGACGGTCGCCGGGCTGCACAGCTACTACGTCGGCGTCGGCCGCGGCGCCGTGAGCGTCCTCGTCCACAACAACGACTGCAACAAGGCGAAGGCCCGCACCGAGGACCAGATGAAGGACCTGGCGAAGGACAACGCCAAGTCCGCGTCCGACTACCAGGAAGTCCTCGTCAAGGAGAAGGTCGAGGAGGCGCGGAAGAAGGCGCGCGAGCAAGCTCAGAAGGAGGGCAAGTCCGAGGACGAGATCAAGAAGGCCGAGGACGACGCCGGCAAGAAGGCCAAGGAGTTCGCCGAGAAGGACTACACGACGGCGGTGATCCGCGCCCGGATCCAGAACCCCACGACGGGGGAGTGGGAGGAGCGCACCTTCGTCGCGCTGAGCGGCAACGGCAAGAAGCTGTCCCCGGCGCAGATCGCGGCGGCGAAGGCCAACGGCCACGTGCCCGTCCTGATGAACTTCAAGGGCGCCACGCACGCCGAGCAGAAGATCCTGCTGTACGTCGACAAGCTGGGCGGTCAGCCGATCGCCGGCGGCGCGTCGAGGAACGTCTGCAAGGAGACGTGCAAGCCGCTGATCAACGGCGGCGGCGGCAAGGTGTCCGGCGATGTGATGCCGGGCAAGGGCACCGGAGTGCGGACCTTCTGGTTCCCGGACAACGGGCCACTGCCCAAGAAGAAGTAGCCGGTCAGCGGTTCGCCCGGGGCGGTCGTCCTAGACTGCCCCCCGGCGGACCCCGACGACGGACCCCGACGACGGACCCCGACGACGGACCCCGACGACGGACCCCGACGACGGACCCTGACGACGGAAGACGGAAGTGGGAGAGAAGTGAGCGACGTGGAGCTGTCGGACAGCGTGGCAGGCTTCGCCTTCTCGGCCTCCTCCGAGCAGGCCGCGGCCTTCGTGGCGGCCTGTGCGGAGCGCGCCGGGGCCGTCGCCTTCTGGGCTCTCGCCGGGTCGACGGGGCAGGCCGCGCCCGAGCCGTGGTTCCGGGCCCTGGAACTGTTGTGGGAGCCCGGGCCGGTGGACGACGCGCAGGTGAGCGCCGTCTACGACGAGCTGCAGGCGCTCCTCGACGCCATGCCGGAGGACGGCGGCGACCTCGACTCGCTCGCCGCCGAGGCCTGCGACGTGGTGCACTCCGCGCTCGGGGTACTGCTCTGGGGCGACCCGATGGGCGCGACGCAGATCGCGCTGTCGGCGGCGGAGTTCGCGGCCGGACTGGGTGAGCAGGCGGGCGAGGATCTGGCCGCCCGCGAGCTGGTGGCGCAGGAGCGCGACGTCCGGGCCATCGAGGCGGGCGGCGACCGGCCGGACCTGGCCGCACTGCGCGCGACCTCGGCCGAGGACGGTCGGCAGTACGTGACCGTCGCCGCCGCGTGGCACCGGACCCCCACGCTCCGCGTGACCGCGACCGTCGACCGCTCCGCCGTCATCGCCAAGCACGCGAACGCCGTGCCCCACTACGGCGTCGTCGGCCGCATCGTGGAGGGCGGCGGAACCGGCCGGTACGTACGGGTCGACCGCCTCGCCGACGGGGTCGCCGAGGGCGCGGATGCCGAGGGCGTGATGATCCGCGTCGCCGACGATCCGGACGTCACCGTCGACGTCGAGGCCGAATGGGTCGAGGACTGGCCCGCCGTCGAGGAGGCCTTCGAACGCGACGGCCGCCGCATCGACTGGTCCTGATGCGCCGGGCCCAGCCGCCCCGACCGCGGTGTCGATGACCCGGTGGGTCCTGGAGGAGTTCGGTCGCGCGGCCGGGGAGTTCCGGGGCCGGCGGGTGCTCGCGGGCCTCTCGGACGACGAGGCCTGCGCGTTGCTGGAGCTGGGGGAGGAGCCCGGCCGGCTGGGCGACGGCGACCTGTTCGACTACCGGGCACGGCGCTCGAGAGTCTGTCCCTCCGCTTCGGCGTGACGACGGACCCGGCCGAGGCCACGTACCTGCTCGGCCGCGAAGCGGAAGGAGCCTGAGGAATGATCGCCGACCTGCTGCTCGGCCGGCTCCTCGACCCCGCCGTCCTCGCCGCGGCGCTCGCCGACGCGGTCGGGGTGCCGGTCGGGCGGGTGGACGTGTGCCACGAGCACGGCGACATGGACGCCCGTGACTGGGAGGCGGACGTCGTGTGCACCTACCACTTCCTGCGCGGGGACCTCGCGATGAGCCTCAGCCTGTACGTACGGGACGAGGAGGGCGCCGAGGGCTCGGAAGGCGAACCGCGACTGGCGGCGGCCCTCGCCGCACGGACCGGGGCGGGCGTGGTGTACCCGGACGACCGTATCGATCCGGAGACGTGGTGGCTGGCCGACCCCGGCGGCACGGTGACCCGGATGCGGCTCGTCTCCTCCGACTACGGAGAGGAGTGGGACGACGAGCGGCCTGTGTACACGGTCGACGCCGTCGAGTACCCGTCCGTGGCCTTCCCCGACGCGAAGGTGACCCCGCTCGCCGAGATCCTCCGCGGGACGGTGATCGCGACGCCCGTCGCCTCGGCGTTCTACGCCGGGCGCCCGGTCGGCCGGCTCTACTGCTGGGAGCGGTTGGTCCGGCGCATGGCGGCCGGCTGGCCACCGGCCGGGCGCTACCTGCCGGAGCTGTACGAGGAGGACCTGGACGCTCGGGACTCGCTCGAGCGCGAGCTCGCGGCGCTGCCGGATCCGGCGGGGCTGACGGCCGCCACCGCCGAGGTCGACGCGCTCTTCCGCGAGCTCACCGAGGAGGACCCGGCGGCGCCCGCCGACGCCCGCTGGTGGCGCACCCGGCGCCCTCGCCGCACGTGGGCCGATTGACGCGTCCTGCGGAAGCGACGACGGGCCGGCTGAGTCCTGATTGGGCCTCAGGGCCCATGAATCCGGGGGGAGTTGTCCCTAGAGTCGAGGCATGTCGCTGCCACGGGGGTTCCGCAGGGTCCGGCGCTGCGCTCGCGCGCTGATGCCGCGTACCGACGTTCGTCTGCTCGGTCTGCGTAAGTCGCAGTCGGGTCAGGGGGCGTTGGAGTACGTCGGTCTGATCGTGGTCGTGGTGGCGATCGTCGGCGCCCTTCTCGCGACCAACATGGGCCCGGAGCTGGCCGGCAGTTTCAAGACCGCGGTGTGCAAGGTCACCGGTGGCGACAACTGTGGTGGCGGTGCCGACGACCAGGCGGACGACGGCAACGGTGACGGTGGCGATCAGCCGGCCGGTGACGGTGGCGAGAAGCCGAAGTCGCAGGCGCAGATCGATTACGAGAAGGCGGTCAAGGAGCTTCAGGACGCCGAGAAGGCGGAGAAGGACGCGGGCGACAAGGCCAAGGAGGCCGCGAAGGAGCTCGCGAAGATCCTGGCCGAGGAACTCGGGATCAAGGACGCCTTCGACTGCATCACCAAGGGCGACATGGGCGCCTGCACCGAGACGCTCATCAACATCCTCACGAGTCTCATCGGTGGTGCGATCGGGAAGCTGGCCGCGAAGTACGGCGCTCCGTGGAAGTGGAAGAAGGCCGCCGAGCTGATCAAGAAGCTCAAGAAGCACGGCGGTGATCTGTACGACGGCATCAAGGACCTGATCAGCAACCGCAAGAAGGTCGCCGACGCTCAGAAGAAGCTCGACGACGCGAAGAAGAAGCTCGACCAGGAGAAGAAGGACAAACCCGACGAGAAGAAGCCCGACGACGAGCCCACGAAGTGCCCGACAAAGCACAGCTTCCCGCCCGGCACCCGGGTCCTCGCCGCCGGTGGTCTGTCCGTCCCCATCGAGTCGGTACGGCTCGGTGACCAGGTTCTCGCCACTGACCCCGCCACCGGCCTGACGACCCTGCGCACCGTCAGCCGGACGATCACCACCCACGACGACAAGGACTTCACCCGTCTGACGACGTCCGCCGGCACGGTCACCGCCACGGACACCCACCCGTTCTGGCTGGTCGACGAGCGACGCTGGGCCGACGCCGGCGAGATCGAGTCCGGCGACCTGCTGCGCGTACCGTCCGGCGCGACCCTGACCGTCGCGAAGGTCGACCGGTTCACGCGGCAGCAGACCACGCACGACCTGACGGTCGCCGGGCTGCACAGCTACTACGTCGGTGTCGGCCGCGGCGCCGTGAGCGTCCTCGTCCACAACAACAACCCCTGTGATCCCTGGACGTCCGAGAACAAGTACGACGCGGACGGCCACCCGGTCGACGGAACCCGCATTCCGACGGACGACGCGCTCACCGCGGCCGAGAAGTGGCTGGGCCCCGGCTACAAGGAGACGGTGCCGGGCAGCGGACGGTACATCTCCGCCGACGGAACGCGGGTGGCCAGGATGGGCGAGTCGGACATCACCGGTCAGCACGGCGGCGGCCCCCACATGAACTTCGAGCGGCTGGCGCCCAACCCGCGGAAGCCCGGCAAGCCGATGGTGGTCGAGAACCGGCACATCTACCTGAAGTAGCTCCCATACGCTGGCCCGGAGGCCCCGCCGGGCCGGTGTGGGCGCCCGGCCGCGGCGACGGACGACGACGAACGGTGAGAGATGGATCGCACGATCGAGGTGCCCGAGTACCTGCCCGACGGCCGTGGGCTGCGGTTCGCCTGGGACGACGGGTTCGAGATCGAGGTGGTGGCCGGCTCGGCGGAGGTGCTCATCCGGGCGAACCCCGCCGGGCTGACCTCCCTCGCGCGGCATCTGCTGACGCTCGCCCAGGACGGCGTCCGTCCCGGCGCGCATCTCCACCTGACGGCGGACCAGGAGATCGATTCCACCGTCGACCTCATCCTCGAGCGCGCGCCGGACGACCCGGAGTGATGCCGTCGCCCGCCTTGGAAGCGTGGCAGGACGCGTCCGACGACGACCGTTTCGTGTTCGGCGTCGGCGAGGAGCAGTTCCATCTGCTGCGGCGCGGGCTGATCGTGTACCTCGCGACGGAGGAGCATCCCGTCGCACGGTCGCTGGTGCTGGGGCCGGGCGGCCGGGAGTCGCTGGAGGGCGCGCTGCAGGCGGGCGCGGCGTACGCCGACGTGGTCCCCGGGCCGCTGTCGCTCACCTTCGAGGACGTACGGGGGCTGCACGCGATGCTGCTCACGCTGGCGACGTTCCATCCCGCGTCGGAGCAGGACTTCGTCGAGCGGGCGGGGTACTTCCGGGAGACCGTGCGGCAGATGGCGAGTCTGCTGGTCTGGGCGTTGCGGGGCGCGATGGAGCGGAGCGCCGGCGGCGGAGAAGGAGACGGGGCGGCGGAGGCGGGGGCGTGAGCAGGGTCAGGCTGGAGCGGAACCCGGACGGGCAGGGCGAGGGTGAGTGGAGACTCAGGCTCACCTCCCCACAGGCCGACCTCCTGCGCCGCACCGCCGAGGTGTTCTTCGCGCTCGTCCAGGAGGGAGCGGGCCGGGAGCTCGCCCTGGGGCCGGGCGGGGCGGAGCTGCCGGGACTCATGGCGGCGACCGCGCGGACGGCGGACGCGGACGGCTTGGTGCACGTGTCCGTCACGGCCGGGCAGCTGCACGCGGTCCACTCGATGCTCATGACGCTCCTCGTCCTGGTGCCGTCCGAGCTCGCCTTCATGCAGCAGGTGGGGCACTTCCGCGAACAGGCCGCCGCACTCGCGGCGGGCCTCCGTCGCGCCGCTTTGGGTCTCTGGGCCCATGATTTCGGGGGGAGTTGTCCGTAGCGTCGGGTCCATGTCGTTGTCACGGGGGTTCCGCAGGGTCCGGCGTCGCGTACGCGCGGTGACGCCAAGCACGAAGAGTCGTCTGCTCGGTCTGCGTAAGTCGCAGTCGGGTCAGGGGGCGTTGGAGTACGTCGGTCTGATCGTGGTCGTGGTGGCGATCGTCGGCGCGCTGCTTGCGACCAACATGGGCCCGGAGTTGGCCGGCAGTTTCAAGACCGCGGTGTGCAAGGTCACCGGTGGCGACAACTGTGGTGGCGGCGCTGACGACCAGGCGGACGACGGCAACGGTGACGGGGGCGATCAGCCGGCCGGTGACGGTGGTGAGAAGCCGAAGTCGCAGGCGCAGATCGATTACGAGGAGGCGGTCAAGGAGCTTCAGGACGCCGAGAAGGCGGAGAAGGACGCGGGCGACAAGGCCAAGGAGGCCGCGAAAGAGCTCGCGAAGATCCTGGCCGAGGAACTCGGGATCAAGGATGCCTTCGACTGCATCACCAAGGGCGACATGGGCGCCTGTACCGAGACGCTGATCAACATCCTCACGAGTCTCATCGGTGGTGCGATCGGGAAGTTGGCCGCGAAGTACGGCGCTCCGTGGAAGTGGAAGAAGGCCGCCGAGCTGATCAAGAAGCTCAAGAAGCACGGCGGTGATCTGTACGACGGCATCAAGGACCTGATCAAGAACCGGAACAAGGTCAAGGACGCCCAGAAGAAGCTCGACGACGCGAAGAAGAAACTCGACCAGGAGAAGAAGGACAAGCCCGACGAGGACAAACCCGACGAGGACAAGCCGGACGACAAGCCGACGACCTGTCCGGCCCGGCACAGCTTCCTGCCCGGCACCCGGGTCCTCGTCGCCGGTGGTCTGTCCGTCCCGATCGAGTCCGTCCGGCTGGGTGACCAGGTTCTCGCCACCGACCCCGCCACCGGCCTGACGACCCTGCGCACCGTCAGCAGGACGATCACCACCCACGACGACAAGGACTTCACCCGTCTGACGACGTCCGCCGGCACGGTCACCGCCACGGACACCCACCCGTTCTGGCTGGCCGCTGAGCGGCGCTGGGCCGACGCCGGCGACATCGAGCGCGGCGACCTGCTGCGCCTGCCCTCCGGCTCGACCCTGCAGGTCACGGCGGTGAGCCGGTACACCCAGCGGCAGACCACCCACGACCTCACCGTCAACGACCTGCACACGTACTACGTGGGCATCGGGTCCCGGTTCGCCCTCGTCCACAACGAGGACATCTGCGAGCCGCTGACTCGCGAGCAGTTGGACAAGGCGTACGAGGCCAACAACACCGACAAGGTCCTGAACCACGTCTTCGACAAGGAGGACCACGGCTTCCAGGACCTGGTGAAGAACTCCGGCGGACGTCCGCAGGCGCTGAAGAGGATCATCGACAGTCTCGGCGACGGTCCGATGACACAGAAGCCCGGCGGCCAGCCGGGAGAGTTCGAGCTGACCCGGGTCATCGACGGGGAGTCGGTCACGATCCGCGGGCGTATGGTCAATGGCATCGCTCGCATCAGCACGGCGTTCATCCCCGCCAAGCACCCAGGAAACAGGTAGCAGCACCATGTACGAGCCCGACGACGAGGCCCTGGAGATCCGACGAGCGGCCTTCGCCACGGGGGACACGGCCCGGTTGCTCGACTACGTCCAGGTCGTCTTCGGCCGGGAGTGGTTCGACGAGGAGAACCGCGCGGCCGAGGCCATCGAGCGGATCGCCGAGACCGTCGACCGGGTCGCCGTCAGCGACCCGGTCGGCTCGCGGGCCGCGCTGCTGTACGCCCATGCCGCGCTCCACGTGCGGATGGACGACGCAAGCGTGGACCGGGCCCGTGAGCTGCTCCTCGGGGTGCCGCACGAGTCCGAGGACTGGCCGGCCGCCGCACTGCAGCTGGTGGGCGTGAACGAATGGCACGGCGTGGAGCGCAGCGACAAGGAGTACACCTTCCGGCTCGTGTCCGAGTCGGTCGAGCGCGCGCCCGGGCTGGTCCACAACAACGCCCGCCTGGGACGGCTCCACGCGAGCCGCGGCGACATCGACGAGGCGCGCCGGTATCTGGAGCACGCCCGGGCGAACATCCTGGGTGAGTCCGAGAGAAGGGCGCTGTCGCTGGTGGAGCGCAGCTACCACGAGTGCTTCACCGGCTGCCTCGCGTCGCCGCTCGGCATCGACATGGATCTGACGCAGCTGGTGTGAGGCCGAGCGGGACCCGCATACGGGACCGGCACATAATCGACCACATGTCCGCTGACCAGGATGTACGCCCCGGCCCGCTCCCGAGCTCGTCCCCGCCCCCGCCGCGGCTCTCCGCCGCCGCCCCCGCCCTCCTCGGCTACGCCGCCGTGCGGGTGGTCGGGATGGTGGTGTTCGCGGTGGCGGCGGCCGTCCAGGGGGAGGACGCGCTGCATCGGCTCATGGGGCGGTGGGACGCGGTCTGGTACGTGCGGATCGCCGAGAACGGGTACGGGTACGAGGTCACGCTGCCGAGCGGGGCCGTCCACTCCGACCTGGCGTTCTTCCCGCTGTTCCCCCTGCTGGAGCGCGGGCTCGCCGCCGTGCCGCCGTTCGACGCCGCGACCGCCGGGCTGGTCGTCGCCTGGGTCGCCGGGTTCGCCGCGGCCTGGGGGATCTACGCCGTAGGGACGCAGGTCGCCGGGCGGCCCGCCGGGATCGCGCTGGCCGTGCTGTGGGGGGTGTACCCGACGGCGTTCGTGCAGTCGATGGCGTACACCGAGACTCTCTTCACCGCCCTCGCCGCCTGGTCCCTGTACGCCGTGCTGCGCGACCGCTGGGTCCTCGCCGGCCTGCTCTGCTCCCTCGCCGGGCTCACCCGCCCCTCCGCCGCCGCGCTCGTCGCCGCGCTCGGGATCACCGCCGTCGCGGTCGTCGTCCGCGAACGACGGCTGCCCGTCCGCGTCGCCGCCGGCGCGCTGCTCGCGCCGCTCGGCTGGTTCGCGTACGTCGTCTACGTCGGCGTCCGCCGAGGCAGCGCCACCGCCTACTTCGACGTCCAGGCCGCCTGGGGCAACAGCATCGACGGCGGTGTCGCGCTCGCCCGTTTCATCGCCGGGCAGCCGCCGCTCGCCGCGCTCGGCCTCAGTGCCGCGCTGGCCCTGGTCGCCTGGGTGCTCGTGCTGTGCGTACGGCAGCGCCAGCCGCTGCCGCTGCTCGTCTACACGATCGCCGTCGTCGTGATCTCGCTGATCGGCGCCGCGTACTTCGGCTCCCGGCCGCGCCTGATGATGCCGGCCTTCGGGCTGCTCCTGCCCGCCGCCGTCGCCCTCGTCCGGCTGCCGGTACGCGGCCGGGCCGCCGTCCTCGCCGTGCTCGCGCTCGGGTCGGCGGCGTTCGGGGCGTTCAGTCTGCTCGGCACCGGACCGCCGTAGCCGCCGCGCGGCCCGGGAACGAGCGGGAC
Source organism: Streptomyces sp. NPDC048604 (assembly GCF_043199435.1). Classification (NCBI taxonomy): domain Bacteria; kingdom Bacillati; phylum Actinomycetota; class Actinomycetes; order Kitasatosporales; family Streptomycetaceae; genus Streptomyces; species Streptomyces sp. NPDC048604. Next base: position 60,308 of record NZ_JBICVX010000025.1, read on the forward strand.
AATGGGCCCCCGGGCCCATGTCCCGCCCGAACTGCCTTGTTAACGTGCGGTACATGACTCGACGACGGATCGCACGGATCACCACGGCGGCACTGGCCGCCGCGCTCACCCTCGGGCTGACCACGGCCTGCGAGGGCGACGGCGGTGAGAAGAAGGACGAGGGCAAGAGCGTCGCCGAGCAGCAGCCCACGCCGAGCGCCACGGCCCCGCCCGCCGTACCGTCGCCGCCGTTCGTCGCCCCGACCGGCACGCCGCTGACCAAGGCCGAGCTGGACAAGGCGATGCTCGTCGCCGCCGACGTCCCCGGCTTCAACGTCGGCCCGATGGACGCCCCGCCGCCGCAGGGCGAGATCGCCGAGAAGCCCGAGTGCGCCCCGTTGATCTCGGTCCTCAACGGGCAGCCCGAGCCGGCCGGTTCGGCCGCCGCCTACCGGCAGCTCACCGGCGCCAACAAGAACCTCAAGCCGGCCGTCTCGGAGTACCTGACGAGCCACGGCCCGAGCGCCGCGACCGTCCTGTCCCGGCTCCGCGCCGCCGCAACCGCCTGCAAGGGCGGCTTCAGCACGCGCAGCGACTCCGGCCCGTCGTCGTACAAGGGCGTCAAGGAACTGCCCGGGCAGCGCGTCGGCGACGACAGCTTCACCTACCAGCTGACCGCCGACTTCGAGGGCGAGCCGGTGCCGCTGGTCTTCCAGGTCGTCCGCCAGGGCCCGACCGTCGCGACGTTCTACACCGCGAACTTCGAGGGACCCACCACCCCGACGATCCCGGCGGCCGTCGTCACCGCCCAGATCGCCAAGCTGAAGAAGTAGGAGCGGGAGGGGGAGGACGGCCGGTGCGGTTCACCGGCCCCCGCCCCGCTCCCTCACCCCTCACTCCTCACTCCTCATCCCTCCACCGTCAGCCTCGCCCCCGGCCGTACCCCCCACGCCGCCATCGCGCCCGCCTCCGACTCCAGGACGTGCCGGGCGCGCAGGCTGATGCGGCCCATCCGGCCCGGCTTCATCGTCTTCACGGCGACGACCTCCAGCTTCCGGTTCAGGTAGGCCACGTCGATGGCGAACCTCATCCGGAAGGTGTGGACGCTGTTGCACGGGGTGATCAGCAGCGCGCCCTCGATGCCGTCGCGGCCGAGCAGCCCGCGCCGGCGCGCGCCGTACGACGCGGCGATCTCGACCGGTATCGCCTCGTTCCGTCCCTGGACGGTCAATGTGCCCTTGCCGTTGCGCCATTTCGCCATGGTCGAAGACCGTAGCGCCCCGGCCGCCGGCGGCGGCTTGGGCCCCGTACCCGCCTGCAGTGGGCCCCTGGGCCCAAGACCGGGCCAGGGGCGCCCCGTAGGGTCGAAGCGTGTACGTCACGCTGATCGCCGTCGCCGCCCTGTGGGGCGCCGCCACCGGGCTGCTCGTGCCGCGCGCCGCGTACCGGCTCTCCGTAGAGCCGGAGGAGGCGTGGCGCGGCGAGTGCCCCGAGGGCCATGCGCTCATGGGCCCGGCCCGCGGCTGGCTCGGCGGGACGAAGTGCCAGGTGTGCGCGGTGGCCGTGCCGGTGCGCCGGCTCGCGCACGCGGAGGTCGCCGCCGGGGTGAAGGCCGGTACGGAGGCGCCCGCCGGCGAGGTCCGCGAGGAGGACGGGGCCGAGACGGACCCGGCCCCCGCGCCGCGGCCCGTGCCGCCGTTGCGGACCGGCCCCGCCATCCCCGTCGTCACCGCCCTGGCCTGCGCCGCGCTCGCCGCGGCCACCGGGTTCCGGCCCGAGCTGGCGGTCTGGCTGCTGTGCGCGCCGTTCGCCGTGCTGCTGGCCACCGTCGACCTGCGGGTCCACCGGCTGCCCGACCAGCTGACGCTGCCGCTCGCGCTGGCCGCGCCGCTGCTCCTCGGGGCGGCCGCGCTGGCACCGGGTGCGGCGGGGTCCTTCGCGCACGCGCTGCTCGGCGGACTGGTGCTCGGGGCCGCGTACTTCCTGCTGTTCGTGATCAACCCCAACGGCATGGGCTTCGGCGACGTCAAGCTGGCGCTGTCGCTGGGGGTGCTGCTCGGCTGGTACGGCTGGGGGATCCTGTTCGCCGGGGCGTTCGCGGGGTTCCTGTTCGGCGGGGCGTACGGGCTCGGGCTCGTGCTGCTGCGCAAGGCGAACCGCAAGTCCGCGATCCCGTTCGGGCCGTTCATGGTCGGCGGCGCGCTGCTGGGCGTGCTGTTCGGCGCGCTCTCCGCGACCGCCTGAGACTCCCCGTACGCACACACTGACGTCCCGGCGTTCCCGGGGATCGGTGGCCGTCCGCCCTAGCATCCAGCCATATGCGGACAAGCATTGACATTCATGGGCAGCTCTCTGCCCCTTCTGTGACGGAGCGCCCGCCCCGTCCCCGCCCCGCCCCCCTGCTTCCCTGGGCCTGGGCCGCCGGCCTCTTCGCGCTGTACGCCATCGTCGCCGTGCGCCGCCACGCCCTGCTGCGGACCACCGGGTACGACCTCGGCATCTTCGAGCAGGCCGTCCGCGCTTACGCCGAACTGCGCGCCCCCGTCGTCCCGTTGCGCGGCGAGGGCTTCAACCTCCTCGGCGACCACTTCCATCCGCTGATCGCCGTCCTCGCCCCCGTCTACCGGCTCTGGTCCTCCCCGCTGCTGCTCCTGGTCGCCCAGTCCGCGCTGCTTGCCGTCGCCGTCGTGCCGCTCGCCCGCTGGGCGCTGCGCGTGCTGGGGCGGCGTCCGGCGCATGCCGTCGCCGCCGGGTACGGGCTGAGCTGGGGCATCGCCTCGGCCGCCGCGTTCGACTTCCACGAGGTGGCGCTCGCCGTGCCGCTGCTCGCCGTCGCCCTGGAGGCGCTCGGCCGGCGGCGCTGGCGCGCGGCGGTCGCCTGGGCGGCGCCGCTGCTGCTGGTCAAGGAGGACCTGGGGCTGACGCTGGCCGCGGTCGGCGGGTACGTCGCGCTGAAGGGGTCGCGGCGGCTGGGCCTGGTGACGGCGGCGGTCGGGCTGATCGGTTCGGCGGTGGAGGTCGGACTGCTGCTGCCCGCGCTCCACTCGGGCGGCGGGTACGCGCACGGCGGCAACCTCGCCGACGGGTACGGCTCGCTGCTCTCCACGCTCGCCCACGCGCCGCTCGACGTGCTGCGGCCGGACGTGAAGGCGATAACGCTGGTGCTGGTGTTCGCGCCGTCCGCGCTGCTGGCGCTGCGCTCGCCGCTGGCGCTGATCGCGGGGCCGACGCTGGCGTGGCGGATGGTGTCGGAGAACGGCTTCCACTGGGGGACCTCGTTCCACTACAGCGCGATCCTGATGCCGGTGGTGTTCGCGGGCCTGATCGACGTACTCGCCCGCTGGCGGCGGCGCGGCGGGCCGGACGCGGCGGGGAACGTCCGCGCGTCCCTGGCCACGGTGCTGGCCGTGACCGTCGTCATGCTGCCGTCCTTCCCGCTGGCGCAGCTCGCCCAGCGGGCGACCTGGCGGACCACCCCGCACATCGAGGCGGCCCGCGCGCTGCTCGACCGGATCCCGGACGGCGCGACGGTCGCCGCGTCGAACCGGCTGGTCCCGCAGCTGACCTCGCGGTGCACGGTGGTGCTGTTCCCGACGTTCCCGGTGGACGGAGAGCTGTACCGGTACGAACGCGAACGGCTGCCGACGCCCACCGCGGAGTGGATCGTGTACGACCCCGAGGCCCCGGAGGCCTGGCCGTACAAGCCCGGCCACTGGCCCTACCCGCTCGAACAGCAGGAGGCGGAGCTCGCGGCGGCGCAGAAGCGGCACGGCTACGAGGTGGTGGCCCGCCGCGACGGCGTCACCCTGCTGCACCGCCGCGGTGGGTAGGCCGGGGGCGCTCCTTCCGCCAGAGCCCGGCCCGCGCCCGTCCGCCATCGGCCCCGCCCCGTACGCCACCAGCCCCGCGCCCGTATGCCGGCCTCCGCCCTAGGCGTGCGGGCCCACCTCCACTCGGCCCACCACCAGTTCCGCGTGGCCCTCCAGGATCTCGCCGACCCGGGTCGCCTGCTGCTCCAGTTCGCGCAGGCGCGCGCGGCTCAGGGGCTTCAGCGGTTCCACCGTGACCGTGACCCGGCGGCCAGTGCGGCGCTGGTGCCAGACGCCGGCGACCTCGCCGTCCACGAGCAGGAGGGGGTAGTTGCCGGCCTGGCCGCCGGCCAGGGCCCGGGTGTACGCCTCGCCCGGGAAGAGCCGGGCGCGGGGCTGGGACGCGATGCCGAAGGCGTCGAAGTACGGGAGCAGCCGCACCCCGGCCGCCCGGTCCGCCGGGAACTCCGTGTCGCCGGCGGTCACCCAGGCCGGGCCGCCCTCGAACGCGACCTCTTCGATCCGGCCCTCGCCGGCCGCTGCGGCGAACAGGTCCCGGGCCCAGCCGGCCGGGGCCGCCAGCCAGGTGGCGAAGTGCTGCGGGGTCGCCGGGCCGTACGCGCGGAGGTAGCGCTCCAGCAGGGTGTTCAGGGCCTGCGGCCCGTCCGTCGGCCGCACCTCGGGGTTGGTGTACGTGACCTTGCGGCCCCGGTTGGCGCCGTAGCAGAGCACCCCGCGGTGCGCGGCGGTCATGGTCGCCTGCCGCCAGCGCGGCCACTTGTCCTGGAAGGCCTCCATCACGCGCTCGCCCGCCCACGGCCCGGTGCGCGCGACGATCGCCTCGGTCAGCTCGTCCGTCGTGAGCTCGGCGCCCGTCAGCGCGTCCCCGATCGCCGCCACGATCTCGTCCGTCTGCGTCTCGCTCAGCCGGATGCCGTCGGGCTGCCCGCTCCGCCCGGCGGGCAGGGCGGACAGCGCGCCCGTCCACAGCGGCAGGTCCGCCGCCGGCAGCAGGTGCACGGTGCCGCGCGGCCCGTGCGTCTTCACCAAGGAGCCCTCGTCCCAGAGCGCGGCCCGCACCTCGGCCCGGGTCGCCGATGCCGTGCGCAGGGCCAGCGACAGCTCCGCCGCCGACAGGATCTGCGCGTGCGCCCCGAGCGTGGCCGCCGCCACGTCGGCCGGGGCGGCGTCGGCTGGCTCGTCGAGGAACTGGCGGTGGATGCGCCGGGTGTCCGCCCCGGCCCAGGTGACGTGCACGGTGGAGGTCATGCCCCGACGGTAGGGGGCATCGAGGACGGATTCCGTCCTAGTTCCGTTTCCGTTCCCGCCTCGTCGCCGCGTCAACCGGGCGCCCGGACCCGGGGGTCCCCCTTGGGAGGGACGGAACCCGCCGCCACGCCCGGGCGTAAACCCGCCACGGGCCCCCAGGACCCGTGTCCCGCTTGGCCTCCGGAGGTTCCACGGCACTCCGTCGGCGTCGCGTGGCACGCAGCACGAGTGAGGAAGGGTTATGGTGGAAACCCCCCCTCGGGCCGGTCCGTATCCCCCCCACGGACCGGCCCGTTTTCTTTCCCGGGGACCGGGGAGAGCTGCCGGACGGCGAACTCGCGGTTGGTGCGGGTCTGGCGCCGGTACGCCTCGGGCAGGTCGGGCAGGGCCAGCAGCCGGTCGCACGCGGTGAGCGAGGCGGCGAAGTCGCCGACCCAGTACGCGGTGATCGAGTACTCGAACAGCAGACCCCAGCGGTACACCCAGGGCTGGACGAACAGGATGTCGTCCGGCCGCCCGCGGTCGACGACGGCGGAGACGATCGCGTGGGCCAGGTGGTGGCGCTTCATCTTCCGCAGCCGGGACGCCAGTTCGTAGCACGCTTCGAGGCGCTGCGGGCGCGCCTCCCAGGCGCGGGTGAGGAGCTCCGTCGCCGCCGGCCAGTCGCCCGCGTCCGCCGTGAGGATCCCGGCCTGGAGCAGCGCGTAGAAGACCTCCTCCGCCCAGCCGCCCATGGCGGCCCTGCGCTCGTACAGCTCGACGGCCTCGTCCGTACGGCCCAGATCGCGCATGGTCTGGGCGAGGTAGAAGACGGTGCGGGTATCTGCGGGGTCGCGGGCGAGTTCGGCGGTGAGCAGGCGGGCGTCGCGTTCGAACTTGTCGTGCCGTGAGCCGCCGTCGTGGAAGTCCTCGATGACGAGCGCGTCGAGGTGCTCGCTGGTGTGCTGCCGGCCCCGGCTCCCGTCCGCTGTCAGGTACTCGTGGGTGACGCCCTCGTACCGCCAGGCGATGTCGCCGCTGACCAGGCGTTTGATGCGGTACTCCAGGGCGCCCTCGTGCCGCAGCAGGTACGCGTCGGCGGTCAGCGGGGGCAGCGGGCCCTCGTGCCGGATCACGTGGTCCGCGTCGAGGAGCAGCAGGTAGTCGGCTCTGCCGCGGGCATGGCGGATGTTCAGGGTCCGGTTGTGGCCGAAGTTCGTCCACGGCTCCTCGTACAGCTGGCCGGGGATGCCCGCGAGCGCCTCGCGGATCAGCCGCTGGGTCCCGTCGGTGGACCCGGTGTCGGAGATGACCCAGGTGTCCACGAGGTCGCGGACCGAGGCGAGGCAGCGCTCGATGACGCGGGCCTCGTTCTTGACGATCATGCACAGGCAGACAGACGGCTTCATGGCAACCCACTCCCGGCGGACCGGTCCGGAGGACTCGTGGCCGGGCGACCCTATGAACGGGACCCCGCCACCCGAATGCGGCACGCCGGGGCCGTTCCGGGGTTCGCTCCCGCGTACGCGCCCATTCGGAAGGGCTCGTAGGCCAGGGAGCTGATGGGTCTCACAGGGCCTCAAGACGTTGCAATCGCGATCCGATAACCCCCGAGGAGGTCCGATCGGACTTCCCGATCATCGTTCGACCTGGTTATCGAAGGAGCATACGTATGCGTCCTGAGCTCAGGACCCGGTCCCCTCTGGGGCCGCTCGCCCGACGACGTTCCTGGTTCGCCGGCGGGGCCGTCGCCTCGCTCACCCTCGTGATGGCGGGCCTCGCTGCCCCGGCCGTCGCCGTCGCCCCGCCCCCGGCACCGTCCCCGGACACGATCGCGGCGGAACCCGCGAACGGGGGCGACTGCAAGGATCACCACCCGGCGCCCCCCGAGGGCGGACCTGCGGGGCTCCGCGGTCCGGACGGGATCGGGGAGCTGGTGGACCGCGAGCTGCGCGCCGCCGCGGAGAGCATGCCGCAGTACCTGCGGTCCGGCGGCGTCGACAAGGACAAGGACAAGGACAAGTGCAAGGAAGGGAAGCCGGGCCCGAAGGGCGACACGGGACCCCCGGGCCCGCCGGGGCCGGCCGGCCCGGCAGGTCCCGCAGGCCCGGCAGGCCCGGCAGGCCCGGCCGGGCCCCAGGGTCCGCAGGGTCCGGCGGGTGAAGACGGACAGCAGGGGCCCGCGGGCCCGGCAGGTCCCGCAGGTCCCGCAGGCCCGGCAGGACCTCAGGGCCCCCAGGGTCCGCAGGGCGACACCGGCCCGGCCGTGTGCAACGACATCGACGCCCACCGGCTCGAAGCCAGCCGTGAGGTCAAGGGCGTGCTCGTCGACGGCGCCGTGTTCGCCGGCATCCGGGACCTGCAGTCCGAGGTCACGGACTTCATCTGGTACCCGCTGGAGGGCGCCCCGGACGGCGCGTGCTCCGTGTCCATCGCCGAGCAGGCCAACCAGATCTCGGTCGAGACGCTCACCGTCGAGGGCGAGGTGTGGGAGTTCCGGTGCGTGACGGTTCCCGGTTCGGGCAACACGCTCAACTGCGACACCGTCACCGACGACCCCACGGACCCGGACTATCCCCGGGGCCGGTGGATCCATCTGGAGCCGGACCCCGGCGCCCTGAACAACGCCGCCCGGTTCCTGGGCAAGCAGAAGACCGCCGGCACGGTGAACCACGCCGCGAAGGCGCAGAAGTGACCTGACCCGGCGGCAGCCGGCCCGGGCACGCCGGAGGGGCGGGGGGGGCCGGCCGGCGCCCCCCCCCCCCCCCCCCCCCGCCGGGGGGGCGGGCCCCGGCCGGGGGGCAGCCCGCCCCCCCCCC
>NZ_JBICVX010000026.1:0-58787 GCF_043199435.1 Streptomyces sp. NPDC048604
GTCCCCGCCGGCGCCCGCCAATGTCCTCGGACCACTGTCCCGTCGCTCTTCGTGTACTCCCTGATGAACGGCACGTCGCAGACCCCTCCCTGGTTTGTGCTGCGCCTCCCTGCGCAACCGCCCCATCCAAGCACCCGCCACTGACAAGCCGTCACCCCGCGATCACCACTCGTGATTTCGAGGTGGAGCGCTGAAGCGAGCAGGGTCCTCGAGCTGGTCGGCACACACCGAGACCCCGCTGAATCAGATCGGACCGTTCGAGGACACGACGGGAGACTGTGGGACCGTGTTCATGGACAAGGCCCAGTTCCAAGCGCACCATTGCGGCAACGAAGAGCTCCACTGACTGGCGCGCGAGATCCCTGAGCGAGGCTCGGCCTTCGACGTCGCCCTCGTGCCGCTCAAGCCCTCCATGCTGCTCATGGACGAGATGACCCACGTTGTCAGCAAGAGCGCCGCGCCTGCCTCCGGTCGGATGCCGGCGGGCGCGCCCCGCTTGGTGTATGAGCTGTGTCGGCCGCTGCGACCGGTCCGGGGGCTTTCGAGCGGTGATCGTGAGGTGCTGGCGGACGAGCGCTGAGACTCGATACCGGGAGCGGTGTACGGGGCGCGCCGCGGCGGCAGACGCTCGCACCCGGGGCTGCTCGGGGAGCATCGAGCTGGCGATCAGGAGCGAGAGAGGCCTCACCTGCGGAAGCGGCCCGAAGAAGTCTCCTCGGGCCGCGGTTCGGAAACCGGATACGCTTTTGCAGCCGGCCTGTGTGCCTTCAACCAGGCATGGCCCGTGACGAACCAGGGGGACCAGATGACCACTACGAAGACCGCACGGCAGAGCCCGGGCCCGTCGGGCGCCCCGGACGAGCCTGTCGTCTACTTCAGCGATGAGGCCTCTGCCGTGATGAGGCCCGTACCCGGTCCGGCCCTGCGCCTGAAGTCGCCTCTGGAGACCCTGACCTGGCTGGCGCCCCCAGCCTTGGAGGACGGGGACGACTACCGGCGTTGACCGAGAGGGTAAGGGCGCGGCCGTCGTCTCTCAACTGCGGTTGAGGACGACGACCCGGGCCTTCGTCGCCGAGCCAAACGCGGGGGTGGATCCGGTGTCGTCGCACCCCGGCATTTGCTGACCCCCACTTCAGTGCCTGAGCTGCTTCTCATCGTGATGGCGACGGATGTGGAGGTTGATCAGCACAGGTATCAGCGAGATGCCTGCGTCGCCTCCTGGACGAAGCTTTACCGGGGCTCCGAGTTGACCTGCCAGGCGATCGCGCCCGAAGCGCCCGGCCGTCCCTTGACGGCAATGGCCAGTTCGGCAGGCGCTGATTCGATCCGGTAGGTGCCGGCTTTGCCGTCGCAGTTCTGCACCTGGGAGGGCGCAGCACCGATGGTCACCTCGACGGCCCCCGCGCCAGCACACGCGACGACGACCTCGTACCTCATCCCCTTCGTCAAAGGGGAGAGGTTACGGGTCCCCTCCTGGACCGTGCTCTGCCCTCGCTCCACGAAGGCTGCCTCCTCGTCCGAGATCCCCGAAACGGCGCTGCTTGCACGCTCGGCAAGGAGGTCCGGGCTCGCCGGCGGGGTGCCTCTTGTCGCGGACGGCACCGCCGTGGGCGACTTGGCCGCCGGAGCCGGGCCTTCGCCCGTACAGCCGGAAGCGAAGGCGGCGAGCGCGAGCGCCAGGACTACGGGGGCGGGTTGGCGGATCATGAGCTCGTCTCCCAGTAGCGCCATCCGAGCTCGTCCCTGTCCGGAATGTTGAACGTGCCAGAACGCGCCAGAGTCTTGCCGCACCTGTCGGCGCTGGTCCAGTACTTCTTCCAGGTCACCTTGCGGCCCCAGGAGCCGTACGCGGTGTGCCCGTACTTGGCGTTGCCGATGTTGCGCCGGTATTCGTGTCCGACGGTGATGCCCACCTCGACTCCGAGCGTCACGTCCACCTTGGCCTTGGCCGCTGCGACGACGCCGCTGACCTCGGTCTCAAAGCCTGCCGTGCCCTCGATCTTCGGCTTGCCTGCGGTTTCGACCTTGACCACCATCGTGCCGCCGGGGCCGTCCTTGAAGGACGTGCCCGGCCACTTGATGTGGTGCACGGGGGCCGAGGCGATCTCGTACCAGGTCCTGACCGGGTTGTCGCAGCGCATCGGTACCGGACCGCTCGTCAGCGGCTCCTTCTTCGCGTCGACTTCCGGCAGCTTCGCCATCGTGTCGTCGATCGGGTCGTACGCCGCGTTCGGATCGGACACGTAGCCGACAGCGGACTCAGTGGTCGCGGACTCGCGGACGCGTTCCGGGGAGGCCGTCGTCGTGGAGGTCGCTATCGTCGCCATGGCCAAAGGGGCGAAAGGTAGGGCGATGAGCCTTCGCCCCATCTCGTTGTGCATGAATTCCCCCTGCATTGCGCCTCCTGGTCGAGGCGGGTCGCCTGTGACCCTAGAGGCATGAGCCGAGACGAGGCTCGTAAGTGGATCATTTCTGAGGAGGACTTGAGGTCCCGCGGCGAGCCAGTCACTTGACTGTTCGCACCCTGTGGTTCGGGCAGCCAGGCAGCAGGTCCTCATTCGGTAACTGGCTCTGCTCGGGCCGCGTGGGCGCGTTGCTGCTGGCCAAGTGGCGCATCGACGACGACCTGGACGGATACCAGATCGTGCTCGACCTCCTGACCGAGCACGGTGACAGCGTCGAGACACCGATCCTGGTCGCGATCGAGACCAGCCGTGGCCTGCTGGTCGCCACCCTGCTGACCGGCACCTGGCAGGTGTTCGCGGTCGATCCGATGACCGTCTACCGCTACCGCTACCGCGACGGCACGGCGTGAGCAGCAAGAAGTCCGACCCCGGCGACGCGCTCGGTTCTGGCCGGCATCATCCGCACCGACACGCACACGCACCGGCCGTTGCCCGCGGACAGCGACCTGGCCCAGGCCATCGGCGTCCTCGCCCGTACCCACCAAGGCGCAGCCTGGAACCGGCAGCAGATCGCCGACCAGCTCCGCTCGCTGCTGCGTGAGTGCCCGGCGGCGGTCCGCGCCGACATCACGGTCGCCCGGCCCCTCGCCGAGGGCCGGGTCCTGGTCGTCTTCGAGCCGGCCGGCTGGGCCCGCACGCTCGCGGTCGGCTCCCAGTTCGGTCAGGCTCTCGCACTCGCCGTCAGCGTGATCCTGATGCCGGTCCACTCGGCGATCGCCACCGTGCAGCGAGGCGAGGAGACCAGCACGGTCGCGGCAGAGAAGACCAGGCGTGGGGTCCGCGTGGAGGAGGCCCCGGACGTCGCCGCTGCTGCGGAGCACGCCGCCCGCCTGGCCGAGCCGGGTGACGTCACCATCCGCCGCGCCGCCCACATCGGCCACTGAAGCTCACCAGGCGAGCGAAGCGACCGGGCCTCCGAGTCCGGTCTCCGCCCGCCACGTATGAGTCAGCAGGAAACCACCCTCGCCCCGCCGCGTCGGCTGCGATCGTTGAATCCGCCGACGGCGACCCAACCGAAGGACCGGCATGACCAGCAACAGCACCACGCACTTACACTTCGGCGACCTCGTCCAGTGCGTGATCACCAGCTACGGTGAGAACCACGTCGACACCCCCTCCGGCGACGCCGTCCTCGTCGACACCCGCATCCTGCGCAACCCCCCGGACGACCCGGCCGTCCCCGAACGCATGCTCCACTCCAACGGCCTCGACCCCGAGGTCCGCCGCTACGTCATGGCAACCCCCGGCGCCGACCAGCTCGTACGCCGCAACGCCCGCATGGTTCTCGCCCTGCTGGACGCCGAAGCGCGGCAGCAGCGGACTGGCTCCCACCAGCTGAAGCGGGTCGACGTCCACGTGATGTGCGGGGGAGGCCGGCACCGCTCAGTGGCCATCGCCGAAGAGATCGGCGACCACCTCCGCGCCGCCGGCGTCGGCTGTGAAATCGAGCATCCCCACATCGACAAGCCCATCACCGCCAAGCCCCGCCCCTGACTCCAGTGCCACTGGCCGAGGGGAAGCGCTCGAGACCAGGATGCTGTTCGTCCGCCAGGATGATTCCCGCGCGGCCGGTCCGGGAGCCCCGGTGTTCCCGCGCCCCTTCCGGACCCGGCCGTGCCACAGTGGCCCCGGGCCCCCGACGTCCCCCGTCACGGCTCACCCCGGCCCCGCCAGCCATCCCCCCCGCTGGCGGGGCCGACCCATACCCGCTACTTCGCGTTCGACCACAGGCCGTACGACTGGGTCGTGAACTGCCCGTCACCCGGCCGGATCGTCACTGTGTTCTCCTGCGCCCAGGAGACCAGGGCGGAATGGTCACGGGATTCGACAGCACCACCAAGAGGGCGGCCAGGGCGAGCACCGAGTCCTGGCGTAGGTTCGAACCTATGACGCGCACCCTGAGATCCCGGCTGGTGGCCCAGTGAGCGGCTGGTGGGCCTACCTGGAGGAGCGGACCTGCCGTGAGGTCGATGCCGACGTGCTGCGCGACCGGCGGCTGTCGGCGGTCAGGTCCGTCTGGGAGGCACTGCGCCCGCTGGGGGTTGGCCTGCACGAAGCCGAGCGGGTGGTCCACGCGCGATACCAGGCTCTGGGCGACCGTGTGAAGCGCACGCCGCCTGATCCGCTGGACCTCCCCTCGCTCGCGGCCCGCGCCGCTGCTCTCCCGGGCCGTGTGGCGGCGGTCGAGGCGCTCTGGGACGGCGATACCGTGCACGACTGGTTCGTGCTCCTGGTCGCGGTTCTGGACGCCCCGGATGGGGAGGGCTGCCTGGCGACTGTCTACCACCGATCCGATGGTCCTCCTCCTGGTGTTGCCGCCGCCGAGGCCGGCCGGGCGCTGGCGGGCCACCTTGGCGTGCCCTTCCACTTCGCGTCTCCGGACGTCCCTGATGACGACGCCCCGCGCTGGAGGACGATCCAACGGTTGACGGAAGGGCCCTGACCGGAGGCTTGGACGGAAAGCGGCGACCCCAAAGAGGCCGGACGACGTGGTGCCTCCCCGTTCTACGGGAGGCACCTGCCGACGGTCGGCAACGGCGCGATCGCGGCTGCCGGTGAGGCTATGTGGTCACGGCGTCGGCTGCGGTGCGGATGACGTTCAGGACGGTCTCGGGCCGGGAGAGCATGGGGACGTGGCTGCTGTCGACCTCGACCGTGGTGGAGCCCATTCGCTGGGAGACGAAGCGCTGAAGATCGGGATGGACGGCCTGGTCGCCCGTGGTGAGGAGGTACCAGCTGGGCTTGGACTTCCAGGCCGGGTTGTCGGTCGTGGACGTGAGCATCTCTGCGCGCGGGGCTCCCTGGGTAGCCCAGACGAGCTGCTGGTCCTCTGGGGGCAGGTCGCCGCAGAAGTACGAGATGCCGTCGCGGGCGATCCAGATGCGCCCGTTCTCCTCGTCCAGGTGGGAGAACAGTTCGGGCTGGGGGAACCTGCCGATCTGTTCCTGGGCGCTCTCGCCGGCCTCGGGGCTGAGCGCGGCCAGGTAGACGAGCCCTGCGACCTTCTCGTGGTTTCCGGCAGCGCTGATGACGAACCCGCCCCAGGAATGGCCGACGAGGATCGCGGGGGCGCTGACTCGATCCAGGGCGCGATGGACGGCGTCGACTTCGCCCTCCAGGGAGTCCAGGGTGTTCTGGGCGGAGATCACCTCGTGGCCTTCCCGCTGCAGGGTGGGGATCAGCTTGCTGAAGCAGGAGCCGTCGGCCCACAGGCCGTGGGCGAAGACGATGCTGGGCTTCTTCGATGCCATGGGCACGTTCCTCTGCTCGGCGCGGACCGCTCGTCCGCGCGCCTGACCGAACGCATTCAAGTCGACACCGGGAATCGGCCGCGCACCTCCGGGGTGGCCCAGGCAGGGGAGCCGCTGGGCTGGGCACCGGAACCACGCCCCGGCCTCCTCGTCCGTGGGGAGATCCACTGAGCAGGTGTGGGGCCGCCTCCGAGCAGGGGGTGGCCGATTTCAAAGAGCGCCATCAGCGCAGCCCATGACGATCCGACCCGACAGCCCACGCCCGGACGGCGTGGATGGGAACCTTCCAGCAACCACAAGGGGGGCCAGGTGACGCAGGAGATCCCGCTCTGCCCCCACCGTGACCGGCCGACCGTCGTTGTCCCTCCACCGCTGGGCCGGAAGTAGCAGTTCGGGGGGTGGGCGCGACTTCGCCTCCCCCGCTCTGTGGCCTGACTACCTCAAGGAGGGCGCCCAGGGTGACTTGCGAGGCTCTTTGGACGTGCAGCCGGGGTTGCGCAATGACGCGGCGGGGCCCGCACACCAGAATCCGCGCATGGTGAAGGATCTCGTTGCTGCGTTCAGCCTGCTCATCGGACTGGCAGGTCTGACACTGAGCGACGCAGCTTACCGACAGAAGGCTCGGCAGGAGGGACAGGAGACGGCCTCCGAGCGGAGGAACTGATGGTGGTCGACGCCCGTTCATTCGACCTGCAGACCGAGGCGGTGGCGTTCCCGGCGTCGTTGCGGGCGCGGGGGTGTTCGCCGAACACCGAGCGCGCGTACGCGGGGCGGGTCGCTCTGTACTTGAACTACTGCCGGATACGGCGGCTGGACTGGCGGATCCCCGGGTTTCTGGACCTGGCCGACCTGCAGCGGTGGCTGGTTGAGACGCCTGTTCCGCCCCGGGCCAGTCCGTTACCGGTCGTGGGGGACGGCGAACGCGGTCATGACCGTGGTGGGGGAGTTCCTGCGGTTCGGTGCTGTGCACCGCTGGGTGCCGGCCACCACGACGGCTTTACTGTCCCAGCCGAAGCTGCTGCGCTTCACCCCACCCGGCTACGACACTGGCGAATCGGGCCGGCGGCTCCAGGCCGAGGCCGCCGCGTTCCGCCTGCTCCAGCAGTTGCTTGCCCTCTTTCAGCGTCAACTGCCGTCGGTGCTCGGGTACCAGGTCATGAACCACCATCTCCAGCAGCCAGCTGGGGATCAGCACACCGCCGTTGAGATATTCGGGCCCCACCTGGTCTTTTCGAACTCAACGCGCTTGGCCATCCCGCGGACGCCCTGGGACTCCGTTAGCTCACACAGCCAGTGGGCCAGATCCTCTGCTTCCCGTGTGAGGGCCTTGCCAGCCTTGCCCACTCTGGGCCGCCCCGGCTTGCCTGCGGGGTGGCCCTCGTTGCCCGTCATGTAGGTCCCTCCTTGGCTCGCAACCGGTAGTTGTCCGCGACCGACCTGCGAAAGCGCATCAGACGCCCGGGACTTGTGCAACACGTGGTTCGGTCGCTTCACAACAACCCGGCTACACCTCTCAGAGGTTGACCCGTGAAGCGGACCACCAGGGCGTTACGCCCTACGCGTCGCCCACGGCCCTACGGCTCCCTCGAACCCCGCGGAAGCTGAGGGCGGCACACGCCCTCCAGGGCTGACCTCCGCGCCGCGAGGCCACGCCTGCGCGATCTGTGCCGGCCTGTACGGCGTGCCCGGGGCGGGCCGATGACGACCGTGCCGCTGCGGGGCACGAAGTACGAGTTTGTCGGCCACCGGGTCGAGGGCCGCCTGGTGGTCGACAACGTTATTGTCGCAGGCGTACGCGCACCGTCCGTAAGGTCCCGTGCACTACTTGTCATGGTGGCCTCACGCGTAGGCGGTCACCCATAGGAGGAGCCCTACTGTTGTCTTGACAACAGTTGTCGCGACATTCACTCTGGAAGAGTGACAGCTTCCAGCAGCGGCCTGCGTGATCATCTCGGCTACTGGCTCCGCCGGCTCTCCGACGAAGTCCACGGCCGGTTCGAACGAGAACTCGCCCAGCACGACGTGACCGTCTCCCAGTGGGCGGTCCTGATCACCGTCCACCGCGGCGACGCCACCACCACCCGGGAAGTGGCCCGATACATGGACATTGACGCCGGCGCGGTCTCCCGCCTGGTCGACCGCCTGGCCGCCAAGGGCCTGATGACTCGCGAACCGGACCCCGCATCCCGCCGCACCCTGCGGCTGGCACTGACCGACACCGGCCGCGACCTGGCCCCGCGGCTGGCCGAGATTGCCGACCGCAACGACGCCCATTTCTTCGCCGGCCTCGACCCGGCCCAGCGCCACCAGTTGGAGGAATGGACACGCCGCGTGCTGGGCGAAGCCCACCCGCAGCCCACCCGACCGCCAACCTCCTGAAAGGCGCCACCATGAGCACCCCCACCACCACCGCCCGCTCGGTCACCAAGACCGTCACTATCGAGCGTCGCGTCGCCGACGTCTTCGCCTTCCTCGCTGACGCGGCCAACTGGCCCGCCTGGGCGATCGTCAACGTCAAGGCGATCGAGCCCACCGACGAGCCGGACTGGTGGCTGATGACCACCCCGCACGGCCCCGCCAGGCTCCGCATCCGCGGAAACGCCGAACTCGGCATCCTCGACCACGACTACGTCGAGGAACAGGCATCCTGGCAGGTCCCCGCCCGCGTCGTCGCCAACGGGCCCGGCTCCGAATTCATGATCACCTTCTTCCAGCCCCCGGCCTTCACCGACGCCTTCTTCGACGAGCAGGTCGCCCTGGTCGACACCGAACTCGCCACCCTCAAGCGCATCCTCGAAACCGGCGCCTGAGCCTGTGAGGCCTGGGACTCCGGTGCTTCCGCCTGGACCCACACCCTGCGGGAGGCGTACGCCAACGACCAGAACGCCTCGACCTCCCTGGTGGAGGTCACCGCGCGGAGCAACCGGGCCAAGGCCGACCGCGACCCGGCCGCGTGGATGCCGCCCGTCCCGGACGCGCACTGCCGGTACGTCGGCGAGTGGATCGCGACGAAGGTCCGCTGGGGCCTGTCCGCGGACCAGGCCGAAGTCGACGCGCTCACCGTGTACGCCGAGGCCTGCGAGACCACCGTCGTCCACTACACGCCCGCCCCGTAGCCGGGCCCCGACGCCCCCTTTCGCCTTCGGGTGGAAGGGGGCGGCTTCGTCGTGTCTGGAACGCGCCCTTGCCCAACTCTGCACAGACTGCTGCAATTTCGAGAAATGTCTGCGAGAGGGGAAGCGACATGAAGCTACGCTTTATCGGCACCACCTCGGGCGGCGGCAACTGCCCGACGCTGTACGAGACCGACCGCGGAACCATCGTCGTTCAGGGCTACGTCGTCACCGACGAAGAGGCGCTCGGCCAGCTGCGGGACGTCCTCGACGGCGAGACATTCGTCGAGGTCCCCCGCGAGCTCCTCACCCGATTCGCACCCAAGGAGTGACGTGCCCGACCTGATTACAGGCGAGGCATTCGGAAGCCTCTTCGAGGACTTCGAGCACACGGCCTGGCGGCTGGAAACCCGGACGCTCTACACCGTCGACGAGGAGCAGGAACCGTTCGCTCGCCATCGTCACGGCGAGGACCCCGGCACGGACTGGTTCCAGCCGTGGCTCGACACCATGCGGCGCGGCATCGAGCTGGGCAAGCGGATCGAGCGGGTGCGGGTCGTACCCGAAGTTCTCACCGACTACCTCGAGTTCGAGCTGTGGTTGTGCCAGTTCAACGTGCAGGTCGGCGAGGACATCCGGTACCTGCCGCAGGACCAAGCGGACAAGCTGGCCCTGCCCGACTACGACTACTGGCTCTTCGACTCTCGCCGCCTCGGCCGCATGCACTTCACTGACGAGGGAGTACCGCTCGGCACCGAGATCATCGAGGACCCGGCCGAGGTCGTCCGGCACAGCTACCTGCGTGACACGGCCTGGCACCACGCCGTCCCGTATGCCGACTACGTTGCCGGGCGGGCCGACGCGCGGTGACCAAGATCCACGAAGCGCGTGAGGCGCTCGGCCGACGCCTTCGTGAGCTCCGCCGTGAAGCCGCGCTCAACGGCAAGGGGCTCGCGGAGACGTTGGGCTGGCCGGCAAGCAAGGTCAGCAAGATCGAGCTCGGGCGACAGAGCCCGTCCGAGCACGACATAACCGCCTGGGCAGCCGCCTGCGACGCAGTCGAGGCCACGCCCGGGCTCGTGGCTGCACTACGAAACCTTGAGACCCAGTACGCGGACTGGCGTCGTCAGCTGCGCGACGGAACGAAGCTCCGCCAGCAGGCACTCACCGAGGTTGACGCCACCACGAAGGTGATCCGAGCCTTCGAGAGCACATGGGTACCCGGCCTGCTGCAGACACCGGAGTACGCGCGCTGCCGCCTCGCTGAAGTCGTCGACCTGTACGGCATCACCAACGACATCGATGCAGGCGTGCAGGCGCGCATGGAGCGGCAGAACGCCCTGTACCAGCCGGGGCGCCACTTCCACTTCGTCATCACCGAGGCCGTACTACGGTACGGCACGGCCCCGCGAGACGTCATGGCCGGCCAAATCGACCGCCTGGTGAGCGCCTCGTCTCTCGCGTCTGTGCGGCTAGGCGTCGTCCCGTTCGGTATCCGCCTCCCCGTGAGCCCGCTGCACGGCTTCTGGATGTTCGACGACCGGATCATCATGGTCGAGACCTTCGCTGCCGAGATGAGGTTGACCCAGCCCGAGGAACTGCGCCTGTACCGGGGCGTTTTCGATCGGCTGGCGACGATGGCCCGCTACGGTGCCGATGCGCGCCACATCCTTACGGCCGCGCTCGACGCCCTTGGAGAGCAACCCTCGGACGACTTCGAGAAATAGCAAGCAATTCTCTCGGGGTTTCCGAGCAACGTCCCTACGGTCGAGGACAGGACGGCAACCGACCTAAGGGGCGCTTCCGGTGATCTGCATCTACTGCAACCAGCCTGGTGCTGACCGAGTCGTGGGACTGACCCCGGCGAACAGCGGACCCGGCTGGACACGACGCGCACACGCCTCGTGCGCGGAGGCCCGCAGGGTGGAAGAACTGGAGACCCTCCTGCCCACTCGGCAGGTCACGGGTTTCTCGGGGAAGGCGGCCTGATGCCCATCGAAGCCGAGCCGATCCCGCCTATCGGCCGACTCTCCGAGCGCCAACGCCACGAGGAGGCGAGCACCCGATGACCACCCCTACACGAGCTGCGACCAAGCCGCTGGCGCGCCCTGATGAGTGCGGCCATCAGTGCGTCGGCTGCCTCGCGAGCAAGACCGACGGCTTCGGCGGCCAGGCGCTCGTGAACCTCTGTGACTGCCCCTGCCACCGCACGAGGGTCGGCCGGTGAGCGAACGGCAGAAGCAGGCGGTGTACGTCCTCGTCGTCCTGGCCGCCCTCGCCGCGATCGTGTACGGCGTCACCACCTGATCTCCCGTCTCGGCCGCCACGCCCCTGGACAGGTCGACGGCCGAGACGGGACGGGCCACGCGGCCCGGCACGTGCACGACCGGCCCGGGGCAGGGCCCCGCGCCGAGCACACACCAAGGGAGCAGCATGAGCGCTGTCGGAACCATCAGCAACGGGCGCAGCACCAAGGCGTACCAGAACGTCAACGCGCCCGGCCTGGACTGGCGCAAGTCCAGCCGGACGGACCTCGACCCGATCCTGAAGGACTGCGTGATCGTGGCCGAGGCCCCCGCGGCCGAGGGACACCCGCACGCGAGCGTCCCGGACGGCACCCGCATGGTGGCCCTGTCCGACGACAAGGACCCGGCGGCGCCGGTCCTGTACTACAGCCGGGCCGAATTCACGAAGTTCCTCGACGGCGCCGCCGCCGGCGAGTTCGACTACCTCCGCGCCACCGACGCGGAGATGGAACAGGCCGGCATCACCGCCTCCGCGTGAACACGGCCGAAGTCGGCCGGGCCTTTGGGCACGTGCAGCAGATGCTCAGCCGGACGCCGTGCCGGGAGTGCCGTGGCACGAACACGGTTGGATACATCATCGAGGGCGCGGTGATCGTGTCGTGCGAGGACTGCGGCGGGGCCACCCGGAAGGGCCGGCTCGCCGCCCGGGATGGCCTGACCGACCACTGACCGACCCGGCCGGGAATCGGACGGTCGGCACGCTCATCGTGCGCGCCGCGTCTGGACCCGTGTAGCTACACCACGCCCCTACGGCCTTGGCCGGCCTGCGTCCCCGCCGCAGCTGGCCGGGCCTATTGCGCTTAGGTCTGTGAGCGCTGCTGCCGGACGGCGACGCGCGCCAGAGCGGCGGCTCCGCTGGCCTCCCGATCGTGCAGGGGGATGTCCTCCACAATCACGACGTCCCACATCTCCTTGAGCTCGCCACCCATGTGGTGCATGGAGTTGCTGATGTGGACCCCGAGGCCGAGGTGAGTAGCTGACTCTGCCATGGCAACGGCCTCCGCAAGGTCGCCCGTGAAGGCCTCTTTGATCACGACTGGGTGGGATACGTGTCCCGCGTTGTCAACCGTCATGCCATGGAGCCTGGCAGCAGGCCACGCGGGCGCGGGGCCATTCGTGCCAACCTCGATTCCAAGGTTTAGGCCGGAAGCGGTCGGGAGAGGTCCGGCCCGTACATAAACGAGCAGGTCAGAGCCTTGCCAGTTCAGT
The DNA here is from genome assembly GCF_043199435.1 of Streptomyces sp. NPDC048604. NCBI lineage: Bacteria > Bacillati > Actinomycetota > Actinomycetes > Kitasatosporales > Streptomycetaceae > Streptomyces > Streptomyces sp. NPDC048604. The sequence continues at coordinate 12,345 of NZ_JBICVX010000026.1, forward strand.
CCGTAGAGCTCTGGAAAGTGATCACCCCGTAGAGGCGTTTCGAAGAGCTCTTGGGTTGCCCGAGCCCGCGCCGCCGGCGACGTGTTGCTCCTGGACGGCGAAGCGGGCCGTCGCCGTCCTGACCTGGAGCAGCGGTGGGGGCGGCCCCAGTGGTTCGATAGGACCGCCCCCGAACGGGTGACGCTCAACTCCGGCGCGTCGGGCTCAAGTCGGCGGCAGCGGCGCCGTGGGCTCGTGGCCGGCGGGGCCGGGCGAACGGGATTGCGTGCCAGCCCTGTTCCAGGACGGCGATGTGCTTCAGGCAGTCGTACTGAGGGAACAGCTGGCGCAGGTTCACGACACCAGCGTCATCGGCCGCGCAGAGGAGCTTCGCCAGGCTGGTGCCGGTGGTGGTGACCGCTTCCTCCAGTTCGGCGATCGAGGTGGCCATCACGGGGATGTCGGTGGCGGGCAGGTCCACGCGGTGCGCGGGGGTGTTGATCTGGTGGAACGGCTCTGCGGTCACCACCATCCCGATCATCCGGCAGTCGGCCGGGATGCCGGAAAGCTCCGGGTGCTTGCCGGAGCGAAGAAGGTCGACTGACCCGTTGATCTGCTCGAACGCTTTCTTGATCGGCGTGGCGACGAGGAGAGTGGTGAAGTCCGGCCCGCCGAGCCGCAGCTGCTCGCCCGGGCGGGTCGACTTCACCTCGACCAGCAGGACCAGATCGGGGAAGACGACGAAGAAGTCGATCGTCTTCCTCTTCAAGTTCTTGGAGATCCTGACCGGGATCTCGGGTGGACCTTGGCGTCGGGCAGCAGGTCGAGCGGGCGTCCGACGTGACGCTCGAAGAGCCTGCCGACGTCGTTGGTGAACGCATTGCCCCACTCCGACTTGTTGTCGCCCCCGGTGTAGTAGACGCCGAGAGGGGGCGCCTTGCCCAGTACGGCGGCCGGCACCGGGACAACGTAGCCACTCGGGGGGACACCGCCGACCAGCTGTTGGCGGGTTCCGTTTCGGCCAGTACCTCCACTGCTCGTAGAGCCTGGACCTTGGAGTAGTGGGCGCCGACGAGCAGGACAGCCAGGGCTGCGGACGGGTTGGCGGTCAGAGCCTCGTGGAGCCGATGCTCCCGGCCACGCCCCCGTCGCTGCGGGCGCTGACGGCAGTCGCGGTCGGCGGCTGGAAGACCGCCTCGATCGGGTGTCTGCCCCGACTTCTGGCACGTGATGTGCGGCGAGCCCTGCCGCCACGATCATCGGTACGACCGGCAGACGTACTCAAGAGCCGCCCGCTCGGCGCGTTGCGGAGGTGGGCAAGCCCCATGTGGACGCTGCCTCACGACAGTTGCACCGTAAGGGGGCTGGAGGGTTGCACGTAGAGGTGTACTAGGGGTTGCACCAGAGGTAGGGCCGGGAGTGGGACCCTCCCTTTCGCGATCTTGATCATCGCCCCTGGTCAGGCCCGGTGGGCAAGCCCGATCGCCACCACGACACCTCTTTTCTCCGCGATAGCCGGAGGAAGAGGTCTGCTTCTCTTCAGGGCCGGCCCTCGCCACCGCGGTCCACCCCAGCTCCGCCCAGTCCAACCCAACCGCGGCGATCTCCTCCAGCGCCACGCATCACACCAGCCGGAAGTGGATCCTCCGGGGCGTAGTCGATCACCTGACCCAATGTGTCTTCGCCTGGCATCGCGCCGACCCGGAACTGCCCGCGCCCCCGAAGCAGTACGGCGACGCCCAGGAGTCGTACGCGCTCCGATGATGTCTCCTCTCAGGGCGAGCATCAGCGAGCTGCCGACCCGGTCGCAGCCGCGGCCCGCGACAAAGAGATCGCGCTCGAGCCGGCGCCGCTCGACGAGGAGCAGGACACCGCCGCGACCCGCACCGAGACCAGCGAGCCCGCCGACAACGTGGCATGGCAGGAGACCGCAGTCGAAGAGTCGGCCGCGGACGCAACCGTGGCCGACGACACTGCGGTGCCCACGAACGACTGGGACACGGTGCCGACCTTCGACGAGCCTGTCGTAACCCGGCCCGACGCGGAGCCGCACCCCTTCTTCGAGCGACCCGATCCACAGCCACTGGCGATGCCGACGGCCGGTGAGCCCCGTGACCTCGACCCGGTTGTGGTGCCATCGGCAGAAGTGTCTGACGAGTGGCAGGCCGGCGGGGGAGCTCGGGAGCAGGACGCGGTTCGTCTTCCGATGCCGCGGTCGGCGCCTCCTGTAGACGGGCAGCCGGCGCTGTGGGAAGCCGGCGTCACGGACACGGGAGCGGCCACCGCGCAGCTTCCGGAGCAGCAGACGAGCGAGCCGGAACTGGACCCCGTGCAGCAACAGATTGTGACCGTCGCGGCGTGGCTGGCCGACGCCGAGGAAGCGGGGGAGAAGCTGTCCGGCGCCGAAGTCGCCCGCCGTCTTGGTGTCTCTGCGCGAACCGGTCAGCGCCGGCTGGACAAGGCCACGGAGCACCTGGCCGAGCAACGCCGCCAGCAAGGGCGAGCGCACCTCCGGTCTGTGCGGACCTGACCGAACGAGCTCCCAGCGTTGGCCGATGACCGGGTGACCGGTCATCGGCCAACGCCGTGTCCGGCTAGCTGGCCGTGACCGATCCGGTCTGCCTGTGGCCGATGACCGGTTCCGCGCCTGTCGGTCATCGGCCATGACCGATCCGCCGCTCATTGCCCACCCGGGACGGTCGTGGCCGATGCGACTTCCCGCCCACTGTTCCTGGTCCTCCGGGCAGGCTTGCCCGCCTCTATCGGAGGCTTGCCCACAGTGGCACGGCACGGTCACCACGGCTTGCCCAACCCCTCGGCAGGCTTGCCCAATCGGCCACCGGCGGCTTGCCCCGACACAGGGCAAGCCATTCACCTGCTCTTTTGGGGATCAGGGCAAGCTTTCGGGCAAGCCGGTCTGAGGAGAGTTCACGGCATGAGATCCGAGAGGAGACGTGCCGTGCTCGACGTACCACGCCCCGCCCACCCCGCCGGCGGGATCTTCCACCGCCTGGATGCGGAGTGGGCGGCGCTGTGCGCCGACGCCGAAGTCCAGGCCGCCGTGGCCGACTGGCTGGTGGCCGATCGGCTGGCCGACGGCATCGCCATGGTGACCGACAGCGTGACCGATCCCTGGGTGCGCACCCTCGGACCCACCCACCTCATCGCCGCGCTCCGACCCGGCCACGGTCGCCTGACCGACGAGCTGACCGACGCCGTGCTGCGGGCGCTGCTGCGGCGCGCGGCCGGCTGTGACCGATCGGCCATCCTGGCCGCCCGCGTCATCGTCCAGGCGATGCTGCCGGCCGCCGTCCGCATGACCCGCGGTCAGGTCCGCTCCTTCGGTGGCCGATCCTTCGACGACATCGGCCACATGACGGTGGCCGCGCTCTTCGAAGTCGCCCGCTCCGGCCGGATCCACCACCGGCCTGGCCGGCCCGCAGCGAACCTCGCCCTGGACACGCTGCGTCACCTCTGCGCCGCACTGGCCTCCGACCGCGAGACGTACGCCGGTGAACTGGCCGCCGCCGAGAACCTGCCCGACCCCGTTCCGGGCCTGGCCCTGACGGCGGAGGCCGCCGCCGTCCACGCCGCCGCCGCGGCCGCAGGCCTCACACCGGGCGTGCCGGCCAACGAGGTCGAGGCGGCCAGCGCCTGTCTCGAGCTGCTCGAGCTGCTCGTGGAAGCGATCGACTCCGGCGCCCTCTCGGTTTCCGACGCCCGAGCCATCGCCTGGCACTACACGGCCGCCCCGGTTCCCGACGCCGTGGCCGCAGCCGGCGCCCGCACCACGCCCGGCGCCATCACCACTTCCGCGAAAGCCAGATCGTTTGAGATCACCACCGGCCTGCAGTCTCAGAACATCTGGCACCTAAGCAAGTCAGCGTCACGTCAACTGCCACCTGCGCTGCGACAGGACACCAGAGAACCGGCATTGCCTTGAGAAGTCTTGACGGCGTGTGATCGCGTTCGGGGTCAGTGTCGGAACAGCCAGACCACGCGGTCCCACGACAGGGCGTGGTAGACGATCAGCACGCCGGCGAGCGTGATGGCCAGAACATGGGATCCCGCCGCGTAAAGCGCCACGGCGCCGCCGAAGAAGACAGCCAACTCCAGGAGGAACCGCAGCGCGCCGGGGGTCGCCACCACCGTCCCGCCGGACCGGGACTTGTCGCCGGGGGTGGCGAACACGCCCCACAGCACCGCCACAAGGACCGGGGCCACGACTACAAGGACGTACCGCAGAGGTCCTGGCGTGGTCGTCCAAGCCCAGACCGCGAAGCATGCGAGCGACACCAGTTCCAGAACGAACCGTACAGCGAGCGTGGACGCGTGAAACCCGAATCCTGACGACATGCGCGAGATCCCCTCCCCTATAGCCCTCCGCGGATGTGAGCCGCCGGCGGCCGAGAGCGGACAAGAGAGCAGACCACGGGCACCCCGGCTCCGGGGCTACCGGTCCCTCGATATGCCGGGCAGGGCCGCTGACTTCCTTCGCGCCGCCGACCTCGCCCCCACCAAGCGGGCCACCCTCGACCAAGGCGTCACTGTACCCGGCCAGACCACCGCGTCCTCAGGAAATGCCACCGCCGTGAGACTGGCCGGTGTGCCACCGACCTGCGACAGCGACTGAGCTCCTGGTCAGCGGGCAGGGCCCGGTCACGAAGCGCGAGATCCTACAGCCTCCCAGCCTAGGCACCCCGCCCCGGGATCGCACCTGCCTGCGGGCGGCTGCCCGCCCGTTGGTGGTAGCTGCTGCACGGCCCCCGAGCGAGGGTGCTGACCTGCCCCCTTGGTGGACGGATGCGCATCACGCTCGTCGGCCGCCTGGTGGTGCTCCCCGGCCTTGCTTACGCCACGGCGATCGGGCTGCTGCGCGGGTGAGCTCCAGGGGGCCGGGGTTGCTACTCGCCGGGTTTGACCGGGACGGACTCGACCGTGACGGCCGGTCCTGCGGGCGATGGTGAACCCCGCGCGTGGCTGAGGGAGTTCACTCAGTCGATGGGGTGGGCGAACATCATCACCGCCGGAGGCCGCAGCAAGCCCGGAGCAGGCAACGAGGAGCCCGCGCCGGGCGACATCGGCTGCATCATGGTCGAGAACGACGTGACCGAGCCCGGCGACAAGCCCATGCCCGTCGAGCTGCTCGTCGGCATCGCCGACAAGACGACCCAGACGGCCGGGGCGCGGACTGAGAAGCCCCGCACCGGGGCCGACGCCGAGGGCGGGTTCTCCTTCAACAGCGCCACCCCGATCGGACCGGGCACCCACCGCCAGTCCATCGCCGTCGGCGAGGCCCCCTTCTGGCGGGTGGAGCTGAAGCCCGGCCAGAAGCTGACGGTCAAGGCAGGCGTGGACATCCCGGCCGACTTCCCCAAGTCCGCCACCACCGGATGGAGCGTCGACCTCTACAACGCCCAGCGTGAGTCGACACAGTGCAACGACGACCATGACTCCACCGAGCTCTTCGCGGGCCGGACGGGGCACATCGAGCGGCTCTGCGGGCCCTGGCCCTAGGAGATCACCGAGCAGGACGGTGCGAAGAGTCCCGACTGCAAGGGATACGACGTGCCCGGCACGTACTGCATCCAGGCGCAGGTCGCCGAGCGGGACGACGAGGCGAAGGGCATCGTCGTACCGTTCTCGCTGACTGTGGACATCTCCGGCACACCGCGCGACGGAAAGGGCCCGGTGTTCTCCTTCGGAGACGACGGGGCCCAGGGCCCTTCGCAGTCCGGTGCGAACGCGACCGGCGACCAGGGCGGTACCGGCGGCACAACGGCTGCCGCGAAGGACGACGACTCGCCCATGGGCAAGGTCGTACTGCCGGCCGGTATCGGCGCCGGGATCCTTCTCCTCGGCAGCGTCACCTTCTACGCCCTCAGGCGCCGAGGGGCAGCCTGACAACGGCGCGCGTGCCCTCGTGCTGGGGGTACCGCACGCCGGCTACCGCCGTCCCTGCCTGCGTCCGGGCCAGGGATCGATCGGGGGCTTACTGCTCTGAGTGCTCCGCCCAGTCCACACATCCGTGCACCACTCGGCAATCGATGGGGTGGGTTGACCACCGGTTGCCCACCTCAAGAATGAGGCAAGTACGCCTTGACAATCTTGAATTGTCAAGGCGTACTTGCCTCATGACTCTTCCGGATCTGGACGATCTCATTGCGGAAGTCGACCGGAGATGCGATACCGCGCACCGCCCCGGCGGACAGGAACAGCCCGACTGGATCGCCCTGCTGGCGGCCGCCGCCCGACTCTCCGGCCAACTGCAGGCACTGGCAGACGACCTGGTGGAGGACTACGTCGAGCACTGCCGGATGCACGGCAACTCTTGGACGGACATCGGCACCGCCCTGGGAGTGACCCGGCAGGCGGTCCAGCAACGCTTCCATGCACCTCACAAGCGCTACAGCCCCGAGATGATGACCGACGACCTCCGCCAGGCGATGGTCCACGTCAAGCGGGCAGCCGTGCACCACCGCAACAACTACATCGGCACCGAGCACCTGCTCTGGGGACTGACCGCAGAGGACAACAGCGCCACCCGACTCCTGCAGACCGTCGGCGTGTCGCCGGAGGCGGTCCATCAATCCGTCGGAAGCCGGTTGAGCATGGGAGCTTCCCAGGCGGCCGAACGGATCGCCTGGACCCCCTACTCCCGTAAGGCCATCGACATCGCGGAGGCACGGTCGGAGCAGCACGGATCTGACCGCATCGACTGCGAGGACCTGCTGATCGGCCTTGCCCGGGTCGGCCGCGGAGTGGCCGCCGCCGTCCTGACCGAGGTCGGCTTCGACCCGGCAATCCTCGACCCCGCGCCTGTCGATACCTGAGCCGGGCGGAGCCCGGGAGAAGCAAGTCGTACTGCCGCGGTGCAGGCCGGAACCCGGACGCCATCCCTCCCCGGAAACGGAGCCAACGCGCGGGTTCTTGGCGGCCCGGCTCCAGGATTCTGCGAACTCACGCGCTTCCAACCGGTCCAGGAGCGACCGGGACCCGGCCGAGTGGATGCCGCCGCTGCCGGAGGTCCACTGCCGGTACGTAGGCGAATGGGTGTCCACGAAGCTCCGCTGGGGCCTGTCCGCGAAACCAGGCCGAGGCCGACGCGCCGACGGTGTACGCCGAGACCTGTGAGACCACGCTCGTCCACTACACCCCCTTGCCGTAGCGACCGCGCAGCGCTCGGGTCCGCTCTCGGCGGCCGTGGTCGCCCGGGGGCTTCCGCGGAGCCCGAGACGCGCTCTCCGGCGGGGAGCCGCTGCCGGCCATGCTGCAGCCCGCTCCTCGTTTCACCTCCGAGGGCCAGGCCGAAGCGAGCTGTCGCGCGTGACTCTGCCCTGCGGGGAACGCCGTGGAACCCGCGATTCGGAGCGCGTCGACGAGTACACCGATCCGGCCCGCTTCGACGCCTTCGGCTGGCATGAACTGACGTGGCTGCTGCTCCACGTCACGCAGGCCGGCCGGGATGACCTCGCAGAGCGCCAACAGGCCGACCTCGAGCACTACGCCGACGTTCCATGACCGCTGCGACGCTGAACCAACGAGCGTTCGGGACCGAGGTGGCACTTCACGCCGTTTCCCCGGTCCGCCCCGGCGCAAGCGCACCGGGATATGTGCTTGCGCTCGGCGTGTCATTACGGTTGGTGATCAAGCAGCTACCATGAGTGCCCCAGGGGGCCTGGCTGGGCTCGCCACATCGACCACCTAGTTGTGCATCTGCCGGAGCTCGCTTACACCTGGGTCTGGGTCTTCTGCTTGAGGCGTTCGTAGGGCGTCTGGCCGCCGAGGGCACCGTGGGGGCGATGGTAGTTGTAGTAGTCCTCCCACTCGCGGAGCTTGTCGTTGAAGACGCCGGTGTCATCGATGACGACTCCGTCGAGCATGCGGTAGAACTCCTCGGCGTCGATCCGGTGGGAGCGTTCGACCTTGCCGTTGAGGTGCGGTGATGCGGGTTTGATGTAGGTGTGGGCGATGCTTTTGTCGAGGATGTTCCAATGGAAGGCCGACTGGAATTCGGCTCCGTTGTCGGTCTGGATCACCTCGACGCGGAACGGCAGGCGCTCCAGGACGTAGTCGAGGAACTGGACGGCGGTCTTCTGGTCGCAGCGCGGGTAGATGCGGAGTACTCGCAGCCGGGTGCAGTCGTCGATGGCGGTGAACTGGTAGTACTTCGCCCGGCGTCGTTGTTTCGGCGGAGTTCCGGTCACGGGCGCCGCGGCCGGGGCCTGCTCCGGTAGGCCGATCGGTTCGATGAATTTGACGTCGATCTGGACTCGGTTGCCGGGCAACTGCTTCTCGTAGCGGGTGTAGCGCTTGTCGTGCCGCTTGTAGCGTTGGGAGGCCGGCAGGCGGTTCATGCCGAGCTTCTTGAGGATGCGGTAGACGGCGGAGTAGGCGATGTCGATGTCGTGATACCGCTTGAGATACATCTGGATCTTCATCGGGCCGAAGTGGTAGTGCTGCCGCAGGTAGACGATCTTGTTGACGACGTCTGCCTGGGTGGCGTGGGGGCAGTGGTGGGGCTTGCTGGAGCGGTCCCGCAGGCCCTCGAGGCCTTCGTCCCGGTACCGACGCAGCCACTTGTAGAAGCAGGTCCGGCCGATGTCGTAGTAGCGGCAGGTCAGCGCGACGTTACCGGTGACTTCCTCGGCGTGGCGCAGGACCGCCAGGCGATGCTGTGCTTGGCGGTCCTGCTGCTGTTGCAGCGACAGGGGGCATGGCAGATCTCCGTAATGGTCGGAGACCCTGAGTGTCAACAACGTCCGGCAGTTTTATACGATCCGCTGCTGGAGTACTAACTGATCATTTCAGAATGAGGTTCGGAGGCGTCGCAAGCAGATGATGCTGCATGCGAGTTGGAGCAGTCCGAGTGGAGGTCGGCTCGTATCTCGTAGCGGATCCGTAGACGTTTGAACTGGTGGAGCCAAGCGAAGGTTCGCTCGACGACCCATCTGGTCTTGCCCAGGCCGGATCCGTGGGCGGTGCCCTTGGGGGCGATCTTCGGCGTGATGCCACGCGCGTGGAGCAGACGCCGGTACTTGTCGTAGTCGTAGCCGCGGTCGGCGAACAGCCGCCGTGGTCGGTGACGGGGCCGGCCGACCAGGCCGCGGATGCGGGGGATCGTGTCCAGCAGCGGCATGAGCTGGGTGACGTCGTGACGGTTTCCGCTGGTCAGCGACACTGCGAGAGGTGTTCCGTGACGGTCGGTGATCAGGTGGTGCTTGCTGCCAGGTCGGGCGCGGTCGACCGGCGAAGGTCCGGTGTGAGCCTCCCTTTGAGGGCCCGGACGTGCGAGCTGTCGATCGCGGCGTCGTCCATGTCCAGCAGGCCGGCTCTGCGGAGTTCCGCGAGGAGGATCTCGTGCAGGCGGGGCCAGACGCCGGCCTCGGTCCAGTCCCGCAGGCGCCGCCAACACGTCACCCCACTGCAGCCGATCGTCTCTGTTGGCACGTCCGCCCAGGTCACGCCCGTGCGCAGGACGTAGACGATTCCGCGCGGAGCCGCACGGTCATCCGCCGGCAGCCGGCCCGGATACCGCCGACGCCGCGGCGGACGAGGTGGGAGCAACGGGGCGGCACGATCCCACAGATCATCCGGCACAAGATCATCCGGCACCTGCAGAACTCTGCCGCCCACAATCTCAACTGCCAAGTCCCTGAGTGAAATTCATTCTGAAATGATCAGTAAGACGGTGTCTCGATTGGCGATCGGGCTGCGATTACAACTCACGCCACTCGACAGGTCTGCCCGCCTGGATGACGTTGCGCACGAGGGCCCACGCGGGATCGGCAGCGAGGGCGCAGTCGCCGCCGAAGAGCCAGGTCGTCCATGATCGGCACTTGCACGACAGCATCCGCTGCGGCAGTGCCATGGCCGACGCTGATGGCGCCGAGAACGAGGCACGGTTCCTGGACCGCTCGGGGACGCGGGCGTGGGCGGTCGAAGCATGCGTCAACTGACCCGAAGTCCGACCGCCAGCGTCAGTTCAAGGACCCGGTGTGGCAACGCGAGATCCGGAAACAGCTCCCGCAGCTGCGACATCCGGTACCGGACTGTCTGGGGATGGACGAACAACGCCGCCGCCACCTCGTCCCGCCTGCCCTGGTGCAGCAGCCACGCCCGCAACGTCTCCTCCAGCCGCCGTGCGGTCGCGACAGGCAAGGTCCGCAACGGTGCGAGGGCTCGGGCGCGCAGGTCTGCGAACGCGTCCACGTCGGCGCTCAGTACCAGCTCGGGCAGGTGGTCCTCGGTGTCGCTGATATCAGAGGAGAGGGAGCGCGCGCGTAGGGCTCGTGCGTACGAGGCGGACGCACGAGTCCATGGCCGGGCCGGGCCGACCACGGCGGTGCGGTCGGTTAGCTGCCGCAAGAGATGTGATCGGTCGGCATCGGGGACGAGCAGCACACCGGTGGCGTCCGGTAGATCGTCGAGGACGAGGGTGCTCGGGTCGAGCGTGCGGTAGGCAGGCCGGGCCTGGGCGGCGGGCAGCAGAACCGCCGTCAGCGAAACCGGAGGCTGCCACCCGGCCCGTTGAACAGAGGCCAGCAGCACGTCCGGGCTCGCGCCGGCGAGGAGGTCGCGGGCCAGGTGTTCCAGGTGGCGCTCCTGGGCCCTGCCCCGGGCGGCCAGTTCGTCGGCGTGGCCCGCGGCGCTCGCGGCGGAGAGCTCGTCGATGTAGGCGAAGGTCAGCTCGGCGAACTTGGCGACCTCGGCGGCGGGCAGACCTGCGGGTACGGCACCCGCTGCCAGGCATCGCCAGGCCACGCGGGCGCCGACGCGGTAGGCGCTGAGCAGGGCGTCCATCGAACGACCGCTCCGCACCTCGCCGCGGCCCAGCTCGTAGGCGGCGTCACCGGCGTCGCCGCCTGTGGCGTTCCCGCTCGCGAGGTCCAGGTAGTGCCCCAGGGCGGTGCGGACGGCTCGGCGGATGGTGCCGCCCATGCGGCCCGAAAGTGCGTTGGCGTAGGGAGGGACCTCGTCGATGATCGCCTGGACGACCTCGTCGGCGGTGGTCTTCAGCGCGGCCCGAAGTGCGGTGACCGTCGTCTCATCGAGGGCCAGTTCGCTGGCCCTCCGGATTGCATGGCTCACGTTTTTGTTCCCTGCGAACAATTCAGCCGACCGGATTTACGTCCTGCGGTCAGGACTTTACGCCTTGAGGCGCAGCAAGCTGGAGTCATGACGAGCGCAGCCCTCCGCAGCAGGGCGTGGAAACTGCTGGAGATGGTCACGACGCCGCTGCTGCCGTCGGACTACCTCGACCTGGTCAGCCCGCTGCGTGCAGGCGCTGACCTGCGTGGGCGCATCGAGGCCGTGCACCCCGAGACGGGTGACGCCGCGACTATCGTGATCAGGCCGGGACGGGGCTGGCGCGGCCACACAGCCGGTCAGTACGTGCGGATCGGGGTCGACGTCGACGGGGTTCGCCTGTGGCGTGCCTACTCCATCACCTCGCCGACAAACCGCCAGGACGGCCGCGTCACGATCACCGTGAAGGCGATCCCGGACGGCAAGGTCAGCAACCACCTGGTCCGCAGGGCTAAACCGGGCACGCTGATCCAGCTCGACCAGCCGACCGGTGACTTCGTGTTGCCGCAGGCCAAGCCCGCCAAGGTGCTCTACCTGACGGCCGGCAGCGGCATCACGCCCGTGATGGGCATGCTGCGCGACATCGAGTTCGACGACGTCGTCATGGTCCACTGCGCGCCACAGCCGCAAGACGTGATCTTCCGCAACGAACTGCACGACCTGGTCGCGGACAAGAAGCTGCGGCTCACCGAGGTGCACACCGACACAGACGGCATGCTCGACATCGCCCGTCTCGACGAACTCGTGCCCGACTGGGCCGAGCGCGAGACCTGGGCCTGTGGGCCCGCGGGCCTGCTCGACGCCGCCGAAGAGCACTGGCGCGGACACGGCGTACAAGAGCGCCTGCACACCGAACGCTTCCGCCCCAGCATCGTCGTCGCCGGCGACGGGGGCGAGGTCACGTTCAGCGCCACCGGCAAGACCGTCGACGCGGACGGCGCCACGCCGTTGCTGGACATCGGCGAGGAGGCCGGCGTACTCATGCCCTCCGGGTGCCGCATGGGCATCTGCTTCGGCTGCATCACGCCGCTCAAGGCGGGCGCCGTCCGCGACCTGCGCACCGGCGAGATCACCGAGGCCGAACCGGGCGTCCTCATCCAGACCTGCGTGTCCGCCGCGGCGGGCCCCTGCGACATCGAACGGTAGGAGCACCTTGACCGCCATCGACCCCACCGCCCACCTGACCGCGGAGCAGATCGAGGAGCTCGGCCGCGAGCTGGACGCGATCCGCGACGAGGTGATCGCCAGCCGCGGCGAGAAGGACGCCGCCTACATCCGTAAGGTCATCTCGGCGCAGCGCAAGCTCGAACTGGTCAGCAGGGGCGTGCTGCTGTTCTCGATCTTCCCGCCCGCCTGGCTGCTCGGCACCGCGGGCCTGTCCGTGGCGAAGATCATGGACAACATGGAGATCGGCCACAACGTCCTGCACGGCCAGTGGGACTGGATGCGAGACCCGAAGATTCACTCCACCACCTGGGAGTGGGACCACGCCTCACCGTCCGAGCAGTGGAAGCACTCGCACAACGAGCTGCACCATACGTACACGAACGTGATCGGCAAGGACAACGACCTCGGCTACGGCATCATGCGCGTCGACGAGGACCAGAAGTGGCACCCGTTCCACCTCGGCCAGCCGCTGTGGAACTTCATCAACGCCTGCTTCTTCGAGTACGGCATCGCAGCGTACGACCTGGAGCTCGGCAAGAACCTGCACAAGCGCCGCCGCAAGAACCCGGAGTTCCGCGCGCAGGCCAGGGCCGTGGGCCGCAAGATCCGCAGGCAGGTGCTCAAGGACTACGTGATCCACCCGCTGCTGTCGGGCCCTTCGTTCCTCACCACGCTCGCCGCCACGTTCACCGCGAACCTGGTCCGCAACATCTGGTCCCACTCGGTGATCATGTGCGGACACTTTCCCGAGGGCGTGCAGGTCTTCGAGCGCCGGTCGATCAAGGGCGAGACGCGCGGCCAGTGGTACCTACGCCAGATGATGGGCTCGGCGAACATCAGCGGCAGCAGGGCCATGCACTTCATGACCGGCAACCTGTCGCACCAGATCGAGCACCACCTGTTCCCGGACCTGCCGAGCAACCGGTACGCCGAGGTCGCGGTGAAGGTGCGCGCGCTGTTCGAAAAGTACGAGCTGGAGTACGTCACCGGGCCGCTGCCCAAGCAGGTGTTCTCCGCTTGGCGCAAGGTCTTCCGGCTCTCGCTGCCGAACAAGAAGCCCAAGGCCAAGACGCCGGACCGCGAGCAGGAGCTCGTCGCGGCCTGATTCCCGGTCTTGGTTCAGATCTTTCGGCCGTACCGGCGGCACCGCCGGGTTCGGTGAGATCCGTTGCGGACCGTGGGCGGCCGCGACATCAGACCATACGACACGGGATCCGGTCAGCCCGGTGTCCGGCTGCGCTGCCTGGACGTGCGCCAGGAACTCGGTAAACAGCCCCCGGCGACTGGCCGACAGCCGCACCATCGTCACCCAGCTGCTCCCTGCCGCGCTCGCCCTGGCTCATACGGACTGACCCATGGCCAACGATCGCACCCATCAGCGCGGGTTCGTCGCTCGTTGGGGGTGCACCCCGTGGTGGCTCCCGAGCGGCGATCCCCGCCCCCGCTTCGCATCGGTGGATGCGGATCATGTTCGTCAGCTGCGCAGTGGTGATCCTCGGCGGCCTCGCCTACTTCACAGCGATCGGGCTGCAGTGCCGATGACGCACGGCGGTGGTGCCCCGCCTGCGCCTCGCCGACGGCAGCCCGCCCCGCTCGGCGGCCGATCAGGAGAAGAAGATTAGGGATCGCCTGGACGCAGTCGTGGGCGAGCGGTGGTCGGCCGCCCGCGCTCGGGGCGGGGCCACGGGCGGCCGGTCCTTCTGGCTCCGTCCTGTCGGATGCCGTGTTCCGACCGTACGCGGGGTGGGCCGGAGAGGCCTGCGGCAAGGCGCTGTTCGTGCGGCGCGGGTGACCGGACCAGGCATGTGGCGGAACCGCTCTCGCGCGGCCGTCCCGGCTGGCTGCGGGCGGCGCACAGTGGGGTCGCGGATGTCGAGCAGACCGCCGATAACGTGTGCGGTCTCAGAGGTGGCCGTCCAGGAATTCCCGGACCTCGGCGGTGGTCATGGGTCCCGTGCCGTGCGCCACCGCCTCGCCATCCTTCAGCAGGACGTATGACGGGGCTCCGGTGACCCGGTATCGCGCGGTAGCGGCCGGGCAGCGCGTAATGTCGGTGCGGACGACCGTCAGGCGGCCCATGTACTCGTCGGCGATGCTACCCACGACGAGGTCCATCGCCCGGCAGGGCTCGATGGCCTTGGGCCACGTCCCAGTGAAGTAAGCGAGGACCGGAACTTCGCTCTTCCCCAGGATGAAATCGAACTCCGCATCCTCACGGGGTTGGTGAACCCACTTCGCCATGGAAGCTCCTGACCTCATTGCTCCGTCTTTCCAACCCCATCATCCCCGGCGCGGCCGCGACCCGGGCCTGTGGCTGCTTGGGTGGCCCTGCCCCCGTTGGGGGCTGGTACCTCCAGGACCGCGAGAGACCAAGCCCGGGCCGGCGGCGCTGCCCGCCGACTTCGAGGGGCTCTTCGCCCAGCACAAGGCCGCGTTCCTGCGAACCGCGTTCCTGCGGCTGCGTGACCGCCGCGACGCCGAGGACGCGCTGATGGACGCGGCGGTGGCGATGTTCAAGAAGTGGGAGCGGACGACCGCGTATGAGGTGCCGGTCACCGGCGCCGGTGCCGGAGCCCGCCGAGGCCGTCCCCTACCCGGGCGGTCCGGACCCCGGCCTGGAGGCCGCAGAAACCCAAGGGGGAACCTCTCAGCGCAGGCCGCGAAGGTGCTCACCACGCTGCCCGAGTACGCCGAGCAGATCGTCTGGGACGCCTCGACGCTGCTGCCGCCGGCCCGTGGGGCTTCCCGGAGTGGGACGCTGGCGACCCCGAGGGCGAGGACGGGTCCAGCCACCGAAGGACTCGTTGGAGGCGATGGCGACGCCATTCTTCTCCTCGCGTTCGGTCAGGACCCCCACCGGCGAACCCCTCTCAAGTCTTCACACAGGCCTCCTGACGATCGACCCGAGTGAGCGCGACGGTGCGGATACGTGGCGTTAGGTCACTGGGCAACGCTGAGTGGAACGCGTGTATGGATCCTCATCAACGGCGACGGCCACGGTTGCTGAAAGCGCCGGAAGGAGCGATGGCGGGTCGTTTGCCCCCGGTCGGGATCGGGAGCAGGGTGGACACACCGGCTGCTGCCGGTACCGCGACACCCGGTCCCGGCAGCCGGAGGCGGAGCGAGGAGGAGAGACCGATGACCGCACCGAAGTCCGGCCCGGAAGCCGTGCCCGTCGTACGCCGCCAGGGCGAGTCCGACAGTGTGTTCTGGGAGCCGAGTGAGCGCTGGGTGCGCGCGACGGCGGGGGACGTCACGGTCGTGGACAGTCGTAGGCCGGTTCTCGTGTGGGAGCCCGGCCGCCCCGTCCCCCTCTACGCCTTCCCGACCGGGGACGTCCGGACGGACCTGCTGCGGCGAACGGAGCGGCCCGCCAGCCGGCGGCGTCACGCGGGAGCGACGGTCTTCTACGACCTCGTGCTCCCCGACCGGACCGTCGGGGCAGCGGCCTGGACCTACCCCGGAGAGGATCTGGCCGGCCACATCAGCTTCGAATGGTTCGGGCGCGAGGCTCTCGACCACTGGTACGAGGAAGACGAAGAGATCTTCGTGCACCCCCGCGACCCGCACAAGCGGGTGGACGCCCTGCCCAGCAGTCGACATGTCCAGGTCGAGATCGAGGGTACGGTCGTCGCGGACACGCACACGCCGGTTCTGCTGTTCGAGACGGGTCTGCCGGTGCGCTTCTACTTTCCGCGGGAGGACGTCCGCCTCGACCTCTTCATCCGTACCGACGGGCGCACCCGCTGTCCGTACAAGGGTGTGGCGAGCGAGTACTGGTCCTGGGCCGGCGACGCCGACGTGCGGCCCGACATCGCCTGGAGCTACCCCGATCCCCTGCCTTCGGTAGGGATCATCAAGGACCGGGTGGCCTTCTACGACGAGTCCGTCGACGTCGTAGTAGACGGAGTGCGGCGGGAGCGGCCGGTCACATTCTTCAGCCGGCCGCCGCGGTAGGGCCTCGCCCCACCGCACGGTGACATCCGGCGGGCGCCCTGTGCCCGAGGCCTCGGCGAGTGCCCTACCGGTTCCCTCCCCCTCGCCGTTTGCCAGGCATGCGGTGGCCAGCTCACGCTGATCAGCGTGAGCTGCGCTCGACGTACCTGTCTGCCTCACCCCGGGGTGCCATCTGGTCTCGAGCGGCGAAAAACGAGAAGTCCCCACGTAGGGGAGCCACAAGAACAAGGACCGGACGGATGCGGGTCGGCTGACTCCCTGCCTCGTGGGGGACTGCTGCGAGCTCGCGGAGGAACCGTGAAAAGTGTTGCCGGTCAGCGAATCTGCGCAGCATCACTTGGCCTACATCGAAGCCTGAACGACAAACGTAGAGCACCCCGGACCCGATGGGTTCGGGGCGCTGCTGCGTCCGCTGCACGGTTCGGCGAGGTTGCCGGGGCAGGGAGTGTTGTTCGGTGTTCGGGTTCCGGTTCCGTGGTGCCTGTGGCGACTGCTACGGTCGTCCGCATGTGTTCCGTCATCCACAACTGGCAGGCCCTGCGCACCCGGTCGACGCGCTGACCGCGGTGTCGGCCGTCGCCGACACCGGGCCACACGTCCACCGTTCACCTCAGGATGACGAGGATCTTCACCATGCGCGCAGACTCGCGCCCCACTTTCGTACTCGTTCACGGCGGCTCCAGCAACGCCCGGGCCTGGGGCCCGTTGCAGAACGAGCTGGCCTTGCTCGGGTACCGTTCACACGCCATCGACCTGCCCGGTCACGGCGACCTCGCCGACACCCCAGCCGCCTACTACCAGCAACCCCAGGACGTCACGGCACTCGCCGCCGCGCCTTCCGCGATGCGCGGTGTCACGTTGAACGACAACGTGGACCACGTGCTGGACACTCTGCGGCGGCTCGCCGCGTCGGGGCCGATCGTCCTGGTCGGCAACAGCCTCGGCGGTCTGACGATCAGCGCCGTCGCCAACGCCGCACCGGAGCTGCTCGACCGGGTGGTCTACCTCTCCGCGCTCTGCCTCAGCGATCCGGCCATGCTCACCGAGGCGTGGGACGTGGTCGACGACAACCTGCTGGACACCGCAGTGGCCCGGATCGCTGTGCCGGGCGTACGCGATCCGGGCGTGGTTCGGCTGAACTGGCGGGCCGCCCACGCCGACCCGGACACCTTCGCCGCGTTGAAGGCCGCCGTCATGGCCGACTCGACGGACCACCAGTTCCGGCTGCTGCTCGACTCTCTTGACCCGGACGAGACCTACGCGGCGATGGAGCCGGGTGCGTTGGTCCGGGCCGACGCGTGGGGGCGAGTGCCGCACACGTACGTCCGGCTCTCCGCCGACCGAAGCCTTCCCCCGGCGGTCCAGGACCACATGATCCGCACGGCGGACGCGCTGACCCCGCATCATCCCTTCGACGTGCACACCCTCGAAGCCTCGCACGTCGGCTACTTCAGCCGGCCGCAGGTCTTCGCGGAGCTCCTGACCAGTATTGTCTGAGGCGCCCCCGCACCCCGGGCGACCCGGGGTGCGGGGCACACACCCTGGTAAGCCGTCGGCCAGACATCGCCGCAGGCAGCCCCGGGATCGGCCTACGAAGGCGACATAGACGACGCCGGCCCAGGTCTTCACGTGGGTGAAGTCCGCGACCCGGCAGCGGTTCGGGGCGCCGGCGACGAAGTCCCGCTCCAGCAGGTCCGGGGCCCGCTCGGCCTGTCCGCCGGGAAGTGTGGTGATCACACGTCTGCCGCGGACCGCCCCGGTGATGCCGAGCTCGCGCATCAGGCGCTCGACGGTGCAGCGGGCCACGGTCTGGCCCTGCCGGTTCAGCTCTCTCCAGATCTTCCTCGCCCCGTAGACGCGGTAGTTGGAGTCGTAGACGTGCTGGATCAGGTCTTTCAGCTCGCCGTCCCGCACGGTCCTGGCGGACGGCGCGGCCTGTCGCTTGTGGTGGGCGTAGTAGGTGGAGGGGGCAATCGGGCACGCGTGCGCGGTCAGCACGCGGCAGATCGGCTCGACACCGCCGAAGCGGCCCTTGTGCTCGTCGATGAACGCTACGAGCGTGCGTGTGGCCGGTCGAGCTCGGCCGCGAAGAAAGACGCCGTGGCCTTCAAGATCTCGTTCGCCCGCTTGAGCTCGGCGTTCTCCTTCTTCAGGCGCTTGAGCTCGGCCGATTCCTCGGTGGTCACGCCAGGACGCACGCCGGCGTCGACCTGGTCCTGCCGCACCCACTTCCGGAGGGTCTCGGTGGTGCCGATGCCGTCTGGGCGACCGCTTTCATCGCGGCCCACTCGGTGTCGTAATCCGGCCGCACCTCGGCGACCATCCGCACCGCACGACGGCGCAGCTCAAGCGGGTACTGGGAAGGACGTGCCATGACTCGATCCTCTCAAATGATCGAGTCCCTACCGAACCCGGAACGGTTCACATCCTCCTGCGGGACCTGCTCACTCACCCACATCAGGAGTTCTACGGAGTGGAGGTCACCACACGCACCGGGCTCGAACCAGGCACTCTCTATCCCCAGCTCAAGCGGCTCGAACGCGCGGGGTGGCTCACCAGTCGCCTCGAAGACGACACTGCCTGGATGAACAGAGCCACCCCAGGCCGCGGCCCTGGCAGGCGCCGCACCTTCTACACGCTCACCGCCGAGGGCCACCGCGCTGCCCGCCACGAGTTCCAAAACCGCACTCCAACCTGAAGAACTGTGAAGCTGGCCGACGTCGAGCGGCGGACGGCCATAGCTGCGCTTGGCCGATCGGACCGCAGTACGCCCGGTCAACCGCGACCTGCCGGACGTGGAAAAGCCCTCGCCCGACCAAGCGCCAATCCGGCACCCTCCCTCCATGACCACGCCGTCCTTCATCCCCGGACTGGAACTATCCCGCCGCTTCTACCTCGAAGCCGTACGGCCTTTGCTGGACGAGGCCGCCCCCGGGGTTACGCACTCCGCTGCCCGCCTCGGCAGCGGCTCGGAAGTCCTCGGATTCGACACCGCCCGCTCCGCCGACCACGAGTGGGGGCCCCGCCTGCAAATCTTCCTGCACCCGCAGGACGTCACCGACCACGGCGCGAGGGTCACAGCACTGCTCTCCGAACACCTGCCGAAGACCTTCCTCGGCTCCCCACGCACTTCGCCCATACCGGAGAAGCGGGCATCGGGGTCATGCAGACAACGGATGGACCAGTCCACCACCGAGTCGAAGTCACTGACCCGGGCGCCTGGTTCACCGCGCACCTGGGCTTCGACCCGCGCAAGGACATCACCCTGGCGGACTGGCTCGCCACCCCCACTCAGCGCCTCGCCGAGGCCACCGCCGGCGCCGTCTTCCACGACGGACTCGACCAACTCGCACCAGCCCGCTCCAACCTCGACTGGTATCCCCACGACCTCTGGCTCTACCTACTCGCCTGCCAGTGGCAGCGTCTCTCCCAAGAGGAAGCCTTCGTCGGCCGCTGCGGCGAAGTGGGCGACGAACTTGGCTCCGCTGTCGTCGCCGCCCGCCTGGTGCGCGACCTGATGCGGCTCTGCCTGCTCATGGAGCGCCGCTATCCGCCCTACAGCAAATGGCTCGGCAGCGCCTTCGCCCGCACTTCCCATGCGGCCACCCTCACCCCGATGCTCACCACAGCCCTCACCGCCGCCGACTGGCACACCCGCGAGCACCACTTGGCCCGCGCCTACGAGGCTGTCGCGGCCGCACACAACCAGCTCGGACTCACCGACCCTGTCGACCCCGCCACGCGGGCCTACCACACCAGACCCTTTCAGGTCCTGCACGCCGAACGCTTCTGCGCGGCGCTCACCACCCGCATCACCGACCCGGACATCCGCTCCCTGCCCACGATCGGCACCGTCGACCAATTCATCGACAGCACCGACGTCCTCAGCCACCCGGAACTGACGCGCGCGGCCACCTACGCAACAGCCTGCTCTCCCGCCTGAGACATCCGTCTCAAAGCAATGGCGGGAGAGAGCGAAGCGGCCCGACAACCGACGACGTCAATCTCTGCGCGGCGTGGGAGCCGAGACTTCACGCCGCCAGAATGCGACAGATCGTCCGGACAAAGCCCCGACAAGAAGCCTGGACAGCACTCCGAAGTCCCAGGTCACCTTGGCATCGAACGACAGATCAATTCGGAACCTACATCCGGTCTGATGTCGGATCATGGACGGTCTCCGGCGTCCCGGCAGGTCTCCTCCGGGAACGGGGCGCCCTCCGGCGGGCAGATACGGATCACGCTCGTCGGCCGCCTGGTCGTGCTCCTCGCCGGCCGTCGGCACCGACTCCCACCGCCTCGCCACCACCCGCGCCCGCGCCGAACAACAGGCCACCGCCGGCTGACCGCCCACGCAGTCACAAAGGGCGGCGTCGGCCGTGCTCATCGGGCTCCTCCAGCGGGGGCGCCGGCGGGCACCAGCCACAGCACCCTCGGGGCAGGGCCGCACGATCCCGTACAGTGTCCGCTGTTTGTCGGCCACGTGGACCGGAACACCGCGGGCTCCCGGACCTGGAACGGCTCGGTGATCAAGGGTTACGCCATCCACGTCGCCGACAAGACCTGCATGCCCAGGCCGGGCCAGACGGCGGTCGAGCACACGGAACTGTTCATCCACAGCAAGATGACCAGGACCGGCGGCCAGGGCAGGGACACCGCGGGCGACAACAGCGACGGCTGGGAGAACGCAGGCGACTACAAGTCCCTGGGGTGCATCAAGCTCACGCCGGCCGACGTCAAGGACCTGTTCAAGCACCTCGACCGGGCCGGCTGAGGGGCCGGCCCGCTCGGCGGGGTGGTCATTCTGGAGGTGTGGGTGTCGAGTCGGCCGCGCGGTTCCTCCACTGCTTCACGCACCGGCGCCAGGTGCCGGCGGCCACGGCCAGGAGGATGACGGCGACGATGTTGCCGACGACGTCGTGCACGAAGAAGGAGACGACGGCGTCCGTCTGCCGTGGCGTCAGGAGGGTTGCAGAGTTGAGCTTCATGGGGACTTGGGCGGTTGCTTCGAGGTTCGTCATGCCTTCAGCAGACTGCCTGCACCACCCGGACTCCCAGTGATCTGGATGACCCCGGAAACACCCGGACGCTGCAGGTCGGGAGTGGTATGAACGCGGCTGCCGTCGAACGGGCACAGTCGTTCGGGAACGTTCGACGACATTCGCGTCCGTTCAGGCAGAGGCTCCTCTACCGTTGAACGCCACGCCATGACATGAGGCAGGGGAGAGGGCCGTGACACAGGCAGAGGCCGAGGTGGACCCGGGGGACACCGAGGCCATGGCTGCGTACGAGGAGGCGCTGCGGTCGTTCGCTTTCGACCTGAACAAGCTGCACATCCAGTTCGGCGCTCCCTCCTACTCGCAGATCGTCGCCGCCTCGGTCCGGCCCAAGCTCACCAAGGCCGGCGTGAACGAGGCGCTCTGCGGCAAACGCCTGCCTTCCCGTGAGTCGCTGCTCGAGTTCGTACGTGTCGTGAGCAGCCCGGCGGCCCCGAAGACGGGGGCGCCGGCTGGTCACGGCGCCAGCCGTCGGCTCATGGACCATTGGCGTGAGCGGTGGGCAGAGGTCAAGCTCCTGCAGCGGCAGGCCCAGGCACCCTGGAAGCGCCTGCGGAACACGGCGAAGGGAGTGCTGGAGCAGGCTCTCGGCGAGGCCGAGGGCGTTCGCCGCGCAGTTCATGAGGAAGCCGATCGGGTGCGCACCGACGCGCGGGCGGAAGCCGGCGACATCCTTCAAGCGGCGCACGACGAAGCGGCCCGGATCATCGGCACAGCCGTCCTGCGCGCCGGCAGTATCGATGCCGTGCAGGTGGACGCTTCCGATCTCTCCCCTGAGCGGAAGCAGGACGGCGCAGCTCCACCCGCCGTCCTTCTCGACTGGGCCTGTCCGCCGCCCTTTTGGTTCGCGGTGCCGCAGGCCCGCCCCTTGATGCCTGAAGACGGCGGCACGGAGCCACTCGCCGAGCTCGTCCCCGGCACCTGGTACCTGGCGATCGAGCGGCGCGGGCGCGAACTCGTCGCTCGAACCGAGGACGTCAGGCGAGGCATTCTCCACGACACGTCCGGGCTGCAGCCCGGCTGAGCCGGGTCGGCGGGAAGGGACCCTGGCCACGCCACACCGCCGGCGCCGGCAGCGGCGACGCCGTCGCCGCCTCCAGCGCCTGCTGACCGACCGCGGTCACACCGACCGCCGACGGCGAGTTCGGGCCCCCTCACCGAAGCCGCCGTACGCGCCTTCCAGACCCGGCACAGCCTCCAGGCCGACGGGGTCGGCCCCCGGACCTGGAACGCCCTCCTCGCCGGCGCCCGGTCCGGGAAGCGCACCGTGCCGCGTCCCGCCACGTACATGCTGAAGTTCATCAAGAACTGGAACGATCCGCAGAACTCACAGCTGGCTCTCCTGCGGGACGGCAAGGAGGTCGTCAGTTACCGCGCGGGCTCCGGCAAGGACTTCGACAGGAACGAGTGCTCCAGCGGCGCGGGGTGGCTCCCCGGCGGGCCGTATCGGATCGCTGGGCACATGACCGACCGCGGTGCCGATGCCAGGCCGTGGAACGAGCCCGCGGTGCAGGGCTACGTCATCCAGCTCGCCGACAAGGTCTGCATGCCCGTGTCCGGCCAGAAGGCGGTCAACCGCACCGAGCTGTTCATCCACAGCGAGACGAAGGCCGACGGCACACAGGGCTTCAGCATCTTCGAGGACGACAGCCTGCGGCGTTGGGAGGATGAGCGTGACGACAAGTCCTCCGGTTGCATCAAGCTCCACCCGGACCGCCCGGACCACATCAAGGACCTGTTCCGCCACCTCGACCGGGCCGGCCGGCCGACGAACCTCACCCTCGACGTCGGCTGACACCACCGATCCGGGAGACCTGAACGTCTCGTGGCCCCCGACGCCTGTGCGCCGGGGCCACTGCCTTTGCCGGCGAGTGTCCTGCGGCCCGAGGACTCGCTCATCCTCGAGGCCGTGAACGGTCTGGGAGGGCTCGTCCCTGCAGCAGCGTGCGCCGACGGAGACTCGGACGGTGTGGGGGCCGGGAGGATCTGCAGGAGTAGTCCATACGTAGAGGAGGATCGATTCATCCCTGCGCCGAACGTGCGGCAGGGGGAGGTCGGCGTCGGCCGGTGGGGCATGGAGGGGTTCAGCACACCACCTGACGTGAGAGGTCGAGATGAGACGCCTTCCCATCCCCACCCTGGTAGCCGCCGCAGCACTTGCCGCAAGCGGGACCACCCTCGCAGTTACCCAGGAGGGCTCTGTCGGACCGGCGGTGAAGAAGCCGGCACAGATGGCCCCCCACAACGAGTACAGGAGCGATTCGGTGCGCGTACTCCCGGGGACCTACCAGTTTCGTGTAGCGATGTGTCCGACGGGAGAGGTACCGACGGGAGGCGGCTGGGAGTTCAGCGGAGACAACTTCTACGTTCACGACAACAGGCGCGACAGCACCGGAAGGGGCTGGGTCGTCCAAGCCAAGAACACCGGCGTCGATACCCAAGCCACCCTTGTGGCGACGGTGATGTGCACCCCTCAGTAGGGACCTGGTCCCAGTCCGCGCAGGCCAGGGGATCTTTGGGTGGTGACCGCCGCAGTCGTTCGTCGGGCCTGCCTTTCGGGAGGCGTCGGCGGGCCCGGCGAGCCTTCGTCCCCATCGGGTGTTGATCCGGTCCAGCACGGGCTCCGGGCGCAGCCGGTTCTCGCGGCCGGAGTCGAGGGAGAGCTGGGTTCCGGGACTTCGTCGGTGGCGTGGAGGTCTTCGGCGGTGTTACTTGAAGAAGCGGAAGACCTGTCGAGGCGAGTCGGAGAAGCATTGCAGCTGCGAGACGAACGCCCACTCCTTGTGGTCGGCCTCGGGCGCTCCGAGGCAGAGGTCTGGCCTTTGGTTCTTGGGTAGGAAGCGCAGGTGGTCGGGTCTGAGGCGGAACCCGCCTCCGTGGAGGTTGACTTTCTCGAGACGGAACTGCTCGGCCTCGGTCAGCTCTTGCGTGCCGCAGTACCCGATGACCACGGCCATTCCGTCCTGTATGGATGCGCCGTGAACGCCCAGGCATCGCCGCGCTTCGTGTTGTCTGCCAGGAAAGATGATCCGGTAGGTGCCGTTGCCCGTTTCTTTCAGGGTCACGCTGTCGCTTGGGCTTGTGGTGCACGGCGTGAGGAAGAGGCCGATGGCTTTGACTTCCTCCGATTCCTCTCGTCGTTCTACTACGCATCGGCCGTCTGCGGTGCGCATGCGGTACGTGCCCGGCTCGAGCAAGGGCTGGGGAGAGGGAGTCTGGGAGGACGGCGAGGAGGAGGCGGACTTCGACGGCGACGGCGTCGTCCGGGGCCCGGTCGCCGATGGCGAGCGCCTGTTGCTGTCGTCATGGGTGTTCGCCCACAGCGCGAGCGTGCCGAGCGTGAGGGCGGCGGCTGTGGCCGCCCCTGCGATCAGTAAGACTCGCCTGCGCCGCGCGGGGCGTGCTGTGAGGGGAAGTTGTGCCTGGCTCGGGATGCGGGAACGCTCACGCTCGTCGGCCGAGTCTTCGGCGGGCGACGTCGGCGAACTGCTGTCGTCCGAGGTCTCGGTTGCGTTCTCCGGGTCGATTGGTCGCCCGGTGGTGGTGGGTGGGGCGGGCAGGGGTTCGCAGGCGACGGCCAGGCGCCTGCGTGCGGCGAGCCAGATCTCGACGCTGTCGGCGTCGCCGCCGCAGGCGCGGACGTAGGCGGCGACGAATTCCTCGCGGGGTAACTCCGTGCGGTTGAGGACCCCGGAGACGGTGGCACGGGGCAGTGATCCGCCGTCGGCGACAGCGCGCCGTTCCAGGTCCCGCAGGCTCAGGCCCGCCCAGCGCCGCAACCGTCGCAGCATGACGATGAACTCGGCTTGCGTCGTGACCGACTGCGGCTGAGGTGCCGGTTCCATGACCACTCCTGCTCATTCATGAGGCGAACGACTCAGTCTCGCGATCTTCGGGCGCCCGGCACACCGGATTCACCGCCTCCACATCACACCGGACGCCACCTCTTGGCACCGGCGGGCTCATTCGGCGCAGCGCCGGCACGGTGACTGTTCCGCTCTGCCGCTGCCTCGGCCCGCTTCTCGCGGAGTGTCCGAGGGACGGTACGCAACGACGCAGACGGGAGCGGACTGCGATCTGCGGGCCGTCATGCACCGCCGGACATGGCCGCTGACCAGGCCGGACATGCCCGGACCGTTCCGGACGCCGAATCTGTTGCCCGGCGGCAGGAGAGCCCGCGACGCTTCTTTCATTCCCGTCCCGCCCCCTACGCGGCGTGCCTGTCGTGTGTCAGCGCCGCGGCCGCCGCCTGCCTGCGGCCGTCGGCCGGCGGGGTCCTTCAAGTCGATCGAGGAGATCTCCGATGAGCGTTCCGTTCCCTACGAACCACCCACGGGCGGCCCTTCCGTGGTTGTGCCGGGCCCGGCGCCGGTGGCCGAGCTCGTGGCGTGTGGCGTTCGTGGCTTTCGTGGCCGCGTTGGGCTTCGTGCTGGCCGGCCCCTCCGCTGTGGCGGTGGCCGATGCCCCGCCGCCTGTGGCGGGCGGTTCCTCTTCCGGCAAGCCGCGTCCCTGGGACTGGCTGAACTGGAAGATGCACGAGGCCCTGAGCAAGGACGCGATCCACCCTCACGACAAGAACTTCTTCTGGAAGAACGTCGTTCAGGTCACTGGCGAAGGCGTCGTCAACCTGATGAGGGGCGGGGAGAAGGGCAAGGAAGGCCCCAGTGTCAGGAGCGCGGCTACCGAGGCCGTCCGAGGCTTCAACGAGGTCAGGATGCGTATGAAGAAGACGCCGAAGGGGGCCAGGAAGGAGGTGACGGCCGCCTCGGACAAGATCCACGAAGAGAGGACGAAGGCCGACCGTGCCAAGACCCCCAAGGCGCGGATGAAGGCGGAGAAGAACGTCGAATCGGCGCGGGCCTGGTACAAGGAGGCCGCCACGAATCTCTCCGAGGTCAAGAAGATCAAGCCCCGGGACACCGAGGCCGAGATCAAGAAGGCCGACACCAGGATCCGGAACCTGGAGGAGAAGATCGCGAAACTGGAAGAGAAGAAGGCGGGGGCCGGGCGGAAGCGCGAGCAGAACAGGGTGCAGCGGCACATCGACGAGGCGCGCAAGCGGCTCACGGAAGCCGAGGAGCACCGCGCGCGGCTGGAGGACGGTCCGGACGGTCCGGACGACACGGGCGGGACGCGGCCGGTGAAGCCCGGCCCGAAGAACCCGTCGCAAGGACCGGGAAGCACCCACGCAACGCCCCCGACGACGCCCCTGATCAGCAACACGACGAAGAACCCGCCGACCGCCACGGGGAACCCGCCGGCCACCACCGCCACGAAGACCCTGCCGAAGACACGTGCAGCCACCGGCGTGAAGCTGCCCAGGCTGGTGAACACGCCGGGCAGGGCCAATGCCCGCGGCGTCGCCGCCGAGGCCGTGGGCGACGTGGTCGGCCTGGCCATCGCCGACTACTCCGAACGCAAGAACCGCGAACTGCTCGACAAGGCCCTCGGTGATCCCGCGCTGCGCAAGCGTCTGATCGACGAGCACACCGAGTACCACCGGATGAACCCGTTCGAGCAGATGGCCTGGCCCGTCACCGGCAAGGAGTTCACCGAAGGAGAGCTCCACGCCAACGCTCCCAAGCTGGTCGAGGTCGAGAAGACCCTCGACACGGTGAAGAAGAAGGCGGACCGCTCCAACGCGGACCCGGCGTACCGGCAGGCGCGGGTCGAGTGCGGCGGCTACGACACCTGTGTCACCGAACGCACCCGCAAGCTCCGCGAGAAGAACCGCAAGGACGTCGCCGAGTCCACCCGCAAGGCCCGCAAGTCCAACGCGGACCCGGCGTACCGGCAGGCGCGGGTCGAGTGCGGCGGCTACGACACGTGTGTCACCGAACGCACCCGCAAGCTGCGTGAGGAGAACCGCAAGGCGATCGCCGAGTCCACCCGCAAGGCCCGCGAGTCCAACGCCGATCCGGCCTACCGGCGGGCGCGGGTCGAGTGCGGCGGCTACGACACGTGCGTGACCGAGCGCACCCGCAAGCTGAGGGCCGAGCAGGCGAAGGACCACGCCGGCAAGAGCAAGCGGGACCGCGACGACCACCGGGCGCAGCACTCCGGCAAGACGTCAGACGGCAAGAACGCGGTCACCACGCGCGGCCGCGGTGACCGGAGCGACCGCGGAGCGCACAAGGACGCCAAGGCAGGCCCCGCGAAGAGCAAGCACGAGAACCGCGCAGTCTGAACTCTCGAGGCAGCCGCTCGCCGCGTCGGCTACCGCCACCTCACCGCAACGCCACTGCCGGGACCATCGCCGTCCAAGCCTTCGCATACGACGACGGCCCGCCAGCCCCGGCTGGGGCGGGCGGGCCGATTCGGGTCCCGGGCCCAACTGGCGCGGGTACCGTCCTGATTGCGACGTCAGAACGGAGACCATCATGGACCACGACGCTGACAACGGCACCGGAACGTTCGGGCAGAGAGTTCGCCAAGCTCGCGAGCGAAAGGGCCAGTCCCGACCTGTCCTTGCCGGCCTGGTCGGCCGGTCGACGGAGTGGGTCAAGGCGATCGAGACCGACCGGCTCCACATGCCCCGCCTTCCCCTGCTGCTCCGCCTCGCCGACGCGCTCGGCGTCGACGACCTCGCCGACCTCACCGGGGACGAGCGGCTGTCGGCCGCGACGTACACGAAGGCCGCGCACCCCTCGCTCCTGCGGGTGAAGGAGGCACTGACCGACTACCGGCTCGCCGGACGCGACGAGGAACCGCCGACAGCGGACGCGCTCGCGGCCCGGGTACGCCTCGCCTGGCAGCTCTGGCACGGCTCCGGCGACCACCGCAGCCGCGTCGCCGACGTGCTGCCGGCGCTGCTCGACGATCTGCGGTACGCGTCCCGTGTCCTCGAGGGGGCCGACCGGCGCTGCGCGCTGGGGCTGTTGGCGCAGGCGTACCACCTGGCCCAGCTGTACTTGTCGTTCCAGCCCGCGCAGGAGCTGGTGATGCTGACCGGCGACCGGTCCATGACGGCTGCGCAGGACGCGGACAGCCCGCGCGCCATCGCGGGGGCCGCCTGGTACATGAACCATGTCTTTCGCGACGCTGGCGAGCGGCACGAGGCCCGGGTGGATCTGGCGATGCGCGCGGCCGAGCTGCTGGACGCCGAGCGCGGCCCGGAGGACATCGCCCGCATCGGGCTGTTGCACCTGGCGGCGGCGCTGTCGTACGCGAAGGTGGGGCAGCGCGGGAACGCGGAGCGGCATTGGGACCGCGCGGACGAGGAAGCGCGGCGTCTCGGCGACGGCTACAGCCACCCGTGGCTGATCTTCGGACGGGGCATGGTGGACGCCTACGCCATCACCATGAACGCCGACCTGATCCGCGCTAGCGCGGCCGTGGACGTCGCGGCGAGCGTCGACCTCGGGCCGATGCCGTCGTCCACGCGGCGCAGTTTCCACATCATCGAGACGGCCCGCGCCTACATCCTCCAGGGCGAGAACGTCGCCGTGGTCCACCTGCTCCAGCGCGCGTACGAGACCTCGCCTGAGACCGCGAGGTACAACATCTTCGCGCGGTCGACCGCCCTGGAGCTCGCGGAGAGCGGCGGGGCGGTCATCCGAGACGACGCCCGCGGCTTGGCCCGCCAACTCGGCGTTGCCGCCTGAGAGGTACAGGTCGTACCCGTCCGGGAGGGGGCAGCGGTTGTACCCGCTGCCTCCTTCCGTCGTCTCTACCGTCGGTGAATCGACCGATGACCGACGACGTAAGGGGCTGCTCGATGACGCGCAGCACACCGCCCACCCCGCCCGGCGGCGGATGCCTGGTGGACGCTTCCGTGATCACGAGCACCGGCTCACGCCCGCGCAGCGCGACGGCCGGTCGTGCTGCTGGTGCTCCGCGTGGGCGTCCCCCGACCATCCGGTGCCGATGCTCCGGGGAGCCGCCCGGTTACACGCCTGTGCGACCTGCGCCGGCCTCTACGGCGTGCCGGAGGCGGGCCGATGACGACCGCGCCGCTGCCCGGCACGAAGTACGAGTTCGTCGAGCACCGGCTCGAAGGCCGCCTGGTGGTCGACCCCGACGGGCGTATGGGCATCCTTGCGGCCGTCGTCCTCGTCCGCGACCGGCAGTCAGGCCGGGAGATCTCCCGTACCGCGCACGTGCGGCCCACGGACGGCTCGGGCGTCGAGTGGACCACCGCCAAGCCTGAGGCGCTGCGTCCAGGCGCGCCGATTACCCCGAACACGGCCCCGAAGTCGTCGGCTTGGGCGGGGGCAGACCCCTATGACGTGGGCCCCTCGCCCTCGCCCCTCCTGTAGACCGGCGGATGTTGACCGTCACGCTATTGCCGCCGCGGGCGCTGAACGCGGCGTCGCCGATTACTCCGGCCGCGGTCGCGGTCGGCGGGTGACCGGTCGGCCCGAGGGTGTCGACGTCCTCCGTCACGGCTCACCCCCGGCCCCGCCGTCATCTCCCCGGCTCGGCGGGGCCGGCTCGCGCCGCGGTTACCGCCGGACGGTGGGTGTGCCGATGTTGGTCCAGTGGGTGTCGTGGCCGGTCCACTGGTAGACGGCGCGGCCGTCGGGGCTGAGGCCGTAGAGGTGTTTGGCGTCGACGGTGAAGGTCTTGCCGGGGCCGCCCGTCAGGGACCAGGTGCGGGCGGTGGGGTTGTAGGTGTAGATGTTGCCGGTGTGGGGGTTGGTGGCGAACAGGCCGGCGCCGCCGCCGTACAGGGTGCCTGCCGGGCCGCCGACCTTGACCCAGTGGGTGCCGTGTCCGGTCCACTGGTAGACGCCCTTGCCGTCGGGGCTGATGCCGTACAGGTGCTTGGTGTCGGTGGCGAAGGTCTTGCCGGGGCCGCCGGTGAGGGACCAGCTGTTGCTGGTGGGGTGGTAGCGGTAGAGGTTGCCGTTGTTCGGGTTGGTGGCGAACAGGCCTGCGGGGCCGCCGTGGAGGGTGCGGGTGTGGTCCCAGATCTTGGTCCAGCGTCCGGGCGTGCCGGTCCATCGGTGGATGCCGGAGCCGTCGGGGCTCAGGCCGTACAGGCGCTGGGCGTCCATGACGAACGTCTTGCCCGGGCCGCCGATCTGGGTCCAGGTGCGGCGCGTGGGGTGGTAGCGGTGGATGTTGCCGGTGTGGGGGTTCGTCGCGAAGAGGCCGGCGCCGCCGCCGTACAGGTGTCGTGCCGGCCCGCCGACCTTGCGCCAGGTGGTGCCGCGGCCGGTCCACTGGTAGACGCCGTGTCCGTCGGCGGAGCGGGCGTAGAGCCGGTTGTGGGCGGCGACGATGGTCGACAGCCGCAGCGCCTTGCCCTGCGTGGTGCGGGCCGGCGCCGGCCGCGGCTTCGGCGTGGGCGTGGTGGTGAGGGGACCCCGCGCCGGTGCCGGCGGTGCCTTCTTGGCGGGTGCCGGCCGCGCCTGCGGCGTCTTGGGCGCCTTCGCCGGTTTGGGCATGTTCGCCGGCTTGGGCGCCTTCGCGGCTGGGGGTGCGGTGTCGGTGACGTTCTTGTACCGAAGGGCCGTGTATGTGGAGGTGGGGTGGCCGGACAGCGTGGCCGCACGGATGCTGCCGGTGGCCTTGTTGGCGGGGCGGCCGGTCCGGCTCTCCTGGTAGTACGTGAACGTGCCCTTGGTCTTGTCGGTCCAGGCTCCGAACAGGATCACGTGGGCGGGTGAGTTGAGGATGTCGCCGGGCTCGAGTTCTTTGACGGCGATCCGGCGTGCGCGGTTCGGCAGGGTGTGGGTGGTGTCGCTGGCCGGCAGCTGCCAGGCCATGGAGACGAAACCGGAGCAGTCCTGCCGATACGGCCCGCCCGTCGCCTTGTCGGGCCACCAGCTGCTCTGGCTGTAGGGGACTCCCTGGTCCACCCAGGCCTGGGCGCGCTTGATGATCTGCTCGCGGGTGACCGGGCCGCCGGGCCGGGCATGGCCGCCGAGCGTCCCGGTCGAGAGGTTCTGCGCGGCGGCGGGTGTGACGGTGTCGGGCCTGTCGGCCTCGGCCCCGGACTGTGGAGCGGTGACGCCGGCGGCCACGACGCCGCCGAGCGTCAGGGCCACTCCCAGGGCAGCGAGCGTACGAATTTGAGACAACGGAACCCCCGTCGGTGGACTGGAGAGATCAAGGCGTGTTCTGTGGCGCCAGGCACCGGCGCACTGGCCGGGCCGGGGTCTGGCGCCGTTTGTTCGCCCAAGCTGCTCCCGGCGGGAGTTGACCGAGAGGGCCGGACAAGGAAGGCGCAGCTCACACAGCGATCAGACGACGGACAACGGGGGTTGTCCGCGGACAACCGCGAAGGGGGTCGGGCGTGGCCGGAGGGGGACGTCCGCAAGGGGCTCCGAAGGGAGCGACGGACGCGGCCAACGCGCTTGCGCAGTTCCTGAGGGAGCTGACCGACGGCATGGGCGTCAGGGAGATGGCCGACCGCTACGAGGGAGGCAAGACGCTGTGGGGCGAGTACCGCTCCGGCGCACGGATCGTCCCGCTCGGACGCCTCAACGCCGTCGTCAAGGACCGGGTACGGGACGCCCGCGGCCGCGAGGCGATGCTGGCCAGGGCACGCCGCCTGCACGAGGAGGCGCTGACGGCCGAGGCAGAGGGACGGCCCGCCCCTGGTCTGGATGAGGCGCTGCGCCAGGCCGAGAAGGACGTTGACCAGATGGGTCGCCTGGTCACGCTGCTCCTCGCCAAGATCGACACGCTGGAGCGTGCGGCGCTGACGTCCGTGTCGGCGTCCGGCGAGGAGACGGCGGACCCGGTCTCCGTCCGGCAGCTGGATGAGCTGCGACGCCGGGTGTCCGAGGCACAGCAGATCGAACAGGCCGCCCGCAGGGCTTACGAGGACGCCCGGGCCGCCGCCCGGGTCGGCAGCAACGCAGACGACGGGTCCGGGACCGGCGAGCATCTGGTCGTCGATCTGGTCCGACTCCACGACAGCGTGACCCGCCATCAGGACGCCCTCGCGCAGTGGCAGGACGACAGCGTGGACACCAGCCCCCTTGCCGCCGCCGGCTCACCTTCCTCACCGGCAATGGGGCCCGGCGACGACGAGGAAACCGACGTCGTCACTGAGCACCAGGGCACGGACCCTTCCTCGCCTCCGCCCGCGCCCCTTGGCGCACCCGCGGACCGCCAACCCCGCGGTGAAACGGCTGCCCCGCAGGCAGACCCCGAAGGCGCCCCGGTCGACGGCCTGCCGGAGACTCCACCGGGTGCTGCGGCAGGCCACTTCATCACCGCGGACAGCGCCGAGCCCGACCCGACGCCCACCGCACCCGCCGCGGACATGGCCGGTGCAGGCGACGGCGACCCCTCGCCCGCTGATCTCCCCGACAGCGGCGACACGCAGGAGGCGGACCTCCGGACCGACGCCGAGACCGACGCCGACGCCGAGACCGAGACCGAGACCGAGGCTGGGGCTGGGGCCGGGGCTCAGGAGCGTTCCTTGCGCGTGCGGTTCGCCGCTCCCGCGGTCATGCTCCTCGTGGCTGCCTCCCTGATCGGCGGAATCGTGATCGGCGTCGCCCAGGTCAGCGACGACAGCGGACCCGACCAGTCGCTCAAGCTCCCCTCGGCGTCCCCCCGCCCAGAGCGTGGACCCGATCTGCCCGGCACCAAAACGTCCAGCCCACCCGCCGACAGCACCGCCGACACCTCCGCACCCCCGACGCCGCGCATCTCACCCGCCCCGTCGGGCAGCCGAAGTACCGCCTCGACCTCCCGCCGGCAGGTCGGCACGGTCTACGCGGTGACCCCCGACCGGCAGAAGGTCATGCGCTGGAGCGCGGGGGAGGGGTGGACGGTCGTCGGAGGCATCGCGGGCAAGGTGTACGCCGGACCCGCGGGCGTGTTCGCCACCAACCCCCACAGCGGCGACATCTACGCCCGCAACCAGGCCGGTGCCTGGAGATGGATCGGCTCCCCGGGAGCCCAGTTCCTCGTCAACGGCAGCAACCTCTACGCGCTGAAGCCGGGCAAGGACGCCGTGATGCACTGGACCGGCGACGGCGCCCGCTGGGACAACATCGGCGGCCCGGCGAACGAGCTGTACGCGGGCGGAGCCGGCCTGTTCGCCACCTTCCCGGACAAGAACAACGACCTCTACCGCTACGCCGGCCCCGGCCTAGGCTGGACCGTCGCGGGAGGTCCCGGATCGGAGTTCGCCATCGGCCCCGACTACATCGCCGGCCTCGCCCCCGACCGCAGCCAGATCTGGATGGCCGACGCAGGCGGATCGGGATGGCACAAGATCAGCGGCCCCGCCGGACACGTCTACGCAGGCGGTGCAGGCCTGTTCGCCACCGACCCGGACAACGGACAACTCCTGAAGTACACCGGAACACCCCACTCCTGGACTCCCGTCGGCGAAGCCGGCACCGCCCACGAAGTCGACGACCGCTCGGTCTACCGGATCGCCAAGAAGACCGGCGCCGTCGAACGGTGGACCGGCGGGACCAGGTGGACCGCGCTCGGCAGAACGGCCGGCGACATCGACACGAACTGATCGAGGCAGGCAGTGACGCCGGCAATCAAACCCATGCCGTGACCGCAGCACGGCCCGAAGGCTGATGCGGTCACGGACACCTTTGCCATCCCACTGAGCCCACGACGCACGCCCTGGCCGTCAGCCCCCAGCCTTCCGCGGTCCAGCCATCGACCGTCTCGGACCGTGGCACCGTCTCGGGCACGACGATGCGGCGGATCCTCGGATCCGCCGCACCATGATCACCGGTCTGAACGAGCCGCGAGGACTACGCCCTGAAGTCTCTGGGCCCCCTTCTACGTCAGCCCCACCAGTCGACCGCCTTGTACACGAGGTGCGCGGCCGCGAAGCAGCCCGGCCGATCCACCTTCGGTGCGACGCCCTGCGGCGTGTCGGGCGCGCACAGGCCGTTCAGGTCCTCGCGGAAGCGCTTGTCGACCGCGCTCTTGGGGGAGCCGTCGAACAGGCCCGGAACACCGCCTCGGAAGCCGTCCTCGTTGAGGATCTCGCGGTAGTTGCGGTAGCCGAAGTCGTGACGGACGCACGCGGGCCGGAAGTCGATACCCGCGTACTTCAGGCGGTCCTTGATGGCGTTGCAGCCGTTGGCGCCCCAGTTGAACCCGTAGATGTCGGGCTCGCCCTTCTCCAGGACGGCCTCGCGGGCCCGGTTGAACTCTCCCAGGCCTCCCTGCAGGAGCTCCTCCACCCGCTTCAGCTTCTCCGGCACCGTCATGAACCCGGCGCCGGTGTTCCGCCACGCGTTGTCGTCGCTGATGTAGCGGTGAACCGCGGACCGGTCCGGCGACACGCCGAACAGGCGTCGCCCGACCGCGAAGTCGGCGCCCGGCCCGCCCACGACCGTCCAGGACAGACCGCTGTGCCTGGAGATGTCTCCCGTGCCGGGGTCGATCCGGAACAGCCCCGCCCGGCCGGCGAGGATGCGCTGAGCGGGACCGCCGACAGGCCGCCATTCACCGACCTTGGCCTTCGGCCATGTCTGGGCGCCGGCGGGCAGCTTGACGGTCAGCGCCCAGACCGCGGAGCGGTCCGGGGCCAGCCCGTACAGCTCCTGCGTCCCCACGGCGAACTCGGCGCCCGGATCGCCGACGCGCTTCCACTGGCCGGTCTGCTGGTCGTACTGGTGGATGCTGCCGTCGCTCTGCGAGGTCGCGAACAGTCCCGCGCCTCCGGCGTACAGGGTCTGCCAGGGCCCGCCGATCGGCGTCCAGTCCGTGCCCCGGCCCGTCCAGACGCTCACGGTGGAGCGGTCGGCCGACAGCCGGTAGACGTTGCCCCTGCTCGTGACGACCTGTGCCCCCGGGTCGCCCATGGGCGACCAGTTGCCCGGAGCGGCGCGGTTGACCGTGCCCTCGTAGCGGTAGAGCTGGCCGTCCGCCGCGGAGACGGCCATGACGGTGTCCCGGTTTACGATCCGGGCCGCCAGGTTGCAGTTGTCGGTGGACGAGTCGGCCTTGTCCTGCTCGCCGTCCTTGAAGATCTGGCTGCGGTCCGCTTCCGGGTTCTGACCCAGGCTCGAGTAGCAGTCGATGCCGGAGTAGAGGACGGTCGTCGGCCCGCCGATCTTCAGCCAGCCGCCCCGGGTCCACTCGTACACCGCAGAGCGATCCTCGGACAGTGCGTACGCCGACGACCCTGTCACGACCAGCTGCCCGGTCTTGCCGGCCGAGCCTGTCGCACTGGCCGCCGCCACCGTGTCGGTCTTGGAGACGTTGAGCGGGTTCTCCGCCTTCTTTCCCCCGGACCCCGCCCACGCCAGGCCGCCGACAGCAGCCGCAGCGACGAGTGACAGCCCCACCACGTGGGCCGTCACACGACGCGCACCGCTACGACGGCGCCTCCACCTCAACTTCATCTCCGTGCCTCCAATCGAGACGAACCGACTGGAGAACACACTTGCCAGAACCGGAGATGTCCGGCGTCCGGCAGCCAGAAACAGCAGGCCACCGAGTGGACAAGCCCACTTGTCCGCGGACACGAAGGAGGAATGAGCAGGCACGTGTCTTGAGGCGGCGCGCTGCCGGCCCTTCCTGGATGGGTTTCATCGTCTCTGTGTGCGGCATCGAGTTGGTCGTGCGAAGAAACGTGCAGAACGGCTGTTACGTGGCCTGGTCAGGCGATTGGCGGAGTGCGCCGGGCGGCGCCCCGGGTGGTGCGCCGGAGCTCGTAAGGGCTTGCTGTTGATCATTGAACGGGTGGGTGTAGCTGTCAGTGGATGTCAGGGCCACGCCTGTCGCATATGCGTGCCTTATGAACCCGACAGTTACGGAAATGTCCGCACCTGGTAACGCGGCTCGGCGGGCGTGTCGACGCGGCCGGGCGAGGCTGCAGAGTTTGGGTCCTCGGCCCGCACCGGACCGGGACCCGCACCGCTCTCACCAGCCGGAACCGGCTGGTGGGGCACTGCTCTTGAGGAGACATCACTTGTCTGCTTCTTCGACCGCCCGCCGTCTCGCCGCCACCGTCCTCGCGGCCGGCGCCATGGTCTCGATCGTCGCTCTGCCGGCCTCTGCCCACGACGGCGACCGCCACCGGCACCCGCGGGTGGAGATCAGCCGCGTCCAGGCGGACAGCCCCGGGCGTGACACCCGTTCGAACCGGTCGCTGAACGCCGAGTGGGTCGAGATCACCAACAACTCCCGCCACGCGGTCAACCTGCGGGGCTGGACCCTGCGCGACGACGACGGCCACCGCTACCGCTTCGACGACTACCGGCTCGCCGGCCGTGCCACCGTCCGGATCCACACCGGCGAGGGCCGCGACACCCGCCACGACCTGTTCCAGGACCGGCGTAACTACGTCTGGGACAACGACCGCGACAAGGCCACTCTGCGCGACGACCGCGGCCGGGTCGTCGACACCGAGTCCTGGGGCAACCGCCACCGCCACCACCGCGACCACCACTGACCGCAACGCCGGCCCTGCCATCAACTCCTCGGCGGACAGCAGGCCGGGCCGCCACCTCCTGAGATCCGCGTGACCCGCGCACCCGGCCCGTCGGCGGCGTCCGCCGACGGGCCGGGTGCGGCAGCTCAGGGAATGCGGGTCAGGGCCCGGAGGTGAACCACTGAGACGGCGGCTGTGGCGGTCGCGCTGCGCGGTTCTTGCAACCGCTGCTCCTTGGCCGCCGTCTGCGTCACGTCGCCTTGGGTGTGGCGTGGGTCAGCAGCCCTTGGAGCCGCCGGGGCTCTTCTTGTCGTCGACCTCGATGGGGTACCCGAGGAAGCGCACGTCGAGCAGCCTCGCCCCGGCCGTGTAGGTGGTCCGGGGACTGACCTCGTTGCAGGAGATGGAGGTGGTGAGGGACTTGGTGCCCTTCCAGTTGTTCAGCTGCACCTTGCCGTCGGCGATGTAGGTGCTGCCGCCGAGCCACGTGGGCCGGCGCAGTGTGACGGTCAGGACGATGGTGTGCCGCTTCTTGCAGGTGACGGTGGTGCGCGCGTAGAGGCGTCCGTTCTGCACGAAGGGCCGTTCCACCGTGAAGGGGCAGTCGTACTTGGTGGTGGCCGCGCTCTTCTTCCGCGCCGTCGTGCTGGGGCGGGACTCGCTGCTCTTGTTCTGTGCCGTCGTGTCGAGGCGGGACTCGCTGGCGGCGTTCGCCACGGCGGTGCTCCGGCCCGGACCGCTGTCCGCGCCGTTGAACACGCTCACTCCCGTGGCCACGCCGAGCGTGGTCGCGAGGGCTGCGGCGACCACCAGGGGCCGGGACGCTCGGGCTCGTGTGAGGTGCATGCCGATGCTCCTGCTTGTTGAGGGAATGTACGGGGAGCGCCTTGTGAACCGGACCGGATGAGCGAGGGGTCCGGTGTTCGGCGCGCTTGCCCGCGGTCGTCGACACCACCGGGCGGCGGGGCCGGCCCGGCAGCGAGTGGCGGCGCCTTCGACGGGGGCGCCGTCGGTCGGTGCGGGGCGGCGGATGAAGCGTCGCCCGGCCGTGGGGGACTGGGCAACGCTTTGCGGCGGACGGGACAGTCCGGGGCTGTCTGTGCTGGTCAGTGGCGGTGTCAGCGCATTGTCGACTGCCGTCGCCGAGGGGCGTTTCAGCGGCGGACGGCCCCGGACTGTCCCGGACTTCTGCAGGCCTGGCCAGACACCTTCATGCCGGATGAGCTTCCTTCTCGAGCCGTGAACTACGCGGCCGGCGAAGGAGGTTGTGATGGCACAGCACGCGCTGGCGAGGTCCGGCCGGAAGGCCCGTGTGCCGGGGTGGTCGGGAGCTTCGGTCTCCCACAGGCGCCCGCGGGCCCGGACCTTTCGGCCGGGCGGTGAGGGGGTGTGGTGGGCTCTTCCGTTCCTGACGGTGCTGTTCGCGCTGTTCGTCCTTCTCGGCGCCGGCCTGACTGTGAAGGGAGCGGACGAGCCCCCGCCTTCCGCTGCGTCGCCGGCGCGGCTCGTGCCCCGGCGTCCCGCGAGCCCCCAGCCGTCTCAGGTCCGGCCCGCGCCCCCGGGGCAGCCGGTGAAGAAACCGGTGACGCCGTCCGCGCCCCGACCCGGCCGGGACACGGCTAGGCCGACCGGAGTGAAGACGGTTCCTCTGCGGCCGGGCGACACCCTCTACGCCCTGGCGGGACGTCACGGCACGACCATCGAAACCCTCCAGAGGCTGAACCGCCTGGGCGCCTCGACCCTCATCTACGCCGGCGACACGCTGCGCGTGCCGTCAGCGCCAAGCACAGCCCGCGACGCCCGGGCCGCTGCCTTGGACCGGCCCGCGCCCAAGAAGCCCGGCACGTCGGGCACGAAGCGGCCGGCGAAGGGCGGCGCGGCGGCGGTCGCTTTCGCCCGGGCGCAGCTGGGCAAGCCCTACGTCCGGGGCGGCACGGGCCGCGCGGGTTCGACTGCTCGGGCCTGGTGACGCGCGCGTGGCAGAAGGCCGGGGTGCTGCTGCCGCGCACCACCTGGGGCCAGATCGAGGCGGGTACGGCCACCACGCGCGGCGACCTGGCTCCCGGCGATCTGGTGATCACCCGCGGCGGTGGCCACGTCCAGCTCTACATCGGCGACGGCAAGGTCATCCACGCCCCGCGTACCGGCCTCACCATCACCGTCGCACCGCTCGCCGCTCCCTCCGACGTGGTTGGCTACCGCCACATCACCGCATAGGGCCGGTCTCGCCGCCCCCGCGGCCTCAGCGTGCTCGTCCGGGGGATCTGCCGGTAGGGGGCCGTGTCTGTGGATGGGCGACGGGGTTGGGCGGTTCATGCGCAGATTGCTTTCGCTCGCCGTCGTCGGCGT
This sequence comes from Streptomyces sp. NPDC048604, assembly GCF_043199435.1. Lineage (NCBI taxonomy): Bacteria > Bacillati > Actinomycetota > Actinomycetes > Kitasatosporales > Streptomycetaceae > Streptomyces > Streptomyces sp. NPDC048604. The sequence goes on from NZ_JBICVX010000026.1 coordinate 51,261, forward strand.
CCTTCTGGATATCGGGTCGGGCGTCTTCGTCGGCCCGGCGCAGGCCGCCGGAGGCTGCTACGTCACAGTTTCCTCCGCCACGATCCGGTCCGGACCGGCCGCCGATTCCGCGGCGCTCGGCGTCGCCTACCGCGGCGCCTGGTGCGCGGAGAAGGACTGGGCCCGCGGCTGGACCAAGCTCACCGTGACCAGCGGCCGAGCGAAGGGCAAGACGGGCTGGGTCCGGGACGACCTGGTGCACACCGAGGCCGAGGACGTCCGCACCTGCATCCCCGAGGACGTCGCCTGCCACGACGACTGAGACGGCGCGGCGTGGCGCGCCTCCCTCCCTGCCGTATTCGAACAGAAGTATGATTCTGTTCGTGAGCGAGACACCCTCTTTCCCCGCTGACCTGATCGACGCGCAGCTCCGTCTGCACATCGCCAGGGCGGAGCACTCGGCGTTGTGCCGGACGCTGCCGTGGTCGGTGGAGCCGCTGCCCGGGTGGCCCGGCGAGGAGCACCCGCACACCGGCATCGTCACCGGCGGGCGCGAGGACAGCACCGGCTACACCGAGGAGCAGGCCGCGCAGGAACAGCGGCTGTGGGCGCTGGTGCGGGAGCTGTCGATCGAGGTGTCCACGCACCCGTTCTGGAGCACCCGGCAGGGCGAGGCGCTCGTGGCGGCCCGGATGGCACTGAAGCAGCATCCCGACGCCGTACGCGCGGCCGGCGAGGCCGCGTAGCGGGGGCGGTTGTCGTGCTGTCGACATCCGAGCGTCTGGCCAGGCACCGCGTGCTGCGCGAGTGGCTCGCCTACCAGCTCGCCCTCGCCGACCGGACGATCCGCGACCTGGAGGCTCAGGAAGCCGAGGAGAAGCGGCGCCGGGAGGTGGCCCGCACGGAGACGTCCTTCACGATCCAGCCGGCCCGCGCGGTGGAGGGGCACCCGGTCCTGCACCGCGGGGCGTGCGAGGTCTACCGCGCCGGCTACAGCCTCCTGGACCGCGAGGGCGTCGCCGCCGCGTTCCAGGACAGCCCCGACCTGGAGATGTGCGACGTCTGCCGGCCGTGGGGGAGCCTCGGCATCGACAAGCCGCTCCCGGGCACGCGGGCGGCTGCGGACCCGTACGAGCCGGCCTAGGCCGACCGCCTGGGCGTCTTTGGGCGGCGGTGCTTGGCCGCCTGCCACGTGAAATGGGTGACGGAGCGCCTCTCCCGACCGGCACACTATGCGCCGTGACTCCTGATGTTCGCGGGCTGGAGCAGCTCGAAGGCGCAGTCCTGGACGACAACGCCTCGCTCGCGTCGGCACTCCGGCGCTGCCTCATGCTCGGCGGCTACGCTCACCACGAGGAGCTGCGGACCTGGGCCCTTAAAGAACTAGTGGGGTACGCGGACACTGACGTGCCGGACTACCGAAAGGTCCCTGCCGCCCTCGAAGTGATCCTCGACCACCACATGGGCGGCGGCCTCTTGAGGAACGACGTCCAGCGGATCAGCCACATCATGCTCCCCCAGCACGCCCGGGACCGTGGGATCGGTGAGAGTGCCCCGATCACGTACGGCGTCAAGGAACTGGAGGCCCTCGTCGCCCACTCGGACAAGCGCGTGCACCTCGCGCCGCCCGGGTCAGCCGAGTACGCCTTGCTGATGACTGCGGAGCAGCTCAAGGCTGGCAACTCTGGTACGCAGATCAAGGCGCTGCACTGGAACGTGGCCGTTGCCAGCATCGAAGGCGTCCTCGACCACGTCAGAACACGACTCACCCAATTCGTCGCGGAAGTGAGAGCCGCTATGCCCCCTGGCCAGCAGGACCCCAACCCCTCCCAGATCGGCGATGCTGCCGAGAGAGCTTTCAATATCACTGCAGGCGACAACGCCACCGTGAACATCAACGCACCCAAAGCACTCGCGGACAACGGCGGAACGGCGAGCGCGAACATCAATGATCCCGTCCCGCCTGCGCAGCCTGTGACGCCGCAGCCCTTCTGGCACCGAACTTCCGTGCTCTGGACCGCCGGAGGCACCATCGCCACGACCCTCACAGCGGTCATTGCCTGGATGGCCTTGAAGTAGAACGAGAGCAGCAGATCGCGTTCCGGGAGTGTCGCGTCGCCGGCCGTCTCGCCGCGGCGCTCGCGTGCGGCCTGTACGGACTGTTCCAGCGCCGCCATGGGGTCGACGACACGGCCGCCCGCCTTGGGAGCCTCGGCGGCGGGCATCAGGACGCGGTGTTCGGACTTAGCTTCGATCACCTCGACCAGGGCGTCCCGGTACCGGTCGACGACGCCGGCCGGTCGACCGAACCGGGGGCCAGCAATACGTAGCGCCTCGGTGCCCGCACCCTGCCATGCTGCACGGTGCGCTGATGGGGCGCGGGAAGAGCGGAGGATCAGTGCCTACGGGACCTGGGGTGCTGGAGACGATCCTGATCGCGCTGGCCACGGCGTTGGTCACCACGGTGGGAACGGGGTGGCTGGTGATGCCCCGGCTGGAAGCGAGGAAGCGCCGGATCATGGACGCCCACCAGGCCCGGGACAAGTTCCTGGCGACGATGCTCAGGATCGTCTCGGCCGCAGCCCGATTGCAGGCGTTCGCGGAGCCGGCCGCCAGCGACCCGGCGTGCACTGCTGTGATGCGCGAGCGGATCACGGCTGAGCGAGCCCGATGGGTGAATCAGCTCGACGAAGGGACGGCGTGGATGGTCGACAACCTGGAGACCTACGCGCCGACCTGGCCCACGGAGCACCTGCGCGGACTCATCGCCCTGTACGTGTCCCACGCCCGTGCGGTCATGATTTCCGAGCGGTCGGACGACAGGAAGGCGCAGCGCCTGACGGAACTCACCACGCCCGTATGGGAGGTCTTCGGCTCGCGAGGCTGGCAGAGCAACCCCCTGCGCATGGCTCGAGCGAGTCAGCAGTTGGAGGCGATCGTCGGGGAGATCGCTGCCGAGGCGGACCAGCAGAACGCCGCTGTGAATGCTGCTGCCTGATCACCGGTCTCTGGGAGCAGGACGGCGCTTCCAGGACGGAGTGAACTCGGATTGGGTGCCGGAGTGCTCCGGCATGATGATCCAGACATAGCGGTTGAAGATGGCGAGGTGCGTGCTGATGCGACTGGAATCGGGCCGTGAGTGGATCGTCGGCGAGCCCATCGGTGAGGGTGGCTTCGGTGCCGTCTACGCGGCGCGGGACGCCGACGGCTCGCCCGCCGCCGTGAAGCTCATTCCGAAGCGGCCCGGTGCCGAACGGGAGCTGCTGTTCACCAAACTCGACGGCGTGCGCAACGTGGTTCCGATCCTCGACAACGGCGAGCACGAGGACCACTGGGTACTCGTCATGCCACGCGCGGAGAAGTCCCTACGGGCACACCTGCAGCAGCACGGAACCCTCCCCCTGGCCGAGGCCGTACGCGTCCTGACGGACATCGCCGAGAGCCTGACCGACCTCGACGGCCAGGTCGTGCACCGTGACCTCAAGCCGGAGAACGTCCTGCTCCTTGACGGCCGCTGGTGCCTGGCCGACTTCGGCATCGCCCGCTACGCCGAAGCAGCCACCGCCCAGCAGACCTACAAGTTCGCCGGCACCCTTGCCTACATGGCACCGGAGCGCTGGAAGAACGATCGGGCCACAAGTGCGAGCGACATTTACGCCCTGGGTGTCCTCGCCTACGAACTCTTGGAGGCCACCACGCCCTTCACCGGACCGTATGAGCACGACTACCGGGACCAGCACCTGCACGGAACCCCACCACCGCTGACCACCGCACCGGCTCTCCTGGCCGCGCTGATCACCGAATGCCTCTACCGTGCTCCTCAAGGCCGCCCCGCGGCTGGCAACGTGCTGGAGCGACTGAGCCGCATCCCTACCGCGTCCTTGTCGGGTGGGCTGGCCGCATTGGCCGAGGCGAACCGGGCCGAAGCCGCACGCCGCGCCGAAGCCGACCGCCAGGCGTCAGCGGAAGCCACCGAAGCCGAGCGGCGCCGGGACCTCCTGGAAGCCGCCCGCACATCGCTCAGCCTCATCTCGGAACAGCTCCTGACGACGATCACGAACATCGTCTCCACAGCCCAGGTACGCATGGGCAACCAGGGAGGCTGGACCGTCCGGCTGGCCAACGCCCAGCTCACCTTCACCGGCGTCAAGGAGACCGACCCCAGCGTCTGGAACACCGGGAGGACGCAACCGTTCGACGTGATCGCTCACGCGGTCATCCGACTCAAGATCCCGCCGAACTCGATCGGCTACGAGGGGCGTAGCCACTCCCTTTGGTACGCCGACGCCAAGACGACCGAGCAGTACCAGTGGTTCGAGACCGCTTTCTTTAAGCCGCAGAGCTCAGTGATGTCAGCGATGGACCCGTTCGCTCTCAACCCCCACTATGAAGCCCGCGACGCGCTCGGCCCTCGCCCGCTCACGCACCAGGCGGCCTGGCCCTTCACGCCCCTTGCGATTGGTGAACTGGACGAGTTCATCGACCGATGGGCGAACTGGCTGGCCATGGCAGCCAGCGGGAAGCTGGGACTCCCCAGCAACATGCCTGAGCGAGACCCTCAAGGATCCTGGAGGAAGGCATGAGCTCCCGCCTGCTCGGGGCGGGCTCCGTCGTTCTCGAGGTCAGGCCCAGTCGAGTCCGAGGCCAGCCAAGGTGGCGAGCTTGTCGGGGCTGAGCTTGGCCCGCCGGGTCTTGCTGTTGCTCAGGAACACGCCGAGTTTGACCTCGGTGCCGTCGTCGAGCCGTTCGACGTGGGTCCTGGGGACGGTCAGTGTGCCCGTGCGGGCCTTGTACTGCGCCAGGGCCGTAATGCCTCGCTTGAAGGCGCTCGAAGGGGCTGTGGACGGCTCCGCGGGCGCCCCGGGCTCCGGGGCGTGGGGGAGGACGCCGATGGCCTCCAGACGCCCACGCTGACCCTCCGCCAGCGCCGCCCAGACCTCGGGCTTGCGTTGCCGGGTGAGCCACTTGCCGATGTCCATGCCGTGCACGGTGACGCCGGGTTCGACGTACGCGAGGATCGTCTCTTCCGCGAGCATTTCCCGGACCACGGCGTAGTGCCGCTGCCACTGGGCCGGCCATGACGGGTTCCAGTCGTCGTCGATCTCCCGCAGCGCCGCCTCCCATTCCGGCTTGCCGTCCAGGGCGCCGGGGCGGCGCAGGTTCGCGAGCCACTGCCCGATCGGCTTGTCCAGCGCGGAGGCCGTCCGCGGGGCGCACAGCGTCCAGTGTTCCTCGTAGTACACCCGGGCCGCGGCCAGGTTCTCCTGGAACCGCTCGTCCGCCACGCTCCAGACCATGCCCAGCTTCTCCAGCCGGCCCGCGCGCGCACCGGTCATCTGCCCCGCCCCGAACGCCCGTCGCTGCTCGGCGACCCAGCTCCCGAGCGGGAACGCACCCTCCTTGTGCTCGTACGGCACCCGCGCGTGCCCCTCACGCTCCGTGAACGCCTTCAGCTTCGCCCAGCCGCGCGCCCAGTCCTGCCGCTCGGTGTCGATCACGTTGAAGGACACCCAGTCCGCGACCATCACCGGGTCCCGGGGGGCGGCGAAACGAAGCAGCAGACGGTGCTCGTCCTCGCCTTCCTCGGGCGGAGGGCCGATGTACTCGGACGGCTGCGCGACGCCCTTCTGAGGCTCCTGCGGGACCGCCAGCAATTCCACGGCCTCTTCATCGTGAGCCCGCAGACCCTCCAATACCTTCACCAAGGGCCGGTACGACCCCGAGGTGAACATGTCCTCCGGTTGTTCCCCGGGCTGAAGGAACACCGGCACGATCAATGAGGCAAGTTTTCCCTCTCCCGGCTTTTGACGGAGAGCCCGTCCGATGGCCTGGACGATGTCATGCGGCGCACCCTTGGGGTCCAAAAGGGCAACACTGTCCACCGCCCGAATATCGACACCTTCCCCCAAAATACGACAATTCGAAAGCACTGCCCGCCGTGCCGTCGTACCGAAGCCGCCCAGGACCTCCCGCCGGCGCTCCGGGACGTGCTCGCCGCACAGCCAGTCCGCCCAGACGCGCTCGGGGTATGCCTCGGGCCGGTCGGCGTGCAGCTTCGCCGCGACCCGCTGAAGCCCCTCCGCGTACGCCTGTGCCTCCATCGTCCGGTGGTGGAAGGTGATGCACGTCGACAGGTCGTGCTGCGCCATCGTGTGCAGGAGCGCGGCCTGGAGCGCCCCGAGGCGCTCCCCGCGGACCTCCTCGGAGTGCCGGTCCTCGCCCCTCAGCCGCTCCGGCGTGACCACCGGATCCTTCAGCTCCAGGACGATGATCTGGTACCGCGCAAGCAACCCGCGCGACACCGCCGACGCGAGCGAGAGCTTGTACAGAACGGGCCCGAACACCGCCTCGTCATCCATCGAAGCCGCCATCTCACGCGGCAGCGCGTCACGCACCCCCTCCGCGACCTCCCAGTGCGCCGGCCGCTCCTGCCAGATCCGCGGCGTCGCCGTCAGATACAGCCGCCGGAACGCCGGGACAACGCTCTGGTCGTGGATGCCCGCCCACGCCTTACCCATCGACCCGGACGTCCGGTGCGCCTCATCGACCACCGCCAGGTCCACCGGGGCCAGCTGCTGCCCGTAGGCGCCGGCGAACGCCTCCGCCAGGACGGGCAGAGACGCGTAGGTGGCGAAGATGGTCACCGGCCCCGCACCATGCCACAAAGCCAGCTGCACCGGGTTCGTCGTGGCACGGACCCGCACGCTCCACAGCTCCGGATCGTCCTGGAGCGAGCACACCGCAACCGCCGGCCCCCTGTGCCCCGCGTCATGCCACGCCTTCACCGTCTGCGCCAGGAGATCCAGCGTCGGCACCAGAACGAGAACGCGGCCCCTCGGAACAATCCGCTTCGCGGCCGCCGCCGCAATGATGGTCTTTCCCGTTCCGCACGCGGCGTGCACCTGCCCCCGCAGGCCATCGAATGGAATACCGCCTGGCGGAACATCGAGACCACGAACAATGGCGTCCACGGCCTCAATCTGGTGTTCACGCAGTTTCACGGCCATTCCCGCTTTCTCCCTTTCGTGGAATGCCAGCAATCAGAAATGAGGTGATCGAGAGGCCAGGAGTGGTGGCGTCTGATCCCAGACTCTACACAGGCAGACACAGTGATGCATCACTCTCGCTACAGGCTCGCCCCGGAGACTGATACTTGGTGAACCTAGCTCCGACGCGCGGCCGTTCGCTAGGGTGACGGGGCATCAGCGAACGTGAGCGGCAGGTTTCGAAGCCGAGTGGGAGCATGGCGGAGCCATCGGCACGGCGAGGCCGACACCCCGTCAGGCGACGGCCCGTCACTCTCGTTTCGGCACAGGCCGGCCCTACCTTCGGCCGCATTAATTCAAACCTCCCACCAGCCCAGACACCCCGCATCCCCTAGCCGCTCCGGCGGAGCCGGGTAGGCGAGAGCGCAGCGAACGCCCCCAACTCCCGCGAAGCGGGAGTTGATTCACTCCCGGATTGGAGCGCAGCGGAAATCCGGGGATTGCCTCCGAAGGAGGCAATCAAGAAACCCGCGAAGCGGGTTACAGAATTCGCGAAGCGAAT
>NZ_JBICVX010000027.1:0-37935 GCF_043199435.1 Streptomyces sp. NPDC048604
CCCGTCGAGCGCATGATGCGCGACGCCAAGATCACCCAGATCTACGAGGGCACCAACCAGGTCCAGCGCATCGTCATGGCCCGCAACCTCCCGTAGCGCGGCGGCCCGTCGGCGAACCGGTCTGTCGGCGTGGGCCCTTGAGAGCCCACGCCTGATCGACTTTGGGCCCGGAGGACCCGGCGGCGGCCATGGCATACCTGGATGTGAAGTGACAAGCGCACGTTCCGACCTCGACGTGGTGGCAGCGGCGCTCGCCGCCGTGCCGCCGCTCGGGTACGGGTGGACGGACGGGATGCAGGACCTGTACGAGCGGTTCCTGCGTGAGCCGGACCTGGCGCTCCCGCAGGAGTACCGTCGGAAGTTCGAGAGCCATCGGGAGCGGGAGCGGTTGTCCGCCTCCACTTATGAAGTGTGGTGGTCTCTCGAGAAGCGCCTGGAAGCCGGCGGCCTGGGCTCTGCCGAGCAGGCCGAGGCCGCAGAGCTGGCGGAGCGCTGCGTGTACGCCCGATTCCTGGAGTACGAGGCGGTGGGCTTCCTGCACACGCTCGGTCGTCCGGTCGGCGAAGAGGTCCTGCTGCGGTTGGTGCGTGACCCGTCGGTGGACGAGTACGTCAGGGCCAGGGCGCGCGAGTGGCTGATCTGGCTGCGCCGTGACGACAACCGAGCCCGCTCCCGGGAGGCCGTCGAGGGTGAGGAACCCCTGCTGCCCGCGGGGGTGCGGGAGCTGCCCGTCTCCGCGCACGGCGGCGGCATCGAATGGACGGACGACACCGGCCTCCTGCGGCGGGTCCTGGAGGCACTGCTGCCCGCCGAGCGGCTGGCCTGGCCGGAACCGCCGGCCGAATGGCACAGCAAGGACGGGGACGATGAGGTGGACTACGCCGAGCGCCCGGAATGGCTCGACATCCGCATCGTGGAGGGGGACCTGATGCCGCACCCGAGCCAGGTCACCCAGGAGCGGATGGTCGAGCTGCGGGGCGAGTGCGAGCTGCTGGGGCTCGACGTGAGCGCCGACGACTTCGTCGAGCGACAGGTCACGCGGATCCGGGCGGAGATCGCCGCCGGGGCGTTCCACCACCTCGGGTCCCTCGGCTACCGCAGGCCGGACGAGGTCACGCCGTGGGCCATGGACCTCGCCCAGCGGTACGTGGAGCGCGATGCCGCCGCGGAGAAGGCGTTGTACATGCTGGGCGTCATGTACGAGCACCCGTACAGCCGTGAGGTCCTGACCCGCCTTGCCGCAGACACCTCGCTGCGCCCCGAGATCCGGGAAAAGGCCGAGAGTCTGCTACCGGGCGCCTGAGGTAAGTGGAGGGGTGCCCTCCGTCCCGGACCCGCCCCTTGGTTACACTCCCCGCGCCATATCGCGTGAACAAGGGGCGGGACAGTCATGAGTGTCGATTCCACGGTGTCGGGTCTGCTGCGGCAGATCGCCACTCAGGACGTCGTCGAGCTGCAGGACGGGATGGGCAGGGCCGGGAGGCTCGCCGTGCAGGCCGCGGTCGTGGAGCAGTACGGCTTCGAGTACGGCGAGGCCTGGCGTCCGGGGCGCGTGGGACAGAACGATTCGACCCTGGCCGTGGTCATGTACCGCGACCCTCGCCCCGAGGCACGCGCGCGCGAGGCGGCCACCATCGCCGCCTTTCCGCAGGCCGGCCAGGGCGGTCCGGTCCCCGGGCTGCGGCCGGGCACCCTCAAGCCGCTCCCCGAGACGGAGCAGGCGGTGGCGCACCTCAAGGACCGCATAGGTTTCGACGCGATGGCCGATGCCGCGACCGCGGGGCAGAAGCGGATCGCCTGGGGCGGCATGGGTGTCGTGGTGCTGATGCTGCTGATCTCCGGGTTCTACCTCGGCGCCCTGATCGGCGGCGCGCTCATGTCCGGATTCCTGCTGTTCGCTTTCAGGATCGGTGACATACGGCGCCGGAAGATCACCGAGCGGCTGACCGCCGCCGGGTTCGCCGCGGTCCGCGACGAGCACGGAAGGCAGCGGTTCCTGCGCCCCGGCCAGCAGCTGCCGGGGCACGCGAACCCGTTCGGGAGCTGAGCACCCCCCCGTGCAGGACGGGGGGCGCTAGACGGACACCGCCAGGACGTAGCCGCTCGCCTGCATCTCGTCGCACAGGGCCTTGCAGGCGCCGAAGTGCTCGCCGAACTCGGGCCTGCTCTTCCACGCGGCGATCGACTCCGCATCGCGCCAGGACGCGAAGGAGACGAAGTGGCCCTGTGCGGCCGTGTCACGGATGAGCCGGGCGAACAGGAAGCCGTCGTTTTCCTTCTTGGTCCAGGTCAGGAAGGCCGTCCACCGTTCGACGAACTCGTCCTCCTTGCCTTCGGAGACCCGCCAGCTGCCGGACTGCCAGAACTTGCTGTCGTCCGTCATGGCACACCACCTCGTTGGGAGCCCCTCCCACCAGGCTAGGCCGCTACTCGCCGGTCATCAGCCCGCCGGTCATCAGCCCCGCCGGTCATCAGCGGTTCGACGTGACCGTCACCGGCTCGTCGTTCTGGATCTGGCCGACCAGCTGCTTCACCTTCGGCATGTCCCACTTCAGCGAGCCCTGCGGCGCGCTGCCGGAGATCGGGATGTTCATGGACTTGCCGTTGCCGCCGCTGATGCCCTTCATGGCGAAGAACATCTTGCCCAGGTCGTACAGCGACATGTCCTTGTCCACGATCAGCGTGTCCAGGCCCGCGCCCAGCGTCGGGTAGAGCTTGAACGGGTTGACGATCGTGCCGGGCGTCGCCGCCTGGTTGGCGAGCGCGGAGAGGAACTTCTGCTGGTTCTTCGTGCGCGCCAGGTCCGACTCGGCGAAGGCGTACCGGGTGCGGACGAACGCCAGGGCCTGCTCGCCGTTGAGGGTCTGCGTGCCGGCCTGGAAGTTCGCGCCGGAGTTCTTGTCCTTGAAGCCCTTCTCGATGTTCATCTCGACACCGCCGAGCGCGTCGACGATGTTCGCGAAGCCGGCGAAGCCGATCTCGGCGTAGTGGTCGATGCGCAGCCCGGTGTTGAACTCGACGGTGCGCACCAGCAGCTCGGGCCCGTCCATGGCGTACGCCGCGTTCAGCTTGGAGCCGCCGCGTGCCTTGTACGTCTTGCCGGACTCGGAGCCGACGAAGGAGGGGATCGTCACCCACGAGTCACGCGGCAGCGAGACCATCGTGTTCCCGCTGGAGCAGGCGGCGAGGATCATCATGGAGTCGGTCCGCTTGCCCTCGGCGGAGCCGGTGTGCAGCTTCTTCTTCTCCTCGGCGGTCATGCCCTCGCGGCTGTCCGAGCCGACGATCAGGTACGTGGTGCAGTCGCCCTCCGCGGGGCGCTCGATGACCTTGGCGAGGTCGACCTCGCCGCGCAGCTTGGAGCTGGCCCAGGCGTACGTGCCGCCGGCCCATCCCAGCACCACGACGAGCGCCACGATCGAGCCGACCTTGATCCGCCGGCGCCAGTCGGGGGCGGCGGGGCCGTAGCCGTCGTCGTACGGGTCGCGCGGCGGCGGGACCGTGCCGCGGCCGCCGCCCTGGGGGCCGCCGTAGACCTGCCCGGTGTTGTACCCGGAGTCGTATCCGGTGTTCTGCGCCTGGGTGTAGTTCGGCTGGTAGCCCTGGCCGCCCTGGTCGTATCCCTGGCCGTGGGGCTGCTGCGGGGCGGGCGGGCGCTGCCGTTGCGCGCGCACGTGACGCATCGCACGCGGGCCCTCCGGCTCGTCGCCCGTGCTGCCGTGGCCGTAACCGCCTTGCCAGTCATTCATGCGGAACAGTGTGCCGTCCGCCCCGGCGGCGCCGACAGGCCGGGTGGACAATCGCACCGGCCCTGTTGCCAAGCTGATGCAAAGGTGACCGCGCCGAAGCACCCGGCAAAGCTCGGCATAAGGTGGACGGCATGACAGATCAGGGCGATATCCCGGGCAAGCCCACCTCCGCGTCGCGGACCACGCTCAGCCACATCATGACCGCCCACGACACCAACCTCCTGGGGACGGTGCACGGTGGCGTGATCATGAAGCTGGTCGACGACGCCGCCGGGGCCGTCGCCGGCCGTCACTCCGGCGGTCCCGCCGTGACCGCCTCCATGGACGAGATGGTCTTCCTGGAGCCGGTCCGCGTCGGCGACCTGGTGCATGTGAAGGCGCAGGTCAACTGGACCGGACGGTCCTCCATGGAGGTCGGCGTCCGGGTCCTCGCCGAGCGCTGGAACGAGTCCACGCCGGCCCAGCAGGTGGGTTCCGCCTACCTGGTCTTCGCCGCCGTCGACGCGGACGGCAAGCCGCGGCCGGTGCCGCCGGTGGTCCCGGAGACCGAGCGGGACAAGCGCCGCTACCAGGAGGCCCAGATCCGCCGCACCCACCGCCTGGCCCGCCGCCGCGCCATCAAGGAACTCCGCGAACGCCGCGCCGCCGAGGGCTACGACGACTGACCCCGGGGCCGGAGGCCCCACCGGCCGGGCCCGCGGCCCGGCTACCCGCAGACCACCTGGTCCCCGGTCACCGCATCGAACTCGCCGCTCTGCGTCTGCTCCGGCCGGACCGGGGTCACGCCCCTGTAGTCCGCCCCCGCGGTGACCCGCAGGGTCCGCCCCTGCCCCGGCACCGCCTTCAGCTCGCACCCCGGCAGCGCCGCCGCCAGGGACTTCGCCGAGCGGTCCCAGCGGGGGTCGTACGTCACGAGGGTGCGCCGCACCACCGGCCCCGTGCCGTTCAGCGGGGCCCCGGTGGTGTCGAAGCCGGTGCCGCGCAGGGCCGCGTCGACCTTGCGGCCGAGCCCGTCCGTGCGGGTCCCGTTGTAGACCTGCACCCGGATCTCCCGCGGCGGCACGTCCACCACGACCCGCTTCAGCGCCGGCCCCCGGTGCGGGGCGAGCGGCTTGTCCTCCCGCAGCGCCCGGAACAGCTTGCGGGCCTTCTTCGCGTCCCACTTCACCGTCGAGCCGATCCCCTTCACCGGGAAGCTCACATCCCCCACCGGCACCGAGACGAACTCCGACGACGCCGGTCCGAAGCCCCGCATCGCCTTCGCCAGGGCCAGCATCCGGTCCGCGCCGAAGCCCTGGTCGGCCCGGACCGAGCCGAGCACGGTCGTGGCGACCTCGCGGAACCGCACCGGGTTCAGCAGCACCCCGCTGCCGGTGATCCGGTGGATCAGCGCCGCCAGGAACCGCTGCTGGCGCTGCATCCGGCCCAGGTCCGCCGCCCCGTCGACGTGCCGGGAGCGCACGTACTGCAGCGCCTGCCCGCCGCTGAGCCGGTGCCGGCCCGCGGGCATGGCCAGGCCCGTGTACGTGTCCTTCATCGGCTTCGCGGTGCAGATCTCCACTCCGCCGACCGCGTCGACCGTCCGCATGAAGCTGGTGAAGTCGATCTCCAGATAGTGGTCGATCTTGACCCCGGTCATGTTCTCGACCGTGCGCACGGTCAGCGCCGGCCCGCCCTCCGCGTACGCGGCGTTCAGCTTCACCGGGTGCGCGTCGTGGTGCCGGCCGGTGGTCGCGTCGACGTGCTCGGGCATCTCCGCGTACGAGTCCCGCGGCAGGCTCACCACACTGGCCCGCTCCCGGTCCTCGGAGAGGTGCACCAGCATCACCGTGTCGGTGCAGCGGCACGGCGCCCCGCCCAGCCTGTACTTCTCCTTCTCCGCCTTGGTGATCTTCTCCCGGCTGTCGGTGCCGACGAGCAGGACGTTCATCCCGTGCCCGGCCTGTGGGCGGTTCTTCATGTCCTTGAACGGGTCGATCCGGTCGATCCCGGTGTCCAGGCCCGTCATCAGGACGTGCCCGATCCCGCCCGCCCCCAGCACCAGCACCGACAGCGTGGTCGCCAACCGCATCCCCCAGCGGGGCCGCTCTTCCCGTCCGACGCGGCGGGCCGGGGCGGGACGGCGGCCGGCCGGCCGGGGACGGGGCGCGCGGGGCGGTGTGGGCACCGGGGACACCTCCGGTGGGTGAGGGAGACCGACAGAACCGTAGGTCCATACGATCAGCGGCAGCGGGCCCGGACCCCGCGGCGCGCGACCATGTCCCCCATTCGCGGTAACGTGGCCGACGATGAACGCCATGCCCCCCGTCTCCGTGATCATGCCGGTCCTCAACGAGGAGCGGCACCTGCGCGACTCGGTCCGTCACATCCTCCAGCAGGAGTACGACGGCGAGATGGAGGTGGTGATCGCGCTCGGGCCGTCCACGGACCGCACCGACGAGATCGCCGCCGAACTCGTCCGCGAGACCGAGTCCGACCACCGCAAGCGGGTCCACACCGTGCCCAACCCCACGGGCCGGACGCCCGCCGCTCTGAACGCGGCGATCAAGGCGTCCCGTCACCCGATCGTGGTGCGCGTGGACGGTCACGGCATGCTGTCGCCCGACTACATCGCCACCGCCGTGCGGCTCCTGGAGGAGACCGGCGCGCAGAACGTCGGCGGCATCATGCACGCCGAGGGCGAGAACGACTGGGAGCACGCCGTCGCCGCCGCCATGACGTCGAAGGTCGGCGTGGGCAACGCGGCCTTCCACACCGGCGGCGCCGCCGGCCCGGCCGAGACGGTGTACCTCGGCGTCTTCCGGCGCGAGGCCCTGGAGCAGCAGGGCGGCTACAACGAGGAGTTCATCCGCGCCCAGGACTGGGAGCTGAACTTCCGGATCCGCGAGGCCGGCGGACTGATCTGGTTCTCGCCCGAGCTGCGCGTCCAGTACCGGCCGCGGCCCAGCGTGCGCGCGCTGGCGAAGCAGTACAAGGACTACGGCCGCTGGCGGCACGTGGTGGCCCGCTACCACCAGGGCTCCATCAACCTGCGCTACCTGGCCCCGCCGACCGCGGTCTGCGCCATAGCGGCCGGTCTCGTGGCGGGCGTCACGCTCAGCCCGCTCGGCTTCGTGATCCCGGCCGGCTACCTCGCCGCGATCACCGTGGGCTCGCTCCCGGCCGGCAAGGGCCTGCCGCTGAAGGCCCGGCTGCAGATCCCGGTGGCGCTGGCCACCATGCACATGTCCTGGGGCTTCGGTTTCCTCACCAGCCCCCGCTCCCTGGCGAAGAAGGTCATCGCGAGCCGCCGCCCGGCGGTGAAGACCGCGCAGGTCTGACGGGCAAGAGGCAAGAGGCGAGAAGCAAGAGGCGAGAAGCAAGAGGAAGAGGCCGCCCGGTGCGTCACGCACCGGGCGGCCTCTCCTTGTGTGCCGTCGGGTCAGCTCTTCCCGTCCCAGCGGTAGGGCCCGTACACCGGCATGCAGTGCTTCTCGTCCGCCCGGACCACGTCCGAGCCGTCCGGCAGATCGCCGGCCTCCGTCTTCGCCGGCTTGTACACGGCGCCCTCGCGCCAGTCGCCGCCGACGACGACGGTGATCCCGTCGACGGTGGCGTCGGCCCGGACCGCCGTCGCCGGCATGCCGAGCGCCGTGGCGACCGACACCGCGTCGGCCTTGCCCTGCTCGCCCTCGCTCTTCGGGTACTTGACCACGCTGTCCTTGCGCGGCTCGGCCCCCTGCGAGGAGTTCGCCCGCGTGAAGCCCTTGCCCTTCAGGGTGTCGGACACGCTGCGGGCCCGGCCGCCGACCGGGGCCTGGGTCTCGGAGCCGGTGCCGTTGATCACCGTGACGCCGAGCGAGCCCGGAGCCGCCGCCGGCGGGCCCGGCTTCGTGGACGGCTTCGTGGACGGCTTGGCGTCCTTCGGGTCGCCGTTCTTGTCCATGGCGACGTCCTCGCGGATCATCCGGAAGATCTTGTCCGCGGAGCTCGGCACCATCTCGAGCCGGTCGTCGTCGAACCGGTACGCGACCGTCGGGACCGTGGCCGTCGTCATCCGGTTCAGCTTCACGTTCTTCAGCTGCATGGAGAGGTCGAACAGCGCCTTCACCGAGGCGAGTTCGTCGGAGACCTGGAGCGCCTTGGTGGCCGTCTCGGCGAGACCGAGCAGCTGGCCGGTGTCGGACCAGGCGTTCTGCTTCTGCAGCTTCTCGAACATGCCGTTCATGTACATGTGCTGGGCCTTGGCACGCCCCTGGTCGTTGCCCCAGGCGTGCCGGGTCCGCAGCCACTGGAGCGCCTGCTCGCCCTGGATGTCGGTGGTGCCCTTCCGCAGCTGGAGCCCGGAGCCGCCGGGGACCAGCCGGGTCGGCTTGTCGTGGACGCCCGTCTCGACGCAGACCGGGACGCCGCCGACCTCGTCCGCCATGGAGACCACACCCGCGAAGTCGATCATCATCCAGTGGTCGACGTAGACGCCGGTCAGGGTCTCCCACGTGGTCAGGGTGCAGCCCGGACCGCCGCGCTGCAGCGACTCGTTGATGGGCCGGTTGCTGGTGGCGGCGTAGGTTTGGCCCTTGTCGTCCTTGCACTCCGGGATCTTGACGATCGTGTCGCGCGGGATCGAGATGGCGGAGGCGTTCTTCCGGTCGGCCGAGATGTGCAGCAGCATCTGCACGTCCGCGAGCGGCTTCTGCTCGCGCAGGTTCTTGCCGCCGCCCAGCGCCACGTTCTTCGGGTCCGCCCGGCTGTCGGAGCCGATCAGCAGGATGTTCAGCGGAGTGTTGCCCAGAGCGTTCGGTGGGGCCTTC
The DNA here is from genome assembly GCF_043199435.1 of Streptomyces sp. NPDC048604. NCBI lineage: Bacteria > Bacillati > Actinomycetota > Actinomycetes > Kitasatosporales > Streptomycetaceae > Streptomyces > Streptomyces sp. NPDC048604. Next base: position 8,540 of record NZ_JBICVX010000027.1, read on the forward strand.
TTCACACCGCTGTCGCCGCCGCTGCGGCCGCCGGAGCGCAGGTTGCCGTTGAGGTGCTCGTAGTACCAGTAACCCGCGCCGGCCGTGCCGAGTATGAGCAGCGACACCGTGGCCGCCACCCATTTGACTATCTTGCGCTTTCCGGACTTCTTGGCACGGCGGCGCGGCCCGCCGCGCCGGTGGCTCGTGCCACCGCCGGCGTCGTCCGAGCCGCCGTCGCCGGAGCCCGGCCGGACGCGCAGGCCCATCGTGCCCGCGTCCTCGTACAGGCTGTCGTCCCAGCCACGATCACCGGCGCGCGGAACGCGCTCTCGCGCCCCCTCCCCACGCACGCTGCTCTGTCCCACCCCTGGGCCCCCCTCGCATACTCAGGTGCGGCCGTGGGCCCGGGATTTCCGGGTCACGCGGCGCACACCTTCTTGTCGGCTTCTACCTTCTCGATGTCCGGCACCTTGGCCGGTCCGGTGAGGGGCACCCCCGCGCCCTTGAAGTCAGAGCCGAGAATCAGGGTCATCGGTTCCCTTTCACCGGCCTGCTGCGTTCCCTGCTTGAGCGCCGTCGCGGGCAGGCCCATCAGATCCGCCAGCTTCCGTGCCTGGTCGGCCTGGTTCGGCGCGTACTCCAGCGTCGTCGTGGCCTGCTTCTGCGGCGCGTTGCTCTTGTTCGTGGAGCGGGACACGCCCGCGTCGTTCTGCAGCCAGTTGATCGTGTTCTGGGCCGCGCCGGTGATGCCGCTGCCGTTGTAGACGTCGACCCGGACCTTCGAGGCCTCCGCGCGGGGCCCCTTCAGGAGCGCGGCCTGGGCGTTCGCCTGGGCGTTCTTGGCGTCCTGTTCCTTCTTCTTCACCGCGGTGAGCGAGGTGTCGGCCTTCATCAGGGCGAACAACTGCTGCGCCTTCTCCGGGTGCGGGACGACGGTCGCCTTGATCTTCTCGGCCGGGTTGTCGATCACCGGCAGCGTGGCGAAGGTGATGTTCTTCGGGTCGATCGGGGTGAGTTCCTTCGCCAGGTCGGAGAGCTTGGAGATGCTCCCTATCCCGGTGTCGACGGTCAGCGCGTTGGTGGCCGCCTCGGCCAGCCCGTAGAGCTTGGTGGGGCTGGTCAGCGTCTCGTCCGACTTCATCTGACGGATCATCGAACTCAGGAACTGCTGCTGGACCTTGATCCGGTCCAGGTCGCTCTCGTTGCCGAAGCTGTGCCGGGTGCGTACGAACGCCAGGGCCTGCTCGCCCGCCACCACCGACTCGCCGGCGGGCAGGTTCAGCTTGGAGTCCTTGTCCTTGACCGGCTTCTTCAGGCAGACCTTCACGCCGCCGACGGCCGTCGTCATCTCCTTGACGGCGTTGAAGTCGGCCATCATGAAGTGGTCCACGCTCAGCCCGGTCAGCTCGGTGACCGTGCGCATGGTGCAGCCGGGGTCGCGGCCGGCCTGGCCGAGGCTGGTGTTGAAGCGGACGTCCCGCTCGCCGGGGATGGACTTCGTGCCCTCGGCGGTCTTGGTCTCGCAGTCCGGGATGTCGGTCTTCAGGTCGCGCGGGATCGACATGGCCGTCGCGTTGGTGCGGTCCGCGGAGACGTGGAACAGGATCGTGGTGTCGGCGTGCCCGGGGCTGTTCTTGTCGCCGTAGCCGGCGTTGCCGGAGCCGGTGCGCTTGTCCGTGCCGATCAGCAGGATGTTGAAGGCCTGGCCCTCCTTGAACCCGCCGCCGCTCGCCCCGGCCACGTCGACCGTCTTGATGTTCCCGTTGAAGTGCTCGTACAGCGCGTACGCGCCCACGGCGCCCGCGACGACCACGAAGGCCGTCACGCCGCCGGTCCACATCAGGGCCTTCTTCCTGCGGGACTTCGCCGTCTTGCGCTTGCGGCGCCCGGCCGGCGGCTCGCCGTCGCGGCCCTGGCCCTCGGCGACCCGGCGCCGGCGCTGGCCGGGGACGGGCGGGGCCTCGGGCGCGCCGGAGCGGCGGCCGTCCTCAGGGGCGCGGCCGGAGGTTCTGGGGCTCGGGGGAGTGGGGCCGCGCCTGCCGGATACGGGTGCCGACTGCCCAGCGGAACGGTCCAGTCGCAGTTCGTAGTTGCCGGTCCTCGGGTTGAGTACCCACTGGTCGGCGGGGTCGATCTCGTCCGCCCGTCCACGGCTGTGCGCGTCCACGGTTGCTTGAGTCCTCCGTCGGTGCGACGCGGCGCCTCCCCCGGGCGCTCGATGCGTTCGATCCTCGTCAGTGCGCGACCACGTGGTCGCGGCACCGGATCGCGTCACACTATCCGCCCAGTTCAGCGTGGGGCGACGTCCGTGACAAATTCCACGCACCTTACAAGCGGGCAATTCGCGCAAACACCGTTTCCTGCCGGACGTGGTTTGAGCAGCGCTTTACCAATTCGCCTGCGCGTGACCGGACGGTCACGTCATGAACACACGCCCTCCGCGGCGTTGCGGCCGGAGAACGTGGGGGTCGGCTCGGGCTCCGGGCTGTCCGACTCGTACCGTCCGCCCTCGTCCTCGTCGTCCGGGGCGACGTCCACGGGCTCGTCCTCGCGCAGCCGCTTGAAGAGTTGGTTCGCCGCGGGTTGTACCAATTCATCGCGGTTCGCGTCGTATGTATACGGGCGCCTCGGCACCGTGAGGAACTGCACCTTCTCCGTCGGCACGCTGCGCATCGAGCGCGCCAGGTCGTACAGGTCCCGCAGCGAGTCCAGGCCCGGATCGGTGGTGATCGCCTTGGTCGCCGCGTCCAGCACCGGGTACAGCTTCGTCGGGTTGAGCAGGACGCCGTTGCTCTGCACCTTGTTGACCAGCGCCCCGAGGAACTGCTGCTGCCGGTCCATGCGTTCGGTGTCGCTGCCGTTGCCCAGCGACTTGCGGGCCCGTACGAAGCCCAGCGCCTGCTCGCCGCGGAGCGTGTGCCGGCCGGCCGGCAGCTTCAGGTGCGCGTCCGGGTCGTTCACCGGCTCCTTCAGGCAGACCTCCACGCCGTCCACCGCGTCGACCATCCTCTTGAAGCCGCGGAAGTCCACCACCATGTGGTGGTCGATCCGGATCCCGGTCAGCTTCTCCAGGGTGCGGATGGTGCAGGCCGTGCCGCCGAACTCGAACGCCCAGTTGAACTGGGCGAACTGTTCACGCGTGCGCGTTCCGTCCGGTTTGCGGCAACTCGGGATCCGCACCATCAGATCGCGCGGCACCGACATCGCCGTCGCGCTGGACCGCCCCTCCGACAGATGCAGCAGGATCGTGGTGTCCGAGCGCTGGGTGCCCTTGTCCCGGCCGTACTTGCGGTTGCCGCTGCCGGCCCGGGTGTCCGAGCCGATCATCAGGATGTTCTGCGCCCCCAGCGCCCCCGGCCTCGGGCGCTCCTTCTCGTAGCGGCGCAGCTCCGCCTCTGCGGAGGTGTCGGTGGTGATGTTCGCGTCCAGCTTGCGGTACAGCCACCAGCCCGTGGCGGCCGCGCCCAGGACGACCACCGAGCAGCCGAAGGCCGTCCACCGCAGCCAGCGCCGCCCGCGCCCGCGACCGCCCGGCTCCCCGTCGCCCGCCGGACCGTCCGGGGCCGGGCTGCCTGCGCTGTCCGTCACGTCCGGGTCCCGTCCGTCGAGGGGTCAAGGGGCGTACCAGCCGATCATGTACCGGCGTTGACGCGCGAGCCCGGGGGCTCGGCGCGTCGCTGCGCCGGACGGGTGGCGGAAAGGCGGAGCCGGCCGGGGCCGGCCGCAGCGGCGGTCAGTCGACGGTGAGTGTGACCCGCTCGCTGTCCACCCGCTTCGCGAGCCCGTCCGCGTCCAGCCGGTCCAGGTGGCGGCAGAGCACGACCGAGCCGCCGGCCGCCAGAGGCGCGTACAGCCCGGCCGAGACGCCCTCCCAGGAGTCGTACGGGCGGCCCGTCAGCACCCGCACCCCGGGGGTGAGGCCCAGCGTCCTGGCGTCGGCCCGCGCCCGCTCCACGAGCTGGGCCCCCGTCAGCTCCGTGCCGGCCACAGCCAGCGCCGGAGCGTCCGGATCGACCGGGACGAACGGGGCGAACCGGTCGCCCTGGCTCGGCACCTCCACCGCGTAGTCGGCGTACCCGGCCGGCGCGACCGGGAAGCGGCGGCCCAGCGGGGCGAGGGACAGCGCGATCCGCTCCCCGGAGCAGGCCAGGCCCTCGTCGAGCCGGTCCGGACCGGCGACCACGAGGTCCGCGCCGGCCGGGTCGCCGCCGAGCTCGGCCGTCACGCCGACGGACGAGCAGGCGAGCAGCCAGACGGCGGTCTGCCAATGGGCCGGAAGCAGCAGCGCCAGCCGGTCGCCCGGCTCGGCGGAGAGCTCGCCCTGGAGGAGATTGGCCGTCTTCGCCACCCAATTGGCGAACGTGGCCACGGACAATTCGACGCGCTCACCGGTGGCGTCGTCGTAGAAGGTGACCAAGGGGCGGGCGGGATCCGCGGCGAGCGCGGATCGCAGCAGGTCGGCGGGGGTGCGATCGGTGGCGTTCACCCGCTCAAGGGTACGCGGACGGGCCCGCGGGGCACCGCCGTACCGGTGACGCGGTCCTCCGGTCGGACCGACGGGCCGTCAGTTTCCGGGCGGGATCCCGGCGCGCGGATCGGGGCGGCGCTCCGCACGATCTCAGCATGCGTGCCTACCTTGCTACCTCCATCGGCGTCGTGTGTACGGCCGCCCTCGTCCTTCCTCTCGCTCCCGCGGCCGGCGCCGCGGGAGGACCGACCCCTGCCGACCCGCTCTCCTCGTCCTCCTCGCCCTCCCCGTCCTCCCGCGCGGCGGGGGAGGTCGCGGCGGGGGATGCGGCCTCCGGGAGCACCCAGTCCCTCGCGCTCGACGTGCTGGGCAGCAGCCGCGCGGCCGGCTCCGTCGCCGTGCGGGGGCTGACCCGACAGGACGTCAGACCGTTCTCGCTGGTCGGCGTCGTCTGGGACGACGCCGGGGCCGAGCTGCACGGCAGCGTCCAGGTCCGGACCCGCGCCGCCGGCGGCGCGTCCTGGTCGCCGTGGCAGGACATGGAGACCCACAGCGACGACGGAGCCGATCCCGGCGTGCAGGAGCGCGCGTCCGGCCCGGTGCGCGGCGCGACCGCCCCGCTGTGGGTGGGCGACTCGGACGGCGTCGAGGTCCGCGTACGGCCCGAGGGCGCCGAACCGCTGCCCCAGGGGCTGCGGCTGGAGCTGGTGGACCCGGGCGCGGACCCGGCGGCGGAGACGAGCACCGGCGGCCCGCTCCGGTCGCTGTCCTTCGCCGCGCCCGAGGGCACGGTGATCCCGGCGCTGTCCCGGCGGCAGACCGAGGCGCGGTACGCGCAGGAGGAAGCGCGGTACGAGCAGGAGGAGGCGGCGCTGCGGGCGAAGCCGTACATCGGGCCGCGGCCCCGGATCGTCACCCGCAAGGGCTGGGGCGCGAACGAGAAGCTGCGCGAGAAGAAGTTCGTGTACACGAAGAAGGTCAAGGCGGCCTTCGTGCACCACAGCGCGACCGGCAACAACTACACCTGCAAGCAGGCCCCCTCCGTCCTGCGCAGTATCTACCGCTACCACGTCGTGAGCATGGGCTGGCGGGACTTCGGCTACAACTTCGCCGTCGACAAGTGCGGAAACATCTACGAAGGCCGGGCCGGGGGAGTGACCCGGGCCGTCCTGGGCGCGCACACCCGCGGTTTCAACACCGACAGCATGGGCATCGCCGTTCTCGGCACCTTCGGGTCGAGCAGCCCGCCCGCGGCCGCGACGACCGCGGTGGCGCGGCTGACGGCCTGGAAGCTGGGGCTCTTCGGGGCCAACCCGAAGGCGAAGACGACGCTGACGTCCGGTGGGGGCAACCGGTACAAGAAGGGCAAGAAGGTCAAACTCAACGTCATCTCCGGGCACCGCGACGGCTTCCTGACCTCGTGCCCCGGAGCCCGGCTGTACAGCAAGCTCGGCGCCACCCGGACCGCGTCCGCGAAATATCAGGGGCGTGCTTGATACACGTACACCCCATTCGGTCATCGGTCCGATCATCTGCATAAACTGACCGGTCACATCGCAGGAACGGTGGTGTGACCGGCACGAGCAGGAAGCAGAGACGACTGGTGACAGAAGCGATCCTCCTCGTCGGCGGCAAGGGAACGCGGTTGCGGCCGCTGACGGTGAACACGCCGAAGCCGATGATCCCGGCGGCGGGAGTGCCCTTCCTCACCCACCAGCTGGCCCGCGCGCGGGCCGCCGGCGTCGACCACGTCGTCATGGCCACGTCGTACCTGGCGGAGGTCTTCGAGCCTTACTTCGGCGACGGCTCGGCACTCGGGCTCAGCCTGGAGTACGTGACCGAGGAGGAGCCGCTCGGCACCGGCGGAGCGATCCGCAACGTGGCGTCGCGGCTGCACTCGGGGCCCGACGACCCGGTCCTGATCTTCAACGGGGACATCCTCACCGGCCTGGACATCCGCGCCCTGGTCACGACGCACGCCTCGTCCGGCGCGGACGTGTCGCTGCACCTGACGCGGGTCGCGGACCCGCGGGCCTTCGGGCTCGTGCCGACGGACGAGACCGGCCGCGTCACGGCGTTCCTGGAGAAGCCGCAGACGCCGGAGGAGATCGTCACCGACCAGATCAACGCCGGCGCGTACGTCTTCCGGCGCTCGGTCATCGACACGATCCCGGCGGGCCGACCGGTCTCCGTCGAACGCGAGACCTTCCCCGGGCTGCTGTCCTCGGGCGCGCACCTGCAGGGCATGGTCGACTCCACGTACTGGCTCGACCTCGGCACCCCGCAGGCCTTCGTCCGCGGCTCCGCCGACCTGGTCCTGGGCCGCGCCCCGTCCCCCGCGGTCCCGGGCCGCTGCGGCGACCGCCTGGTCCTGCCGTCCGCCCGCGTCGCCCCGGACGCCAAGCTCACCGGCGGCACGGTCGTCGGCGAGGACGCGGTCGTGGGCGCCGGCGCGCGCATCAGCGGCAGCGCGATCCTGGCGGGCGCGGTCGTGGAGCCCGGCGCGGTCATCACGGACTCCCTGGTCGGCGCCGGCGCCCGCATCGGCGCCCGCACCCTCCTGACGGGCGCGGTCGTCGGCGACGGCGCCCACGTAGGCCCCGACAACGAACTCCACACCGGCGCCAGAGTCTGGTGCAACACCACCCTCCCCCCCAACGCCATCCGCTTCTCGTCAGACGAGTAGAGGCGGCACCGCCGCCCGTTACGCTCGTACGCATGGCCGGTCGTTTCGTGCCCCGTACTCCCACCACCCGGGCCACCTACCGGGGCGGTCACGTACCCGTGCCTGCCGCGCGCGCCGGCAGGTCGGCGGCGAGGGAGTGGGTGTTGCCCGAGGTCACCGATCTCGGGCTCACCCTCGGGCCGCTGCGACGCGGCCCCGCGGACCCGACCTTCCGGACCACCCCCGACGGCTCCGTCTGGCGGGCCAGCCGGACGCCCGACGGCCCGGGCACGCTGCGCGTGAGCCTCAACGGCGGCGCCGCGCACGCCGACGCCTGGGGCGCCGGCGCCGAGTGGCTGCTCGACCGGCTGCCCGCGCTGCTCGGCGCGGACGACGACCCCGCCGCCTTCGTCCCCCGCCACCGCCTCGTCGCCGCCGCGCACCGCCGCCGCGCCGGCCTGCGGCTGACGCGGACCGGGCTGGTCATGGAGTCGCTGATCCCGTCGGTCCTGGAGCAGAAGGTCACGACGGACGAGGCGTACCGCGCCTGGCGCCTGCTCGTCCGCCGCCACGGCGAACCGGCGCCCGGCCCCGCCCCCGACGGCATGTACGTGATGCCCGATCCGCGGACCTGGCGGCAGATCCCGTCCTGGGAGTGGCACCGCGCCGGCGTCGACGACAAGCGCGCCGCCACGATCCTGCGCGCCGCCCGCGTGGCGAACCGCCTGGAGGAGGCCGCCGCCATGGAGCCGGACAAGGCCCAGGAGCGGCTCGAACTCATCCCCGGCATCGGCCCCTGGACGTCCGCCGAGACGGTCCAGCGCAGCAACGGCGCCCCCGACGCCGTCACCGTCGGCGACCTGCACCTGCCGGGGATCGTCGGCTACGCGCTCGGCGGCGACCGCGACGCCGACGACGCCGCGATGCTCGAACTCCTCGCCCCGTACGCGGGCCAGCGACACCGCGCCGCCCGGCTCATCCTGCTCAGCGGCCGCGTCCCGCCCCGCCGGGCGCCGAGGATGACCCCCGGCGACATCGCCCGGCTCTGAGCGACGGACCGGACCGGGCCTACCGCACCTCGACGAACGTGTCCGCCCGCCGCACCGGCCGCTCCTTCGGCGCCGCCGACGGATGCCCGATGGCGACCGCGCCCATGGGGTCCCAGTCCGCGGGCAGCGCGAGGACGTCCCGTACGACGTCACGGCAGAACATCGTGGACGACACCCACGCCGAGCCGAGCCGCTCGCCGGCCAGCGCCACCAGGAAGTTCTGCACGCCCGCACCCGCGGCGACCACGAACATCTCGCGCTCCGCGGCGTCGCGGCGCGGATCGCCGTAGTGGTGTGCACCGTCCGCCACCAGGCACGGCACCGCGAGATAGGGCGCGCCCCGCAGCACGTCCCCGCGCCGCACCCGCTTCGCGATCGACTCCTCCGACTTGCCGTCCCGCCGCAGGTCCGCGATCCACGCGTCCCGCATCGCGTCGAGCAGCCGGGTCCGCGAGGACGCCGACTCGAGCAGCACGAAGCGCCACGGCGTCGTGTGGTGCGGCGCCGGCGCGGTGACGGCGGCCGCGACGGCCCGCCGCACCGCCCCCGGGTCGACGGGCTCGTCCGTGAACTCCCGTACCGTCCGCCGCAGCGTCACGGCCTCCCGCACGGCCTCCGAGGTGCCCAGCCGGAACATGTCGTCGGCCGCGCCCCGCACCAGCGCGCGGGTGTCCTCCGTGCCGCCCACGAGGTGCGGCAGGCCACGGACCACCGCGACCGGCCGCCCCGCCGCCTTGCCCTTCACCAGGTCGCCCGCGGCGGCCAGTTCGTCGGCGGTGGCGACCACGGTCGCGCTGAGCGGGTTCCCGTGCGCGTCCGTCCCGCCCCGCAGGTCGTCCAGGACCCGCACGCCCGCCGCGCCGATCGCCACGTCGGTGAGCCCGGTGCGCCACGGCCGCCCGAAGGTGTCGGTGACGACCACGCCGACGTCCACGCCGAGCGCCTCGCGCAGTCCCTCCCGGATCCCGCGCGCCGAGCCGTCCGGGTCCTCGGGCAGCAACAGCACCGTCCCGGCGGGGGTGTTGGACGCGTCCACGCCGGCCGCGGCCATCACCAGGCCCTGCCGGTTCTCGACGATCCGCAGCGCGCCGCGCCGCGCCACCACGCGCACGGTCTCGGCGTCGATGGCCTTCTCGCGGTCGTCCGCGGCGACGATCCGGCCCTCCGCCTTGCTGACGATCTTGGACGTGACGAGGACGACGTCCCCGTCCGCCAGATCCGGCGCCGCGGAGGCGATCAGCTTCGCCAGGTCGTCGCCCGGCTTCACCTCGGGCAGCCCGTCGACCGCCCGGACGCGGTACTCGACGGGCGCCGGCCGCGCCGCCACTCCCGCCTGCCCCACCGTCATCCGCGCCGCCGGCTGCACGGCCACCGATGCCGTCTGCTCCGCAGTCATCGGCGCCGTCTGCTCCGCAGTCACCCGCGGACCTCGTCCGCCAGTGCCAGCGCCTCGCGGGCCATCGCCGCCGTCGCCTCGACGTCCGTCATCATCAGCGGCACCGCGCGGCAGCGGATCCCCGCCGCCTCCACCTGCGCCACCACACCCGCGTCGACGGTGTCGACGAGCCAGCCGTCGAGCAGCCCGGAGCCGTAGTGCTCCGCGACCGCCGCCGCCGTGGCCTCCACGCCCACCGCCGCCAGCACCTTGTCCGCCATCCCGCGCACGGGCGCGTCGCCCACGATCGGCGAGAGGCCCACCACGGGCACGCCCGCGGCGGCGACCGCCTCGCGGATCCCCGGGACGGCGAGGATCGTGCCGATCGACACGACGGGGTTCGACGGCGGGAAGAGGATCACGTCGGCCTCGGCGATCGCCTCCAGGACGCCCGGCGCCGGCTTCGCCTGCTCCGCGCCGACCGGCACGACCGCCAGCGCGTCCACGGAGGCGCGCAGCTTCACCCAGTACTCCTGGAAGTGCACCGCCCGCCGCTCGCCGTCGGTCTCGATCGCGACGTGCGTCTCGATCCGGTCGTCGGACATCGGCAGCAGCCGCACACCCGGCTGCCAGCGCGCGCACAGCGCCTCGGTGACGGCGCTGAGCGGGTAGCCGGCGCCCAGCATCTGCGTCCTGACGATGTGCGTGGCGAAGTCCCGGTCGCCGAGGCCGAACCACTCCGGCCCCACGCCGTACGCCGCGAGCTCCTCCTTGACGTGGAAGGTCTCGTCGGTCCGCCCCCAGCCCTGCTCCTCGTTGATGCCACCGCCGAGGGTGTACATCACCGTGTCGAGGTCGGGGCAGACCTTCAGCCCGAACAGATGGATGTCGTCACCGGTGTTGCCGATGACCGTGATGTCGGCGTCCGGGGCGGCCTGCTGCAGACCGCGCAGGAAGCGGGCGCCACCGATGCCGCCGGCGAGAACCACAATGCGCATACGGAGCAGTTTGTCAGGCGGAGACGATCACGTCCGCAGCCGGGGCGCATTGCGCCTGGTGCGTGGCCTGATGTGTCGCCTCGTGCATCGGCATCTCGGTCAGGCCCGGGTAGTACACGTGCAGGCTGACGGCCGGTTCGAGGGAGTCGTTGACGACCTCGTGCACGTAGCCGGGCGCGAAGACCTGCTGTGCGCCGGGGGTCAGGGTCCGCCGGCCCCGTTCCGTACGCTCCGTCAGCTCGCCGTCCAGGACGGTCAGCAGACCGGACGAGCGGCCGTGGTCGTGCAGCCCGCTGCCCTGGCCGGGGACCCAGGAGAGCAGCCAGACCTCGTAGCCGGGCCCCGTGCGCAGCCGGTGGTACCAGCGGGTGGTGGCGTCGTACTCGACGAGGTGGGCCCACTGCGCGCGGTCGGCGGCGAGCTCGCGGGCGAGGCCGGCGAACTCGGCCACGGTGGTGGGGTGCTCCTTGGCGGGCTGGAGCAGGTGCGGGACTTCAAGGATGTCGCCGGCGATCTGAAGGTCGCTGTCGCTGTTCATGGGTGCGGTGGTTCCTCGGCAGTACGTGCAGGGGAGTGCAGGCGAGTGCGGGGTGACGCAGGGGCGACGACGCGGGAGGGGCGTCGGCCTCGGGGAGTTCGCTGGAGCGCTTACGGCATCAACAGCTGGAACAGCAACAGCAACAGCGCGCCTGGACAGCGCTGCGGAACCCACGGGCGTGGGTCGCGGAGTGCGCTGTGGTCGCTGGCATGGAATCAAAGGTGGCGGGCGACGTCCCGACTGTCAACCCAATGCCCGATTTGGCGGTAATGTTTCACCTCATCCGGTTACTCCGTCCGGAGAAAGGTTTGTGCAGTCGGAGGGTGGGAGACATGGCGCAGCAGTTGTGCCCTTTAAACGCGGCGGGGGCTCCGTGATCGGACTGTGATCCGGATCGCTTCCGTGGCTGGATCGCAACATGATCCACGTCCGGGACGTCTCTCTGTCCGAGAGGGTGCGACGTCGTCGAGGCCGTAGGTTGTGTCATGGTTTTTGGCGATTTGAACACTTTCCGCATAGGCTTAGTTCCGCAGAGTGAATACGGGCCCAATAGCAGATCTCGGCTTGACTCGCGCGGAGCTACGAACTTGTAATTTCACTCGTGTCGTTCGGCCGAAAGGCGACGGCAACGCACGGGGACGCAAATGACGGACGAGGGGCGCACATGACCGAGTTGTTCCAGGAACTGCTGGTCGAGGACGCGGACGACGAACTCGGCTGGCAGGAGCGCGCACTGTGCGCCCAGACCGATCCCGAGTCCTTCTTCCCCGAGAAGGGCGGCTCGACCAGGGAGGCCAAGAAGGTCTGCCTCGCCTGCGAGGTCCGGTCCGAATGTCTCGAATACGCCCTGCAGAACGACGAGCGCTTCGGCATCTGGGGCGGTCTGTCCGAACGGGAACGCCGCCGGCTGAAGAAGGCCGCCGTCTGACCCCGACCAGGCCACGACGCGAGAACTGCCGTCCGCCGCCCGTGCACAGCGCACGGGCGGCGGACGCTTTTCGTGAACGCCCCCCGTCCGCGCCCCCCGTCCGCGCCCCACGTCCGCGTCACACGTCAGCGGCCGCCGTCCACTGCCCGTCCTTCGCGGCCCTTTGTCCACAGCCCTTTGTCCACAGGCTGCGAACCCGGCACCCCGCAGCCGTTAGTGTGGGCCTCCGTCCGAGAGCTCCCCACGCCCCCCGCGGGCGACCCCCGGTGCCGGAGGGCCCGTACCTCGATGTCAGCAACTCCCGAGTTTCCGCGCCACGTCGTCACCGCCGTGCTCGTCTCCCACGACGGCGCACGCTGGCTGCCCGACGTCCTCGCGGGGCTGCTCGCCCAGGAACGACCCGTCCAGAACGTCATCGCCGCCGACACCGGCAGCGCCGACGACTCCGCCCGCCTGCTCACCGAGGCGCTCGGCGACGACCGGGTCCTCCACCTCGCCCGCCGCACCGGCTTCGGCGCCGCCGTCGAGGAGGCCGCGCGCACCGCGCCCGTCCTCGGCCCCGAGGAGCTCGAGTACCTCAAGCGCCCCAGCGGCTGGGACCCGGTCAGCCGGACCTGGCGCGACGACGCGTACGACATGCCCGAACTGCCGCACGGCGAACCGGTGCAGTGGCTCTGGCTGCTCCACGACGACTCCGCCCCCGCCCCGGACGCCCTCGCCGAGCTCCTGCGGGTCGCCGACGCCGACGCGTACGCGGCCGTCGTCGGCGCCAAGCTGCGCGGCTGGTACGACCGCAAGCAGCTGCTCGAGGTCGGTGTCTCCATCGCCCGCAGCGGCCGCCGCTGGACCGGCCTCGACCGCCGCGAGCAGGACCAGGGCCAGCACGACCAGGTCCGCTCCGTGCTGTCCGTCTCCTCCGCCGGCATGCTGATCCGGCGCGACGTCTTCGAGCAGCTCGGCGGCTTCGACCGCCGGCTGCCGCTGATGCGCGACGACGTCGACCTGTGCTGGCGCGCCCACTCCGCCGGCCACAGCGTCCTCGTCGCCCCCGACGCGATCCTGCGGCACGCCGAGGCGTCCGCCCGCGAGCGCCGCACCGTCGACTGCGCGGGCCGCTCCGTGGCCAGCCCGCACCGCGTCGACAAGTCCGGCGCCGTCTACACGCTGCTGGCCAACACCCGTGGCGCCACCCTGCCGTACGTCCTGCTCCGGCTGGTCGTCGGCACCCTGCTGCGCACCCTCACCTACCTCGTGGGCAAGGTCCCCGGCCAGGCCGTCGACGAGGTCATGGGCCTGTTCGCCGTGCTGCTGAGGCCCGAGCGGATCCTCGCCGCCCGCCGCCGCCGCAAGAACCCGGCCGTCGCCCCGAGCGAACTCAAGCCGCTCTTCCCCGCGCCCGGCGCCACCGTCCGCGCCACCGTCGAACAGGCCGTCTCCGACTTCGGCGGCTCCGACGCCGATTCCGGCGGCTCCCGGCACGGCGTCGTCGAGTCCGGCCCCGGCGGCGACGACGCCGACTACATGGAGATCGAGCAGTTCGCCCGGCTCAAGAAGATCGCCCGCAAGCCCGGCCCGGTGCTCTTCGCCCTGCTGCTCCTCGTCTCCCTCGTCGCCTGCCGCGGCCTGTACGCCGGCGGCGCGCTCACCGGCGGCGCCCTGCTGCCCGCCCCCGACTCCGTCGCCGAACTCTGGGGCCGGTACGCGGACGTCTGGCACCCCCTCGGCACCGGCGGCACCCAGACCGCCCCGCCGTACCTCGCCGTGCTCGCCGGGCTCTCCACCCTGTTCCTCGGCTCCACCAGCTTCGCGCTGACCCTGCTGCTCGTCTGCTCGGTCCCGCTCGCCGGCTTCACCGCGTACTTCGCCTCCCGCTCGCTCGTCGAGTCCCGGCTGCTGCGCGCCTGGGGTGCCGTCGCGTACGCCTTCCTGCCCGCCGTCACCGGGGCGCTCGCCACCGGCCGGCTCGGCACCGCGGTCCTCGCGATCGTGCTCCCGCTGATCGCCCGCGCCGCCGTCGCCGCCCACGGCTTCAACCGGCCCGACCGCGGCAGTTGGCGCGCCACCTGGGCGTACGCCTTCCTGCTCACCTTCACCATGGCGTTCACGCCCGTCGTGTGGCCGGTCGCCGTGGTCCTCGGCGCGGCCGTGCTCGTGCTGCGCCGCTCCGACCTGCCCGCGTACGGGCTGCGCTTCCTCGCCGCCGTCGGCACCCCGCTGCTGGTCCTCGCCCCCTGGTCGCTCACCCTGCTGACCGACCCTGGCGCGTTCCTGCGCGAGGCCGGCCTCGACCTCGGCCCCGGCGCGGCCTCCGCGCTCGACCTGCTGGCCCTCAGCCCCGGCGGCCCGGGCACGGTCGGCGGGCTGCTGCTGGTCGGCATCGTGCTCGCCGCCCTGGCCGGTCTGCTGCGCGAGGAACGGCAGTTCGCCGTCCGCACCGCCTGGGCCACCGCCCTCGCCGGCCTGGCCTTCGCCGCGCTCACCAACGCCTCCGGCTGGGCCGGCCCGGCCACCCTCGTCTACGGCGCGGCCCTGCTCACCGCCGGCATGATCGGCGCCGAGGGCGGCCGTACCCGCGTCGCCGCCCACGGCTTCGGCTGGCGCCAGCCCGTCGCCGCCCTGGTCGCGCTGGCCGCCGCGGTCGGCCCGCTGGCCGCCGCCGCCGGTTGGATGATCGGCGGCGCCGACGGCCCGCTGACCCGGCGCGACCCCGTGCAGGTCCCGGCGTTCGTCGCCGAGGAGTCCGGCACCCGCGACCAGCCCCGCACCCTCGTCCTCGGCGGCTCCTCGCCCGGCGAGGTCCAGTACGTCCTGGTCCGCGGCTCCGGCGGGGTCCTCGGCGACGCCGAGCTCGCCACCACCGGCGGCGGCGACCCGCGCCTCGACAAGGTCGTCGCGCACCTGGTGGCCGGCTCCGGCGCCGACCAGACCGACCAGCTCAGCGGCTTCGCGATCCGCTACGTCCTGGTCCGCGACGGCGCGCCGCGCCAGATGAGCCGCGTCCTCGACGCCACCCCGGGCCTGAGCCGGCTCAGCCAGCTCGACGGCAGCGCCCTGTGGCGGGTCGACCGCCAGGTCGCCCGTGCCACCATCGTCCCGCCGGCCCGGGGCGACGAGCCCGTCGAGCCGATGCCGGTCGCCTCCGACCGCGTCGAGGCGCACACGAAGATCCCCTCCGGCCCGGCCGGCCGGATCCTGCGCATCGCCGACCGAGCCGACGACGGCTGGACGGCCACCCTCGACGGCAAGGCCCTGACGAAGACCACCGTCGACGGCTGGGCCCAGGGCTTCGAGCTCCCCGCCGATGGCGGCCGGCTCGACCTCACGTACGACGCGCCGCTCACCCACACCGTGTGGGTGTGGTCGCAGGCCTTCCTCGCGGTCGTCCTCCTGGTGCTCGCCCTGCCCGGCCGGCGCCGCGAGATCGACGACGACCTGCCCGACGAGGAACTCGTCATCCCCGCCCAGGCGATGGAGGGCGACGGCCGCCGCGCCCGCCGGCTGCGCGCCGCCGCCGAGGCGGAGGTCGCCGCGGCGACGGCCGCGGAACCGGCGGAGCCGGAGCCCGAGCCGGTCCCGGTGCCCGCGCAGGCGGAGCCGTACACGGAGCCGTACGCGGCCGATCCGTACGGGCAGCAGCAGTACGGCGACCAGCAGGGTTACGACCCGTACGCGCAGCAGCAGGGGTACGCCGATCCGTACGCCCAGCAGGGTTACGACCCGTACGCGCAGCAGCAGGGCTACGCGGACCCGTACGCCCAGCAGCAGTACGGGGACCAGCAGCAGTACGGGGACCAGCAGCAATACGGGGACCAGCAGTACGGCGACCAGCAGGCGTACGACCCGTACGGGCAGCAGCAGGCACAGCAGCAGCCGCAGCAGTACGACGCGTACGGCCAGGGCTACGGCTACGGCAACGAGACCGAGCAGCGTCCCGACGGGAGCAGCAACCAGTGAAGCGCACCACCCTCTCCCTGATCGCGGCCGCCACCGCCCTCGCCGCGGTCACCGGTTTCGCCGCCCTGGCGGCCCCCGACGGCACGAAGAAGGTCGACCTCTCGCTGCCGCTCGGGCTGCCCGTCGAGCGCACCACCCTGCTCTGCCCCGCGCCCAGCACCTCCGAGGTCGCCGAGACCGACTACACCTCGTTCACCCCGCCCTCGAAGGGCAACGCCGTCCCCGACGCGGGCGGCAAGAGCGACGCGGACAAGCCCGCCGACAAGGCCGAACTGCTCCCGTCCACGGTCGCCCTCGTCCAGACCGACCCCAAGAAGGCCGCCGACGCGGCGAAGAAGCCCGCGCCCGGCAAGCCCACGGTCACCCTGACCAAGCCCGGCACGCCCGTCACCGCCGAGGCGAACGGCCCCGCCGCCCCCGCCCTGTTCGGCACCGCGACCGGGGCCCTCGCCCCCGGCTGGACCACCCAGCAGACCACCGTCGTCCCGGCCGGCGGCGCCCGCGGCCTGCTCGGCGTCACCTGCACCCCGCCCGACACCGACGTCTGGTTCCCGGCCGCCTCCACGGCCAAGGAGCGCCAGGACTACGTTCACCTGACCAACCCGGACGACACCGCCGCCGTCGCCGACATCGAGCTGTACGGGCCCGGCGGCAAACTGAAGTCCGTGCTCACGGACGGCATCTCCGTCCCGGCCCGCTCCAGCGTCCCGGTGCTGCTCTCCACGCTGACCGCCGAGCCCCCCACGGCCGACGTGACCGTCCACGTGACCACTCGTACCGGCCGCGTCGGCGCGGTCGTCCGGGCCGCCGACGACAAGGTCGGCAGCGACTGGCTGCCCGCCTCCGCCGACGCCTCCCCGACGGCCGTGCTGCCCGGCATCCCCGCCGACGCGACCGGCGTCCGGCTCGTCGCGTACGCGCCCGGCGACGACGACGCCGAGCTCAAGGTCAGGTTCGTCGGGGCGTCCGGCACCATCGTCCCGGCCGGCGGCGAGTCGCTGACCGTGAAGTCCGGCATGACCGCCGCGCTCGACCTGCCGAACCTGACCCGCGGCGAGGCCGGCGCGCTGCTGATCACCCCGGCCGACCCCAAGCGGCAGACCCCGGTCGTGGCCGCGCTGCGCGTGGTGCGCGGCAAGCCCGGCAAGCAGGAACTCGGCTTCGTGCAGGCCACCGCGCCGGTCACGGCCCGCGGGACCGTCGCCGACAACCGGGCCACGGGCTCGACGCTCTCGCTGACCGCGCCGGGCGAGACCGCCCAGGTGAAGGTGACCGCCTCGGCGGGCAGCGGCGGCGGGGCGAGCGTCACCAAGACGGTGACGGTGAAGGCCGGCACGACGACCTCGTTCGTCCCGCCGGTCCCGTCCGGGCTGAAGGGCGGCTACGCGCTGACGGTCGAGCACGTCTCCGGCGGACCGGTGCACGCGGCCCGGCTGCTGGCGCTGCCGAAGGACGGCGTCCCGATGTTCACGATCCAGACCATCGGCGACGACCGGGGCACCGTCGACGTGCCGACCGCCCGCCAGGACCTGTCCGTCCTCGACGACTGACCGGCACGACTGAGAAGGGCCCTCGGACAGGCCCTACAGGCTCTAGTCCTGCCCGTACCGCGGGTCGACCGACTCGGGGGACAGGCCCAGCAGGTCGGCGACCTGCTCCACGACCACCTCGTGGATCAGCGCCGCCCGCTCCTCGCGGCTCTTGGTGCGGATCTCCACCGGCCGCCGGTAGACGACCACCCGGGCGGGGCCGTCCTTCTTGGCCGGCACCGAGCCGCCGAGGGGGACGGTGTCCTCCCGGACGTCCGGCGGCACCTCCATCACCAGGAACTCGACGTCGACCAGCTGGGGGAATCGCCGCTCCAGGCGCTCCACCGAGTCCAGGACCAGATCGCGGAAGGTGTCGGCGCGGCTCGCCGACAGCGGGACCTGGGGCGGCGCGACGGGGCCCCGCATGCCGCGGCCGTGGCGGTCGCGCCGGCGGATCCGCGGCTCGGTCGGTGGGGGCGGCACAGAACTGTCCATCACTCACGCAGGGTAGCCCCGAACGGACCGATCGAGCCGTCTCCCGTACCCGGAAGCCACCGGCGTGCGCCGCCCGCTCCCGTGCGCCGGTCCTCGACCACCCCGTGCGCCGGGGTCACCCCCGCCTCCTCAGGGCTGTCGATAGTTGAACATTCCGGCCTTGCATGGGTACGGATCGACGTGTCCCCACGATCGCCTCCCCGGCCGCCGTTGACCGGTTTTCCCACCATCGATGTCCGGAACCCGTTCCGCCCCCGACCGGCCTCCCCACCTCCCCCGCAGGTCAGGACAGCCGCGCCGAACGGCCCCGTGGCCGGCGTCACCACGCGACACGGTGGAGTGACCTGGTGGAGAGTCGTCGCGGCCCGCTCAAGAGTGCGGTACCGTCCAACGTCGTGAGCCCTGTACGTCGCTGTTCGCGCACCGCGTGCGGCCGCCCTGCCGTCGCGACGCTGACGTACGTCTACGCCGACTCGACTGCGGTCCTCGGCCCGCTCGCCACCTACGCCGAGCCCCACTGCTACGACCTGTGCGCCGAGCACAGCGAGCGCCTCACCGCGCCCCGCGGCTGGGAGGTCGTCCGGCTCTCCGACGGCTCCGCCCCGGCCCGCCCCAGCGGCGACGACCTGGAGGCCCTGGCCAACGCCGTGCGCGAGGCGGCCCGTCCGCAGGAGCGCGCCGCTGGCGCGGGCGGCGGCGGCAAGGGCGGCCGCGGCAGCGACCCGATCGAGGTGGGCCGCCGGGGCCACCTGCGGGTGCTCCGCTCCCCGGACTCCTGAGCCCGTCCGACCCTCCCGTGTGAACCTGCCCCGTCCCCGTGCCGTGGCCGGGACCCGCCCTGCCGGTCTCCGTGCCGAGGCGGGTAGTTTGGGCGTTCCGTACACGCGCCGCACACGCGTGCAGGTGACCTCAGGAAGGTGAGTCCGTGGCTGCTGATCTCTCGCAGATCGTGAAGGCGTACGACGTCCGCGGAGTGGTTCCGGACCAGTGGGGCGAGGAGCTCGCCGAGCTCTTCGGCGCGGCCTTCGTCCAGGTGACGGGCGCGGACGGGATCGTCGTCGGTCATGACATGCGTCCCTCGTCGCCCGGCCTCGCGGGCGCGTTCGCCCGCGGCGCCGCCGCCCGGGGCGCGGACGTGACCCTGATCGGCCTGTGCTCGACCGACCAGCTGTACTTCGCCTCCGGCCAGCTCTCGCTGCCGGGCGCCATGTTCACCGCCTCGCACAACCCCGCCCAGTACAACGGCATCAAGATGTGCCGCGCGGGCGCCGCCCCCGTGGGCCAGGACACCGGCCTCTCCGAGATCCGCACCCTCGTCGAGGGCTGGTCCGAGGAGGGCGCGCCGGAGCCCGCCGCGCAGGCCGGCACCGTCTCCGAGCGGGACACCCTCGGCGACTACGCCGAGTATCTGAAGTCGCTGGTCGACCTCAGCGCGATCCGTCCGCTGAAGGTCGTCGTGGACGCCGGCAACGGCATGGGCGGCCACACCGTCCCCACCGTCTTCGACGGGCTGCCGCTGGAGCTCGTCGCGATGTACTTCGAGCTCGACGGCACCTTCCCCAACCACGAGGCCAACCCGCTCGATCCGAAGAACATCGTGGACCTCCAGGCCCGCGTGCTCGCCGAGGGCGCGGACCTCGGCCTGGCCTTCGACGGCGACGCCGACCGCTGCTTCGTCGTCGACGAGCGCGGCGAGCCGGTCTCCCCGTCGGCCATCACGGCGCTCGTCGCCGCGCGCGAGCTGGCCAAGACCCCGGGCGGGACGATCATCCACAACCTCATCACCTCGTCGTCGGTGCCGGAGGTCGTCCGCGAGAACGGCGGCACGCCCGTACGCACCCGCGTCGGGCACTCCTTCATCAAGGAGGAGATGGCGAAGACCGGCGCGATCTTCGGCGGCGAGCACTCGGCGCACTACTACTTCAAGGACTTCTGGAACGCCGACACCGGCATGCTCGCCGCGCTGCACGTCCTCGCGGCGCTCGGCGGCCAGGAGGGCCCGCTGTCCGAGCTGGTCGAGTCGTACGACCGCTACTACGGCTCCGGCGAGATCAACTCCACGGTCGCCGACCAGGCCGCGCGCACGGCGGCCGTGAAGGCGTCCTACGAGGGCCAGGACGGGATCACCATGGACGAGCTGGACGGCCTGACCGTGACCGGCCCGGACTGGTGGTTCAACCTCCGCGCCTCCAACACCGAGCCGCTGCTCCGGCTGAACGTCGAGTCCGACGACCCGGTCACCACGCAGTGGATCACCGAGCACGTCCTGGGCATGGTCCGGGCCACCGGCTGACCTGCGCTCCCGCGCCCCCGTGCGGCCCGCCCGGGCCGCGCGGGAGGCCCCCCGGCGGTAGGCTGACGTGGCCCCGACGGGGCACCACATCGTTTGTTCGGTTTGTTCGAAGGGACCACCCCATGCCGCTCGAAGCCGGCCTCCTGGAGATCCTGGCCTGCCCGGCCTGCCACGCTCCGCTGAACGACCGCTCGGCGGACGAGAACCCCGAGCTGGTCTGCACGGGCGCCGACTGCGGTCTCGCCTACCCGGTCCGCGACGGCATCCCCGTGCTGCTCGTCGACGAGGCCCGCCGCCCGGAGTAAGGGCTTCCACCTACTGGAAGACCGCCGGAAGACCGCAGGCACACCGCAGGAAGACCGTCGGCCGACGTCGGCGTTGTACGAGTGGTAGGCGCACGAGTCGTATGTGCACGAGTCGTGTGCGCATGAGTCGTACGCGTACGAGCCGTACCAGCGGTGCGGGCGGGAGCCGTGGGGACCCCGAGTCCGGCCGGGCCGGACGACGCACCCCACGGACCCGCCCCGCTCCGCCCCGCACCCGCTTCCCGGAGGCATCATGCTGGACGAGACCCTGCTCGACGCCCCGGAGGCCCTCGCCCGCGCGGACCGGCGCGGCCTCCTGCGCGCCGCCGCCGAGGCCGGCGCCCGGGTCCGTACCGCCGTCCGGCACGCCGCCGACGCCGGCATCGCGAACCTGCGCCCCGACGGCCGCCCCCGCACCGTCCTCGTCGCCGGCCCCGGCACCGCCGCCGTCGGCGTCGCCGACCTCGTGGGCGCCCTGGCCGGCGCGGCCGCCCCCGTCATCCGGCTGCGGCCCACCGGCGTCGCCCCCGCCGCCGGCGCCCTGCGCTGGGAGCTCCCCGGCTGGGCGGGCTCCCTCGACCTGCTCCTGATCCCCACCACCGACGGCGGAGAGCCCGGCCTCGCGCTGCTCGCCCAGCAGGCGTACCGGCGCGGCATCACCGTCGTCGCCGTCGCCCCGCAGCGCTCCCCGCTCGCCGAGTCCGTCGTCGCCGCCCGCGGCATGGTCGTCCCGCTGGCGATCGCCCCGCACGCGATGTACGACGAGGAGATCCTCGCCGCCAGCCCCGGCTCGCTGTGGGCGCTGTTCACTCCGCTGCTCGCGCTGCTCGACCGGGTTGGCCTGCTGACCGCCCCGCCCGAGACGCTGGAGAAGGTCGCCGACCGGCTCGACCGCACCGCCGAACGCTGCGGCCCGGCCATCGCCACGTACGACAACCCGGCCAAGACCCTCGCCGCCGAACTCGCCGACACCCTCCCGCTGATCTGGACCGAGGGCGAGACCGCCGGGCCCGTCGGCCGCCGCTTCGCCGCCGTCCTCGCGGAGCTCGCCGGACTGCCCGCGCTCGCCGCCGAACTGCCCGAGGCGCTGCCCTCGCACGGCGTGCTGCTCGCCGGCGACTACGCCGCCGGCGCCGACCCCGACGACTTCTTCCGCGACCGCGTCGACGAGCCGCAGGCCCTGCACACCCGCGTCGTCCTGCTCCGCGACCGCCCCGTCGGCGGGCTGACCGCCGCGCCCGCCGCCCGCGAACTGGCCCTCAGCCACGACACGCCGATCAGCGAACTCGAGCCCGTGCTCGACGCCGCGACCGGGACCGAGTCCGGGGCGGGGAACGGAAGCGGGAGCGGGAGCGGACAGCGGAACGGACAGGGGAACGAGACCGGATCCGGGTCCGGGTCCGGATCCGAGCCGGGGCAGGGCGACGACACCACGGCCGACGAGAGCGGACGCGTACTCGAAGCCCTCGCCGAACTGCTGGCCGTGACGGATTTCGCGGCCGTTTACCTGTCGCTCGCCTCGGCCGTGGACGCTGCCGGAATCACCGGGGCAACCGAGCCGCCGTCCGGAGCGTCAGACGGGTCGACGTCCGACACCCACCGCGACGACGACGGCGACACCGACGGCGGTTCGTGACCGTCCCGAACCCTGCCCGACGTACCGAGCACGCTGGAGCGCCCGATGGATCGCCTCGCCAACACCGTCCGCCCCTACGCCTGGGGATCCACGACGGCCATCCCGGAACTGCTCGGCACCGCCCCCACCGGTGAGCCGCAGGCCGAGCTGTGGATGGGAGCCCACCCCGGCGCCCCCTCGGTCACCCCGCGCGGCCCGCTCCACGAGGTGATCGCCGCCGACCCCGTACGCGAACTCGGCGCCGCCGCCGTCGAGAAGTTCGGCCCCCGGCTGCCGTTCCTCTTCAAGATCCTCGCGGCCGGCGCCCCGCTCTCCCTCCAGGTCCACCCCGACCTCGCGCAGGCGCAGGCCGGACACGCCGCCGAGGAGGCCTCCGGAATCCCCCTCGACGCCCCGCACCGCAACTACAAGGACGCCAACCACAAGCCCGAACTCATCTGCGCCCTCACCCCGTTCGACGGCCTCTGCGGCTTCCGCGCCCCCGACGAGACCGCCGACCTGCTCGCCGCCCTCGACGTCGACTCGCTCAAGCCGTACGTCGACCTGCTGCACGCCCACCCCGAAGAGGCCGCGCTGCGCGAGGTCCTGACCGCCCTGCTGACCGCCGAGCACGACGAGATGGCGCACACCGTGACCGAAGCCGCGGCCGCCGCCGCCCGCCTCGGCGGCGAGCACACCGCGTACGCCGAACTCGCCCACCACTACCCCGGCGACCCCGGCGTCCTCGCCGCCATGCTGCTCAACCGCGTCCGGCTCCAGCCCGGCGAGGCGATGTACCTCGGCGCCGGCGTTCCGCACGCCTACCTCAGCGGCCTCGGCGTCGAGATCATGGCCAACTCCGACAACGTGCTGCGCTGCGGACTCACCCCCAAGCACGTCGACGTCCCCGAACTGCTGCGCGTCGTCCGCTTCGAGCCCGGCGACCCCGGCGTGCTGCGCCCCGAGGCCGCGCCGTCCGGCGAGGAGCTGTACGACACCCCGATCGACGAGTTCCGGCTCTCCCGCTACGTCCGCGCCGAAGGCGCCGCGCCCACCGACCTCACCACCGCGGGCCCGCAGATCCTGCTCGCCACCGCCGGACGGCCCAAGGCCGGCGAAGTCACCCTCGCGCCGGGGGAGTCGGTCTTCGTCCCGGCGGGCGAAACGACCGAACTGTCCGGTACGGGGACGGTCTTCCGCGCCACGGTCGTCGCCGCCTGATGTAAAAATGTGCGGCCGAACAGCGGCCGCGCCCCGGGACACCGGGCCCAGGGGCGGCACCGACGAAGGGAACACACAGACCCATGAGCGCGTCAGGCGGAACCAAGGCGATCGTGGCGGCACTCGCCGCCAATCTCGCGATCGCCGTAGCCAAGTTCGTGGCGTTCCTCTTCAGCGGTTCGTCCTCGATGCTCGCCGAGAGCGTCCACTCGCTCGCCGACTCCGGCAACCAGGGCCTGCTGCTCCTCGGCGGCAAGAAGGCCCAGCGCGAGGCGACCCCGCAGCACCCCTTCGGCTACGGCCGCGAGCGCTACATCTACGCCTTCCTCGTCTCCATCGTGCTGTTCTCCGTCGGCGGCATGTTCGCCATCTACGAGGGCTACGAGAAGATCAAGCACCCGCACGAGATCGAGGCCTGGTACTGGCCGGTCGGCGTCCTCGTCTTCGCGATCATCGCCGAGACGTTCTCCTTCCGGACCGCCATCAAGGAGTCGAACGCGATCCGCGGCACCCAGTCCTGGACGGAGTTCGTCCGCCGGGCCAAGGCCCCCGAGCTGCCGGTCGTCCTCCTGGAGGACCTCGGCGCGCTGGTCGGTCTGGTGCTCGCCCTCGGCGGCGTCGGCATCGCCCTCCTCACCGGCAACGGCGTCTGGGACGGCATCGGCACCGTGTGCATCGGCGTCCTGCTCATCCTGATCGCCCTCGTCCTCGCCGTGGAGACCAAGTCGCTGCTGCTCGGCGAGTCCGCCGGCCTCAACGAGGTCAAGAAGATCGAGGACGCGGTCGTCGACGGCGAGACCGTCACCCGCCTCATCCACATGCGCACCCTCCACCTCGGCCCCGAGGAACTGCTCGTCGCCGCCAAGGTCGCGGTACGCCACGACGACACCGCCGCCCAGGTCGCCACCGCCATCGACGCCGCCGAGCAGCGCATCCGCGCCGCCGTGCCGATCGCCCGGGTCATCTACCTGGAGCCGGACGTCTACAGCGAGGCCGCCGCCGAGGCCGGCCCGAACCCGGCCGCCACCCCCGGCGGACCGGGCCGGACGACCGAGCACTGACCGCCCGATTCATGACGCGGGGCGAAGGCCCCGGGGAGTCCGGAAACGGCTCCCCGGGGCCTTCGCCCTTTCCCCGCCGCTGCGCCGATCGGTGTAGATTCAAGGCAGCCAGACGTCGCTGCTGATGGCGGTCGGGCGGCCTTCACGGGCCGACCGAGGGAGAGAGGGCCTCCGACGACTGCACCGCGGGTTTTCCCGGGCATTCGTATGCCCGATGCCGCGGTGCCGGCGTGCCCGAACGAGCCTCGAAACCCGAACCACGAGGAGCAGCTCCCGTCATGACGACTGCCGTCAACCAGGACTTCAAGGTCGCCGACCTCTCGCTGGCCACCTTCGGCCGCAAGGAGATCACCCTCGCCGAGCACGAGATGCCCGGCCTGATGTCCATCCGCAAGGAGTACGCGGACCAGCAGCCGCTCGCCGGCGCCCGCATCACCGGCTCCCTGCACATGACCGTGCAGACCGCCGTCCTCATCGAGACCCTGGTCGCCCTCGGCGCGGAGGTCCGCTGGGCCTCCTGCAACATCTTCTCCACCCAGGACCACGCCGCCGCGGCCATCGCCGTCGGCCCGAACGGCACCCCGGAGAACCCCCAGGGCGTCCCGGTCTTCGCCTGGAAGGGCGAGACCCTGGAGGAGTACTGGTGGTGCACCGAGCAGGCTCTGACCTGGCCGAACACGCCCACCGGCGGCCCGAACATGATCCTTGACGACGGCGGTGACGCCACCCTGCTCGTCCACAAGGGCGTCGAGTTCGAGAAGGCCGGCTCCGCTCCGGACCCGTCCACCGCGGACAGCGAGGAGTACGGCTACATCCTCCGTCTCCTCAACCGCACCCTCGCCGAGAGCCCGCAGAAGTGGACCCAGCTGGCGTCCGACATCCGCGGCGTCACCGAGGAGACCACGACCGGCGTCCACCGTCTCTACGAGATGATGCAGGCTGGCACCCTCCTCTTCCCGGCGATCAACGTGAACGACGCCGTCACCAAGTCGAAGTTCGACAACAAGTACGGCTGCCGCCACTCCCTGATCGACGGCATCAACCGCGCCACCGACGTCCTCATCGGCGGCAAGACCGTCGTCGTCTGCGGCTACGGCGACGTCGGCAAGGGCTGCGCCGAGTCCCTCCGCGGCCAGGGCGCCCGCGTGATCATCACCGAGATCGACCCGATCTGCGCCCTGCAGGCGGCGATGGACGGCTACCAGGTCACCACCCTCGACGACGTCGTCGAGACCGCCGACATCTTCATCACGACCACCGGCAACAAGGACATCATCATGGCCTCGGACATGGCCAAGATGAAGCACCAGGCGATCGTCGGCAACATCGGCCACTTCGACAACGAGATCGACATGGCCGGCCTCGCCAAGCTCCCCGGCATCGTCAAGGACGAGGTCAAGCCGCAGGTCCACACGTGGACCTTCCCCGACGGCAAGGTCCTGATCGTGCTGTCCGAGGGCCGTCTGCTGAACCTCGGCAACGCGACCGGCCACCCGTCCTTCGTGATGTCGAACTCCTTCGCGGACCAGACCCTGGCCCAGATCGAGCTCTTCACCAAGCCGGAGCAGTACCCGACCGACGTCTACACGCTGCCGAAGCACCTGGACGAGAAGGTCGCCCGTCTGCACCTCGCGTCCCTGGGCGTCAAGCTGACGACCCTCCGCCCGGAGCAGGCCGCGTACATCGGCGTCCAGGTCGAGGGCCCGTACAAGCCGGACCACTACCGCTACTGACGTACCGCGCCGGCCCCCGGCGCGCCCGGCGCGTCCGTGCACTGACGCGCCGGCGCCCGGTGGCCCGTGCCCGGTACACCCGTGACGGAACAGGCAGG
Source organism: Streptomyces sp. NPDC048604 (assembly GCF_043199435.1). Taxonomy (NCBI): domain Bacteria; kingdom Bacillati; phylum Actinomycetota; class Actinomycetes; order Kitasatosporales; family Streptomycetaceae; genus Streptomyces; species Streptomyces sp. NPDC048604. The sequence goes on from NZ_JBICVX010000027.1 coordinate 34,847, forward strand.
CCCCCGCACCCCCGTGCCGGGGGCCTGCCTCGTACCGACTACCGCCCCAGGACGCACCCCGAGGACCCGGACCCATGCCCCGCGGCCGCTATTCGCTCTACGATCCGCACGATCACACCCCCCTTGGTGAAGAGCACTTCCACTGCGCGCCCGGCCCCTCCGGCTGGCGCTACGTCTCACAGATCACCACCCCCTCCGGCGACCACGCCGGCTCCGTCGACCTGGCCGTCGACGAACTGGGCCGACCCATCCGCCTGGAACTCCACGCCCTGAGCTGGCAGGTCCGCGGAGCCGCCCTCGACGGCGTCACCTGGGTCCGCACGGACCCCACCGGAACCCATGCCACCGAAGGCAATGTGCGCGCCCACGCCTTCACCGGCACGTCCCCGGCGTTCCTCGTCGCGATCAGTCGTCTGCTGCGTCTCACCCCCGGTTCCCCCGCGACCCGCGTACGGCTGGTCGCCTTCACGGATCCGGTCCTCGCCCCCCTCACGGTCGACCAGTCCTGGGCCCTGATGAAAAGTGAAGCGCACGCCACTGACAACGGGGTGCTGATGGTGGACGAGTACCAGGTCAGCGCCCTGGACACGGGCGAGCAGCACACCGTCCACCTCGCCGGCGACGTGGTCCTCGCGGCCCCCGGCATCGAGCTCGAGGACCTCGAGACCCCGCCGTCCGTCTTCCCCGACTAGGCGGGCTTCCCGACTAGGCGGGCGGAGCGAAACCGGTCGACGGCGGCGGAGGCGTCGCCGCGGCGGGAGCCGGAGCCTGGGGCGCGGCGACGGGGGCCACGGCGGGGGCCACGACGGCCGGAGGCACGAAGGCGGGAGGCGCGTCACCGGGCGGCACAGGCCGGCCCTGGGCCATGGGCTGAACGGCGGCGGCCGACGCGAAGGCCCGCCGCGCGTCGCGCGCCTGCCGCTCGGCCACCACACCGGACAGAAACGCGCCCGCGGGCACTCCGGCCGGCGGCGGCGTACCCGTCCGTGCGACGAGCTCGTCCGCGAGCCGCTCCGCCAGCGTCCGCCCGACCTGCGGGTCGAGCTGACGAGAACGCGTCAGGTACTGGCGTATCGCCAGCCACAGCTCGTCCGGCACCGCGGACAGATCCAGCTGCGTGAACCGCCCCACGAGCCACGGCGGAGGCGGCGGAACCGGCATCGCCCGCGCCGCGGTCACGCGCTCGCGCACCACCAGCGTCCCGGCGAACACGTCACCGAGCCGCCGCCCGCGCGCCGAGACGAGCGAGGCGATGCAGGCGACGATCCCGATCGTCATCATGATCTCCGCGACGCCCATCGCCCCACGCATGAGCGCATGCCGGAACCGGATCGGCCCGCCGTCGTCCCGTACGACCCGCAGCCCGCAGGCCAGCTTCCCGAGCGACCGCCCGTGCGACAGCGTCTCCACCGCGATCGGGCCCCCGACCAGCACCAGCAGGAACGAGGCGATGGAGATCGCCGTCCGCGCGGCGCCGTCCAGCGACGCGGTCGCCACGGTGAGCGCCATCGAGATCACAAGAAAGACGACCCACACCACGACGAGGTCGATGAACACCGCCAACGCCCGGCTCGGCAGCCTCGCCGGCTGCAGCCCCAAGTAGACGGCGTCCCCCGTCACAACCCCACTCACGTGCCCACCCTTCGTCGACCTTCTCGTCCCCACCGAACGCCAGTCTGCCAAGCTGGCCCGCAGCGCGCCGCAGTAGTACGGACCCGTCCTCATCCAGTGCCTGGAGCAGCAGCCGATCATGGACCTCGACGTCTACGTCACCGCCCACCGTGCCGAGTGGGAACGCCTCGACCACCTCCTGAGCCGAGGCGGCAAGCTCACCGGAGCCGAGGCCGACGAACTCGTCGCCCTCTACCAGCGCACCGCCACCCATCTCTCGCTGATCCAGTCCAGCTCGCCGGACCCGATGCTCACCGCCCGGCTCACCCAGCTGGTCGCCCGCGCCCGCGCCACCGTCACCGGCACCCGCCGCGCCTCCTGGCGCGACGCCCTGCACTTCCTGACCGCCGGATTCCCCGCCGCCGTCTACCGCTCGCGCCGCTGGTGGATACCGACGGCTCTGCTCTCCACGCTGGTCGCCGTGATCATCGGCTGGTGGATCGCCGTCAACCCCGACGTCCAGGCCTCGATCGGCGCTCCGGCGGAACTCCGCGAGATGACGCGCCCCGGCGGCCAGTACGAGACGTACTACTCGAGCCACCCCGCGGCCTCGTTCGCGGCCCAGGTCTGGACGAACAACGCCCAGGCCGCCGCGATCTGCCTGGTCCTCGGCGCGTTTCTGGGCATCCCGGTGCTCTGGATCCTGTTCATGAACATGCTGAACCTGGGTGTCGGCATCGGTCTGATGTCCGCCGCCGGCCGCCTTGACGTCTTCCTGGGCCTGATCCTTCCGCACGGCCTGCTCGAACTGACTGCCGTCTTCGTCGCCGCCGGAACGGGCCTGCGCCTGGGCTGGACGGTCATCGACCCCGGCCCCACGACCCGCCGCGCCGCCCTGGCCCAGCAGGGCCGTGCCGCCATCGGCATGGCGATCGGCCTCGCGCTCGTCCTGTTCCTGTCGGGCCTGATCGAAGGCTTCGTCACCCCGTCGGGCCTCCCGACCTGGGCCCGCATCGCCATAGGCGTCGTCGCCGAGCTGGCCTTCCTCGCGTACGTGTACGTACTCGGCGGCCGGGCCGCCCGCGCCGGCGAGACGGGCGACGTCGAGCTCGCGGACCGCAGCGCCGAGCTGCCGACCGCCGCCTGATGTGCGGAGCACCCCGCTGAGCTGCTAGTGTCCTCTTCGCCCGCAAAAACTGTTGACACAGTCGGCGCGGGGAGGTAGATTCAAACGGTTGCCTCGGACAGGACATGGCCGAGGATCACAGGTAGTATGTACCTCGCTCCGGTCCGGAATTCAGTTTCCGCGGAGCCGCCCCGATTCCTTATCCGGATCACGAAGCCGATTCGCTCGGCGGAAATGCTTCTGATAAAGTCGGGAAAGCCGGAAGGGCCCAAGCGAAAGCGAGGGACCGGAAAGCAGCCGAAAGGCACCGAGGAAATCGGATCGGAAAGATCTGATAGAGTCGGAAACGCAA
>NZ_JBICVX010000028.1:0-37029 GCF_043199435.1 Streptomyces sp. NPDC048604
CTGTTAACCGATCGGTCGTAGGTTCGAATCCTACCTGCGGAGCCATATGGAAACGTACTCAAGTTGGCTGAAGAGGCGCCCCTGCTAAGGGTGTAGGTCGCGAGAGCGGCGCGAGGGTTCGAATCCCTCCGTTTCCGTAAAATAGTAAAATTTAGTAAACTTTTGTTTTACTGAATTACGTTAGAACGTTGTTAAATCAACGTTCTTTTTTATTTTGGTAGAAATCTGTAAAAGTCTGTTTTAAATTAAAATGTCAACGAGACCGACAACATTTGAAATTTCACTTAAAGTTGTCGACTTAGTTGTCGGCTTATTCATCCAATCCTTAGAACGACGTTAGTTTAAAGTCTAAACTTTCATCTTCTTTATCTTTTAATTCTTCTAATAAATGACTATATACACGCCATGTAATTTCTATATTCGAGTGTCCTAATCTTTTACTTACATACTGAATACTAAAACCTTTAGCAAGTAACATAGACGCATGTGTGTGTCTTAATGAATGTAGTGTATAATGACTTAATAATTTGTTTATAGATAAAATATTTTTCATTGTAGTTGTTACTGCTTTATTGGTTATTAATGTAACTCCAGTATGAAATATATATCCATTTTCAAAATCAATAGTTCTAGAGTTGATAACTTTAAGAATGTGATTCATATCTGTCGATGTTATTTTTATTGTACGTTTAGCAGATTTGGTTTTAGTACCAGGTATGTCAACGGTATTATTATCTTTATGTAAGTGACTTCTTTTCAAATTTCTTATCTCACTGAAGCGTGCTCCAGTAGCAATCAACATGTAAATGAATAGATACGATAATTCATTTTTAGTTTTAGATTGTTGTTTTAATAATTTGTATTCTCTCAAACTCATAAATTTATCTTCTTCAAGTTTAGTTTTCTTTTTCTCATAAATTGGAGTATTCCAAGTAGGATCTTTATATATCAATTTTTCATTTAATGCGTCTTTAAAAGCTTGAGAAAAACAATTATTAAGTTTTCTTACACTTGCTTTTGTCCTTCCTTCTTTTCTACCACCAATAAATTTACCTTCAGCATATTCTTTTAACATTTCTCTGTATTGTAATTGTGATACGTCTTTTATTGATATTTTACCGAATTTTTCATCAAAAACATTTAAGGCATTATAATAGCGATTTAAAGTTGATTGAGTAACTTGATTTTCTTTATTAACTTTAATCCAGTTTTTAAAGTAATCTAAAAAAGATATGTCTGAGGAAATATTACCACCTTTAGTTAAATCTAAATATAATTCACTTTCAGCCTCTATAGCTGCTTTTTTGGTTTTAAAACCACGTTTTCTATATCTTTTATTATCATATTGGAAATCATACGACCATTTACCGTTCGCTTTTTTTACACTCATTCTAGTTGTTCCTCTCTAGTTGTTTATTCTTCTTGATGTTATTAAAATAGGGCGGAAATTCAACCGCCCTCAATACTTAATTATCTAAATGATCAATAGCATATTTCGCTTCAGATTCAGTAAATTTTTCACCGTCTGGAGATTTTAATATATCGTATATTGCATCATTAGACATATGCATATCTTTAGCATAAGATTTAGCTGTTTCTAGTGCATTCTTGTTATAATCAGCGTTCAGATGATTTATAGCAAATTTTGCATCTTCTTTAGTAAACTTTTCAACGACTTCTGATGTTAATATGTCATATATTTTTTCTTTAGACATATTTAAATCATCAGAGTAAGATTTGGCAGTTTCTAAAGCAGCTTTCTGTAATCGTGTAGCAGATTCTTCTTCTTTTGCGCCTTTAGTTACGTCATCAAACCATTCTTGATATTTTCCATTTGTTTCTTTAACAGAGGCTTTATGATTCTCTTCGTCTTTATCATTTACAGAAGTACTGTTTGTATTTTCTGTTTCATTATATGTCTTTACGATAGGTTGTGTTTCATGATTATTTGTTTTGAGGTTGCCAATATAAGTTGTACTAGATAACGCTATAACCACTATTGCCACTGTTACGATAGTCTTTGCAATGGATGGCCATTTACTAAATCGCCACATTACAAATAAACCTAGTGGGAAAATAAATATTAAAGTTAAAACAATAAACCATTCTTGTTTGTACCATGATGTTGATTCTTGTTGCATAAAAATATCCTCCTAAGTATCTATTCGATTAAAATTCATTTTTTTGATTTGAAATATATTAAGAAAAGGTAAATTAGAATATTTAATAGAGTAGAAATAAAGGTTTAGAAAAATAAAAGTAGTTGGAAGTTTGAAAAACTCACTTAATTTAAGAAGGGTATTGCAGTCGTGGGAGATAACTGCATGTTCTATTTGATTTAAAGGGATTAATGAAGTTAATTCATTGCTTTTTGAATAATAAGAATCAGATGTTTCTCTAATGTAAGCAGACGATGATAAGCATTCATTAATATATAAATCATTACCCGAGATTAAACATTCTAATTTATTAGGCATCTCTATATATTTAACATTAATATCATCAATCAGCTCCTTATATTGATGCATAATTCTCACTCCTTATTTAGTTTTAGAAATTGTATATTGATTTTTTATATATAACATCAACTCCTATATAAAAGTTTAAATTATGCATAATTTTTATATAAAAAAGAGAACGCACTTATACTAATGGTTAATTTATTAGTAAGTTAGCGTTCTCTTTATTTATCGCTATTTCTTTTGCTTTTTATGTATTCAATGAAATTTATGATTTCTCTCATTTCATCTTCAGTAACATCAGGTGTAATATGTGCAGCAATTTGATTTTTGGATACTACAAAATTTTCTTCTGTTAATTCTGATTTTGGAACGTTAAAATAATCTGCTAATGTTTGTATTCTTTTAATTCTAGGATACTTTACTTCTTTAATCCAATTGGAAATTGTTGGTTGAGTAACTCCAATAGCTTCTGCTAACTCTTTTTGGTCCACATTTTTATTTCTCATTAATCGTTGAAGATTTTCAGAAAAAATTTTTCTAGCACTTTTAGTACCCATAGTAAAACTCCTTAATATTACTTAATGTAATATTAAGTTATCATATGTTATTAATTGTGACAACACTTTTGTTAACATTTTGATAAAATAAATTACATTTTGAGTTGACAACCACATAAAAGTAATATAAAGTTATGTACATCAAAAGGAGGTGGTTAAAATGCCAGAGCAACTATCAATTAAAAAATGGAGAGTTATGAATGATATGCTTCAACAAGATGTTGCTGATAAATTAGGCGTATCAAGAAAAACTGTTGGGGAGTGGGAGAAAGAAGGTGCTAATATAAGTAATGTTACTATATACGCTTTAGCTAAATTATTTAACGTAGAGATAGACCAGATCAAAATATAGATATTTTTTTAATATCTATATAACTTTATATTACTTTTAAAGGTGGTGTTAAAATGCTGCAAACTTTAAATATTACTGTTCCAGTACCAGACACACATGTGATTATTACTAAGCTTGAATATGAAAAGTTAAAAGATAATCAACCAATGAACATGACATTAAAAGAAGTAGCAGAATATTGTCAACAAACAAAAGGTTGGATAGTCAAAAATATCATTCAAGATAATTATTTCAGAAGAAAAATAGAGCCGTTTTCACAGTTTGTTAATGAAGATGGAAAAGGAAAATATTTATTTCATAGAGAGAAAATGAAGAAGTTTTTAAATGATTATGATGAAGAAATAAAAGCGAGAACTCGTTAAACATCAATAAAGTATACCTAATCACAATGAGATTAGGAATACTTGTTTAAAATAGTCTTTTTAAGAGGTTGAATAATTTAAATTTATTTTTCTTCAGCTGGTACAAGAGCTATTGAATCAACGAATTCATACTTTAATATTACATCATTCAAGTGATAATTTTGATTTCCAATAATTAATACAGGATTAACTAAAAAGAAATAGTCATCCTTATTTTCAATTTCTTTGAAAAATTTGTTGATTTAAATCTTATTACCTCATTCAGTGTAGATGGATCTAATGGTTTTCCAATGTAAGTAACTCCATTAACAGTAACAAGTATCTCTGATTTAGTTTCTGAAGCAAAATTTAGATATTTAAGAATAAAATTTTTGTTCACATTAACACTCCTTCTTGTCGCATTAGCGATAAGGCAATTATACATGGGCAATGTAAATTTATTGTGAAGATTAAAAGTAAATTCTTTAAAGGAGGTGAGGGTATCATGAGCAAATCATTTATTTCATTCGTCATTGCTAATTTGGTTTTTGTAACCATGTCAATTTTATTAGCACTGATTGGATTATATTTCACAACTGCTATTGGTACTGCTGCACTACTATCTATCATAACTTTTCTTTTATATGATAATTATTTCTTTCAAGAAATAAAAAAGACCGTTAAGCACGGCAATGCTTAACAGTCTAATAAAACAAAAAACCAACTAAATTATAACAACATTGGAGGATTGCAACAATGACTATAGAAGAATTTATAAACAGTATTAACAGAGTTAAAGAAATGATATTTGAAAAAGATAATGAGAAAACAACAGAAATCAAATAGCATGGAAATTAAATTATTTGAACACCAAGAAAAAGCACTAGAACAAACTGAGCAATTTAATAGAGTAGCGTATTACTTAGATATGGGATTAGGTAAAACCTTTGTTGGCTCAGAAAAGTTGTGGGAATTAAATACCCCCTATAATTTAGTGATTTGCCAAAAATCTAAACTAGAGGATTGGTATCAACATTTTAAAAAGTATTATTCAGATGATTATAAAGTGATTTTATTTGATAGAGAAAAGCTCGAGTATATAGAAGAAAATTCAATTTTAATTATTAACTATGAAAAAGCAATCGTGAGACCTGAACTCAAAAAGATACGTAATTTCACATTACTTTTAGATGAGTCTCAATATATTAAAAATCCTAAATCACAACGCACTAAATTAATTATGAATGAACTAAAACCAAATAACGTTATTCTTTTAAGTGGTACTCCGATTGATGGTAAATATGAAGAATTACTTACTCAAATTAATTTATTAGGTTGGAAGATAAAAGAGAAGATGTTTCTATCTCACTATACATATAGAGAGTGGGACGAAAAAGAACTGAAATATAAAATTATCGGCTACAAAAATATAGATAGATTAAAGCGAAAATTAAGAAATTACGGTTGTGTTTTTATGAAAACAGAAGAGGTTTTTGATTTACCAAAACAAACTAATATTTTCTTAAAACCAAAAAAGACTAAAGCATATGATGAATTTATTCGTGAAGGCATTGTTGAATTAGAAGATAGAACGCTTATCGCAGAAACAGTGTCAGTAGGAACTATGAACGCTAGATTGTTATGTACTGCATTTAACCAAAATAAGTTATCAATGTTGAAAGATTTATTAGAAAGCACTGAAGATAGGTTGATTATTTTCTATCAATATAATTTAGAAAAAGAAGCTATTGGTAACTTAGCTAAAGAGTTAAACAAACCAATATCTTATATTAATGGTGATTTAGTTGATAAAAACGCCTATGAGAATAAAAAGAACAGCATAACGTTAGTCCAATATCAAAGTGGTAGTTTTGGACATAATTTACAAAAAGCCAACAAAATAATCTTTTTTGGATTACCAAACAGAGTTTCTTTCTTTGAACAAAGTCGAAAAAGGACACATAGAATTGGACAAGAGAGACCGTGTTTTTATTATTATATGCTAACGCTAGGCACGTACGAATGGAAGAATTATCAAACTTTAGTAGACGGTAAAGATTACAACGATGAACTATTTAAGGAGGAATGAGAATGATTGAAAATCTTAATTTAAGATATACCGAAGATATTTTTAATAATACAAATTGGATTAATAAAGACGGTGAAATTTTAGATCCTATCTCAATGGAGGAAGGACACATACAAAATACATTGCGTCTTTTATATAGAAACCGTGATCAACTTTGGTTAGGTTGTAGAGATTTTACATTAATAGATGTATATCTAAATGGTGAAGACTTCTTTCAAAAAGTTATACGCAAATCTACTTTATGGAAATCATTAATTAAAGCATTAAATAAACCTTCTACATCATTTAACTTTGATTATGAAGGTGGTTCCATTGACTAAAACATATAAGAATGAAGCAGCGTTTCAAAATGATGTCATGCAATTTTTAAAGCATAATCCTAATGCGTTTGCAGTTAAATATTGGGCAGGTAATAAGTTTACAGTAAATGGTATTCCTGATGTACTGGCTTGTATTAATGGTGTATTTCATGGCATAGAACTTAAAACAAATACTGGTGTTGTGAGAGGTATTCAAAAAGAGAGAATGAAACAAATCAAGTTAGCAGGTGGAGAAGCTTATGTTTTACGTCCGAAAGATTTTGAAGAATGGAAAAGGACGTGGTTTTAATGCAATTCAGTTATTCAAGAGTTGATTTGTTTAAACGTTGTCCATATCACTTCAAATTACGATATATAGATAGGCTTACAGAATTACCAAACTATGAAGCTAATAGTCCACTTATTGTTGGTCATGCACTTCACACCGGAATTGAAAAAGGTAAAAAAGCCATGCTGAAAGAGTTTTATAACGCTTTTCCACTAGTGACTAATGATGTGATTAATGAAGCCATTAAGTTAGAACATAATTTAGAAAAAGCTGAAGAATGGTTAAGTGATTTTAATAACAGCTTTAGCTTCACTGGTGGTTATGAATTTATACATGAGTATGAAATAAATAAACCTGAATTTATTGGTTTTGTCGATTTAATCGTAAAAAGAAAAGGTACGAATGATATTGCAATCATTGACTTTAAATACAGTAATGCGATTGAAAAATATAAAGAATCACCTCAATTACAAATATATAAGTACTATCTTGAACAAGAGGGATATAACGTTATAGCAATGGGTTATTTATTCTTACCTAAAACAAGCATTAGACAAAAGAAAGATGAAGACTTAATACAATTTAGAAAAAGATTAAATGTAACTATGAGAAAGCTTAAAACTACATGTTTAAAAATAGAACCTCAAGAAATGGAAATTATCTACTTCTTAAATCAATGTAGAGAAATTAAAGAAGCTATTCAAGAAAAAACTTTTAACTGGATTAAAAACCCTAACGATGAATGTTTTGCATGTAATCCTAGATTTGCACCAGAGTATTTAGAACAACTAAGAGATGATAAAGGAGAATTAATAATGACATTACCTAAAAATATAAGACGAGAAAAGAAAATTGATGAACGACCTGACTTTTGGATATACGGAGATTCATATGTAGGAAAATCAACATTTGTAGATCAATTTGACGATTTGCTATTTTTAAACACTGACGGAAACACAGATAATACTACATCGCCAGTTATTAATATTAAAGATGAAGTAGTAAAAGAGGGACGCATTACTAAACGTACATTTGCATGGGAACAATTTTTAAATGTAGTAAGTGAACTAGAAACAGATAAAGATAGTGGTTTTAAAGCAATAGCTATTGATTTATTTGAAGATTTAAGAGAACACTGTCGTATTTATGTATTCGATAAGAACGGGTGGGAACACGAGTCTGACGGTGGATATGGTAAAGGTTGGGCAATGGTTAAAACAGAATTTAACAATGCTATCAAACGACTTAAAAATTTAGGTTACCAAATTATTTATATCAGTAAAGAAGTTAAATCAGAAACAACTCTAAAAGGTGGGGCAGTACGTACAAACTTTATACCTAATATTGATGATAAAACTGCCAACTTTACAACAGGCACAGTAGACTTAACAATACGTGCATTTATGAATAGTGACGGTGTAAGACTACTTCAACTATCTAAACAACGCAATGTGTTCGGTGGTGGTCGATTTAACTTCTTAAATGATACATGTGAATTAAGTAAAGATGAATTTATTCAAGAATTAATAAATGCTCAAAAAGCATCACATGCAAAAATCACTGCTAAAACTAAACCAATAAAAGAAGAAATTAAAGAAGATAAATCAGTAAAACAAACTATTAAAGAAGATACTAAAATTACTGAAGAAGTACCACCAGGCGAAACAATTACCGATAAAGAAGAAGTGATTGAAGAGCCTAAAAGAAAAGCAAGAAAAAGAAAATCATCAACTAAAGAAGCAGTAGAAGAAGCTAAAGCTGAAGAAAAAGAAGAAACATTAGATGAAAAACCAAAACGTACTCGTAGAAGTAGACGTAAAAAAACTGAATAATAAATTGGAGTGATTGAAATGAAAAAGGAATTAAACACAACTGAACAACATTTTGCAACAACTAGAAGTGAAGCAGAACGAATTATTGAACAAGCTAGAGATGAAGAAAAAAGTAACTTAACATCACAAAAAATTGATAGTAAAACCAACAAATACGGTGAATATTTTGTAGTTACACTCAAATTTACTTACAACACACCCAAAGACATTATGGCTTACGAATAATATTTATACAAACTCAAAAAGAATAACAACTAGAAGAGGAATGATTTAACTATGACTGAAACAATTAACTGGGATAAATTTGATAAACAAGTAGATAGTGAAGAAATTAAAAGTGCAGTGGAAGATGCTAAAAAGAATGATTTTCCTGATATTCCTGATGGCGAATATGAAGTAGCTCTAGAAGATATGGTACTTAAAACAAGTAAAAATGGCGATCCAATGTTAACAATTACATTTGTAATTTTAGAAGGGGAATTCGCAGATAATAAGATTTGGTATAACGGTGTAATGCAACCAAAGAATGAAAAGGCAATCGGTTTCCAAGTACATAAAAACAATGTGTTATTACGTAGTTTACTTGATTTAGCTGAAGACGATGAGAGTAGAGTATTTTTTAAAGGTTTCAAACAATACAATGATTTAGTACTAGATTTAGCTGAAGAACTTGTCGAAGCAGAATTTGCACTAGAAATTACTACAGATAAAAAAGGATATCAACAATATAAAATAACTGAAGTTTTTGACGTAGAGTAATCAAAATGAAATAGCCCGATTAACGTCGGGCTTTCTCTATAAAAGGAGCGTGATTACAATACTATTTTATGATTTTGAAGTATTTAAATACGATTGGTTAGTTGTGATTATTGATTCAGAAACTAAAGAAACACATGTGATTATTAACGATAAAGAAGAATTAGAACAGTTTTATAAAATTCATAAAGGCGATTTTTGGATTGGTTACAATAGCAGGGATTATGATCAATGGATATTAAAAGGTATATTATCCGGTTTTAATCCTAAAGAAATAAACGATTTTATAATTGTACAAAAGAAAAAAGGTTGGGAATTCTCACGACTGTTACACAAAATTAAATTGCTAAATTATGATGTTCAAACTAGTTTTCATTCCCTTAAACAATTAGAGGGGTTTATGGGCAATGATATTAGAGAAACAACAGTTAACTTTAATATTAGAAAGAAACTTACGCATGAACAGTTAAATGAAGTTGTTAAATATTGTAAACACGATGTACAGCAAACTATTCAAGTTTTTATGAAACGTTTTGAAGAATTCCAATCACATGTTGCTTTAATACAAACTTTTGATTTACCGATGAAAAATATTAGTAAAACAAAAGCTCAATTAAGTGCAATAATACTAGATGCTAAACAACCAAAAGTGAATCGTGATGATGAAATGGAATTCTCAATTCCTAATAACTTGAAAATAAATAAGTATAGAGAAGTCGTTACATTTTATGAAACTACAAGAGATTATGATAAATCACTAAAAACAACTATTGCTGGAGTGACTCATGAATTTGCATGGGGAGGATTACATGGCGCAAGAAAGAATTACTTTGCAAATGGTTATTTTTTAAATGTAGATGTAGCTTCATATTATCCTGCTCTAATGATTGAATACGACTACTTGAGTAGAAATGTACCTAATAAGAAAAAGTACCGTCAAATACGAGATAAACGCCTAGAATTGAAAGCTAAAAAAGATAAAAGACAAGCACCTTTTAAAATCGTACTTAATAGCACTTATGGTGCGATGAAAGATAAATATAACGGGTTGTATGATCCAAGACAAGCGAATAATGTTTGTATCGCAGGAATGCTATTGCTATTAGATTTAATAGAAAAATTAGAGGCACACTGTGAAATTATTCAAAGTAATACAGACGGTATTTTAATTAAAATGAGTAGTTTAAATGACTTTGATTTAATTGATGATATTTGTTTTGAGTGGGAAGAACGCACACACATGGAACTTGAATTTGACCATTTCACACATGTTATTCAGAAAGATGTAAATAACTATATTTTGGTTAACGATAGAAAAAATATTTATAAATCAAAAGGAACTTATGTTAAGAAACTAAATGACCTAGACAATGATTTACCAATAGTTAATAAAGCAGTTGTGAATTACTTTATTAAAAACATACCCGTTGAGAAAACTATTCGTGAATGTGATGAACTTATTCAATTTCAAAAGATAGTTAAAGTGAGTGGGAAATACAAACACGCTTTGTATGGTCATAAAGTGATGAATGAAAGAGTATTTAGAGTGTTTGCTTCTAAAGATAGCAGCGATAAAGCATTGATGAAAGTTAAAAATGATAAACCTGAGAAGATTGGTTATACACCTAATAAATGTTTTATTGATAACAAAAATATTGCTCAGAAAAAAACACCCCCTCATTTAGATAAAGAATGGTATATTGCAATTGCTAAGAAGCGTATTAATGACTTCAAAGGTGAACAGTTTGGCCAACTACAATTAAGTATTTAGGATTAATTTAAATTAATAAACATAAGTCACTAAAACGAGATAATGTTAATCACCCAATGCATTACAATAACGGAAAACCATAAGTGATATATTTTATTGATCAAGTAACTATAAATTATAAAAGCTCATTAGCGTATTATATCGGCAATGTTATTAAGTACGTGAGTAGAGCTACTTTAAAAAATAGTGTGGAAGATTTAAAGAAAACAAAATGGTATTTAGAACGTGCCATTGACAAACGGAAGTGATGTAAAAATGGAATTTAAATTATTAGATAAATATGGAAAAGAAGTAGTCATAGTAAAACGAATAAATCTACATTCATATTCATTAAAAGGGATTAAAGATACACCATTTAGCAATTTAATCATGTTCATTAATCCATGTGAAATACCTGAATATAAAAAACGGTTTAATTTATTTACTCAATTTGAATATGATAGAAAAGTTTGTTCAAAAACAAAATTTGATTATACAGTATTAGATTTGTTAATTAGTGCAAACTTTAACCTTAATAAATTTAATACAGGTAATTTAGATGAAGATGATAAAAGTGATTCAATTGGTAAACATCAATTATCTATGGCAATAGAATTTATTTCTAAAGGCTTAGATTTGAATTCACCAATTGAATTTCATAAGTAGCAGTAAATTATTTGTGTTGTGAATGATATGACTCGTACTTATGTTGGGTAATTAATGATTCGATATTTTTTATAACAATGTCAGATAAACGTTTCATATCTTCTATAGTAAGATTTTCATGTCTTTGATAAGGGTGAGCACCATCATTACCAATCCACGCAATTAAATCAGAAAGCCACTGTGCTTGGGGGAAATTAAGCAATTTAATTCTTTCTGGAAAAGTTTTCTTCTGTAAAGAATTTTCAGTTTTATTTTCAAATTCAATTAAATAATCCCAAACTAGTTGTTCAATAGCTTTTCTATAACCTAATTTTAATAAATAATTTAGATTATGTTTTTCTGCAATATTTAATTGTGAAATGATTTTAATAAATTCTGGTGAATGTTCTTTTAAATTTTGAGAATACCTTTCATCTGAACTCTTATATGAGATATCAACTGGTTCTGAATTATAAATTAAGTTGAAAGGATTTCTATCTTGTTTTTTGTATTGCATTAAAAAATGTTGTTTACATTCATTACAAATAAATATAACTGAAAATAAATCATTATTTTTTTCTAAACCTGAAGATGATTTAACAAAAGGTGTTTGAACTTGTTCGCAATAAGGACATGATTTTGGCAATTTAATATCAATTTTAATTCCTTCAGTTGTAACCTGATTATTAACAGTGATTGGTAATGATAATGTATATTTAGACAAAATTATGCACCTCTCAAATATTAGTAAAAATATTATATCAATTTATAAATATAAGGAGAATGAAAATGAACCAATTAATTAAAAATGTAGAACAATGGAGTATTGACAAAGGTTTAAATAATGGCAATTCAGATAGACAGGCTTTGAAATTTTATGAGGAAGCGGGTGAAGTTGCTGCAGCATTATCACGTAATGATAAAGAAGCCTTAAAAGACGGTATAGGCGATACTGTAGTGACATTAATTATTCTAGCCCAACAACATAATATGAGTTTAGAAGAATGTTTACAGTGCGCCTATGAAGAAATTAAAGGTCGTACTGGTAAGATGATAAACGGAACTTTTGTTAAAGATGAAGATTTGAAGTAATAACGGTGTAAAGTTTTTCAATCTATATCGATAGCTTCGAGCTTTTTAATGTCTTTAGTATAAATTAAAGTTTGCTTTGTAGTTAAGTTTCTAATTGGGTAAATAACTATGAATTCACTGCTTTCTGAGACGATATCAATACCTGGATAAATTTTTCCATCTTCTGTAACTAATAAGGTACTTTTATCATTTTCAAAATTTTTTCTTACAATATCTCTAATAGTAGTACTCATTAGTAAGGTCACTTCCTTTAAATAAATTATATACATTATATCAGAAAACAAAATAATAAAGGAGTAAAAATATGACAGAATTAATATTAATTGTATCGACATTAATTTGTGTAATAAGTTTTTATCAATTTTTGAATACAATGAACAACATCATAGCATATATTTATGTGATTATTTTAATAGTTTCTTTAGCAATTACAGTTTCATTTGCAATTGGTTATAACTATTTAGAATTATTACTTACATTCCTATTTGCACTCGTTTTTATCACAATTGGATATATTAATAAGCGAGTGAAAACCATAAATAAAAAGTGAACAAATTTAATTAATATCCATGAAATTTAAGGCTAGTGTTAAAACTAGCCTTATTTTAGAAAGAAGGTTTATCAATATATGAGTAAAGACGAAACTTATCAAACTAATTATGACTACACAGAACAATTTAAAGAACTTCATAATACTTTAGATCATCAATTAACTATTGATGAAACTAATGAATTATTAATGTTTTATCAAAAAGTATTGGATAGAGTTGAAAAAGAGACTGACATAGTACTTGATAAGATTTTAGACCCCAAAACAACTTAGAAATGACATTCATGAAAGGAGGTTTACTCATGTATAAAGGTTATTTAAAGTCGAGTGGCAAGCGTACTATTACAACTTTTAAAGATAATAAAGATGTGTTATTAGACTATAAACAAGCTAGAGCATTAAAAAGTTTTGTTGGTGTGTTAGATGAAGATTACATTATGGTTGATGTTGATGATATGAATGAAGCACAGTTATTACTTAATATCATTGAAGATGAACAAATTAAATGTAATATTCTAGAAACTGACAATGGTATGCATTTTTATTTCAAAGGTTATAACATGACCAATAATAAAACTAAGAATTTTTCAGCTATTGGTATTATGTGCGATTATAAGTTAGGAATTAAAAACAGTTGCGACCCTTTAAAAATTAATGGAGAGTTTAGAAAATGGCTTAAACGTGTTGATGAAACTGAAATTGATGAGTTGCCAAAATGGTTAGAAGCGTCATTTAAAACAGATCCAGGTTTCACTGAACTTGCAGAGGGTGACGGACGAAACCAAACATTATTTAATTACATTCTTAAATTACAACAAATAGCGATGAGTAAGGAGGAAATACGAAATACAATAAGGTTAATTAATAAACATGTGCTATTTGAACCTATATCTGATAAAGAATTGGATATTGTTTTACGTGATGACGCTTTTTTAAAAGAATCTTTTTTTATTAATGGTAAATTCCAACATGATTTATTCGCTAAATACCTTATTAATGAGTATCACATTATTAGAATAGCAGATATTTTGCACATTTATATTGACGGTTATTATTCTGATAAACAAGACGATATAGAAAGATTAATGATTAAACATATTCCTGGTTTAAAAAAGATACAACGACAAGAAACGCTATCTTATTTACAGCTACAGACTGAACAAAAAGAATTATCACCAGTGAATTATTTAACACTTGCAAATGGAATATATGATTTAAATACTAATTCGATGCAACCATTCACACCTGAAATAATTGTGAAAAATAAAATACCCGTTCCATATATTGAAAATAGCTATCATGAAATCACTGATAAAACATTTAATAAGTTAGCAGTAAATGACCATGAATTAAGAAATTTATTTGAAGAGATTTTAGGTTACACATTATTTAGACGTAATGAATATGGTAAGTTTTTCATATTAACGGGTGGTGGAAGTAATGGTAAATCATCATTCTTGAAGATTTTACGTGCATTAGTCGGCGATACCAATACATCAAGCGTCGCACTTAAAGATTTAAACGGCCGTTTTAAAACAGCAGAATTATTCGGTAAGTTAGTCAATCTAGGCGATGATATTGGAAAAGGTTTTATTAAAGATAGTGCAGAACTGAAAAATCTAGCTACAGGTGAAACATTAGTTGTTGAGCGTAAGGGAAAAGACCCTTTTGATTTACGTAACTATTCAAAGCTTATTTTTAGTGCGAATGAAGTACCAAGAATTGATGATAAAACAGACGGTTTAAATCGACGTTTAATGATTGTACCTTTTAAAGCTAAATTCACGAATAAAGACGATGATTACGACCCATTCATTATTGATAAGTTACTAAGTCCTGATTCATTACAGTATTGTTTAGTCATGGCTATAAGAGGATTAAAACGATTGTTAAAAAATAATCGCTTCACCAAACCTAAATCTGTAACTGCAGAAATAGAAGCATACAAAGAAAGAAACAATCCTGTTTTAGCATTTCTTAATAATGAAGAACCTAAACTAGAGAATGAATCGACTAAAGATATCTATACACAATATAGTGAATACTGTGTTGAATATGGATACAAGTCTGTGAGTAGAGCAGTTTTTACTAAAGAGGTATGTCGTTTAAAAAAAGTAGAATCAAAACAAATTAGAGTGAATGGTATAAGAGAACATATATATGTCTTATGTACATAAGACAAAATTTAATATAATAAGACACACATAAGACACCTTCAAAGCCTTATTCATCAACAGTTAAATCTATATTTTCATAAAGTGTCTTATGTGTCTTATGTGTTTTTAACTTCTTATATAAAAAAGACTACTATATATAATAATATATATAAAAGAAAAATATTAATACATAAGACAGACAAATGGCCTTGAAATTTGACTCAAAGCCTTGATAATAAAGGATTTGCTGGGTGTCTTTTTACTCAGAAAATTGTCTTATGACATAAGACAAATACCAGATTTTAGTGTATTATTACACTGTATAAAATAAAGAGGTGCTTTTAATGTTAGATTTGTTAATGTCGTATCTATTAAGTAAAAATAAAGTTTTAAAACGGATAAAAAGTTTAATGCAGTGTGATGTTGTAGACATTAACGAACTTGCATTAAATAGACAGATATTAAGTGATATTAATTATGTGATTGAATGGTTGAGAGAGGGACACGAGCCTAATAATTATAATGCGATAGATAAACGTCAATGCTATTTAGTTAATCCTGAAACAATTGAAAAGATGATTGATCAGTCAATGTACCAAAAACAGAGTGAAGATGAATACAGTGATTTTATTCACGATGTTAATCATCAATCTTACTACGCTTTAATGAAATTAACTAAGCAAGAGCTAGATGTTTTCTTAATGCACAAGTGTGAACAGTTAAGTTTAAATGATGTAGCAGGATTATTAAGCATTAGTAAAAGTGCTGCACAAAGTTATTTAAAGAGAGCAGTTAATAAAATTAATAGTGAGATGCAGTGTAATTTGTTTTTATAAATTTTTGCTATACGAATGATACATTAGTGAGATAGTTTTAACGACGACTATCTCAAGCTGTTGTGATTCTCATGGTATGTTCCTCCTTTGAAAAGTTATTTTATCTTACACGAAGAGCGTCCGATAGAACAATCGGGCGTTCTAAAATTTAAATAAATAGTGTAGTATATAATATAACTATAAATAAAGAGAGGTTATATAATATGTTGACTTTAAGCAAAGTAATAGAACCAGGTGATTGGTTAACTTTTTTTGGAACATTAGTAGGTGCATTAATAGGTTCATTAATAGCTGGAGGAATCGCTATATACGTAGCTCATCGTCAGAATAAACAACAAAACGACTACATTGAAAAGCAGAATGAGTTAGATGAAAGAGTTAAAGAATACGAATTACTTTACAAACATATTGTAAAATTAAATGATGATATAAATCAAAAACAAGATAAATTAATATATACTTTAAACAATTTAGCATTAGAAACAGATAGTTTAAAACGGTATCAATACTTATTGAATATTTCTTATGATATCGGTTATCTAAATAATACTACTAAAGTTAAAGTTGAATCTATAAAAGATATAATGAATAAAATGAATGCTAGTACTAGTTTATTAGATGCAAATACTTATATGAGTAAATTGCAAAGTGCTAGAGAGTACACAAATAATGAAACAGAAACTGACATAAATATTACTGATGAAAGTGTTGAAATTTTAAGTGAGAAGATTAATGAAATAGGTAACGCTAAAAATATATTCGTAGAGAATTTATATAAGTCTTTATCTCAACAATTAAAACAAACCTATAAATAAAAATAATACCCATACAAAAATATACCCATCAGATTTTTTATACCGTGTATAAAATAGTCTGGTGGTTTTTTGTATACCCTAGAAAAAATAGAGGTGGGTTAGTTTATAGATATTAAAAAGCTATAGTAAAAATTATACTGAATAAACAATACGATAAATAAACATTGGTTTTAAAAATTTATCCAGTAAATTTTGTTAGGATAAATTAATTTTAGATATTGATCATGAAGAATTGATTTAGTAAATAATTATATAAACTTAAATACTTGAGGTGGTTAAACAATGTTGGAGTTAGATACTAAGGATAAACGTAATAAGTTCTATCATAGCACTGATTGGAATCAATTAAGAATGAAAGCTTATTTACGTGACAATCGTGAATGTCAACATTGTAAGCAAGAAGGTAAAGTAGTTAAAGGGCAGAACGTACATCATATACAACCTATTGACCTTAGACCTGATTTAGCTTTGAGCATTGATAACTTAATTACTTTATGTATTGATTGTCATAATAAGGTTCATGGTCGTGTGTATGGTGGAAGTCGTAAGCAATGGAATGATGAACAATGGTAAGTGATATACATAGATGTGTATGACGTCTTAGATATATAGATTATATAGTTAACTTGTATGATTGATTGTTGAAATGAATTTTAAAATTTATTTTTTAATTTTCATTTTTTTCGTTTTTAGTTAAGTGATAGACACATACACTTTAATAGTTTTATTTATACATATAATTTAAATTAATTTTATTTTTATAATTAAAATTAAGACTGTCCCAATCCCCCCCGGAGTGAGTGATTTAATATTTTATTTTTTCTCTTGAGCGGGTGCGGGGTCGTTTTTGTCGAATGTAAGAGTAATTTTACAATTTTAAGGAGGTGCCAAAATGCCGGTTTCTACTAAAAAAATTCGTGAGAGTATGTTAGCTAGAGTTGATGATACCGATTTTTTGGTAATTGAGAAGATTGAGAGATACATTGCACTTGTTAAGAAATACAGGCAACTGATTACTGCAATTAATAAAGAAGGTTTAACAATTAATGTAAATAATTCATCTCAGCATTACATAAAAACACACCCCAGTATGTCTGATATTATTAAGATAAATAAAGAACTGTTAATGTTGGAAGATGCAATTTTCAAACGCTCAAAATTTAAAAAAGAATCTAGTAACGACAAACCTAAAACGTTATCTTTGAGGGATAGAGTTGCTAGTAGTAAATAAGTACGTTACTGATTATATTAATCAATACAAGCAAGGGAAGATACTTTTTAATGAGGAGCGTAAACAACTTGTAGACTATTTGGAAGACTTTATTTTTCCAAGAAATGATTTATATTTTAATGATGAACAAATTGAAAATCTTATTAATTTTGCTAAAGAATTTTACTTTGAATTAGATGATTTTCAGAAATTCTTAAGTGCTTTCTTATTTCTTTATTATAAAGAAGATAACGATATTTTTTATGACCAATTTTTTATTATGGGTGGTCGTGGGGTAGGTAAAAATGGACTTGTATCTGTTTGGTCTCATTTTTTCTTAAGTGATTATAACCCAGTTGATGAATATGATATTTCTATTGTAGCTAATACTGAAAAACAAGCTAAAACATCATTTATGGAGATATATAACTGCATAGAACGTAATAATTTAGATGACTATTTCAGAAGAAACTTAAAAGAAATTACAGGAAAAGCGACCAATAGTAAGTTGCAATATCATACTTCAGCACCTAGTAGCAAAGATGGTTTGAAAGACGGTATGGTTATTTATGATGAAATTCATAGAATGGAAAGTTATGACATTATTAATGTTTTTGGTTCAGGATTAGGTAAGAAAGACAATCCACGAGAAATTTTTATTGGTTCAAACGGACATGTTCGTGGTGGTGTGATTGATGACATGTTAGATAGAGCAAATAAGATTTTAAAAGGCGAAGTGTTAGACGATCATATGTTTTGTTTCTTATGTAAGATAGATGATGTTAAAGAAGCAGACGATCCTTATTCATGGGAAAAAGCAAACCCTCAATTTTCTAAACCGATGACACCATACGCTAAAAATTTATATAAACGTGTAATTAAAGAACATCAAAAGCTAGACAATAATCTAAAATACCGTGCTGAATTCATGGCCAAAAGAATGAATTTACCTGAAACAGACTTAACTGAATCAGTAGCAACTGCAGATGAAGTATATAAAACAAATAAAGAAATTCCTGACCTCCTACATAAAACGTGTGTAGGAGGTTTAGATTTCGGTTCTGTTCGTGACTTTACTGCTGTTGGTTTACTTTTTCGGGAGGGCGATGATTACTATTGGAAAACACATTCATTTGCTAGAAAAGATTATTTAGAAAAAGCAAAGTTAAAACCCCCAATTCACGAGTGGGCAGATAAAGGGCTATTAACAATTGTTGATGAACCTACTATTGACCCAAGACATGTAGTGAACTGGTTTGTCGAGATGAGAGAAATATACAACATTGAAATTATAGTTGCTGATATGTACAAGTTAGACATTATTAGGCCACTGTTAGAAGCAGAAGGTTTTAATGTACATTCAATCAGAAAACCTTCAGCAATTCATGGATTACTAGCACCACGAGTTGAATCGCTATTCGCTAATAATAATTTGTATTGGGGTAAAAATCCTTTAATGAATTGGTACACGTTTAATGTTTATAAAAATGTAACGAAAGACGGTAATGTTCAATATCTAAAAAAAGATGAACATAGACGTAAAACAGACGGTTTTCAAGCTATGATACATGCTTTGTATAAAGCTTCTGAAGTATTAACAGATGATGTTGATTTCTTTTTAGACGAACTTCATTTTTAGAAAGGAGGTAATACAATGGGATTGTTATATGACTTATTTAAATCAAATCGTAAAACTGCTGAAGAATTAGGTTTTTCAATTGCATCTGTCAGTAATAAAGCACATATGAAAAGGTTAGCCATTAATAGTTGTATAGAGCTTATATCAAAGACAATTAGTCAAGTCGAATTCAAAGTTAAGGATAAGAATAAATACACTAAAAACTCAATGTATTACAAATTGAATGTAAAACCTAACGTGAATGAATCGGCCACTCAATTTTGGCAAAAGGCAGTCTATAAACTTATATATGATAATGAATTACTTATTATTCAAAATGACATTGAAGATTTGCTAATAGCTGATGATTTTAATGTGAATGAGTATGCTCATGTTTCAAATATTTATGAGCATGTGAGAATTGGTAACTTTGAATATGCAAGAACATTTAAATCTGATGAAGTCATTCATATTAAATATAATAATGAAAATGCAGAAATGATTTTAAATGATTTATACGGTGATTATGGAGATTTGTTTGCTCGACTGATAGAGTTTCAAATGCGTAAATCTCAAGTACGTTCAATTGTAAAAATTGATAGTAAGTGGGCTAGTGATAAAAAGAAAATGGAAAAGGTAAATAAATTCATTGAAAGTATATATGACAACTTTAAAAATAAGTCTTTTGCGATTGTACCTGAACAAGAAGGATTGCAATATAAAGAACAAACTTTATCACAAGCTGCGAATAGTGTTGATGATGTAGAAAAAGTAGGTAAACAATTCCTAAATCATTGCGCTACTAAATTTGGTATTCCTATTCAGTTACTTACGGGAGATATTGCTGAAGTAGAACAAAATACAAAGCGATTTATTAGAATGACAATTAAGCCATTATTAAATCTCATAGTAACTGAACTAAATGCAAAATTGTTTGATAAAGAAGAGTATTTAAATGATTCAAAAATTATAGCTAATACTTTACCTATTAACTTTGATAATATATTTGAAATTGCTAATCAAATAGACAAGCTTATTGCTAGTGGTGTATTTGTTGGAAATGAAATCAGAAGAGAATTAGGTTTTGAAGAAAGTAAAGATCCGTTAATGAATGAACATTTAGTTACTAAAAACTATCAAACTTTAAAACAGTTGAAAGAGGGTGTTAACTAATGAAGCTAAACAAAATTGAACATACTTTTTCAAGTATGAAGTCAGAAACATCAGATGAACATGTATTGATTATTTCTGGAGCAATTGGTGAAGGTGGCTATTTTTACGAAGGTACGAGTGCAACTGACGTGAGAAAAGCGTTAGAAAATGTTGAAGCTAAGACGATAAGAATTAAATTAAACTCACCAGGTGGAAATGCATTCGATGGTTTAGAAATTTATAACTATCTAAAAGATTTAGACGCACATGTAATTGTCGAAGTAACTGCATTAGCTGCAAGTGCAGCATCTATTATTGCAATGGGTGCAGATGAAGTTATCATGAGAACGGGCTCTACAATGATGATTCATAACGCTTCAACTATAACATATGGTAATAAAGACGAAATGTTAAAAGTGCATGAGTATTTAGCTAAGATTGATACTTCTATCATTGATGTATACAAAGAAAAAACCGGTTTGAGTACTGATGAAATTAAGGAGATGTTGAACAATGAAACATGGTTTACTGCATCTGAAGCGGTTGAAAAAGGTTTTGCAGACTCTTATGAAACGCAAACCAAAGAAGAAAAAGAAATTACAAGTTATTTAAATAGCAATTATTCTATTTCTCAAAAGATAGATGTTGAAAATGAGATTAAAGAAATAAAAACTCAAATTTCAGAATTACAAAATCAAAGTGATAAAAATCAAGAAGTGAAAGACAAATCAGTTAATGATAATCGTCTTAAATCACTTCTTTTTTAATACTAAAATATTGGAGGTTTTAATATGACAATTAAGTTTAATAAATCGGAAAAATTTGTAAATGCAAAAAAAGCATTTGTAGCATCATTAACGAATAGTGAATTAAGTGAGGAAAAGAGAGAGGAAATTGTTTCAGACTATGTACAAGCATTATCTGATGATGTAGTAACTACAATTCAAAACGATGTTAATACTCAAATTGCAGACAATGCTGTACTCGTATCACGTGGACAGTCAACGTTAACATCTGAAGAAGTGCGTTATTTTAACCAAGTAGCACAAGACGGATTGTTTAAAGAAGAAAAAGTATTACCAGTGACGTTTATCGATAAAGTATTTGAAAACTTAGTTAAAGAACACCCATTATTAAATGCTATTGGTGTAACAAATATGGGAGCAGTAACTGAAATTATTACTGTTGATCCAAGTGGTGCTGCAGTATGGGGTGATTTGTTTGGAGATATTAAAGGACAAGTCAATGCTGCATTTAGTAAAAAACGTTTCGACATTCTTAAATTAACTGCATTTGGTGCTATTCCAAAAGATATGCTTGATTTAGGGCCAAAGTATATTGCCGACTACATGGAAAAATTATTAGGTGAAGTTATGGCTACAGGGTTAGAAACAGGCTTCTTAAATGGTGGAGGGTCTACACAACATCAACCAATCGGATTAACAAAAGATGTAGCTGAAAATGGTGGAGTATCAGACAAAACTTCATCTGGAACATTAACTTTTGAACCTGGTGCAACAGTAGTCAATGAAATTAAAGAAGTTAAAAAAGCATTATCTAAAAATGCTAAAGGTGTATCACGCAAAGTAGATGGAAAAGTTACGCTTGTACTTAATCCATCAGATGCAGCTTCAGTAAGTGCAACATCAACAGTACTTACTGCGAATGGAACGTATGTGACAGTAATTCCTGGAAACATTGAAATTGTTGAATCGGAAGTAATGACAGAAGGTAAGGCGTTATTCTTTGTAAAAGGTCAATATGTTGCTGGAGCAGGAGGCAAAGCAAGTTTACAAGCTTATGATGAGGCGTTAGCAATGGAAGATGCACGTTTATATATCATTAAGCAATATGCGAATGGTTTACCATTAGACAACAAAGCAGCGTTAGTTTATGACTTAAACATTGCAACTCCAAAAACAACTGGTAGAAAAAACACATCATCATAAAAAATTAAGGTAGGTGATTTCACGTAATGTATATTCCAATTGATGTTTTAGAAAAATTAAAAAGTCGTTTGCATATTGTTAATTCTGAAAGTGATAGAAATTTAGAAGAAATGATTGAAGCATCTATTGTTAAATTACAAAATACATGTGGTGACTTTAATATTCAAGAAAATGCACAAGCTAGAGAATTAGTGTTTGAGCGTGTACGTTATGCATATAATGACGTATTAGAACATTTTGAAAAGAATTTCTCACGTGAAATCACAGACTTGCAGATGCAATTGTTTTTTGAAAGAAGTGAACAAGATGAAAAAAATGAATCAAACGTACAATGACGGAATATTAGAGTTTAGAGAAAAAAGAGCAAAGTATGATAAATATCATACAGTCATTGGTACTTTTTCATACATGGTTTTTAAGTCATGGTATAGAAAGTTAGGTATTACTTCTGAAGAACAATATAGATCAATGCAAGTCGATACTATGGTAGTAATGAGAGTTGCGATACCTAGAATGAAATATTTGGAGCCTAGTATGAAAGTTGAAATTGATGGTAGGGAATATGGTATTTCACGCATTTATGAAAATTACAGTAAAAATGAAATTGAACTAAGTTTATATGAGGTGCATATATAATGAGCGTTAAAAGTAAAATTTTTGAAGCATTGCAACCTTTAAATATAGATATGGCGCACGGATTTTCTTATCAAATGGAATTACCAAAAATCATTACTAATGTAGTTAGTCATAGAGCGATACGTTTATCGGATAAAAAGCATTTAAAACACGTTCGGTATCAAATAAGTTATTTTGACAAGATACCTAGAGACGTTGAAGATGACTTAATACTTAATTCAATTTCAGACGCATTAGAAAAAGCCAATTTAAATACAACTGAATGGATAGAAATCATTGAAACCGACGATGAAGTAGATGATACAATTTTTCATTACATCATTGAGGTATCTATTTGATGAGTGACGTATTTGGTTTTGATGAAGCTATACAAGATTTAGAACGATATTCATCACGAGCTAATAATATAAATGAAAAGGTGTATCAAGAAGGCATCAAAATGCGTGACTATGCACGTAATATCGCACGTGGATTAGGCTTATATAAAACTGGTAAAGGTGTCAGTGGTATTGATATTGAAAGAGTTTCTAATGGTGTTGAGATTGGTTGGTCAAATCGACCTAATTTTCATTTGTTTTTTCATGAGTTTGGCTTTCATGCTACTGGGCGTAAAAAAGGTAAAAGACATACTTCACGATCAAGTAATGGTAAACGAAAGCGTAGGTATAAGACAGGTACAGTATACGTACCACCTAAACCACATTTAAGACCTGCTTTCGATAGAGGTAAAGACAAATTTCAAAATAATATTAAAAAGTATATAGAAGGAGATTGATATTTATGGCAACAACTTTTGAAAAGAAAGCATTGTTAACAGGTATTGGTAATGGATTTTTCCAAGTAATGAAAACTGAAGAGACACCAACAACTGCACCTGTTTATGATGAGAAAGTATTTGAAGTACCGTCATTGGATAAATTAAAAACGAAACTTGAGTATAAATCAAAAGACATATACTTATCTAGTACATTACATAGTGTGTTAGGTAAGGCATCAAAAGCAACTATTACATTAGACGCTGGTTATCTTCCAGATGGTTTTGAGGAAGAAGTTTCGGGTGCTACGAAATTAGCTGATGGCGTATATGGTATGGGTGGAAAAGGAACTAAAAAATATTTTAGATTTGCATTCCCTATCATTGATGAAAATGGTGAAAAGATTATTATTAACTTCCCTAAATGTCAAATACAACCAACAGACTTAAACGTTGAATCACAGGGCGAAGATAAAAAAGAACAAATGCAACAATTCGATATTATCGCTATGCCTTTAGCAACTGGTAAAGAAGAAGAATCAAACATTTATTACAAAGCAGACTTGCGCAAAAATAAAACATTAGATGAGCGTAAACTGTTAGAAACAGGTTTCTACAATAAAACTGTTTTGACTACATTAAATAAATCAGGTCAAACAGTGGAAACTGTAACAAGTGAATCGAATTCAGAAACATCAAGAACAACCGATAACTCTCGTTTATCTAGCTAATAAATTAAAGGAGTGAATATACTATGAGTATTTTCAAAACTAAATTAAAATCTTTTGTTTCAGACATCACGGGTGAAACTCGTACTTATAAAGTAAACACTGCGCTATGGTTACATTTAGAAGAAGATTACGGGATTAAACAGGGTAATCTAACTGATTTATATCAAAGTGAAAATGCGTTAACAAATGCAAAAATAGCTACAAGTATTTTGAAGGCAAACAGATTAGAGGTTACTTTACAAGAACTTACTGAACATGTTGATGAGGTGAGCATTGATAAATTTGTTGCTAAATTTACAGAAACACTATTAGAAGATGTAAGCGATAGTGAGAGTAATAAAAGCGAAAAGGACAAAGAGGGAAAGTAGAAATAAAGCATAATTGGGACTTTCTTTTTTATTGTGCAATAACATACTTTAATATGACTAGAGAAATGTTTTTATATGATTATGACTTATCTACAATTTATATGTTGATTGACCAATACAACGAACAATCTTTTAAAAATAAATTGTTAGGTAGAGAATTCTTATCTGATAAATCTATTGAAGAATTTGCACAAGATATTGATAAAATTAAAGACAATCGAACTGAATCAGATTATCAAGAAGTGAGGGCTGTAGAATTTTTATAGTGAAGAGCTATAGAATTTTTATAGCCCTTTTTATTTATACTTATTTCGAAAGGAGGCAATAAGTTGGCAGAATTAAAAAGAGCAGGAATTAAACTTACTGCAGAGGGTTCAGCACAATATAAAGCCGATTTGAAAAGTGCAACTGCAGCACTTCAACAAATGGCTGCAGAATCTAAACGTAATATTGCAGCATTAGGTCAAAATGCAAGTGCTTCAAAAAGATATGGTTTAGCTATTAAAGATTTAGGTAATACTGCTAAGCTTGCACAAGCGAAGTTAGATGTTTTAAATACTAAGCAAAAACAATTGGCAAATTCATCAAGAGTTTATGCTAGTGAAATTAATAAGTTAGAAAATCAATTAAAAGGTGCGAAAGGTAATACTTCTCAATTATCAAGTGCTTTAGCAGAGTTACGTTCAAAAGAATCGCTTAATAATGCAGAATTATCACGACTTAATGCAACTATAGCGAAAACTGAAACACAGATGTTAAAAGCTAAAAGTGCAGCGAATCAGATGGCGAATGAGTATCGTAATGCAGGTGGACGTTTTGCAGATGTTTCAGAAAAGATGAAATCAATAGGTAATAACATTGATAATACTGGCACCAAAGCAGTAAATTTTGGTAGAACAATGACAACTAGAGTTACTACACCAATTGTTGCAGGTTTAGGATATGCTGCTAGAGCCTATGTAAAATTTGACGATCAGATGAATCAAATGAAAGTACAACTTGATGACGGTAGTGTATCAGCAGGAAAATTAAAAGAACAAGTGAGCGAATTAGGTAAAACGTCTCAAGATATGGCTAAACAGTATGGTGTGGCTGGCGAATCTATTAGAAATGGTATGAATGAGTTAATCAAAAAAGGTTTTACTTTTAATCAAGTTACTGGAGCAATGCCTAGCATATTAAAAGCTACTGTTGCATCAGGAGACGACTTTAATTCAGTTATGAGTGTTTCATCTAGTGTACTTGAACAGTTTGGTTTAAAAGTTGATGATACTAATCAAATGATAAAAAATACAGACCGAGTGACATCTGTATTAACTTATACTGCTAATAAAACATCGGCAGGCTTTGCAGATTTAGGAGAAGCTATGCAAAATGTTGGACCGATGGCAGCAAATAACAACCAATCATTAGAGGATATGGCTTCAACATTAGGTATCTTATCAAATAGAGGTATTGAAGGTGGAGAAGCAGGTACGTATTTAATGAACGCTTTACAGAACCTAGCTACACCAACAAAAGAACAAGCTAGAGGACTGCGAGATTTAGGTGTTGCAGCATTTGATGCAAACGGTAAGATGCGTTCATTCCCAGACATTTTAGAAGATATAGAAAAAGCTACTAGTGGAATGAGTGACGAACAGAAAAACGCTGCATTAAATACGATATTTAACACTCAAGCTATGAAAGGTATTAACCCACTTATTCAAGCTGGTTCAAAGTCAATTAAAGACTTATCTAAAAGTACAAAAGACGCTTCTAAATACCAAGATGATTTATCTAAAAAAATGAGTGAATCAGCATCTAGAAATGTAGCTAAAATGAAAGAATCATTTAAAGTTTTAGCAGAAACATTAGGACAACAAGTCGTACCTGCTATTATACCTTTAATTGATAAGGCTACAGATTTAGCAAATAAGTTTGGCCAATTAGATAAAGATACACAAGGAGCTATAATAAAAATTGCAGCATTTACAGGAGCGATAGGTCCACTGTCTCTAGGATTAGGAAGTATTGTTAGAAGTATAGGTGGAACTGTTAAAGGTATAGGAACATTAGCACGGGGTTTCGGAAAAATTACAAGTGGAGCAGGTAAAGTTGTAGGTGGTGCTGAAAAAGCAGCAGGTGGAGTAAGTAAATTTGGTTCTATGGCTCAAAAAGTTGGAGGTTTCGCACCGTTATTAAGTAATCCTTATGTATTAGGGTTTGGTGCTATAGTTGCAGCTTCAGCGGGCGTGGGATATTTGGTCTACCAAAATATGCATAAAGATGACAACAATCATAAAGCTGCCGTAGACCAAACTAAAGGAAAATATCAAGAATGGTTTGACACTGTTACGAACGGAGCATCAGACGCTGCAGGTTCACAAACTAAAATTCAAGATGCTACTAAAAAAACGGGTGAAACTTATAAAAAGATGACTGAACGTCTTAAAAAGCAAAACACAGATGTTCAAGAAACATTAAAAACTGGTTGGGATGGTTATGAAAAACGTATTGAAAAGACGAAATACTTGTCTTTTGGTATTACTATAGAAACAACTAAACATATTGAAGGTTTAAAAGAAAAATTAAAAGGTCTAGGTTTAAGTCAAAAAGAAATTTCTGAAGCAGAAAATAGATATAAAAATTACGGTACAATAATCGGTTCAACATTTAAAAATATTGGCGATGTGATTGGCAAACATAAGAAAATTAATAGTGATATGGCATTAGCTACAATTAAAGCAGTACAATCAGTTACTGAACAAGTAGTTGAAAGTATTAACAAAGAAAAAGAAGCACAATTAAATGAGCTTAAAGAGAAACAAGAATTAGGAGTTATTACTAAAGAACAGTACCAAAAAGAAACACAATCCATAACTGAAGAATATGATAAACGTGTGAATTCGATTAAAAGTAATCAAAATAAAATTAAAGATATTCTTTCAGCTGCTGCACGAGAAAACAGAGAATTAAATACTAAAGAAATTGCTGACATTACACAAGCATATATGGAATTATCTGAAAAAACTGGGCAATCTATAAGTAAGAATACCGAAGCACAAAAATTTTTCAGTCAAAACTTAAGAGAAATGGTGACTGAAAGTGGTTTAGCTGCTTTAAAACAATCAGGAATTATAGACGATTCTACTGCAAAAGATATTGCAAAAGCTAAGACAACTGAAGATGCTATTAAGAAATTAAAAAAAGCATTGGAAGATTATGACAATAAAAAGCTAAAAGAGAAAGACATAAAAGCTAAAGACAAAACTACTAAAGAAGTGAAAAAGGCTGATAAGGCAATTGATGATCATAATGCTAAAAAACCAAAAGAGAAAGAGATAAAAGCTAAAGATAAAACTACAAAGGAAGTAAAGAAAGCCGATAAATCATTAGACGATCACAATAAAAAGAAAGCTGATGAAAAAGAATTAAAAGCTAAAGATGAGATATCTGATTTAACTAAAAAAGTAAAATCATCATTAAAGGAAATTGATGATTTAAAAGTAGAAATTAAAAAGTTAAAAGCAAAAGATGAAGTTTCTAAAGCTACTAAAAAAGCCGAAAATGCTATGAAGAAATACAAAGAAGTTAAAGCAGATATTAAAAAATTAAAAGCGAAAGATGAAGCTTCTGAAAAGGCGTTTAAGGCCAAAATTAAAGTTTTGGAATATAACAATGCTAAAGCTGAAAAGAAAATTTTAAAAGGGAAAGATGAAATTACTGCTTTAACTAAAAAAGTAAAATCAGCGCTTAATCAAATAAATGATTTGAAAATGGAAGTTAAAGAATTAAAAGCACGTGGAAATGCATCGACTAAGGCTGATGAAGCAAAAGGAAAGTTAGACAATTTTAACAATACGAAAATACCAACTAAAAACCTTTTAGCAACAGGAAACGCAAGTCCGTTCACTGATACTGCTCAGGGTAAATTAAACTTATTCAATGGTACAGGTATTCCAACTAAAAACTTATCGGCAAATGGTAATGCAAGTTCATTTACAGATAGTGCAAGAAACGCTGTTCAAAGATATAACTATACAGGTATACCAACAAAACGAATTAATGTAAGTTCAAACGCAGAAAGACAAGCCTATAGTGCAATTGACGCTTTAAATTCAATTCCTCGATTTGTACAGTCTACAATTAACGTTGTACGTAATTTTTTTAGTAATGAGCATGCTGAAGGTGGACACATTGACGCTTACGCAGAAGGTGGAAATATTCAATCTCATTCAGTGCCTGGTACTTATACTGGTATTGTAGGGGAAGCAGGGCCAGAGATTTTTAGTGTAAATAGAGGTAATGTTACTATCACACCTTTAAATAGTAGAGAGAAAATGAGAGGAATAGAAGGTGTGTTACAAGATTATACAAATGGAAACAATGCAGGTAATGGTGTAGTAGTTAATATTAATCTTAATGATACTGTGATTAAGGAAGAAGCAGACGAAGATAGATTAATTAGGAAAATGGATCAACACTTAAGACGTTCGCTTTCCGAACAACAGATGATTGGAGGTGCATAATTTTGATACAATTTAATGCATTAGAATATAACGGTGTAAAAACAAGTGATTTTTCATTTAAAGTATATGTAGAAGTGAATGACGGAATTAATATCCCACAACGTAAAACTAAAATCATAACAACTGACCAAATGCACGGAGCTTTAATTAAATCTAGTGACAATTATTCAACGATTGAAAAGAAATATAAATTTTATGTACAGGGAGCTACTTTACAAGAGATGGCACCTTTATTCAAATGGTTAAATAGTAGTATTAACGATAATGGTTTCTCACTATCTAAACATCATACGAATTATTTAAAACCTTATGACAATCCAGGTCGATATTACAACGTTTTAAAAGTAATTGTTGGAAATGCATATGTTGATGAATTTGACGGTTATGAATTTGATGTTACATTTACGTGCCAACCATTTAGCTATTCAGACGGAAGTTTAGACGATACACAATTAACGGTTGTATTTCCTGAAATGAGAACAATTACAAATACAAGTGGCATACACATGTACCCTCAATTAGAAATTGAAACACTCAATCACAATGACAGTTTAGTTACTATAGGTGAACAAACAATTCATATTGTAGCACCAGATAACTATTTAGCTATAGAATGCTTTCCAGGTCAACAAAATGTCAGTGATAAAAATGGATTAAGAAATGAGTGTATGATTGGTGAATTTTTTAAAATTCCACCAGGTGAACACGGTATTAGCGCAACTGATAATATAAGCAAAATAACAATTAATTGTAGGTGGGGTGACTTAGCTTGATTTATTTACAAGAAACAAATTTTTACTATAATGGTTTACCTTTATCACAAGCCTATGATGATGTTATCGAACGTGATTTAAACGGTATTTATAAATTAATATTTAAATTACCAGTAAATGAAAGTGACCAACACAAGTTAGTAGAAAAAGATAGCATGTTAAAAGCGACTGAACATTTTAGAGAGATTGGTTATAACATATTTAGAGTTAGATATATAGATAAAGAAGAGGATTATGTACAATTTACGGCGTATCAAATAATTTTTGATTTAGCTAAGAAGTACGTTAATCCTTTTTTTGTTAATGATTTATTACCAGTAGACGCTTTAAAGATGTGGTCACAAAAATTCAATGAACCACCTAATTTATCTATTGAGTATTGGAGTGATACAACTGACAAACGTGTGACTTACTACTCTAACAAACAAGATGACTTAAAACCTAGATATGCATTAAATGTGTTAGTTGAAATGGCCAATCAATCTGATTTAGATTTAGACTTTTACTTGAATGGTATTTCATTAGGGCGTATAGGTAGAGATACACAGTTTCTGTATACGACTAATAAAAACATAACCTCATTTGGTCAAGAAGATAATTACGATGAAGTTATTACACGTATTATAGCAACCTCAAAATTCAAACCTGAATATGATAAAGAGAAATTAAAGAAAAAACAAAAAGAAGAAGTTGAAGCTTTAAAAACAAAACAAGCTGAATTTAATAAACGATTAGCAGATGAAAAGCGTCAAAACCGAATTGAGAAAGAAATTAAAGAAGCTATAAGACTTGAAGGATTAAAAAAGATACGTTATAAAGAACAGAAAAAAAGAAGTTATAAAACAATGCAGGTTAGAGTATTTAAGTCATCTGATGAAATAGAAAATGAAATTAGAGAAAAGTATAAAGCACAACAACAAAAAACAGATATACAAAGACAACTAGCAAAAGAACATGCTGAAAAACAAAAAGCAGAAATTGCTAAATTGAAAGAGAAACATAAAGAAGAAACAGAATTACTAAATGAAGAAATAACCTTATCTGTAACTGTAGATAGTCCATTAATTAATGAATATCCCGAAGTATATGAAATGTCTATTGAGAATAACGATATTAAGACAGTTGAAGAATTAACAACATTTGCAGAAAACTATTTTAGTGTACAAAACATAGATAAACCTAATGTGTCTACAAAGATTGGTTTAGAGGTTTTGCAGAATGAGGAAGTGCATTTAGGAGATACGGTAATCGTTAGACATATTGAACAAGATATAGACGTGCGTAATCGCGTCATAGCGACGAAGTATAGTCCAATGGATAAAAAGTATCTAGAAGTTACTTTCGGCTCTAAAACAAGCAATTATGCAACGCAAAATAGTAATTTATCAAATTCTAACACCGAAATGGTTATTAGGGATTATCAAAGCCAACTAGAACAGTATCTTGATTTTAGATTAAATACTGAAAGAGAAAACTTTAACAATCATTTTGAACAAGAAACTGGATTAATTAGAGATAAGATAAATGAATCTAATCAGACATCACAAGCAAGCATTAATGTACTTGATAATAAATTCACTGAAGAATTTAATAACGTTCAAAATGAATTTAGAACATCACTTCAAAATGCTCAAAATCAAATTAATATAAATCAAGCATCATATACTAGTGATAAAGAAGTTGTTCAATCAAAGCTAACTGAATTATATAGTAAGCAAAATGAATCAAAGTTATATATAGATACAAAGGCTAATGATGTTACGAATGAATTTAATCAGAGTATAGAAAAGGCTAAAAGTGAAGTTCTACAAGCAACTAACTTTAGTAATAGTGCTACACTTGAACAAATCAATCAGATTAATAGGAAAGTAGATAATATGAAGATTGGTGCAGTAAATTTATTAAAAGGTACTTCAAACTACACTACACCATTTAATCATAATAAGATAGTGGAATTTGGAAAAGTTATTAATGATCAGTTATATGCATTAGAACATGAAGATAGTAAAGGTTATTTCTTTTGGGAAACAAACCAATTCGTGAAATTAGAGCCTAATACCGACTATGTATTGAGTTATGACGTTATCCCTAAATTTGAAGTAGGTGGAGCATATACACCAATTGAAATCGTTAATGAAAATGGTTATTCATTAAAACCTAGACAGTTTCTTTTTAAAAATGAAACGATAAAAGAAGTTAGAGATAAGCAAAGATTAACTTTTAAATTCAATACTGGAAACCAAACTAACTTACGTATTTATTTTACATCTACGTGGCCTAATAAACTCGTTTATATTGCTAAACCACAACTAGAAAAAGGTACTGTAGCAAGTGATTGGTCACCTAATGTAGATGATTTAGAAAAACAAATTAATGTTGTCGCAGACAGTATTTCATCAAGAGCAATTGAGGCAGTTAGAGGGGATATTAACTATTTAAGAAGTAACATTTTAACTGCAGATAGTGTTAATGCAAACATGGTTAATGTCGATCGTGCATTAATCGATAAATTAATGACGAATAATTTACTGGTTAATAACTTAACATCAAACTATACATTAACTGAAAAAATGAAATCTAAAGCCTTAGAATCAGTTTATGGTAATATTTCCAATTTACGTACTAGATTAATAACTGCTAATAGTATTACTTCAAACGCTATTAATGTTGATTATGGTTTAGTGAATAAGTTAATCAGTAATGAAACTTTTGTTAATACACTCACTGCTAAAAGTGCATTCATTAATGCAATTAAAGCGATTGATATTGATGCATCAAGAATTACTAGTGGTGTATTACGTTCAACAAGTGGTAGTATGCGTTGGAATTTAAACGCTAATAGTTTAGATTATTTTGACGGTGCAGAAACAAATTATTATGGACATTCAAGAATCATTTTCCATACGACTAATAATTCTATTTATCAAAGTAATAATGGGACATGTGCTTTTCTACATTTTAATAGGACTAAGGGTACACAATATCCTGCAATTGCAGTAGGTACGAGTGGTAACTTAGATGATAATTCCAATACAGGTAGTTTCTCAGGCATTAAGTGTCATACTGCTAAAGCAACAGATGATGGACTTTCACAAGTAGGCATCATTACCGATAAAGTATATTTCAATAGTCACGGTGGAGATGTAAACACAGGTGGTTGGACAATAGAAAATTATCGTAAAGGTGGAAATACATTAAGAG
This sequence comes from Streptomyces sp. NPDC048604, assembly GCF_043199435.1. Lineage (NCBI taxonomy): Bacteria > Bacillati > Actinomycetota > Actinomycetes > Kitasatosporales > Streptomycetaceae > Streptomyces > Streptomyces sp. NPDC048604. Next base: position 33,725 of record NZ_JBICVX010000028.1, read on the forward strand.
CATTTTATGGTAATAATACAAGAGAATACAAATATGAATTAGGTCAAGATGGTTATAGATTTAATACTGTATGGACGAGTGGATTAAACGATAGAATTAAAATCGTTAATTATACTGATGGCTATGCAGGAATATTAAGTAATAATGAGAAATATGGAATTCAATTTAGTAATTATGATGTAAGAGTAAAATACGGTAAATATTGGTACTCTTTTGGTGATATATTACGTGGTGATTCATGGAGAGTTTAAAAATAGGAGGACAATTAAATATGTTAGAAATTAAGAATTCAGACTTAGTACAAACTAAGTCTTTTTTATATGAGTTAAAACTTAAACCAAAATTATCAAGACATCGTACTAAATTAGTTAAATTAATTGATGAAAAAATTAAAGACTTATCCGATGCATCTAATGAAATTATTCAACAATATGCAAAAAAAGATGAAAACGGTAATCCAATCATAAATGATAATATGGTTGAATTTGACAGTGTAGAAAATCGTATAGAGTTTGAAAAAGAGGATAGCATTTTAATTAATGAAGTTTCAAAGATTAATTTAGATGAATATCCCAATATTTATAATTCTATTCAACTAGCGTTATCAGAATTAGATGTTGAATTAGATAAAGAAAAAGCAGAAACGTACGAATTATTATGTGAGTTATTCAAAGTAGAGTAACTCACATTTTTAAATCTAATTTAGGAGTGATTTTATATGTCAAACAAAACAAGATTTTACTTAGTTAGAATGTCAAAAGGTACAAGTGAATATAGTGGAGAACAAAAATTAAAGTATAATCCTTATAACTACGGTTATGCAGTGGCTTTAGAAGATGAACAACCAACATTTTATGATACTGAAGAAAGTGCAACTTCAATTGCAACTACATTGAATTCACTATATAAATTAACTGGAGTCCAAGCATATGTTGATGTTTATAAAGAAGAAGTGAAAGTGATTAAAGTAACAAATAATAGTCCTTCGGAGGTATCATAAATTGGAACAAGTAAATAACATTCAAATTGATAATTTCTCAAGTTTCTTTTTTACAGGTTCATGGACAATTATAGATATACTTATCATTCTAATTGGATTAGATGTAATTAGTGGTGTTATTAAAGCAACTCGTGAACATACAATTAAAAGTTCTGTAGCTAACATAGGACTTGCTAAAAAAGTAGGTATCTTAATGGTAGTTATAGTTGCAAATCTTGCAGATATTGTGTTTAAAGCTGATGGAATGGTTGTTAATGGTACAGTTGCTTTCTATATTATCGGTGAAGCAGTGAGTATTTTAGAAAATTGTTCAGTAATTGGTGTACCACTACCCGAATTACTTACAAAACGTTTAGGTATTACAGACGATAAAAATATTAAAAACTAAAATTTACAAAGCACTTAGTGATAGGGCTTTTTATTATTGGAGTTGATTAATTATGGCAAAAGAATATTTAGGAGAATGGAACGGTGTACCCGTATATACAGACTTTTTACCTTATGGAACAAGACGCACAGGGCAACCATTAGACACGGGTAGTCCTATTTTTGCAGTGTATCATGATACAGGTAATCCAGATAGTACAGCTCAACAAAATGTTGACTACTATAAAAATACTTACATGCAAGACTGGGCTTCTACTGCTTCAGCACACTTTTTTGTTGATGATGAAGAATGTATTATCTGTATTCCTTTAGATGAAAAAGCATGGCACGTGATTTATGATACGCCTACAGATAACTATTATTTTGGAGATGACGCAAATGATGCTGCATTTGGTGGAGAATTATGTTATTTCCCTGATGATAGAGAACAATCATTAAAAGCATTAGATAATTTCGCACGTGTCTTTGCAGTACTATTTGATTCATGGAATATTGACCACTTTAATAAAGCACCAGGTCATCAAGATATTCAAGATGATAAACGCGATCCAGGTAATGCACTTGAAGCGTGTGGTTATGGTCGTGATGAAATTGATGTGATTGATAATTTAGTACAACGCTATATTGATGGAGAAGATGTTGATACAGATACAGTTGTGAATCAACCTGAAGAGCATGACGAAATTATTGAAAAGAAACCAGTAGGATGTACACGTGTCAAAGTTTGGTCTGAAGAACCTTATTATAGAGGTACAATCAAATATGATGCGTCATTACGTGAACGTGCAGGTAGTAGCTTTGATAATTATAGCTTTGCGAGAGAAAAAGATGTACTTGAAGCGGGTGCAACAGTATACATTTATGAAGAAATTCAAGATCCACAAGGGAATATTTGGTGTAGAACTTATTCACCAAGTAATAACGGTTGGGTGCATAAGCATACTATTGAAGTAGAAGAAACTTATAAAGATTAAAATAGAGGGTAGCCAGTTTTTTGGCTACCCTTTTTTTATGTTTAGTTAATATATAAATGTGGAATAAAATAACAAAAGCGAAATAGGAGTGAAAATATGAAAACATATCGTCATTTCTGTTTGTTTTTATTAATGCTGCTTATTATGTTTATGGCTACAATGATATATTTGTTTTTGACTATTTACGGTATAGAAAATTGGATAAAGCCAAATTTTGAAGATTCGGGTATTAACGCATTTATAGTATTTATAGTTATCGAAATTTTACTGAATTGTATAATCCCTATTGTGTATTTAAAGTTAATCTATAAATTCTTTGATAAAGATATATATGATGTTATTCCTTTATATAAATTAATAATAGGATTTACTGGACTATTTTTTACTTTACTTAAAATCCTCATTAGTTATTATAAAAAACTTCAAGGAAACGATGAATTCTTAAAATTCATCTCTAAGAACGTTAGTACACATATAAATGATTACGATATTGTATATGCAATGATTTTGGCAGTTTCATTATTAGCAGTTGATTACGCAAAATCAAGAAAAGAATTAATAGAGAAAAAAGAAATTGAAAATGCGTCTTACTATATCTATAAGACTAATAAAACTAAAGACAAGAAAATATTATCATATACAATACGCAGTGAAATAAATACTAAAACTAAACTAAAACGAAAAAAATGAAATTAAACTTTCATACGTCGACAACAGACCGACAATAATTGTTAGTAAAACAACGGTTTATCGAACTAGTCGGCTCCCTCCGTTTCCGTTATTTGTTTATACCTCGTTAAATCCCGTAAAACAAAACGTTGATTTGACGGGGTTTTGTTATATCTTGTTATCTATCGTTAAACCTCGTAAGTTAAACTAAACGTTCCTCTATATTGTTAAATTGATAATATTTTCTTGTCTTTAGTTTTATTAGTCTTATAGAT
>NZ_JBICVX010000029.1:0-36056 GCF_043199435.1 Streptomyces sp. NPDC048604
GTCAAGACGCCGATCAACTCGGACAACGGCAACAAGCGCACCGACTACGTCCTGACCTGGGACGTCTACAACAAGACCACCGGCACCTGGGTCTCGGGCAGCTCCGGCATCCCGGGCCTCAAGCAGAACGTGGCGGTCGAGGACCCGACGTCCAACCAGCTCGGCATGGAGAAGTTCTACTCCTACACGGGCAAGAACACCGGCGCCGGCTCCACGGCCATGAACAACCTGGCCTCCGGCAACAGCGTCTGGCAGTACAACGCGTTCTCCAACCCCGGCCGCGGCCTGACGACGTTCTTCCGGATGGCGTACAACAGCCAGGACACGTCGGACACGGTCTCCGGTCACGGCTGGTCGTTCCAGGCCTCGGGCCCGATCCGGCTCGGCGCGCCGCTGGACTTCCACCCCAACCCGCACCCGACGGAGATCCGTCTCCCGGACGGCGACGGCACGACCCACGTCTTCCGCAAGCAGCCCGACGGCTCCTGGAAGGCCCCGGCCGGCGTCCACTACAAGGTCACGCCCAAGGCGGGTCTGGACTGCACCCCGGCCAAGGACCCGATCCCGGACGCCTGGACGCTCACGCGCCCCGACGGCACCCGCTTCCTGTTCGGCTGCGACGGCTACATGACGTCCGCGATCGACAAGAACGGCAACACGCAGACGTACACGTACGAGGAGCGGAAGTCCAACAACAAGCCGACCAAGTTCCTCAAGTACATCACCGACCCGGCGGGCCGGCAGACGCTCACCGTCGACTACTACGACAAGGCTGAGGCGACCTCCCCGAAGATCCAGGACCACATCCAGTCGGTCACCGACATCTCGGACCGCAAGCTGGCGTTCGAGTACTCGGACAAGGGCCTGCTCACCAGGATCACCGACGGTGTGGGCTCGTCCCAGCCGAAGGTCTTCGGCTTCACGTACGACGCCACGCAGGGCAACAAGAACGTCAAGCTGGTCCAGATCACCGACCCGCGGAACAACGCCACGAGGCTGGCGTACAACGAGCCGTCGGCCGGCGACGACCCGAAGTACCACTGGTGGACGAAGACGGTCACCGACCGTCTGAACGGGGCGACCGGGTTCACGTACGCGGTGAACGCGTCGAACCCGAAGTTCACCGACACCAGGGTGACCGACGCGGAGTCGCACACCACGGCCTATGTGGCGGACGACTTCGGCCGTCCGGTGCAGACGACGAACGCCAAGTCCGAGACCACCAAGACGACGTGGGACGCGGACAACAACGTCACGTACCTGGAGGAGGCCAACGGCGCCAAGACCGCGTACTGCTACGACCAGAAGACCGGCTACCCGCTCTGGTCGCGGGACGCGGAGAACAACAAGTCCGGTGTTCCGGCGCCTTCGGAGTGCGCTCCGGGCACGTACCCGGCCAACGCGCAGCAGTACAGCTACCAGACCCGTCTGGACGGCTACTCGGCCGACCTGGCCACGAAGACCTCTCCGGAGGGCCGCAAGTGGCAGTTCGGTTATGACACCTTCGGCAACCTGAAGACGGTCACCGACCCCAAGGGTGTCGCGACGCCGACGGCGAACGACTACACCTCCACCTACGAGTACGACGCCTACGGTCAGATGACCAAGGCGATCGACGCCAACGGCAACCCGACGACCAACAGCGACTTCGGTCCCACGGGCTACCCGGCGAAGATCACCGACGCGCTGGGCAAGGCGACGAACTTCGTGTACGACGATCGCGGCCAGGTCCGCGAGGTCGTCGACGCGCTGGGCAAAAAGACGACGCAGGACTACGACGCCTTCGGCCGCCCGTTGGTGAAGACAGTGCCGAAGGACCAGTCGGCGGGCGTCCTGATCACGATGCCGGCGCCGGAGTACGACGCGAACGACAACGTCACCAAGGCGACGGCGCCCAACGGTGCGGTGTCCACGGCGGTGTTCGACGCGGCCGACCAGATCACCTCGGACACCGCGCCGAAGGACACACCCACCTCGTCCGAGCGCAAGACGGTCTACGCCTACGACAAGGTCGGCAACCTCCTGACGACGACCGAGCCGAAGGGTGTGCTGACCACGTCGGATGCGACCGACCACGTCACCACCAACGCGTACGACGCGATCTACCAGCTGGCCTCCGTGGTGAACTCCGCGCAGCACAAGATCTCGTACACGTACGACAACGTCGGCAACGTCACCCAGATCGTCGACCCGAAGAAGAACGCCACGGCGGACCCGTCCGACTTCCTGACCAAGACGGCGTACGACCTGAACCACCGGGCCGTCACGGTCACGAACGCGGCCGGCAAGTCCACCTCGACCACCTACGACAAGGACTCCCTGGTCGTCCAGACCAAGGACGCCGAGGGCAACACCACGTACGTCGACTACGACGAGCGCGGTAAGCAGAAGGAGGTCCGGGCCCCCTACGAGGGCACCACGTTCCGCACGACCCGGTACGAGTACGACCAGGTCGGCAACACCACCAAGGTGATCAGCCCGAAGGGTACGGCCACGGCTACCGCGGACGACTTCACCCAGCGCACCGAGTACGACGCGCTGAACCGTCCGGTCAAGCAGTTCCAGCCGTACGACCCGGCCGACAGCCGCTACAACAACCCGAACGTCTACTCGCAGACGGTGTTCGACGCGGTGGGCCGGGTCACGAAGAACTCGCTGCCGCCGTCGGAGGGCCAGACGGTCCGCAACGACACGACGTACGAGTACTACGACAACGGCTGGACGAAGAAGTCCACCGACCCGTGGGACATCAGCACCACCTTCGACTACACCGAGCTGGGCCAGCAGAAGGCCCGCACGCTCACCTCGGCCGGCGGTTCCTCGAACCGCACCATGACGTGGGCGTACTACCCCGACGGCAAGCTGAAGTCCAAGGCGGACGACGGTGTTCCGGTGGGTGAGTCCGTGGTCCTGGTGGACAACTCCGACACCCAGCACACCTCTTCCACGGGTACGTGGACGAAGGGTGACATCGCCGGGCAGCAGGGCTACGACCACCGCACGCATGCGGCCGGTGCGGGCACCGACGCCCACACGTGGACGCTGAACATCCCCAAGGACGGCACCTACACCGCGTATGTGAAGTTCCCGAGGGTGACCGGCGCCGCGACGACGGCGAAGTACACCCTGTCCCAGGGCACGACCACCCACCCGGCGGTGACCAAGGACCAGAACGCGTCCACCGGCACCTGGGTGCCGCTCGGCTCCTACAGCCTCAAGCAGGGCAACGACGCCACGCTGAAGCTGGAGCAGAACGCCGGCGGGATCATCGTCGCGGACGGGGTCAAGCTGGTACGCGACACCTCGGGTGAGATCGACAGCGAGAAGAAGTCGTTCGCCTATGCCTACGACGTCAACGGCGGCATGACCTCGATCGACGACACCTCCTCCGGTGCGAAGATCGACGCCTACACGATCGCCTACACGGGCCTCAACGAGGTCCAGAAGGTGACCGAGGCGCTCGCCGGCCAGGAGAAGAAGGTCACGTCGTACACGTACGACGCGAACGGCAAGCCGGACACGATCACCCACCCCGACCAGTACTCCAAGTACACGTACGACCTGCGTGATCTGGTCAAGTCGGTCTCGGTGGGCAAGACCCCGACGGACGCCTCGCCGAAGGTGACGTCCTACACGTACACCGACCGGGGCCTGAAGCTCCAGGAGACCAAGAACAACAAGAACACGGTCGACTACACCTACTACCTCAACGGTGCGGTCAAGACGACCACCGAGAAGAAGCCGAACGGCACCCTCGTCTCCTCGCACGCCTACGCCTACGACCCGAACGGGAACAAGGCGCAGGACGTCGCGAAGAAGATGAACGCCGACGACAACGCGGCGTATCTCGAGTCGACCACGGACCACACCTACAACCCCGTCAACCGGCTCACCAAGTCGGTCAAGACCGGCAACGGCGCGGGCACCGACACCTACGTCCAGGACGACAACGCCAACGTCATCAGCCAGACGGTCGACAACGTCACCACCACCTACGAGTACGACCGCAACCGGCTGCTCTCGGCGACGGTGGGCGGTGCGAAGGCCACCTACAACTACGACCCGTTCGGTCGTCAGGAGTCCGTCACCGGCGGCGGCAAGGTGATCGAGCGCTCGGTGTACGACGGCTTCGACCATGTCGTCGAGTCGCAGAAGCTGGACGACGCCGGCGCGCTGAAGACGACGAAGTACACCTTCGACCCGCTGGACCGCACGGCGTCCAAGACGGCGGACGGCAAGACGACCGACTTCACCTACCTCGGTCTGTCGTCCGAGGTGCTGGGTGAGGAGGTCGCGGGCGAGCTGACCAAGTCGTACCAGTACAGCCCGTGGGGCGAGCGGCTGTCCCAGGTCACCCACAAGACCGACGGCACCAGCGAGGACACCTACTACGGCTACAACTCGCACACCGACGTCGAGACCCTGACCGACAAGGACGGCAACTCCAAGGCCACGTACGGCTACACGGCCTACGGCTCGGACGACCGGTCCGAGTTCACCGGCATCGACAAGCCCGACGCCGCCGACCCGACGAAGGAGGCGTACAACCCCTACCGCTACAACTCCAAGCGGTGGGACGCCCACGCCGGCACCTACGACATGGGCTTCCGGGACTACAACCCCGGTCTCAACCGGTTCACCAGCCGGGACATGTACAACGGCGCCCTCGCGGACATGGGCCTCGGCTCGGATCCGTACACCGGGAACCGCTACGCCTTCACCGGTGGCAACCCCACGAGCTTCGTGGAGATGGACGGTCACTGCTTCGGGTGGGACGCCTGCGAGGACTTCTTCGACGACGCCGGGGACTTCGTCGTCGGCGGTGCGAAGAAGGCCGGGGGCGGCTGGCTCACCGTCGTCGACACGTTCCTCACGGGCATCGGCTGGTACAACGAGACGGCCCCCAACGGCTACACGTCCGACCACACGGGCGACTACAGCAAGGGCCGGCTCACCACTCCCGACGACGACTGGGACTGGGTGGGGGCGGACACGCTGTATCCGTTCACCGAGGGCAACTGCACCGATGACCAGAGTGCGACGTACTACCAGCCCCTCGACAAGTACGACAGGGCACAGGGGATCCGGGCCTGCCTCAACAAGGGCGACTTCAGCTGGATCAACGACAAGGGCCAGACGATGGGCAACTCCGACTCCATGATCGCGGGATCGCCTGTTCCGCGTCCCATGAGGGAGCACCCGGAGACCGTCCCGCCGGGCATGGTGGCGGATATGAACCGCGGTCACCTCCTGGCCAATGCGCTGGGCGGCAGCGGTACCGACCGTCGGAATCTGGTCGCCCTGTACGGCACACCCAACAGGTCTCAGATGAAGAAGGTGGAGAACGAGGTCGCCAGGATGGTGGCGGCCGGGGACACGGTCTACTACGAAGTGACGGCCAACTACACCGGCCGAAACGGTGCTCCCGATTCCCTGACCATCAAGTGGATCAACATGGACACCGGGGAAATGCCACTCGATCCCATTACGATCTGGAACACACCCTCAGGCAACCAGCCCTGAGCTAGTCCCGGTTCGTAGAAGATAGAACGGGTGTGGGTGAATATCGCTGAGCGTATTCACCCACACCCTTTTCCTACTGAAAGGTGCCATATGTGGGTGCAGCGTGTGATTGAGCTGACCGGTTGGGAGCCGCTGGGGCTTTCCGTCGACTGGACGGCGATGGAAGAGGAGCTGCAGTGCCCGCTGCCGGCGGACTACAAGGAGCTCTTCGAGGCGTTCGGCGGCGGAGTGTTCTCCGAGTCCGTCTATTTCCTCGCGCGCGACGAGGGGATCTCCTTCGACTTCCTCGCCCAGTGGCGAGCGGAGCTGTCGACCGATCGGGACAGCAGCCTCGGCAGCGTCTCCGCCATGGACCCGTACGCGGTCTACGCTCCGGGCGGCAAGGGCCTCGTCACCTGGGCCTCCACCGAGTGGGGTGATCAGTACTGCTGGCTGCTCGACGCCGAGCGGCCCGGCGAGCATCCCGTCCTCGCGCGAGTCGAGGACAACGAATGGCGCCGATACGACATGTCCACATCGGAGTTTCTCTACCGAGTTCTCACGGACGCCGATTTCAAGCCCTTCGGAATCGCCCGGTACAACCTCGACAAGACGTTCCGGCGCAGGGGTGGAGAATGAGAAGCGCCGGACGCGGATTGCGGCTTGCCGCATGGGTGTTGGGCCCCGCCGGGTTGGCTCTGGCCGTGGGCGCGATCGTGGGGATCGGCACGGGTTACGCCTCGGCCACCGTCAACAGCACTGCCATGACTCCGACCTATTCCCCCGGTGAACTCGTCTTCCTCGAGCGAGTCGACCCGGATGAGATACGGCGGGGTGATGTGGTGCTCCAGCGGACGGCGAACCGCTACGGGGGCATGCCCGTACTGCAGCGTGTCATCGGCATGGGCGGCGACCACGTCAGGCAGAGCGCCGGCGGCCCGGTGACGGTGAACGGGAAGCCGCTCGCCGAGCCGTACGTGAAAGACGGCGACCCGTCCGGCGTCCCCCAGTCGTACGACGTGGTGGTGCCCGAGGGGCGGCTCTTCCTGCTCGGCGACCACCGCGCGAACTCCAACGACTCCCGCTTCTTCCTCACCGACCGGTCGGGCAGCGTCGCGGCCACCGCCGCCCAGGCGCGGGCCCTCGACAGCCGCACCGGCCTGCTCGTGCTGGCGTCGACCGCGCTGCTCGGACTCCTCCTCGCCGCCGGCGGACTCACGGCGGGCATCGTCTCCTGGGCCAGGCGGCGGGCCGCTCATTCGTAACGGATCGCCGTTCTGATCGAACACTTCCCGCGTCCCGTCCGTACTCCTTCATGAACGCACGAAAGTGAACGCACGAATCCGGTTGGTGAGGGGAGCTGTGATGAGCGGAGTGGCGCGCCGGACGGTGGTCGCGGCGGCGGGCGGGGTCGGTCTGGTCGGAGTGCTCGCGGGGTGCGGCGGCACGGGAGACTCGGGCTACGGTACGTCGGGCGGTACGTCGGGGACGTCCGGGGCGGCCGACTCCCCCAAGGGGGGCGCCGGCGCCGTGCTCGCCAAGACGTCGGACATCCCGCAGGGCGGCGGCAAGGTGTTCGCCGATCAGGGGGTGGTGGTGACACAGCCCGCGGCCGGCGAGTTCAAGGCCTTCTCCTCCTCGTGCACCCATTCGGGCTGCGCGGTGAAGGACGTGGTCGACGGCACGATCACCTGCCCCTGCCACGGCAGCGCCTTCTCCGCCGCGGACGGCAGTGTGCGGCAGGGCCCGGCGACCCGGCCGCTGCCCCCGGCGCAGATCAAGGTCGACGGGGACTCGATCACGCTCGCTTGACGCGCCGCGGCCGCTTCCAGCTGCCGAGCACCTCGTCGGTGGTGGTGACCGTGGAGACCAGGGCGAGGGTGTGCCGGAGGACCTCGGCGGTGTACTCGGCCGGCACACCCGCCACCGCGTCCCCGGGCACGACCGCCGTGTAGCCGAGGTTGACCGCGTCGAAGACGGCGTTCGGGATCGCCACGTTGGCCGAGACACCGGTGACGATCAGCGTGCGGCAGCCGAGGTTGCGCAGCAGCGGGTCGACGTCGGTGCCGGCCAGCGGGGAGAGCCCGTGCAGCCGCCGGACGACCAGGTCCTCCTCGGCGACCTCGATCGGCTCGGCGATCCGTACCGCGGTGCTGCCGGCGTGCTGCTGCACCGGCAGCCGCGCGGCGGCACGGAACAGCCGGGCGTTGGTGTTCGCGCCGCGCCCGTCGGGCCGCCGTTCGGCGACGGCGTGCACGACCTGTACGCCGGACTCGTGGGCGGCGGCGACGAGCCGGGCGATGTTGCGCAGTGCGCCCGACGTGCGGGCGGCCGCGGCGAGTTCGGGCAGGGCGCCGTTGCGTCCGACGACTCCCTGCTGGCATTCGACGGTGAGCAGCACGGTGGTGGCCGGATCCAGCTGCTCCGCGAGCGGCACTGACTGCGACGACGCCATGGTTCCCCCCTCTGACCTTCTTCTGCCTGCTGTGACCTTCCCGGGCGGGCGACGGTAGCGGGCATTGCGCCGGGACGGAAGAGCGCCCATGCTCTTCCTGACAGCTCGTCAGATCAATGGGGAGGGGCGGCTGATGACCATCGCACAGCGCCGTGGACGCAGGATCATGATGACCCCGGCGGAGGTGGACGCCTTCCTCGCCGAACAGCGCACCTGCCGGGTCGCCACCGTCTCCGCCGACGGCCGCCCGCACGTCAGCGCCCTGTGGTTCGCCTGGGACGGCACGTCGCTCTGGCTGTACTCGATCACCCGCAGCCGTCGCTGGACGGAGCTGCGGCGCGACCCGCGCCTCGCGGTCGTCGTCGACGCCGGAGAGGAGTACGGGGAGCTGCGCGGCGTGGAGCTGTCCGGCACCGCGGTCTTCGTCGGGGAGGCCCCGCGCACCGGCGAACCGTGCCCCGAACTGGAGGTGCCGGAGCGGCTGTTCGCCCGGAAGAACTTCGGTCTGGACGAGATGCCGCACGACGGACGGCACGCCTGGCTGCGGCTCACCCCGGACGCGATCGCCTCCTGGGACTTCCGCAAACTGGGCGCGCTCTGAGCCGGCTCTCCCGCCGCACCGTCGGCTACTCCCCCGCCGCGCCTTCGGCTAGTCTGCCGCCCGGCCAGCCTCGCGCAGCGCCTCCACGGCGGCGCGGATGGACGGCCGCCGGTCGGCGTCCATGCGCCAGACCGCGTAGATGTGCCGGCGCACCCGCTGCCGTACGGGCACGAGCACGACGCCCTCCGGGACCGGACCGCGGCCGAGGCGCGGCGTGACGCAGACACCGAGCCCGGCCGCGATCAGCGCGAGCTGGGTGTGGTGCTCGCCGGCCAAGTGGGCGATGCGCGGCTCGATGCCCTGCGAGCGAAGGGTGAACATCAGCCACTCGTAACAGAACTCGCCCTCCGGCCAGGACACCCATTCGTCGTCGGCGAAGTCCACCAGGTCGACCTCGGAGCGGTCGGCGAGCGGGTGGTTCAGCGGCATGGCCACGTCGGCGGAGTCGTCGAGCAGATGGGCGCGGGCCAGGCCGCCGGGCACCGGCATCCGCTTGTTGTTCCAGTCCAGGACGATCGCGAGGTCGGCGTCCCCGCGCAGCACCTCGCGGATGCCGCGCTCGGGCTCCAGTTCGCTGGTGCGCGCCCGCAGCTCCGGGTGGTCGACGCGCAGCGCACGCAGGGCGGCCGGGAACAGTCCGCGGGCGGCGGTCGGGAAGGCCGCGATGCGCACCTCGCCCACGACCCGGCCCCGCTGCGCCTCGATGTCGGCCTGGGCCATCTCCACCTGGGACAGGATCCGGGCGGCGTGCTCGGCGAGCAGCTGCCCGGCGTCGGTGAGCCGCACGCCCCGGCCGTTCTTGGCGAGCAGCTGCTGGCCGACCTCGCGCTCCAGCTTGGACAGCTGCTGCGAGACGGCGGACGTCGTCACGTGCAGCCCGTCGGCCGCGCCGCTGACCGAGCCGTGGCGGGCGAGGGCGTCGAGGGTGCGCAGGCGCTCCAGGTTCAACATGTAAGCAATGCTACGAGAAAGCGCGCAGGAAATCTCGCTTGTTCTACGACGTGCGAAGCGCCACCCTTGTGGTCATGACCCGCACCCGCGCCGCCGTCGACTGGCGCCTCCGCTTCGCCGCCCTCGCCCTGATCTGGGGTTTCAGCTTCCTGTTCATCAAGGTGGGCAACGAGGGCTTCGCGCCCTTCCAGGTGACCTTCGGCCGGCTGCTCTTCGGTACGGCGGTGCTCGCCGTCGCCATGGCGGTCAAGCGGGAGCGGCTGCCGCGCGGGCTGCGCACCTGGGGGCATCTCGCGGTGGCGGCGTTCCTGCTGAATGCACTGCCGTTCTCGCTGTTCGCGTACGCGGAGCTGACCATCCCGTCCACGCTGGCGGGCATCTGCAACGCCACGACGCCGCTGTGGGGCATGCTCCTCTCGCTGGTCGCGCTCTCGGAGGACCGCCCGACGCGGCTGCGCGCGGCGGGCCTCGGCATCGGCTTCATCGGCGTCCTGACCGTGCTCGGGGCCTGGCAGGGCTTCTCCGGTCTGGACGCGACCGGAACGGCGATGGCCCTGCTCGCCTCGTTCAGCTACGCGGTCGGCTGGATCTACGTACGCCGCACCCTCGCCGGCAACCCGGCCTCCAACCTCTCCCTCGCGGGCTCCCAGGTCGGCCTGGCGACCCTCCAACTGGCCGTCGTCACCCCGCTGTTCACCAGCATGCCGAAGTCGGTCGAGCTGCTGCCGCTGCTGTCGGTGCTGGCTCTCGGCGCGCTCGGGACGGGCTACGCGATGCTGCTCCAGTACGGCGTGGTCGCCGAGGTAGGCCCGACGACCGCGTCCATGGTCACGTACTTCATCCCGGTCATCGCCACAACAGCCGGCGTAGCCCTCCTCAACGAGTCCCTCACCTGGAACACCCCGGTAGGCGCGCTGGTAGTCCTTCTCGGCGCGGCACTGACGCAGACCCGTGGCCCGCTGCGCCGCCCCGTTGTGGGCAATCGTTCCTCCCCCAGACTTCGTCCGGGAGGTGCCCCCAGGGCGGAACGGGTGGGCACAACGGACGGCACCCCTGCGGGTGCCTCCGCCCCAAGTACGCACCAGCACCACAAGCACGGCACCCTCACCGGCACCCGTCACCCATAGGCCCGAGCCGGCGCAGGCCCCGCGGCCACGGCGATAGCCTCGGCCAGGGGCTCGACGTCGGGAAGGGCCAGCCCCGACACAGTCACCCGCACCGCCGCCCCCGTCCCCGACCGAAACCGCGCCCCAGGCGCAACCGCCCACCCCGCGGCCAGCAGCCGCGTCACCGCCCCGGTCTCGTCCGCGACCGGCACCCACACGTTCATGCCGGTCACCCCGTGCGCCCGCACGCCCCGCGCGGCCAGCGCCCGTACGAGTCCGTCGCGCCGTTCCGCGTACCAGCCGGCCACCGCCGCCGAGTCGACGGCGCCGCTCGTCCAGAGGTGCACGACCGCTCGCTGCAGCAGATGGCTGACCCAGCCGGGGCCGAGCCGCTGGCGGCCCCTGACCCGGTCGAGCGTGACCGGATCGCCGGTCAGGGCGGCGACCCGCAGGTCGGGCCCGTACGCCTTGGCGACCGAGCGCACCAGCGCCCAGTGGTCGGTGACGCCGCCCAGCGGGTGCAGCGGCACGTCGACGAAGTCGTGACCGTGGTCGTCCTCGACGAGCAGCACGGCAGGGTGCGCGGCGAGCACCTCGCGCAGCCGGGCGGCCCGTTCCGCGGTGACGGCCGCGCCGGTCGGGTTCTGCGCGCGGGCGGTGACGATCACGGCCCGCGCCCCGCCGCCGAGGGCGCGGGCGAGCGCGTCCGGCAGCGGACCCTCGTCGTCGACGGGCACGGGCACGGGCCGTAGTCCGAGCGCGGGGACGAGATCCAGCAGGCTCCCCCAGCCGGGGTCCTCGACCACGACCGCGTCACCGGTCTTCAGATGGGCGTTCAGCACCCGCTCGATCGCGTCGAGGGAGCCGGAGGTCGCGGCGATCGGGCCGTCGGGCACGCCGTCGGCGTCCAGGGCCGCGCGGGCGAGCCGGGCGAACTCCTCGTCCACCTCGGGCTCCCCGTACAGGACGGGCCGCTCGGCGTTGCGCCGCGCGGCGGCGGCGAAGGCCGCGCCGAGATCGGGCAGCAGCGCGGGGGCCGGGTTGCCCTCGCTGGCGTCGCGTACGCCGGCCGGGGCCTCGACGCGGATCGAGCCGCGGGCCGTGGTCGCGGGCTTGGGCCGTACTCGGCTGCCCCGCCGGCCGGCGGTCTCGATCACTCCGCGCTCGCGCAGCGTGCGGTACGCGGCCGCGACCGTGTTCGGGTTCACGCCCAGCTCGGTCGCCAACTCCCGCATGGGCGGCAGCAGTTGACCGGGCTGGAGGGCCCCCGAGCCGACCCCGCGCTCCACGCTGGCCGCGATCTCCGATGCGCGACGCCCTTCGATCCGATACTCTCCTAGCACAAACACGATTATGCACTAGTGCAATGGAGTTGGCAATGCAGACGACCTCACCCGCGACGGCGCCCGCACCCGCGACCGAGACCGCCTACGAGGCCACCGAGCGGACCAAGCCGAGCCGCAGCCGCGAGCGCGTCTCCTACGACCAGGAGCTGGTGCACTCGATACTCGACGAGGCGTACGTCTGCCACCTGGGTTTCGTCCGCAACGGCGCGCCCATCGTGCTGCCGACGCTGTACGGACGGATCGGCGAGCGCCTGTACGTGCACGCCTCCACCGGTTCCGGCCAGGCCCGCGCGGCCGACCCCGGGCTCGAGGTCTGCCTGACCGTGACCCACGTCGACGGCCTGGTCCTGGCCCGCTCCGCCTTCCACCACTCGCTCAACTACCGCTCCGTCGTGGTCCTCGGCACCGCCCACCGGGTCACGGACCCGGACGAGCTGCGCGACGCCCTGAACGCCCTGGTCGACCAGGTCGTGCCCGGGCGTTCGCAGGACTCGCGCCCGGCGAACGCCAAGGAGCTCGCCGCCACGGCGGTGCTCCGCCTCGACCTCACCGAGGTCTCGGCGAAGGTCCGCACCGGTGGCCCCAACGACGACCCCGAGGACCTGGGCCTCCCGCACTGGACCGGCGTGGTCCCCCTGACCACCGTGTACGGCGCCCCGATCCCGGCCGACACCCTGGCCCCGGACATCGCGCTGCCCGGCTACCTCACGACGCTGTGACCGCGGCCGCCGCACGGCGGCGGACCGCCGCGGTACGGGCCTCGGCGGCGGCCAGGCCGGTGACCGCGGTCAGGAGCAGGAGCGTGCCGCCGACCGTGGCCGCGGTGAGCTCCTCGCCGAGCAGCGTCACCGCGATCAGCGCCGCGCTCACCGGCTCCAGGAGCATGATCACGGAGACCGTCGCCGCCCGGACGACGGCCGCCCCGGCGAAGTACAGCGCGTAGGCGAGCGCCGTCGGCACCGCGGCGACGTACACCAGCAGGCCGATGACCTCCCACGGCCGTCCGGTGTGCGGGAACAGCCCCTCGGCCGCGGCCATCGGCAGCAGCCCGGCGGAGCCGATCGCGAAGGCCCAGGCCGTGGTGGACAGTGAGTCCGCGCCGCCGCCGTCCCGGCCGAGCCACCGGGTGAGCAGGGTGATCGCCGCGTACCCGGCGGCGGAGA
The DNA here is from genome assembly GCF_043199435.1 of Streptomyces sp. NPDC048604. Classification (NCBI taxonomy): domain Bacteria; kingdom Bacillati; phylum Actinomycetota; class Actinomycetes; order Kitasatosporales; family Streptomycetaceae; genus Streptomyces; species Streptomyces sp. NPDC048604. Next base: position 13,125 of record NZ_JBICVX010000029.1, read on the forward strand.
GCACGGCGAGCCCGACGCCCAGCGGGCGGACCTCGGCGCTGCCGCCGCCGAGCACGAGCACGCCGAGTCCGGCGAGCGCGCCGGCCACTGCCGCGGCGCCGCCCCGGCCGAGTCGTTCGCCCATCAGGATCCGTGCGCCGAGGGCGATCAGGACGGGGCCCGCGCCGAGGGTGACGACGGTGCCGACGGCGAGGCCGGTGGCCTCGACGGCCGCGAAGTAGGCGCTCTGGAAGACGGTCAGGCCGATGCCCGTCCCGAGGATCCGCAGCAGCCTCCGGCCCCGCGGCTCGGCGGCGGCGGCCGCCGCCTGTGTGACGGCGCGGGAGCGGCGCAACAGCAGGACAGGCAGCAGCAGGACGAGTCCGCCGACGCACCGCCAGAAGGACAGTGCGAGCGGGCCGAGGTCGCTGGCCCGGAAGACCAGGGACGCGGCCGCGCCGGCGGTGCCCCAGGCGATGCCGGCGACGACCAGATAGACGAGGCTCCGCCCGACCGCGGGCAGGGAGGAGTGAGAGAGGTGGTTCGACACGTGGGTTCGTTCTCCGTGTGAAGACGGGTGATGGTCGCTCGACTCCGCACGCGGGCAGCGACGGACCGCCCGGGGCGAGCGCCGCCGGGCCGGGTCTTCGTCGGGAGAGTGCCGCCCGCGCCTAGGCGGCGGGAGGCGGAAGCACGGTCGAATGCATGATCGGCACCTTAAGGGGCGGTCCGCGCGGCGGACAACTCGGTCTCACGCTCGGCCGGTCCGGAGCCGGCCACCGGCTCCGCGGCCGCCGCCTTGGGCGTCGCGGACTGCGCGATGAACGCGCCGACCAGCACCAGCGCGCCGCCGATGATCTGCGGGGCGCCCAGGTGCTCGCCGAGCAGGACCCAGGCGAGCACGGTCGCGATCACGGCCTCCAGGCAGGCGACCACGCCGGCGACCTGCGGGGAGAGGCGGCGCACGGACAGCACGCCGGTGACGTACGCGACGACCGTCGCGATCAGCACGATCCAGCCGAGCAGCAGCCAGGACGGCACCGCGGCCCCGTCCATGTGCGCGAGGCCGGTGAGCACGGACCAGTCCATGCCCCACGGCCGGGCGATCACGGTGAGCACGAGGGCGCCGATGAGCAGTCCGTACGCGATGACGCCGAGCGGGTCGGCGGGGTCGGCCTCGTCGCCGCCCTGGTCGGACAGGACGAAGTAGCCGACCTGGCAGCAGGCCGCGGCCAGCGCGAGCAGCAGGCCGAGCAGGTCGAAGCTCAGCCCGGACCAGACCTGGACGACGCAGGCGAGACCGCCGACGGCCAGAACGACGCCCAGCGCGGCGGCCCGGGTCACCGGCCGGCGCTGGACGAACCGCACCCAGCCGAGGACGAGGGCGGGCGCGAGGTACTCGACGAGCAGCGCGACGCCCACGGGGATGCGCGAGATGGCGGCGAAGTAGCAGGCCTGGACGCCGGCCACGGCGAGCAGGCCGAAGCCGGCGAGCAGGGCGGGCTTGCGGCGCAGCAGATCACGGTGGCGCCAGGCCACCGGCAGCATGACGAGGGCGGCGCCGGCCACCCGGAGCCACACCACGTGCAGCGGGTCGAGTCCCGCTTCGATCAGCGGCTTGGCCGCCACTCCTGATCCACCGAATGCGAAGGCCGAGGCCAGGGCGAGTCCCAGGCCGGCGCTTCTCCCCTGAGACGCGTGCATCGGGCCATCATGGCAGGACGCCGTCAGGTGCGTAACCCCCGTTACACCTGTTGAGACAGCTCAGCGATCCGGGCGGCCAGCACGTCGGGGTCGACCCCGGCCCGGCGCAGTACTTCGACGGCCCTGCAGTCGCGGTCGGCGACGAGGACGGCGAGCACGTCGAGGCCGGCGGCGCGGAGGTCGCCGCGGCGCGCGGCCCGCGCCAGGGCGCCGTCCATGGCGGCGGCCGCGGCCGGCGACCAGCCGCCCGGCCCGGCGGCGAGGGGGCCGCGGGCGACCTCGGTGGACGAAGCGGACGCGGCGGCCGGGGACGACGAGGCGGACGAGGACGACGGAGCCGCGGACTTCCGCCAGCGCAGCCCGTACCCGATGCTCCGCTGGACGAGATAGCCGAGCACCCGGGAGACCTGCGCCTCGCCGGTGAAGGCGGCGCGGACCGCGGGGTCGGTCTCGACGAGGGAGTGCAGCAGATGCGCGGTGTCGACCTGGCGGTCCCCGTCCCTCAGCGCTCGCCGGCGCGATCCGGTGACGACCATGGCCAGTTCGACGGTGAGCCGGGACTCGATCGCGAGGCGGTACTGCGGGGACGCGGCGGACTGGGCGGGTATCCGCGGGACAGGATGGTGCACTCTTCCACCTCATCATCCCCGGGCGTCCGGAACATCCCCGTCGAGGAGCATCCGCGCATCCCACGTGAGGTGGGCACGGACGGCCGCCCCCTCCTCCCTACGGATGAGATCGCACGGATCCGGTGCGCGCGGCGCGCGCCGCCTTGCCCTGCGCCCACACGCAACCATCACCCCTGCGGAGTTCGTCCTAGAAGTATGTTCTGGACGGTCGCTCTCGTCGCCCTGGACGGTCGGCAGTACGTCTACCGCGTGTACGCCCCGCGCAAGGCACTGCCCGCCGACCTGTTCTGGGCCGCCTACCACTGCCACGAGGACGGCGGCCGGCCGCGCGCCTCCGACTGGTTCGACTCGGCCGAGATCCGCTGGGTGGGCGGCACCGGGGAACTGGCCCTGCGGAGCTGAACGAGGCACTCCGGAGGCAGATCTGACAGTTCATCAGTATTGAATGTTCGCGCCCGCCCGGCTACGTTCCGCGACACCGGAAGCCCGACGAGAAGGGGTGGTCGCATGGCCGAAGTGAGCGCGGAGGCACGGATCGAGGCGCCGGCCGGGAAGGTCTGGGCACAGCTGACCGACTTCGCCGCGTACGGCGAATGGAACGCCACCCACACCGACTTCCCGGACGGCGGCCCGCAGAACCTGGCGGCCGGGGCCACCTTCGTCGAGAACATGAAGCTGATGGGCTTCCCGGCCGAGGTGTTGTGGACGGTGGAGGAGCTGGAGACCGGACGGGTCCTCGCGATCCGGGGCAAGGGCCCGATGGGCGTCAACGTCGGCACCCGCTACGCACTGACGCCGGACGGCGAGGCGACGAACGTCCGCATCGACGGCGAGTTCACCGGTGCGGCGGTCTCGCTGATGGCGGGAAAGCTGAAGGACTCGGCGACGGCGGCGCTGAACGAGTCACTGCGCAAGCTGGCGGGGCTGGTGGCCTGACTCCCCCGGACGCACGGAAGGGCCCCGCGGCGGATCGCCGCGGGGCCCTTCGTCATGCGGGAGCCGTGAGCCGTCGTATCAGTGCTCGTCGACTCGGTACTCGGCTCAGTCCTCGTCGGCCAGGATGAGGTACAGCTTCTTGCGCGCCTCGTTGATGACCTGGACGGCCTTCTGCCGCTGGTCGGCGTCGCCGGTCTTCCAGACCTGCCCGAACGCCTCCATCAGACCGAAGCCGGCCTGCCGGATCTCGTTCACGGCGTCCCAGTCGACGCCGCGCCCGGCCTCCTCCCAGGGGGCCTCCGGACCCGACTCGGCCTCGGTGCGGCCGGTGTCGGTGAGCGTGAACAGCTTCTTGCCGCCCTCGCTCGCGCTGGTGATCAGTCCCTCGTCCTCAAGGAGCTGGAGGGTGGGGTAGACCGAGCCCGGGCTGGGCTTCCAGGCCCCGCCGCTGCGCTCGCCGATCTCCTGGATCATCTCGTAACCGTGCATCGGGCGGTCCTTCAGCAGCGTCAGGATCGAGGCGCGCACATCGCCGCGCCGCGCCCTCCCCCGGCCGCCGCCGCGTCCGCGGCCGCCGCCGAACGGGCCTCCGAAGCCCGGCCCGAACGGACCGAAGGCCGCGCGCCGCGCCTCGAAGTCGCCGCGGGCGAAGCCGCCCCATCCGCGATGGCCGGGGCCGCAGTTTCCGTGTCCGCGGCCGTACTCGTGGTCGTTTCCCTGTGAACGCATCGCTACGCTCCTTCCATCGTTGATCTGTCGCGATGGTTCGACGATATATCGGAATGCATCGCTTGACAAGAACCGACTGTCAGGTCGCTCACTCGCGTCGCCCGGCGGGGCACCGGTCCAGGCGTCCGGGATTGGCCTTGGTCCCCGGCTCCCCCGGCCCCGTACGGTCTCCCCCATGCGCATCCGAATCGTCGACGCCTTCACCGACCGCCCCTTCGCCGGCAACCCGGCCGGCGTGCTGCTGCTCGACTCGTTCCCGGACGACCACTGGCTGCAGAAGGTCGCCGCCGAGGTGAACCTCTCCGAGACGGCCTTCGCCCATCCGCTGCCGGCCGGCGGGGAGGCCGACTGGGCGCTGCGCTGGTTCACGCCGACCACCGAGGTCGACATGTGCGGCCACGCCACCCTCGCCACCGCGCACGTCATCAGCACGCTCGGACAGGCCGAGGGCACCGTGCGGTTCGCCGCCCGGTGCGGCATCCTCGGGGCGACCGCCGAGGCCGACGGCACCATCACGATGGACTTCCCCAGCTCGGAACTGAAGCCGGTCGCCGCCCCCGCCGGGCTCACCGAGGCACTCGGCGCGGAGGTCGTCTCGGTGCACGACACCTCGGCCCATGTCGGGGACCTCGTCGTCGAGCTGAACGACGAGGAGACGGTACGGAGCATCACGCCCGACCACGTGGCCCTGAAGGGCCTGTCCGGCCGCGGGATCATCGTCACCGCGGCCGCCGGGGAGCCCGGACGCGGCTACGACTTCGTCTCCCGCGGCTTCTTCCCGGGCGTGGGCATCGACGAGGACCCGGTCACCGGCAGCGCCCACACCGCGCTCGCCCCGTTCTGGGCGGCCCGGTTCGGCCGCGAGGACCTCACCGGTCTGCAGGGCGGCGCCCGTACCGGCATCGTGCGCACCCGGCTGCGCGGCGAGCGCACCCTGCTGAACGGGCACGCGGTGACGGTGATCGAGGGCGAGCTGCGCGCCTGACGCGGCCCGGAAACGCCGAAGGGGCGTGCGGCACACGGCCGCACGCCCCTCCTGGTCCCCTCGCTCAGCCCGTCGGCAGCCAGTCCACCCGGCCGGCCAGCAGCCCGTATCCGACGAACGCGACGATGTCGAGCAGCGCGTGCGCGGCCACCAGCGGGCCCACCCGGCCCCAGCGGCGGTACAGCAGGACGAACACCGCGCCCATCACCATGTTGCCGACGAAGCCGCCGATGCCCTGGTACAGGTGGTACGAGCCGCGCAGCACCGAACTCGCCGCGAGCGCCGCCCACGGGGTCCAGCCCAGCTGATCGAGCCGGCGCAGCAGGTACCCGACGACGATGACCTCCTCCAGCACGGAGTTCTGGATCGCCGACAGGATCAGGACCGGGTACTTCCACCAGACGTCCGGCAGCGCCTCGGGCACCACGGTCAGGTTGAACCCGGCCGTCCGCGCCACCAGGTAGAACGCGAGCCCGGCGCTGCCGATGCCGGCGGCGATCAGCGCACCGCGGCCCAGGTCCTGCCAGGGCCGGGTCCGGTCGAAGCCGATGGCCCGCAGCCCGACGCCCCCCTCGCGGAACAGCAGATGCGCCACGAGCGCGACCGGCACCAGGGCGCTGGCGATGCCGAAGAGCTGCCAGGCCAGGTCGAGCCAGGGGCGGCCCGGCGCGTACGAGCCGTTGAGCGTGGCCGCCTGGTCCTTCAGGCCGCCCGGTCTGGTCAGCGCGCCGATGAAGCTGATCAGCGCCGACACTCCGCTGGCGCCCAGCGACAGGGCGAGCACCAGCAGGGTCTCGGACCGCAGGATCCGCCGCGGCAGCTCCTCCGGAGGAGGGGAAAACGCCGCCGCACCCGACTCCGCCCGCACACGTGCCTCCACTACGCCGCTCACCCCTCGGGTCCCATCCAGCCCCGCCAGGGTAGACGCCGCGGGCGCCGGCGAGGACCCGGCGGCCCGAGGCCGCCGCGCGCCCGGGCGGCGCCCGCGCCCTACAGGCCCACCGGCCAGGTGTGCACCGGCGCGTCGGTGTGCATCAGTTCCGTGTAGCGGCGGGTCGTCGCGGCCAGGGCGGCCTGCCGGCCGAGCCCGGAGGCCAGCGCGCGATGGAACGTTTCGACCTGCCAGGACGCGCCGTTGGTCCGCAGCCGGCAGCGCTCCTCGATGATCCCGAGGTAGTGGTCGCGGTCCGCCGGGTCGATCTGCCAGGCGTCCAGCCCGGCCGCCGCGAGCGGCAGCAGTTCGTCGCGTACGAGCTTCACCGCGGGCACCGTCGCGACGCCGCTCCCGCGGCCGGGCCGGGGCCAGCGCAGTTCGGCGTCGATCCCGTACCGGCAGGCCGCGTCGAAGTTGGCCTCCGCGTCCGCGAACGGCAGCCGGCGCCACACCGGCCGCGGCTCGTCGGCGAGCGCGCGTACGAGCCCGTAGTAGAAGGCCGCGTTGGCGACCACGTCGGACACCGTCGGCCCGGCCGGCAGCACCCGGTTCTCCACCCGCAGGTGCGGGACGCCGTCGACGACCCCGTACACCGGGCGGTTCCACCGGTAGACCGTGCCGTTGTGCAGCACCAGCTCCTGCAGCGAGGGCACGCCGCCCTCGTCGAGCACCCGCAGCGGATCCTCCTCGTCCAACAGCGGCAGCAGCGGCGGGAACCAGCGCAGGTTCTCCTCGAACAGGTCGTACGCCGAGTCCACCCAGCGCTCCCCGAACCAGGTCCGCGGGCGCACGCCCTGCGCCTGGAGCTCGGGCGGCCGGGTGTCGATGGCCTGCTGGAACAGCGGCGGCCGGGACTCGCGCCACAGCTCGTGCCCGAACAGGAACGGCGCGTTCGCCCCGACGGCGATCTGCGCCGCGGCCGCGGCCTGCGCCGCGTTCCACACCGCGGCGAAGCGCCCGGGGGTCACCTGGAGGTGCAGCTGCACGGAGGTGCAGGCGGCCTCGCAGGCGATCGACGAGGAGGTGCAGCGCAGCCGCTCCACTCCTTCTATGTCGAGGGCGAAGTCCTCGCCGCGGGCGGCCACCAGCTGGTCGTTGAGCAGCATGTAGCGGTCCATGGCGGAGAGATGCTCGCTGACCATGTCGGCGTGCTCCAGCGTCGGAAGAATTCCGATCATGAGGACGCCGGCGTCCACTTCCTTGGCCATGCGGTCGGCATATCCCAGTCCGGCGCGGAGTTCTTCGGCGAGTTGGTCGAAGACCCGGCCGCCGAGCCGGTGCGGGGCGATGTTCACCTCGAGATTGAACATCCCGAGTTCCGTTTGGAAATCACGGCTGGCGATGCGGTCGAGGACCTCGGCATTCATCATCCGGGGCAGGCCGTCGCCGCCCGCGAGATTGAGCTCGATCTCCAGGCCCATCAGATTGCGCGGCCGGTCGAACCTCTTCTCCGCCAGCAGTCGCGCCAGTCCCGCCAGGCACTGCTGCAACTTCCGGCGGTATTTCTGTCGATCGGACAGGTCGAACCCGTCTGCCACGACCTTCTCCCCCATCGAAGGGTCCCTCCTCGAGAGTGGGCAGCCCGCGGCTCCGTCGCTCGCGTCACGGACGATAATGCCCAGCTGACTGATCAATAACGCCTGCACGGCCACCGATCGGACGGTAGGCTGAGATACGTCGAACCACCGGCACTTACCCCGGGCACAACGCCCCACGCATATTCCGTACGGCAGAGGTACGACAGGTACGGACCGGCACCGAATCAATTCGGCCGTCCCTCTCTACGGAGAACTCGCAGGCAGCGGGCGCGCGTTCGCCGGAAATCCGGCGTATCCCCCGGAAAACGGGACCTGATCGGGCCTTGCCCGGAATATCGCGCGCGGCTAGCGGAAACAATGTCTGAACACCCGTCGTATAAACTCCGCGGACGAGCAGAGTGTCGGCGCCCGGTCATGACCGCGTGTCCCGCTTCCGGCCCGGCCCCGCAGCCGACAGCGCCGTCCGTCCGCGTCTGCCCGCATCACCCTTGTCTCTTGAGCGAGAGGCGACCCACCATGCTCCAGCCTTCTCCGGCCCCTGCGCCGGCCCTGCGCAGTGTCCTCACGGCCCTCGGCTCCCCCACCGCCGTCCGTGAGGCACGAACTCCCGCGCTGCAGTCGCACCAGGGGCCGCTGAGCCCCGAACTCCACCTGCCCGTCCATGTGTTGGACGTACGTGATCAAGTCACGCCGCCCGCCGAGCCGCCGCGCACCCGGCTCACCGGCTGGCGGTTTCTGATCCGGGGCGCCGAGCGTGCCGTGGCCGCGGCGGACGCCGTCCTCACGCCCGACGGCTGGTCCTTCTCGCACTTCTTCGAGGGGCCGTACCTCGCCGCCACCGAACGTGCCCTGGCCCAGGCCGAGTCGCTGCCCGGGACGTACCAGCCCCGGCTGCTCTCGGTCCCGGACCTGTACATGCTGACGCTCTGGCTGCACGGCGACACCGCGGCCGACGGGGCCGCCGGCGTCCCCGACCCGGCCGATCTGCTCATCCCGCTGGCGCCCGCACCCCCCGGGATCGCCTCGCACCGGCCCTACCGGGTCGCCGATCTGCTGCCGGTCCTCACCCTGCGGCTGGCTCCCGCACCACTGTTCGGCTCGCCGGCCCCCGCCGCCTGAGCACAGGCGTGCGGAGCCCCCTCCGTACGGACTAGCCCGTCAGGACCATCCAGAACCATCCGAAGGGGCCGTGCAGTTGGGTTGAACCGCCCGTGCGGGTGATGCGTCTTCCTCTAGTAGGAAGAGCTGCCGTGAAATCCCTGCGGATCGCCTTCCGTAGGGGAACACTTGGACCGTACGAACTCACCACGGGGGCGGCCATGAACACCGCATCGAGCCGCAGGACACTCACCACCACGCAGCGAAAGAACGCATCCATGTGCCAGCATCAGCCTGCCTGTCCGACCGCCGACTCCGCCGACCGGGAGGCCGCGCGCATGGTGGCGCACCACCCGGAGCAGGGCTGGAGCCTGCTGTGCAACGGCGTCCTGTACTTCGAGGACACCGGTGAGCTGCTGCCGGACGGCCAGATCATCGCGCCGCACCGGCCGCTGAGCACGGGGCAGGTGGCGCAGGCGGCCTGAGCACCACCCGCACACGGCGAAGGGCCGGCCCGGAGAGGATCCTCCGGACCGGCCCTTCACTCGTGATCAGGCGTCGTACTCGTCCAGCGGCGGGCAGGAGCAGACCAGGTTGCGGTCGCCGAAGGCGCCGTCGATGCGGCGCACCGGCGGCCAGTACTTGTCCGCGGCGGAGACACCGGCCGGGAAGACGGCCACGTCGCGGCTGTACGCGTGGTTCCACTCGCCGCCCAGCGCGGCCGCCGTGTGCGGCGCGTTGACCAGGGGGTTGTCGTCGGCCGGCCACTCGCCCGTCGCGACCTTCTCCACCTCGGCGCGGATCGCGATCATCGTGTCGCAGAACCGGTCCAGTTCGACCAGGTCCTCGGACTCGGTCGGCTCGATCATGAGCGTGCCGGCGACCGGGAACGACATGGTCGGCGCGTGGAAGCCGTAGTCGATCAGGCGCTTGGCGATGTCGTCGACGCTGACACCGGTGGCCTTGGCCAGCGGGCGGATGTCGATGATGCACTCGTGCGCGACCAGGCCGGCCGGGCCGGTGTACAGCACCGGGAAGTGCGGCTCCAGGCGCTTGGCGATGTAGTTCGCCGCCAGCACCGCGACCTGGGTGGCGCGCTTGAGGCCCTCGCCGCCCATCAGCCGGACGTACGCCCAGGAGATCGGCAGGATGCCGGCCGAGCCCCACGGGGCGGCCGAGATCGGGCCGACGCCCGTCTCCGGGCCGGCGGTCGGCTGCAGCGGGTGGTTCGGCAGGTACGGGGCGAGGTGCTCGCGCACCGCGACCGGGCCGACGCCGGGGCCGCCGCCGCCGTGCGGGATGCAGAAGGTCTTGTGCAGGTTCAGGTGCGAGACGTCGCCGCCGAAGTGGCCCGGCTTGGCGAGGCCGACCAGGGCGTTGAGGTTGGCGCCGTCGACGTACACCTGGCCGCCGGCCTCGTGCACCGCCGCGCAGATGTCGGCGACGTGCTCCTCGAAGACTCCGTGCGTCGACGGGTACGTGATCATCAGCACGGACAGCTCGTCCCGGTACTGCTCGATCTTGGCGCGCAGGTCGTCGACGTCGATCTCGCCGTCGTCGGCGGTCTTGACGACGACGACCTTCATGCCGGCCATCACGGCGCTGGCGGCGTTGGTGCCGTGCGCGGAGGACGGGATGAGGCAGACGGTGCGCTGCTCGTCGCCGTTGGCGCGGTGGTACGCGCGGACCGCGAGCAGACCGGCCAGCTCGCCCTGGGAGCCGGCGTTGGGCTGGATGGACACCTTGTCGTAGCCCGTGACCTCAGCGAGGCGCTCCTCCAGCTCGGTGATGAGCGTGGCGTAGCCCTGGGCCTGCTCCATCGGCGCGAACGGGTGGATCTGGCCGAACTCGGGCCAGGTCACCGGTTCCATCTCGGTGGTCGCGTTCAGCTTCATGGTGCAGGAGCCGAGCGGGATCATGCCGCGGTCCAGCGCATAGTCGCGGTCGGCGAGCTTGCGCAGGTAGCGCAGCATCGACGTCTCGGAGCGGTGCGCGTGGAAGACCGGGTGGGTGAGGTACGCGTCGGTGCGCAGCGCGTCGGCCGGCAGCGCGTCCTCGGTGACGGCGTCGAGCGCCTCGACGTCGGCGGTGACGCCGAAGGCGGACCAGACGGCGGCGAGCTGGGCGCGGCCGGTGGTCTCGTCGCAGGACATCGAGAGGTGGTCGGCGTCGACGCGGTACAGGTTGACGCCGGCCTCGCGGGCGGCGGCGAGGATCTCGTCGGCCTTGCCCGGGACGCGGGCGGTGAGGGTGTCGAAGTACGCGCCCTGGGTGAGCTGCACGCCGCCGGCCTTCAGGCCCGCGGCCAGGATGGCCGCGTAGCGGTGGGTGCGCCGGGCGATCGTCTGCAGGCCCTCGGGACCGTGGTAGACGGCGTACATGCCGGCCATGACGGCGAGCAGCACCTGCGCGGTACAGATGTTGCTGGTGGCCTTCTCGCGGCGGATGTGCTGCTCGCGGGTCTGCAGGGCCAGGCGGTACGCCTTGTTGCCGTCGGCGTCGACGGAGACGCCGACGAGGCGGCCGGGCAGCGAGCGGGCGTGCTTGTCCTGGACGGCCATGTAGCCGGCGTGCGGGCCGCCGAAGCCCATGGGGACGCCGAAGCGCTGGGTGGTGCCGACGGCGATGTCGGCCCCGAGGGAGCCCGGGGAGGCCAGCAGGGTGAGGGCGAGCAGGTCGGCGGCGACGGTGACGATCGCGCCGAGCTCGTGGGCCTGGTCGATGACCGGCTTGATGTCGCGGACCGCGCCGGAGGCGCCCGGGTACTGCAGCAGCACGCCGAAGACGCCGCGCTCGGCGAGCTCGGCGGGGATGCCGGCGGACAGGTCGGCGACGACGACCTCGACGCCGGTCGGCTCGGCGCGGGTCTCGATGACGGCGATGGTCTGCGGCAGGGCGTCGGCGTCGATGACGTACACGCCGTTCTTGACCTTGCCGACGCGGCGGGAGAGCGCCATGGCCTCGGCGGCGGCGGTGCCCTCGTCGAGCAGCGAGGCGCCGGAGGTGGGCAGACCGGTGAGGTCGGCGACCACGGTCTGGAAGTTGAGCAGCGCCTCCAGGCGTCCCTGCGAGATCTCCGGCTGGTACGGCGTGTACGCGGTGTACCAGGCCGGGTTCTCCATGACGTTGCGCAGGATGACCGGCGGGGTGAAGGTGCCGTAGTAGCCGAGGCCGATCATCGGCGCGAGGATCTGGTTGCGGTCGGCGAGCTCGCGCAGCTCGGCGAGCACCTCCGCCTCGCTGCGGGCGGCCGGCAGGCCCAGGGCCTCGGCGCTCTTGATCACGTCCGGCACCGCGGCGGCGGTGAGCTCGTCGAGGGAGCCGTATCCCACCTGGGCGAGCATCTTGGCGCGGGCTTCGGCGTCCGGCCCGATGTGCCGCTGCTCGAAGGGGATGCCCTGTTCGAGTGCGGAGAGCGGGGTGCGGTTGGCGGTCATTGCGGAGGCCTCCTGGTCGTCACGACCCTGAAGGGGCACCACGACGCGCGGGTGCCCGGACGGCCTCCCCCTCTGTCATCTCAACCTGAGAGCTTCACCGGCGCGCGCGAACGCGGCCGGCTTTCACCGTCGGTGAGAGCGGATGCCGTCGGACTCCCGCTCTGCTTTCCAGAGTGACCTCGTCCGCGCGGTACAGGGGCCTGAGAGATTCCGGGGAGGATTTGCTCCTTCGGCGCCTCCGGAAACCTCCGGAGGACTCTCCCGCGCGGGGTCGACAGCCACAGCCAGCCTACCAGCGCCATTGCGCCTCCAGATCGCTCAAGTGGCCGATATCTCGGTTGTGCACTTTCGTAGTGGTGGGAGAGCAGTTGCGACCAGCTGGAGGGACCGTGCAGACCGACATCGATCCGCGCAGCCTGATCGGCCGCAAGGCGTACGACCGCAACGGGGCCAAGATCGGCACCGTGGACGAGGTGTACCTGGACGACGCGACCGGGGTCCCCGAGTGGGCCGCGCTGCGCACCGGCCTGTTCAGCCGGGACGCGTTCGTCCCGCTGGAGAACAGCGAGCTGGCCAAGGACGGGCTCCATGTGCCGTACGAGCGGTCCCTGATCAAGGAGGCCCCGGACTTCGGCGTGGGCCGGCACCTCTCACCGGAGCAGGAGATCCAGCTCTACCGTCACTACAACATCGCTCTGCCCCCGGCGCCCCACGAGGACCGCGACTTCGGCCGTCTTGCGGGCCGGGACGACGCCTGAGCGGACGGACGGCGCCCCAGCGGACTACGGCCGCGGGACCAGCGGCAGCGGGTCGGAGGGTTCCAGGTCGGGGTCGTCGACCGGGAAGGTGCGCACGCGCCCCGGTGCGGAGCCGGGCTGCTCGAACCGCACCGTGACCCGGCCGACGCCGCTGCCCTGCACCCAGCCGGGCCCGAGCTCGGCGTGCCGAACGTCCTGGCCCGGGGACCAGTGGCGCTCCGGCGGCTCGGTCGCGGTCGGCTGCGGTGCGGCGGGGCCCGACTCCTCGGCCGGTCTCCCGTCCGCGGCGTCTGCCGCTTCCGCGGCCACCGCGGCCTCGGCCGCCTCGGCCGCCTCCGCCGCCTGTGCGAAGAGGTCCTCCTGCGTGTAGTCGGCGAGCCCGCTGACGCCGACGCCGAGCAGCCGCACCCCGCCGGTGGTGTCCACGCCCTCGAGCAGCCGGGCGGCGGCCTCCCGGACCACGCCGAGGTCGTCGGTGGGCCCGCGCAGCGTCTCGGAGCGGGTGAGCGTCGAGAAGTCGAAGCGGCGCACCTTGAGGACGATCGTCCGCCCCGAGTGCCCGGAGGCCCGCAGCCGTCCCACGCAGCGCTCGGCGAGCCGCTCCACCTCGATCCGGATCCGCACCCGGTCGTGCAGGTCCACGTCGAAGGTGTCCTCCACGGACACCGACTTGGCGTCCCGCTCGGCCACCACGGGCCGGTCGTCGTACCCCTGGGCCATGCGGTGCAGCGACGCCCCGTGCGCCCGCCCCAGCAGCCGTACGAGCTCGTCCTCGCCGGCCGCCGCGAGATCCGCGACCGTGGTCATCCCGGCCCGTCGCAGATGCTCCCCGGTGGCCGGACCGACGCCGGGGATGATCCGCACCGACTTCGGCCCGAGCAGCTCGCGCTCGGTGCCCGGTTCGATCAGCACCAGGCCGTCGGGCTTGGCCTCCTCGGAGGCGATCTTGGCGAGCATCTTCGACCCGGCGAGCCCCACCGACCCCGTCAGCCCCGTGCCTCCCAGAATGTCCCTGCGCAGCCGCTCACCGGCCTCCCGCGCGCTCGCCGAGTCCCAGGCCACGCCCCCGGCCTCCAGGTCCACGAAGGCCTCGTCCAGGCTCAGCGGCTCGACCAGCGGGGACAGCCGCCCGAGCAGTTCCATGACCTGCTCGCTGACCGACCGGTACAGCGAGAACCGCGGCACCAGATAGGCCGCGTTGGGCGCGAGCCGGCGCGCCTGCGCCATCGGCATCGCGGAGTGCACCCCGAAGCGCCGGGCCTCGTACGAGGCCGTGGCGACGACCCCGCGCGGGCCGAGCCCGCCGACCACCACCGGCTTCCCGCGCAGGCTCGGCTTCGCCGCCTGCTCCGCGGCGGCGAAGAACGCATCCATGTCCAGGTGGAGGATGGTCGGCGCGGCTCTCACAGCTCCGATGCTGCCCTACGCCACTGACAATGGACCCGCACTGGCGTGCGAGTCCATGGAGGTGTCGCCGTCTCAGACGGCCTGGTCGCGTCGCCGCCGGGCCGCCAGCTCGTCACCGGGGTTGTGCCCGATCAGCGTCTCGCCGGTGTCGACGCGCTCGCCGTGCAGCTGCGACAGCGCCGCCTCGACGTCCCGCCACACCACGCCGACCGCGATGCCGAAGACGCCCTGACCGCCCTTGAGCAGGTCCACCACCTCGTCGGGCGAGGAGCACTCGTAGACCGTCGCGCCGTCGCTCATCAGCGTCATGCGCTCCAGGTCACGGAAGCCTCGGGCCCGCAGATGCTGCACGGCCGCGCGGATGTTCTGCAGCGCGACACCGGTGTCCAGGAACCGCTTGACGATCTTCAGCACGACGACGTCGCGGAAGCTGTAGAGACGCTGCGTCCCGGAGCCGTACGCGGGCCGGACGCTGGGCTCGACCAGGCCGGTACGGGCCCAGTAGTCGAGCTGCCGGTAGGTGATGCCTGCGGCGGCGCAGGCCGTGGGCCCGCGATAGCCGATACTGTCGGCGCCGGCATCGGCGGGCGCCTCCGCCGTGCCGCTCTGGAGCGGGTACAGCCCACTCTCTCCCGGAGTGCGTCCGAGAGCGCCCCCTGCCGTACTGTCGCCGCTGCTCATCACGCCGACCCTCCGTCCTTGACCTGCCCACTCGAAGGTAGGCAGTCACTCGGGGTGCGTCAACGATCGCCACACTCGGCACGCCGAGTGATAATCACCCTGAGAGTGGTTTCCCGTGTCTCTCTCCGGGAAAGGCTACTCGAATGCGCTGAGCGCACCCGCGGCACGGGGGGTCACTGGCTGTTGGTTCCGAAGTCCTCGGGGGAGATCTGGTCGAGGAACTCGCGGAACTTCTCCACCTCGTCCTCCTGCTCGTCCGGAATCGCGATGCCGGCGTCGTCGAGGACGCCGTCGCTGCCGTAGATCGGGGTCCCGGTGCGCAGCGCAAGCGCTATCGCATCGGACGGCCGGGCGCTCACCTCGACACCGCTGGCGAAGACCAGCTCCGCGTAGAACACGCCTTCGCGGAGATCGGTGATCCGCACCTCCGTGAGCTCCTGACCCACGGCCTCGAGGACATCCTTGAAGAGGTCGTGCGTCAGCGGCCTGGCAGGCGCCATGCCCTGCTGGGCGAAGGCGATCGCGGTCGCCTCACCGGGGCCGATCCAGATGGGAAGGTACCGGTCGCCTCCCACTTCGCGCAGGAGCACGATCGGCTGGTTGGAGGGCATTTCCACCCGGACACCCACAACGTCGAGCTCGTTCACACAGCAACCCTAGGCCGTGCCCGACCGGTTTGGATAGTCGGGCCCGGTCAAGATCACTGCAGACGAAGCCCCAGAGCGGTCTGGACCAGCGCGGCGTGGAGCCGCACGGAGAGGCCCGCCAGTTCCCTCGCGGTCGCCTCGGCATGCGCCCTGGTCTGCGGATTCCGGTGCCGCCGCAGCGGGGCGACCATCTGCTCGACCAGACCGGCCTCGCGTTCCGCGGCCGCCTTCACCGACCGGAGGTGCCGCGGTTCCAGACCGAATCTCCCCAGATCCGCGACAAGTCTGGCGACATTGACGGCCTCCGCGTCGTACCCGCCGTCGGGCCCCGCGGCCAGGAGCCCGTACGACTCCCACTCCACGAGCTCCGCCTCGGTCACCTCGGCCGCGGCGAGCAGCTCGACCCGTCCGATCCGGGACGCCGTCGGACGGTCCTGCTCCGCTTCCCAGGCCCCGTCGAGGAGGTCGCGCTGCGCGCCGGGCGCCGGCAGCCGGACCTGCTCGCCTCGGGCAAGGGCGTCCAGATGCTCGCGGATCACCTTCAGCGGCAGGTAGTGGTCCCGCTGCATCCGCAGGATCTGGGCGAGCCGCTCCACGTCCTGGGGACTGAACTTGCGGTAGCCGGAGGCGGTGCGCTGCGGCTCGACCAGCCCCTCGGCCTCCAGGAACCGGATCTTCGAGATGGTCACTTCGGGAAACTCGTCACGCAGCTGGCCGAGCACCGCCCCGATGCTCACCATTCGTCCGCCGGCGGTGGCGGTGCCGGTACCGGCACCGCCCGTCGCTGTTCGCACCATGGACCTTCCCTGAAGGCTGCCCGGAGCGGTCAGACGCCCCGCTGGCTGGAGTAGAACACCAGCCGGTACTTGCCGATCTGAACCTCGTCACCGTTGGTGAGCCGCACCGACTCGATCGGCTCACGGTTGACGTACGTGCCATTGAGGCTGCCGACGTCGGCCACGGTGAAGCTGCCGTCCGGGGACCGGCGGAACTCCACGTGGTGGCGCGACACCGTGATGTCGTCGAGGAAGATGTCGCTCTGCGGGTGACGGCCGGCCGTGGTCAGCTCGCCGTCCAGCAGGAAGCGGCTGCCCGAGTTCGGCCCGCGGCGCACCACGAGCAGCGCCGAACCGGCCGGCAGGGCGTCGACCGCGGCCTGCGCCTCGGGAGACAGCGACGGAAGCGCGGTCTGGCCGGTGACCTCCGCCTCGTACGCCTCCAGGCCCGAGATCGAGATCGTGGACGTCGTCTCCGACGCGCGCTCCGCCGGGACCCCACCGCGCAGCGGCGCGCCACAGTTGGAGCAGAACCGACTGTCCGCGGCGTTGCGGTGGCCGCACCTCGTACACACCGGCATGGACGCATCCTCCTGCCGCGGCTGCCCCGCGGAGGCGTGGGTCGCATACGGGTCGGGGGCAAACCCTCCACCCGTACTCGAGGTTGATGGTTCTCCGAAACCTATGCGGCCGGGACCGGCAGGGTCAACAGAAGACGCGCCCTGTCCGCCCGGAATGTCACCGCCCTGCGCACCGACCTCGTCGCGGAAGAGCGGCCGCTCGGCCTGCTGTTCCTCGCTCTGGGCCTGGCGCGGCGCGCGGTGCTTGGCGTTGCCGCCGTCCTCGCGTGCGCTCTTGCCGAACAACTTCCCAAACAACTTCACGGGCGATTCCCCTTGACCGAAACAGACCCGCCCGTGGGGCAGGACGAACCCTGGCTCGACACACCTGTCGACCCGGACACCTTCACAACGTCCGTAACCTCCGGACAGTTTCCACCACGCACCGGGAGTTGCCTGCGGCGACCCCCCGCAACGTCAGCCCCTTGCCCCGCTTCCCCCATGAACCCCCGCCTCACTGCGACGACGACCGAGCGTAGTCAGGGCGCTCCGCGGGTCGCAAGGCGTCCACGACGATCTTGCTCGAGCGGGTCACCGAGGCGCTGGCCTGCTCCTTCTCCAGCGTCTGGACCACACCACCGGGGATGTTCAGCGCCGGCTCCAGATCCTCGGGTTTGCCGATGACCTTGAAGACGTACGGCGCGGTGATCTTCTTCCCGTCGACCTCTATGTCGCCGTCACCACCGGAGAAGTAGCTGTCCGCCACCACCCGCACGTCGTTCACCTGGATCGCCTCGGCGCCCGCCGCCCGCAGCTCCTGGATCGCGTCCAGCAGCATGTCCGACTCCACCGCGCCCGCGCCGTCCGTGACGGTCAGCGTGATGCCTGGCCCCTCGGCGGCGACCGTGCCGGCCAGGATGCCGAGCTGACGCTCCTTCTCCCGCGTCTGCTTGCGGGCCTCCTCCGCCTGGTCGGAGCTGCTCTCCAGCTCCTGGCGCTGGCTCTCCAGCCGGGTCTTCTCGTCCTCCAGCCGCTGCGTACGGTCGTCGAGCTCGTCGAGGATCCGCACCAGGTCCTCCTGGCGGGCACCGCGCAGCGCACTGTTGTCGCTGGTCGAACGGACCTGGATGGCCAGACCCAGGCCGAGCACGAACAGCAGCAGGGCGACGATGAGTTGGGCCCGGCTGAACCTCGGCGGCCACAGCCCGGCGGCCAGCCGCTGACGGCCGGTCTGCTCGGGCTTCGCCTGCGGCGCGTCGGGCGCGACCGGCGCATCCGGCGCGTCGGGCGCGGGCGTCGGCGCCGGCTTCTGCTCGGGGGTCCCCTGGGGGTTCTCCTCGGTACTCATCGGCCTCACGCCCGGAACACGTGCCGACGGATGGCGGCCGCGTTGGAGAAGATCCGGATGCCGAGCACGACCACCACACCCGTCGACAGCTGCGCGCCCACGCCCAGCTTGTCGCCCAGGAACACGATCAGCGCGGCCACCACCACGTTCGACAGGAAGGACACCACGAAGACCTTGTCGACGAAGATCCCGTCCAGCATGGCCCGCAGCCCGCCGAACACCGCGTCCAGCGCCGCGACCACGGCGATCGGGAGATAGGGCTCGACCACCGCAGGTACCTCGGGCCGGACCAACAGTCCGACCACCACTCCCACGACGAGGCCCAGTACGGCGATCACGATGTGCCCTTCCCCTTGTCGGCCGAGGACTCTCCGGCGGGCTTCCCCGCCCCCGCGTCCGTCGGCTCGGCTGTACGTACGATCAGGCTCGGCGCAGCCGGCAGGCGCACCTCGTCCTCTACGGAGATGCTGCTGCGGATCCCGAAGTTCTCCTGGAGCACATGCAGGTACTGGCCGTCGGCGCTGTCCTGGAAAGCGGTGCTCAGCCGCCGCCCGTCCCCCACCGCCAGCACCGTGTACGGCGGCACCAGCGGACGGTTGTCGACCAGTATGGCGTCACCCGCGGCACGGATCGCCGACAGCGAGGTCAGCCGCTGGCCGTTGATGGACACGGCCTCGGCCCCGGACTGCCACAGCCCGTTCACCACCCGCTGCATGTCCCGGTCCCGCACCCGCCCGGTGTCGGAGAACCCGCTGCTCTCCCGCGGCCCGCCGCCGCCGTCCTCGGTGCCCTTGGCGTCGTCCACGACCAGCTTCACCCCCGGCCCGCGCACCGGCGTCGCGCCCGACAGCAGCGCCACCAGCTCCGCCTGGTCGCCGCCGTGCTGCTCCAGGGCCTTGCGCTGCCGCTCCCCCACCTCGCGGCGGATCTTCTCGACGTCCTGCTCCAGCGTGTCCGCGGCGGCCGTCTCGGAGTCGATCCGGTCGATCAGCTCCTCGCGCTCCTTCGCCACGATCGGCGCCGCCTCATGCGCCTGCGCCGCACCCAGCGTGACGACCGCGGCCGCGAGCACAAGCCCGGCGGCCAGGCCCAGCTTGGCCCGCAGCGGGCGCGGCAGCCCCTCGCCCCGGGCGGCGCGCCGGGCGGTCGCCTCGGCGTAGCCGTCGTCCAGGGCGTGGTCCATCACGTTGTTCAGCAGCGACATGGACGCGTCGGGACGCGGAGGCGGGGCGCCTGTGCTCCGAACGGGGGGCTGCTGCGACATGCCGCACATCGTCGCACGTCGTAGCCGCTACCGCCGAATGGCCCCACCGAAGTGCCGGGCGTGCCCGATTCGGACCCGCCCGGCACACCCGTCACAGGGTCATCGCGCGGTCACCGTCCGGCGCCCTCCACGACCGCGCACCACTCGTCGAGCAGCGCCTGGGCGGAGGTGTCGTCGGGCCCCTCGGCCCACAGATGGGTGACGGCCTCCGCCGGGTCGGGCAGCACCATCACCCAGCGCCCGTCCGCCTCCACCACGCGCACACCGTCGGTGGTGTCGACGAACCGGTCGCCCGCCGCCTCCACCACCCGGCGCATCACCAGGCCCTTGACAGCCCATGGCGTCGCCACGTCCCGCTTGATCACATGGGCCCGAGGGATCCGCGCGTCGATCTGGCTCAGCGTGAGCTGTGTCCGCGCCACCAGACCGATCAGCCGCACGAACGCCGCCGCGCCGTCGAAGACACTGCTGAACTCCGGCACGATGAAGCCGCCGCGTCCGTCCCCGCCGAAGATCGTCGACTCCTCGCGGCCGACCCGCGTCAGATCGTCCGGCGACGTCGTCGTCCACTCCACCTGCGTCCCGTGGTACGCCGCCACCTGCTCGGCGATCCGCGTCGTGGTGACCGGCAGCGCCACCCGGCCCGACCGCCGCTCGGCGGCCACCAGGTCCAACATCACCAGCAGCGACCGGTCGTCCTCGATGATCCGGCCCCGCTCGTCCACCAGCGACAGCCGCTCGCCGACGGGGTCGAACCGCACCCCGAACGCCGCCCGCGCCGACGCCACGATCTCCCCGAGCCGCACAAGCCCGGCCCGCCGAGTCTCCACCGACTCCGTGGGCCGCGACTCGTCGAGCCCGGGGTTGATCGTCAGCGAATCCACCTGCAGCCGGCCGAGCAGGCTCGGCAGAACCAGACCCGCACTGCCGTTGGAGGCGTCCACGACCACCTTCAGGCCCGCCTCCGCGATCCCGGTGGTGTCCACCTGCCGCAGCAGCGAGCCCGTGTACGAGTCGAAGACGCTCGACGGGAACGACAGGTCACCGATCTCGCCGGGGAACGCCCGCCGGTAGTCCTGACGTGCGTACACCCGGTCCAGCTTGCGCTGGCCGGCCTGCGAAAGGTCCGCCCCACGCTCGTCGAAGAACATGATGTCCACGGAGTCCGGCACGCCCGGCGAGGTCCGCACCATGATCCCGCCGGCGCTGCCGCGGGCCGTCTGCTGACGCGCCACCGGCAGCGGCACGTTCTCCAGGTCGCGTACGTCGATGGCGCTGGCCTGCAGCGCCGAGATCACCGCCCGCTTCAGCGCCCGCGCACCGCGGGAGTGGTCACGTGCGGTCGTGACCGTCGCGCCCTTCTTCAGCGTCGTCGCGTACGCCCCGGCCAGCCGGACGGCCAGCTCCGGCGTGATCTCCACGTTGAGGATGCCCGAGACGCCGCGCGCGCCGAACAGGTGCGCCTGGCCGCGGGACTCCCAGATCACGGAGGTGTTGACGAAGGCACCGGCCTCGATGGTCTTGAAGGGGTAGACGCGCACGTTGCCCTGGACAATCGATTCCTCACCGATCAGGCACTCGTCGCCGATGACCGCCCCGTCCTCGATCCGGGCGGCCCGCATGATGTCGGTGTTCTTGCCGATGACGCAGCCGCGCAGATTGCTCTGCTGCCCCACGTACACGTTGTCGTGGACCACGGCCTTGTGCAGGAAGGCCCCGGACTTCACGACCACGTTGGAGCCGACGACGGTGTGCTCGCGGATCTCCGCGCCCGCCTCGACCTTGGCGTAGTCCCCGATGTACAGCGGTCCGCGCAGCACCGCGTCCGGGTGCACCTCGGCCCCTTCGGCGACCCATACACCGGGCGAGATCTCGAAGCCGTCGAGTTCGACCTGGACCTTGCCCTCGAGGACGTCGGCCTGCGCCTTGACGTAGCTCTCGTGGGTGCCGACGTCCTCCCAGTAGCCTTCGGCGACATAGCCGTAGACCGGCTTGCCCTCCTTCATCAGCTGCGGGAAGACGTCACCGGACCAGTCCACCGGAACGTCGGCCTTCACATAGTCGAAGACCTCCGGCTCCATGACGTAGATGCCGGTGTTCACCGTGTCCGAGAAGACCTGCCCCCAGGTCGGCTTCTCCAGGAAACGGTCGACCTTTCCTTCCTCGTCGACGATCGTGATCCCGAATTCCAGCGGATTCGGCACACGGGTCAGACAGACGGTGACCAGCGCGCCCTTCTCCTTGTGGAAGGCGATCAGATCGGAGAGGTCGAAGTCGGTGAGCGCGTCTCCGGAGATGACGAGGAAGGCGTCGTCCTTCAGCGCCTCCTCGGCGTTCTTCACGCTCCCAGCGGTACCGAGTGGCTTTTCCTCATTGGCGTACGTGAGCTCCATTCCGAGGTCTTCGCCGTCGCCGAAGTAATTCCGGACGAGCGAGGCGAGAAACTGCACGGTGACGACGGTCTCGGTGAGACCGTGCCGCTTGAGCAGGCGCAGCACATGCTCCATGATCGGCCGGTTGGCCACCGGCAGAAGTGGTTTGGGCATGCTTGAGGTCATCGGGCGAAGTCGAGTGCCTTCGCCACCAGCCATCACGACGGCCTTCATGTCGGAAGCGTCCTCCTTGAGAGACGACGGTCCAGCCGACTTCACCCATCCGCTCGGTGGCCCACTTGCGTCAGGGACGGTGCCGGCGACGCTGCACGGCACGGGACAGACGGGCTCAATCGGCCTCGGTGTCCGCCTTCACGAGGCGGCGGACCTGGACCACGTAGAGGATCCCTGCCCACCAATAGAGAGTTGTACCCCATCCGGCGAAGGCCCACCCGAAAACTTCGGCGAGTGACGCAATCCATCCGTCCCCGTCACTGAGGAGCAGCAGCGGGAACGCGTACATCAAGTTGAAGGTCGCAGCTTTTCCGAGGAAGTTAACCTGCGGCGGCGGATAGCCGTGCCGGCGGAGGATTCCTACCATCACCAGCAGCATCAGCTCGCGGGCCAAAAGCGCGAGGGTGAGCCAGAGCGGAAGGATCTCCCGCCAGGTGAGCCCGATCAGCGTGGAAAGGATGTACAGCCGGTCCGCGGCGGGGTCGAGCAGCCGGCCGAGGTTGCTGATCTGGTTCCAGCGGCGGGCCAGCTTCCCGTCGAGATAGTCGCTGATCCCGCTGAGCGCGAGGACCAACAACGCCCAGCCGTCACTGTTGGGACCGCCGAACACGGGGCGGAGAATCAGCCACAGGAACAGTGGCACGCCGACGAGACGCGCCATGCTGAGGATGTTGGGGATGGTGAGGACCCGGTCCGTCTGAACGCGAGTCTCCTGGACCTCCACCCGGGGGCCTCCTGTGGGAAATGAGCCAACGATGCCCACTGACCTTACCGGCAGGCGCCGCGGGGGTGTGCACAGGGGTGCCGGCAACCTGGTCGACAACGCAGAAAAGCCCCGCACCAGAGGTGCGGGGCTTTCCCGTAAAATTTGTTCGGCGGCGTCCTACTCTCCCACAGGGTCCCCCCTGCAGTACCA
>NZ_JBICVX010000030.1:0-35119 GCF_043199435.1 Streptomyces sp. NPDC048604
CCTGGTACTTGCCCTGATGGGTCATCAGGGCGCGGTGGTTCACGTCCCCGACGCCGTACAGCCAGTCGCTGCCGACGACGCGCAGGCTGTCGTCGACGGGCAGCCAGCCGCCGGGTTCCAGGCCCACGGTCTCCAGGCCGAGGTCCTCGGTGCGCGGCGCGCGGCCGGTGGCAAGCAGCACCTCGTCGGCCTCGACCCTGTCGCCGCCGTCCAGGACGACGGCGACCGGGCCCTCCCCGCCGTCGCGCACCAGCGCGGCGACGGAGACGCCGGTACGCACGTCCACCCCGGCCTCGGTGAGCGCGGCGAGCACGTGCTCGCCGGCGAACGGCTCCATCCGCGGCAGCACGCCGGAGCCGCGTACCAGCAGGGTGACCTGCGAGCCGAGCGCCTGCCAGGCGGTGGCCATCTCGACGGCCACCACTCCCCCGCCGACGATCGCGAGCCGCCCGGGCGCGGCCTGCGCGCTGGTCGCCTCGCGGCTGGTCCACGCCTTCGCGCTCGCCAGGCCGGGCAGTTCGGGCAGCGCGGGGCGGCTGCCGGTGCACACGGCGACGGCGTGCCGCGCGGTCAGCACGTGGTGCTCGCCCTCGGGACTGTCGACGACGACCTTGCGCGGGCCGGCGAGCCGGCCGTGGCCGCGGTACAGGCGGGCGCCGATGGAGCCGACCCAGGCGGCCTGTCCGTCGTCCTTCCAGTGCGCGGCCTCCGCGTCGCGGTGGCGGAGCACGGCGGGCACGTCCAGCGGCCCCGCGGCCGCCTTCCGCAGTCCGGGCGTGCGGCGGGCGTCGGCGCGGGCGATCACCGGGCGGAGCAGCGCCTTGCTGGGCATGCAGGCCCAGTACGAGCACTCGCCGCCGACCAGCTCGCCCTCCACCACCGCCACGGTCAGCCCGGCCTCCCGTGCGCGTCCGGCCACGTTCTCGCCGGTCGGACCGGCCCCGAGGACCACCACGTCGTATTCGACAGCTCGCGTCATGGCCCCCAGTCTGGTGGCCGTGGCCGGGCGGGGCCACAGGGACCGGCCGGAGCGGTTGGAATAGTCCCGAGGGGGCAGCCGTTGTGGGTGGCGAGTCCAGAGTGGACCGGGAAGAGGTAGGAAGACATGAGCACCGTCGAGCTCACCAAGGACAACTTCGACCAGGTCGTGAGCGAGAACGACTTCATCCTCATCGACTTCTGGGCGGCGTGGTGCGGTCCCTGCCGTCAGTTCGCCCCGGTCTTCGAGCAGGCCTCCGAGCGTCACGAGGACCTGGTCTTCGCCAAGGTCGACACGGAGGCGCAGGAGGAGCTGGCCGCCGCGTTCGAGATCCGCTCGATCCCGACTCTGATGATCGTCCGCGACAACGTGGCCGTGTTCGCGCAGCCGGGCGCGCTGCCCGAGGCCGCTCTGGAGGACCTGATCGGTCAGGCGCGCAAGCTCGACATGGACGAGGTGCGCAAGTCCGTCGAGGAAGCGAAGCAGCAGCAGGGGCAGTGAGCTCGTAGGACGTAGTAGGCCGTGGGGCCGGGTTTTCGCCCGGCCCCACGGTCGTACGCGTACGGGCCCGGGGTCAGCGCTCCAGGACCAGCGCCAGGCCCTGCCCGACGCCGATGCACAGGGCGGCCAGGCCGGTGCCCGAGCCGGCCGCGGCCAGCTGGTGGGCGACCGCGCCGGCCAGGCGGGCGCCGGACGCGCCGAGCGGGTGGCCGATCGCGATCGCGCCGCCGCGCGGGTTGACCACCGCGGGGTCGAGTCCGGGCCATTCGGCGAGGCAGCCGAGCGACTGGGCGGCGAAGGCCTCGTTCAGCTCGAAGACGGACAGGTCCGCGAAGGACCGGCCGGCCTTCTCCAGCGCCCGGCGCACGGCCTCGACCGGGCCGAGGCCGAAGAGCTGGGGCTCGATGCCGGTGACGGCGGAGGCGCGGATCCGGGCCAGCGGCTCGCGGCCGGTGGCGCGCAGCCCCTCCTCGTCG
Organism: Streptomyces sp. NPDC048604; assembly: GCF_043199435.1. Classification (NCBI taxonomy): domain Bacteria; kingdom Bacillati; phylum Actinomycetota; class Actinomycetes; order Kitasatosporales; family Streptomycetaceae; genus Streptomyces; species Streptomyces sp. NPDC048604. The sequence continues at coordinate 1,957 of NZ_JBICVX010000030.1, forward strand.
ACGAGGAGCAGGCAGGCCGCGCCGTCGTTGAGCGGGGAGGCGTTGCCGGCGGTGACCGTGCCCCCGTCGGGGCGGAAGGAGGGCTTGAGCTTGGCCAGGGCCTCCATGGAGGTGGTGTCGCGGATGCACTCGTCGCGGGCGAGGTCCACGCCCGGGTAGCCGGCGACCTCGCCGTCGTACAGGCCCTTGGCCCAGGCCTCGGCGGCCTTGCGGTGGCTCTCCAGGGCGAAGGCGTCCTGCTGCTCGCGGGTGATCGCGTGCTTGTCGGCGATCAGCTCGGCGCCCTCGCCGAGCGACACGGTCCACTCGGCGGGCATCCTCGGGTTGGTCATGCGCCAGCCGAGGGTGGTCGAGTACAGCTGCTGGTGGCCGGCCGGGAAGGCCCGCTCGGGCTTCTGCAGTACCCAGGGGGCGCGCGACATGGACTCGACGCCGCCGGCGAGGGCGATGTGGGCGTCGCCGAGGGCGATGGCGCGGGCGGCCTGGATCACGGCCTCCAGGCCGGAGCCGCAGAGCCGGTTGAGGGTGACGCCGGGCACGGACGCGGGCAGTCCGGCGAGCAGCACGGCCATGCGGGCCACGTCGCGGTTGTCCTCGCCGGCGCCGTTGGCGTCGCCGAAGTACACGTCGTCGATGCGGGCCGGGTCGAGCGCGGGCGTGCGCGCGACGAGCGCCTTCACGACATGGGCGGCGAGGTCGTCCGGGCGGACGCCGGCGAGCGCGCCGCCGAACCTGCCGATCGGCGTGCGGACGGCGTCGACGATGTACACGTCGCGGATGCTCATCGGGTCTGACTCCCCTTGTCCCCTGGCGGGCCGCGGGGCCCGTGGTCCGTTGCGTTCTGCGGCCTCGGCTGCCTTTCGGCCGGTCCCGGGCCGTCGGCCGCGCCTCGGTGAACGACCGTTCGCGGGGCGGGGCCGCGCCGAGTCTGTGCCCCGGCGCGACCCCTGTCAACCGCCTGCGGGCGAATTGCCTGGCATTTACACCGACCGTACGGTCGGCGACCCCGGCCGCGGTCAGGCCTGGTCGGCGTCGCGCACCAGGGGCGTGAGGCCGTAGTCGAGCTCCCGGCCGTCGAGCAGGATCGCCTCGACGGTGCGGGTCTCCGGGTCGATGTCGGCGACGATGCCGTGGCCGGCGTAGCGGGGATAGCCGGAGTTCCCCCGCTCCCCGGTGGCCTCGACCACCGCGGCGCGTACGGCGCTGTCCTCGACCGACGCCCTGCCGCGGTCCTCCACGTGCTCGGGCACCACCAGGATCACGAAACGCTTCGGAACTGTGCTCATGCCCCGACGCTAAGCCCGGCGGGCACCCTTCGCCCGGCCAGCCGCGGCCCCTCGCCGGGCCGGTTCCCTCAGCTCGACTCGCGGTGGATCAGTCGGGCCGCCATCAGGTCGTGCCGCTCGGGCGCGCCGCCCGGATCGCGGACCACGCGGTCCACCAGCTCGGCGAGCTGACGTCCGATCACCATGTCGATCTGCACGGTGCTGAGCCGGGGCCGCAGCAGCCGGCCGAGCAGCAGGTCGTCCGCGCCGACCACCGCGGTCTCGTCCGGGACGCCGATCCCGGCGTCCTGGAGCGCCCGCATCAGGAGCATCGCGTACTCGTCGTTGTACGCGAACACCGCGTCGAGCCCCAGTTCGCGCCAGCGCTCGGCGAGCTCGGCCGCGGGCTCCTCCTCGTAGCGCAGCGGGAGCGGCACGATCTCGGCGCCGGTACCGGCGGCGGCCTGCCGCGCGCCCTCCAGGCGCGGCCCGGAGAAGTAGTCCAGGCCGCGGTCCTCCGGCATGATCACGCCGATCCGGCGCCGGCCGCGCCGCACCAGGTGCGCGACGGCCTGCATGCCGACCTCCGGCTGGTTCAGCACCAGCGCGTGGGCCCCCTCGACGCGGTGCGCCCCGAGGGTGATCACGGCCTTCGCGCCGGAGCGCTTGAGGACCTCGACGCCCTGCGGGGTGAGCGCGATCTCGCCGAACGAGACCACCGCGACCGGACGCAGCTCGGCCCAGGCGCGGGCCGCCTCGTCGGGCTCCATGCCGAGGCTGCCGTACTGGACGACCGTGTAGTCCAGGCGGCGCAGGGCCCACTGGAGTTCGTCGAAGAAGGCGCTGTAGAGCGGGCCGACCGGGACGTGGGCGGAGGGCAGCAGCACCATGCGGGTGTGCCCGGCGCGCAGGCTGCGGGCCGCGGCGTGCGGCACGTAGCCGAGCTCCTCGGCGGCGTCGCGGACCTTGCGGCGGGTCTGATCGCTGATCCGCACCGCAGCGGTGTTGTTGAGCACGTAGCTGACGGTGGCCCGGGAGACCCCGGCGAGACGTGCCACGTCGGCGCTGGTCGGGGCGGGGTGGTCGGCGGAGTGCTTCGGTGACTGGCTCATCGCGCACGGCATCTTTCCAGAACGATCCGGCACCGGGTCTGGCGGATGGCCGGATTCAGGTGCTAGACAAAGGTTACTCGCGGCACTGACACGTGTAACCCATCCAGTGATCCCACTCCGGCAATCCCTCCCTTCCGCCTCCCCGCCCGCCCCGTCGGGCGTTCACCCAGGAGGGCACCGTGGCCCTTTCCTCCCCTGGCACGGACCCGGCCCACACCGCCGGATCCACCGCGCACCCCCGCACCGCGCGCGGCCTGCTCCCCCTGCTCCTGGCCGGCAACACGGCCATGTACGCGCTCTACGTCGGCGTCCCCGGAGTGCTGCTCGCGCTCCAGATCGAGGCGGTCGACCCGGCCGAGAAGGTGGCCAACTTCGGACTGGTCTCCGGCGTCTCGGCGATCTTCGCGACGATCTTCAACCCGGTCGCCGGCGCACTGTCGGACCGCTCCGGCCGGCGCAATCCGTGGATCCTGGCCGGCGGCCTGCTCGCACTGCCGGTGATGCTGCTGCTCGGCAGCGTCGACACGATCCTGCTGATCCTGATCGCCTGGTGTCTGGGCCAGGCTGTGATGAACGTGTACCAGGCCGCCCTGACCTCGGTCGTCCCCGACCGGGTGCCCACCGAGGCGCGCGGCCGGGCCTCGGCCGCGGTCGGGCTCGGCCTGCCCGTCGGCTCGACGATCGGCGCGCTGCTCGGTGCGGCGTACTCCGACGACTACCGCACCGGCTATCTCCTCTTCGGCGCGATCGTGGCGGCGGCGGCCGTGCTGTTCACCGTCTGCGCCCGCGAGGAGCGGATGCCGCCGAAGACACCGATGCCGGTCAAGGCCCAACTGGCCGCGTTCGGCAGCGCGTTGAAGGACCACGACTTCCGCTGGGCGTTCATCGGCCGGGCACTGCTGATCCTGGGCTACTTCGCGGTGGCCGGCTTCCAGCTGTACATCCTGAAGGACCACACCGACCTGCCCGCCGGGCTCGCGGCGGAGGAGGCGGTGGCGATCCTGATGCCGGTCAACAGCGTCGCCATGGTGGTCTCCACGGTCGTCGGCGGCTGGCTGTCCGACCGCTACGACCGGCGCAAGCTGTTCGTCGGGGCGTCCGCCGCGCTGGCCGCGGTCGCGCTGCTGATCCCGGCCGTGTCGTCGAGCTGGACCGCGATGCTCGCCTTCTCCGTCGTCAACGGCCTCGGTTTCGGCTGCTACATGGCCGTCGACACGGCCCTGGTCACGATGGTGCTGCCGAAGGCGGAGGACGCCGCCCGCGACATGGGCGTACTGAACGTCGCCAACGCCGGACCGCAGATCGTCGCCCCGTTCGTCGCCGCCACGATCGTCTCGGTCGGCGGCGGCTACACCCCGCTGTTCCTGGCCGCCGCCGTGCTGTCCGTCCTGGGCGCGCTGGCGGTGCGCCCCATCCGCGGCGTCCGCTGAGCGCCGGCGGCCCCGAGACCTGCCCACCCGCGCCGAAAGGCACCACCGTGCAGCTGCACACCACCACCTGGGGATCAGGCGACCGCGTCGCCCTGCTGATCCACGGCATCATGTCCGACCACCGCACCTGGCGCCGGTTCGGCCCGGCGCTCGCCGACCGCGGCTACCGGGTCCTCGCCGTCGACCTGCGCGGCCACGGGGCCACGGGTCCCGCCGACCGCTACCGCCCGGACGACTACGCGGACGATGTGGTCGAGACCCTGCCGAAGGGCGCGGACCTGGCCGTCGGCCATTCGCTGGGCGGACTGACGCTGGCCCGCGCGGTGGCGCGGCTCGCGCCGAAGCGGGCGGTGTACTCCGACCCGGCCTGGCATCTGGCCACGGCCGAGGAGGGTTTCGACCCGGAGCTGTTCGTCGGCTTCAAGTCCGCGACGGCGGAGCAGATACGGGCGCTCAACCCGCGCTGGGAGGAGGCGGACGTCGCCGTCGAACTGGCGACCCTGAAGGACTGGGACACCCGCACGGCCCACGCGCTGCCGGAGTTCACCGGCACCGACCTGATGCCGGCGGGACCTGAGGTTCCGTCGCTGGTGACGCTGGCGGACCCGAGTTTCCTGATCTCCGCCGAGCGCGCGGCGCTGCTGCGCGAGCGCGGCTTCGAGGTGCGTACGGTCGCGGGGGCGGGTCACACGATCCACCGGGACGATTTCGACGGGTTCATGTCGGCCCTGGACGGCTGGATCTGACGTACCGTTCAGGCATGGACGACGCGTCGATGGTGGGAATGCTCGGCCGGGTCACCGGCACCGTCGGGCCCGGCCTCGTCGGCGAGGTCATCGTCCGGATCCGGGGCGGGGCCGAGCACTTCCTGGCCTATCCGGCCACGGGCCGGGAACGCATCGAGACCGGCACGGTGGTGACCGTGGTGGAGCATCTGCCTCCGCGCACGGTCTACGTCACCGCCGCGTACGGCAGTTGAACGATCTGTGGCGCGATCTGCGGCCCGGCCATTGAGCGCCGGGCGCGACAGGCGCACACTCCCTTCACCGGGGCCGGTCCGCGGCGCCGGTGAAGGGGGAGGTGCCCATGGGCATCGGCATCGTGGCGGGCGGCGTCCTCGGCGCGCTCGTCGTCCTGATCGCACTGTTCAAGATGATGTGGCGCGTCGCGGAACCCAATGAGGCGCTGATCATCTCCGGTTCGAACCACAAGATGGAGGGCCTCAGCGAGGGCATGGGGTTCCGTATCGTCACCGGGCGGGGCACGCTCGTCCTGCCCGGCGTGCAGGCGGTGCGGAAGCTGTCGCTCGATCTCAACGAGACGCAGCTGTCGGTGGAGTGCGTCACCCACCAGGGCATTCCGCTCAAGGTCCGCGGTGTGGTGATCTTCAAGGTGGGCGACGACTTCGTGTCGATCGCCAACGCGGCCCGCCGCTTCCTCGACCAGCAGAAGCTGATGTCGGAGCGGGTGCACATCGTGTTCGCGGGTCATCTGCGGGCGATCGTCGGCGGGTTGACGGTTGAGGACATGATCCGCGACCGGGAGAAGCTGACCGGGCAGGCCCGTTCGGCCTGTGGCACCGAGATGGAGAAGCTCGGGCTGATCGTGGACTCCCTGCAGATCCACGAGATCGAGGACCCCACCGGGTACATCAAGAACCTGGCCGCCCCGCACGCCGCGGCCGTCCAGCGGGACGCCCGGATCGCGCAGGCGGAGGCCAACCGGCGGGCCACCGAGGCGGAGCAGCAGGCCGCGGCCCGGATGTCGGAGGCGACCCGGGACAGCGAGATCCTGCAGGCGGGCTACCAGGCCGAGCGGGACCAGGCGTCCGCGAAGGCCCGGCAGGCGGGCCCGCTGGCCGAGGCCGGGGCGCGGCAGGAGGTCGTCGTCCAGGAGACCCGGGTGGCCGAGCTGGAGGCGCACCGCAAGGAGCAGCAGCTCCAGGCGGACGTGCGCAAGCCGGCGGACGCGACGGCGTACGAGAAGCGGACGCTGGCCGAGGCCGAACGCGACGCGCGGATCTCGGCGGCCCAGGCGGAGGCGAAGGAGACCGAGCTGGCGAGCGCCGCGACGGCGACCGCGACCCGGCTGACCGGCGAGGCGGAGGCCGCCGCGGCGCAGGCCAAGGGCCTGGCGGTGGCCGAGGCGACCCGGGCGAAGGGGCTCGCCGAGGCGGAGGCGATCAAGGCGCGGGCGGCGGCGCTCGCGGAGAACCAGGAGGCCGTGGTCGCGCAGCAACTGGCGGAGAAGTGGCCGGAGATCGTCCAGGCGGGTGCGTCCGCCTTCGGCAACGTGGACCAGATGGTGCTGCTGAACGGCGCGGACGGCATGGCGGACATGTTCGCCAAGGCGCTGACCATGGGCGGCACGGGTCTGGGCCTGGCCCGTCAGCTCCTCGCCACGATGGGCCCGAACGCGCCGCAGTCGCCGGTGCCCCCGGCGGCGTCGCTGAACGGCTCGGGCCCGAAGTCCGAGGCGATCGCGGTGACGGAGGCGCAGGACTGACCGTACGGGGGTCCGGGCGGCGGCTCGTACCGCCGTCCAGGCCCTACCCACCGCCCAGGCCCTACGCTCGCCTCCGTGACGACCTACGCGCAGCAGTTTCCGCACTCCACGACCGAGGCCGATCCCCACGAGGTCGGGCCGGTGCGCACCTCGTACGCGCCGGATCCCGACGGGGACCCGGATCCGGGCGAGATCGTCTGGACCTGGGTGCCGTTCGAGGAGAACGACGGCCGCGGCAAGGACCGGCCGGTCCTGGTCGTGGCCCGGGAGCGGGCCGGGACGCTGCTGGCGGTGCAGCTCTCCAGCAAGCAGCACGACCACGACAGGGAATGGGTCGCGATCGGCAGCGGCTGCTGGGACAGTGCCCGGCGGGAGTCCTGGGTGGATCTGGACCGGGTGCTGCGGCTCCGGCCGGACGGGATGCGCCGCGAGGCCTGCGCCCTCGACCGGCCGCGGTTCGACCGGGTCGTGGCGAGGCTGGTCGAACGCTACGGCTGGTCGTGAGGGACGGCGGGCGCGTCGGACGTCCAGGCCGCGAAGACCTCGCGGAACGCCGCCACCGTCGCCCGCTCCCGGCCGCGGTCCAGCACCCCGAAGACCACCTGGTCGAAGTGGCCCGCGAAGCGCCCGTCGCCGGTGAGCAGGTCCCGGAAGACGCCCGCGACGACGGCCGGGTCGTTCATGAACACCCCGCAGCCCCACGCGCCGAGCACGAGCCGCCGGTAGCGGCCGGCCACCGCGGTCTCCAGGACCCGCTCGGCGCGCGCGGCGAGCGCGGCCGGGATCCGGTCGGCGAGTTCGGGGGTCCGGCGGCGGACGACGCCCGCGTTCGGCGCCGGTGACGTGAGGAAGCCGGCCGTGTACGGAACGTCGAGCAGCCGGTCGCGGTGGTCCCGGAAGACGGGGACGCCGGGCGAGTGGATCACCCGGTCCGTGTAGAAGGCGTCCGTCAGGGCGCGGTGGTGCTCGTAGTACTCGGGGACCCGCAGCAGCGTCGTGTAGAGCGCCGAGCCGCGGCAGACGGCCTCCTCCTGGGCCTGCGCGCCGTTGAGGTAGCCGCCGCCCGGGTTGCGGGCCGAGGCGAAGTTCAGCACGGCCACCGGGTCCGGGGCGGCGGTGGTGAGCCGGCGGGCGGCGGCCAGGCTGCTCTCGCCGGTGACCTCGATGGCGGTGGTGCGGCCGGTGTCCGGGGTGACGGGGACGGGGTCGGGGCCGTACAGGCGGGTGCCGTGCAGGGCGGCGGTCAGTTCGGCCTCGATCGACACCCAGCCGCCGGAGGGGGCCCGGTAGCGGCCGGCCTCGACGATGTCCTCGGTCTCGCGTGCCACGGCCCGCAGTCGTGCGCTCATGGTCGCAAGGATGATCGATTCCGCGGGGCGGCGGCAAAGGAATTTCTCCGGCGGCGGCCGGGCGTTTGCACCGGTGACGGCCGGGCGGCGGGCCGCCCGGCGCCCCGGGCGGTCCGGGGGCGCTCTTGCAGGGCTCACGGCGGTGGCTTTAGGTGGATGCAGAGCCTTCCACAGGAGGATCAGTATGTCGCCTGGCGACCGCACCGCCGGTGTACCGCAGCTCCCGCAGGATCAACCGCTGACCGAGGACGACGCCGAGGACCTGCTGCGGTGCATCTGTTTCAAGACCGGCCCGCCCCGCACGGTCGGGGCCGAGCTGGAGTGGCTGATACACGGGCGGCCACTGCCGCAGCACCCCGTCCCCGGACCCCGGCTCACCGCCGCCGTCCGGGCCGTCCGGGACCGGCCGCTGGTCTCGGCGCTCACCGTGGAACCCGGCGGACAGCTGGAGCTCAGCTCGCCGCCCGCCGCCTCCCTCATGGAGTGTCTGGACCTCCTCTCCGCCGACCTGGCCGTCGTCCGCGACACCCTGCGCCCGCTCGGCCTGGCCCTGGACGGCCACGGCGTCGATCCGTGGCACTCACCGCGCGAGCGGATCCTGCGCGAGCCCCGGTACGACGCGATGGAGGCCGCCCTGGCCCGCACCGGCCCCTCGGGGCGGGCCATGATGTGCGACTCGGCGTCCGTGCAGGTCTGCCTGGACGCCGGCCACGAGGAGCCGGGTCCGCTCGGCCACCACCGGCGCTGGCAGCTGGCCCACCTGCTCGGCGCGGTCCTGGTGGCCGCGTTCGCGAACTCCCCCGTGTACGGGCGGCGCCGGACCGGCTGGCGCTCGACCCGGCAGGCGCTGTGGGCCGGGCTCGACCCGGTGCGCAGTCTCGCGCCGTCTCCGGGGCGCGAGCCGCGGGCCGCGTGGGCGGCGCACGTCCTGGACGCCCCGGTGATGTGCATCCGCGCCGAGGACGGGCCCTGGACGGTGCCGGAGGGGCTCACGTTCCGGCAGTGGCTGCGTACGGGGCGGCCGCGGCCGCCGCTGCCCGACGACCTGACGTACCACATGACCACGCTGTTCCCGCCGGTCCGGCCGCGCGGGCATCTGGAGCTGCGGATGATCGACGCGCAGCCGGGCCCGGACGGCTGGCGGGTGCCGGTGGCGGTGACCACGGCGCTGTTCGACGATCCGGCGGCCGCCGAGACCGCGCACCGGGCGGTGAAGCCGCTGGCGGAGCTGGCGGGTCCGCAGCCCGCGCCGCGCAACCCGCTCTGGCTGAGCGCGGCCCGGCACGGCCTCTCCGACCCGGAGCTGCACGCCGCCGCCCTCGTCTGCTTCGAGGCGGCGCTCGACGCCCTGCCCCGGATCGGCGCGACCCCCGAGGTCGTCGACGCGGTGGCCGAGTACCACGACCGCTATGTCCTGCGGGGCCGATGTCCCGCCGACGACGTGCTCGACGCGAAGGAGGTGCTGTCATGACGGCGGTCGACGAGACGGGCCTGCGACAGCGTGCGCTGGACGCCCTGCACACCGCCCGGATCCGCACCTCGCTGCTCACCGACTGCGTGGACGACGGCGAACTGACGGCCCAGCACTCGCCGTTGATGTCGCCACTTGTGTGGGACCTGGCGCACATCTCCAACCAGGAGGAGCAGTGGCTGTGGCGGGCGGTGGCCGGCCGGGCCGCGCTGCGCCCCGAGATCGACTCGGTGTACGACGCCTTCGAGCATCCCCGGTCGGAGCGGCCCACGCTGCCGCTGCTGCCGCCGGCGGAGGCCCGCGCGTACGCGGCGGACGTCCGCACCCGGGTGCTCGACGTGCTGGACGGCACGGCCCTGGAGGGGCGGCCGCTGGTCGAGTCGGCGTTCGCGTTCGGGATGATCGCCCAGCACGAACAGCAGCACGACGAGACCATGCTGATCACCCATCAGCTCCGCAGGGGGCCCGCCGCGCTCAGCGCTCCCCCGCCGCCGGCGGACGGGGCGGGCGATCTCCTGCCGGCCGAAGTCCACGTCCCCGGCGGCCCGTTCACCATGGGCACCTCGGACGAGCCGTGGGCCCTGGACAACGAACGTCCGGCGCACACCCGGATCGTCCCCGCGTACTTCATCGACACGGTGCCGGTCACCAACGGCGCGTACCTGCGGTTCATGGCCGACGGCGGTTACACGGACCGGCGCTGGTGGCAGCCGGCCGGCTGGGCGCAGATCCGGCAGCACTCCATCGCCGCGCCGCTGTTCTGGCGCAAGGACGGCGCGCAGTGGCTGCGCCGCCGGTTCGGCGTCGAGGAGCCGGTGCCGGAGGACCAGCCGGTGGTGCACGTCTCCTGGTACGAAGCGGACGCCTACGCCCGCTGGGCGGGCCGCCGGCTGCCCACCGAGGCCGAGTGGGAGAAGGCGGCCCGGCACGACCCCGCGACCGGCCGCTCCCGCCGCTACCCGTGGGGCGACGCGGACCCGGCGCCCGGCCACGCCAACCTGGGGCAGCGGCATCTGAGCCCGGCCCCGGCCGGCAGTTACCGGGAGGGCAGTTCGCCGCTCGGCGTTCGGCAGCTCATCGGCGACGTGTGGGAGTGGACGTCCAGCGACTTCATGCCGTACCCCGGATTCCGGGCGTTCCCGTACAAGGAGTACTCGGAGGTCTTCTTCGGGGACGAGCACAAGGTGCTGCGCGGCGGCTCGTTCGCCGTCGACGCGGTCGCCTGCCGGGGGACCTTCCGCAACTGGGACTACCCGGTGCGCCGGCAGATCTTCTCCGGCTTCCGTACCGCCCGCGACGCGGAGCCTTCCTGATGTGCCGTCATCTCGCCTATGTGGGCGAGCCGGTGGCGCTCGGCGCGGTCCTCGCGGACCCGCCGCACGGTCTGCTGCGCCAGTCCTGGGCCCCGCGCCGGCAGCGGTACGGAACGGTGAACGCGGACGGCTTCGGGGTGGGCTGGTACGCGGCCGGCGACCCGGTGCCGGCCCGCTACCGCCGCGCCGGGCCGATCTGGGCCGATCTGTCGTTCGCCGACCTGGCGCGGGTGGTGCGCTCCGGCGCGCTGCTCGCCGCGGTCCGCGACGCGACCCTGCCGGGCGCGGACGGGGAGGCCGCGGCGGCCCCGTTCGCCGCCGGGCCCTGGCTGTTCAGCCACAACGGCGCGGTGCCGGGCTGGCCCGACTCGCTCGCCAAGGTCGCGGGCGCGCTGCCGGCCGCGGAGCTGCTGTCCCTGGAGGCGCGCACCGACTCGGCGCTGCTCTGGACGCTGGTGCTGCACCGGCTCCGGGCCGGCGACGAGCCCGGCCCGGCGCTGGCCGGGGCGGTGCGGGCGGTGGCCGGGGCCGTACCGGACGCGCGGCTCAACCTGCTGCTCTGCGACGGCCGGTCCCTCTGGGCGACCGCCTGGGGCGACACGCTCTGGTACCGGTCCGGCCCCGCGACCGCGGGCGACCCGGCCGTCCGAGGCACGGTCGTGGCCTCGGAGCCGTACGACGACGACCCGGGCTGGCGCGAGGCGCCGGACCGGACCCTGCTGACCGCGACCCCCGCCGAGGTCTTCCTGTCCCCGATCGAGGAGCCGTCCCCGTGAGCCCGTTCCAGCTGACCCGCACCCTCCCCGAGGACGCCACCGAGGCCGCTCTGCGCGCCGATGTGCTGGACGGTCTGTCGGGCACGCCCAAGGAGCTGCCGCCGAAGTGGTTCTACGACGCCCGCGGCAGCGAGCTGTTCGAGGAGATCACCCGGCTGCCCGAGTACTACCCGACCCGCGCCGAGCGGGAGATCCTGATCGACCGCGCGCCGCGGATCGCCGCCGAGACCGGGGCGCGCACCCTGGTGGAACTGGGCTCGGGCTCCTCGGAGAAGACCCGGTTCCTGATCGACGCGCTGCTGCCGGACCTGGACACGTACGTGCCCGTGGACGTGAGCGCGTCGGCGCTGACCGGCGCGGCCGAGTCGCTGCTGGCCGAGCGGCCGGGGCTGCGGATCCACGCGCTGATCGCGGACTTCACGCGGGAACTGGTGCTGCCGCCGTCGCCCGGGCCGCGGCTCGTGGCGTTCCTCGGCGGCACCATCGGCAATCTGCTGCCGGCGGAGCGGCACGCCTTCCTGCAGCGGGTGCGCGGGGTCATGGCGCCCGGGGACACGCTGCTGCTCGGCACGGACCTGGTGAAGGACGAGGCGACGCTGGTCGCCGCGTACGACGACGCGGCCGGTGTGACGGCCGAGTTCAACAAGAACGTGCTCGCGGTGATCGCCCGGGAGCTGGGCGCGGACGTGAACCCGGCGGACTTCGACCATGTGGCCCGCTGGGACCGTGAGCACGAGTGGATCGAGATGCGGCTCCGGGCCCGCCACGCGCTGACCGTGAAGATCCCGGAGCTGGATCTGGCCGCGCAGTTCGCGGCGGGCGAGGAGCTGCGGACGGAGGTGTCGGCGAAGTTCCGTCAGGAGGGCGTGCGTGCCGAGCTGGCGGAGGCGGGGCTCGAGCTCTCGCAGTGGTGGACGGACCGGAAGGGCCGGTTCGCCCTGTCGCTGGCCGAGGCCCGCTGACCCGGTCCTGAGGCCGGGGCCCGGTGACCCGGTGCTCCGGCCGGTCCCCGCTGGGCCGGTACCACCGCGTCCGGGGCCGTGAGGTGGCCCGTGACCGCCTGCTGGGCGGCGCGGGCCAGGGCCCGCCGGTCGGGGTGGGCGTGCGCCGGGATCGGCGGCAGCACGGTCAGTTCGGCGGTCAGGGCGCGGGCCCGGACGATCCGGCGGAGCGAGTCGATCAGGGAGTCGTCGGCGACGAAGGCGGCCGGCCCGTGCGGTGTGTAGACGAGCCGTACGGGCTGGACGTCCGCGCCGGCGTCGAGCGCGGCCTGGAAGGCGGCCGGCCGGAAGCGGCCCTGGGCCCGGCCGCACCAGGTGGAGCCCTCCGGGAACACCACCACTCGGGCGCCGCCCGAGAGCGTTCCGGCGATCTGCCGGACGGTGCCGGGCAGGGCGCGCAGCCCGTCCCGGTCGAGGAACAGGGTGCCGCCGCGGGCGATCAGCGGCCCGAGCACGGGCCAGTCGCGGATCTCCTTCTTGGCGAGCATCCGGCCGGGCAGCACGGCCGCGATCAGCGCGATGTCCAGCCACGAGACGTGGTTGGCGACGACAAGCTGCGGCCGGTCCCCAGGGGCGGGTCCGCCGCGGACGACCGGGCGGACCCCGAAGGCCCGCAGCACGGTCAGGGCCCACAGCCGGACGAGCGCGGCCCGCGCGGTGGCGGGCAGGGCGCTCGCGAGCGGGGAGCAGACCACCCCGAGCAGCACGGCGGCGAGGCCGGCGGCCAGCCGGACGGCCGCCAGGACCGGCCCGGCGACGGGCGCACCGGGTCCCGGGTGGGCGGTGCAGCCGCCGGGCGTGCACGGCGCCGTGGGCAGCCACGGCGAGACGGCCGGGGCGGGTCTGACGGGCACGGTGGTCACTTCACCGGGGCGAGCGAGAGGAAGTGCCGCAGGTAGCGGGGGTTGGTGCGGCGCAGCGAGAGCAGCACGTACAGGTCGGCGACGTTGAAGTCGGGGTCGTGGGCCGGGGCGCCGCAGACCCAGGCGCCGAGCCGCAGGTAGCCGCGGAGCAGCGGGGGGAGCTCGGTGCGGCCCTCGGGGCGGACGACGCCCTCGGCGGACCAGAGCTTGTGCGGGGTGACCCAGTACTCCTCGGGGGCGAGGTGCTTGGCCTTGACGGTGTCCCAGGTGGCGGCGGCGAGGCCGCCGCCGTCGCCGAGCGGTATCGAGCAGCAGCCGGCGAGCCAGGTGTGGCCGGTGCGGGTCATGTAGCGGGCGAGTCCGGCCCAGATGAGGGCGATGACCGCGCCGTTGCGGTGGGCGGGGTGGACGCAGGAGCGGCCGACCTCGACGAGGTCGTGCCGGACGGACGCGAGCCGGGAGAGGTCGAACTCGCTCTCGGAGTAGAGCCGGCCTGCGACGGCGGCGCGCTCCGGCGGCAGCAGCCGGTAGGTGCCGACGATCTCTCCGGTGGCCTCCTCGCGGACGAGGAGGTGGTCGCAGTAGGCGTCGAAGGCGTCGGAGTCCAGGCCGGGCTCCGGGCCGTCGAGGCGGGCGCCCATCTCGCCGGCGAAGACCAGGTGGCGCAGCCGCTGGGCGGCGCGGATCTCCTCCTGGTCGCGGGCGAGGGACACCACGTACCGGGGTTCGGCGTCGGTGGGCGGGGCGACGGCGACTGCGGACGATACGGACATGGCGTGATCCTCCGGCGTACGGAAGGGGACGGTGGGTGCGGGCCGCCGGGGTGCGGCGGCCCCGCTCCTTACTTCTTCCGTGACCGGCTGGATTCGACATGACGTCGTGGGGGCCCCTGGATGTGCGACGGCTGAATGACCGGGTGGACGATCCAGGTGGCGGTGTGCCCGGCCCGCCGCCGGGTCATTCCGCGAGGGTGTCGGAGATCTGCTCGGAGGCCCGGCGGGCTGCCCGGGCGGGGTCCTCGCCCCGGAGCACGGCGGTCATGTAGGGCTTGATCGGGTTGGCGGCCTCGACGTCGGCCCAGTGGGGCGAGTTGGGGGTGGCCCGGCCGCGGGCCGCGCCGGCGGCCATGGCGCGGGTGGCCTCCTGGCCCTCGACGACGCTCGCCAGGGTGGTCTTGTTGGGTACGTAGTTCATGGTGCGGGCGAGGTCGGTCTGCCACTGCTCGTCGGCGAGGGCCTTGACCACCTCGATGGCGGCGGCGCGCTGCGGGGCGTTGACGGGGACGATGAGGTCGGAGCCGCCGGTGAAGACGGCGCAGGGCTTGGCGGCGGTCCGGCCGGGGATCGGGAAGTAGCCGATCTTGTCCTGGAGCTGCGGGTTCTGCTTGAGGATGGCGGCGGTGATGCCGGGGGTGGCGATGATCTGGGCGACGTCGCCCTTGGCGAAGACGCCGGACTGCGGCGGGGTCTCCTCGTCGGCGTCCTCGGGTCCGGAGCCGAGGGACTGCAGTTCCTTGTAGAAGGCCATGCCGCGCAGCGCCGCCGGGCTGTCCAGCGTGCCGGACCAGGTGCCGCCGTTGTCGACGGCGAGTTCGCCGCCCTCGTCCCAGATGAAGCCGGCGAGGGTGTACCAGTCCTGGCCGGCCAGGTAGATGCCCTGGCTGCCGGTGCGGTTGATCTTCTCGGTGGCGGCGGTCCACTGGGCGCGGGTGGCGGGGAGCTTCTTGACGCCGGCCCGCTCGAACAGCTCCTTGTTGTAGACGACCACCCGGTTGGCCGCGTACCAGGGGATCCCGTACTGGGCGCCGTCGATGCTGCCGGGCTCGGCGAGGCCGGGCAGCCACTCCGGGGCGCCGAGGTCGCGGACCGACTCCAGGGTGAGGTCGTAGAGCTTCTCCGTGTCGGCGTACCGCGCGACCTGGGTGTTGCCGACCTCGATGACGTCCGGGCCGCCGGGGCCCTCGATGGCCTCGGTGACCTTGGCGCCGATGCCGGTCCACTCCTGGATGGTGAACTTCAGGTCGATGCCGGGGTGCCCGGCCTCGTAGGCGGCGGTGAAGCGCTGCAGGAAGTCGTCGCTGGCGCTGTCCTTCATCACCCAGACGTTGATGGTGCGCGTCCCGGGCCCGTCGCCGGGCAGGACCCCGCAGCCGCCGAGCGCGAGGGCGGTCAGCACCACCAGGGGAGGGACGAGGAGGCGGTTCTTCACGGGGTCACCTTTTGCGGACGGGGCAGGGGAAGGGGACCCGACGTGGGGGGCCGAACGCACGGTTCGCACGGGTGTGGCCTGGATTTTGGTCTGGACCAACCGGATGGTCAAGTCCCGGATCGCGGACCGGGCGGGCGTGCGGCACGGTGGGAGGTACGCACCGAGAGGAGCCGGACCCCCATGGCGAACCACACCTACCGCGTCACCGAGATCGTCGGCACGTCCACCGAGGGCATCGACCAGGCCGTCCGCAACGGCATCACCCGCGCATCCCAGACCCTGCGCGGCCTCGACTGGTTCGAGGTCACCCAGGTCCGCGGGCACCTGGTGGACGGCGAGATCGAGCACTTCCAGGTCGGCCTGAAGGTCGGCTTCCGGCTCGAGGACACCGACTGACGGTCCGTACGGGTGACATGAGTACGACGACGGGGCCTGCATGCCCAGGCCCCGTCGTCGTCGGCTGTGCCGCGCTGCTACCTGCCCCTGCTACTTGACCCCGAGGAGCTGCTCGATCGGGTCGATGGCGAAGTAGACGAGGAACAGGGCCGAGGCCCCCCACAGCAGCCAGTGCACCTCACGCGCCTTGCCGAGCGCGGTCTTGATGACGACGTACGCGAGGAAGCCGGCGCCGATGCCGTTGGTGATGGAGTACGTGAACGGCATGACGGCGATGGTCAGGAACGCCGGGATGGCGATGTCGTAGCGGTCCCAGTCGATGTGCTTGACCTGCGTCATCATCAGGAAGCCCACGGCCACCAGGGCGGGCGCCGCCGCCTGCAGCGGCACGATGGTGAGGACGGGCGTGAGGAAGAGCGCGAGAGCGAACAGGCCGCCGGTGAAGAGGTTGGCGAAACCGGTACGGGCGCCTTCGCCGACGCCCGCCGCCGACTCGATGTACGTCGTCGCGGAGGACGCCGACGCGGCGCCGCCGGCCACGGCCGCCGCACCGTCGATCAGGAGCACCCTGCCGAGGTCCGGGACCTGGCCGCGTTCGTCGAGGAGCCCCGCCTCGGCGGTCACGCCGACGACCGTGCCCATGGTGTCGAAGAAGTCCGACAGGATGAGGGTGAACACGAGCAGCAGCACGGTGACGACGCTGACCTGACCGAACGCGCCGAAGACGTCGAAGTTGCCCAGCAGCCCGAAGTCGGGGAGGGCCACCGCGGAATCCGGGAGCGCGGGGGTGGTCAGGCCCCAGGTCTTGATGTCGGCGGCCTTGTCGAGGATGACGGCGAGGACGGTCATCGCGACGATGCTGATGAGGATCGCGCCCTTGACCTTGCGGGCGAGCAGCACGATGGTCAGCACGACCCCGAGACCGAAGACGAGCATCGGCCAGCCGGTGAGGCTTCCGGTGCCGAGCTGCACCGGCACCGTGGTGTTGGCCGCGTCCGGGATACGGGTGACGAACCCGGCGTCGACGAATCCGATGAACGCGATGAACAGGCCGATCCCGACGCTGATGGCCTGTTTGAGCGGCTGCGGGATGGCGTGCATGACGGCCTCGCGCAGACCGGTCAGGACCAGGACGCAGATGATGAGGCCCTCGAGCACGATCAGGCCCATCGCGTCGTCCCACGTCATCAGCGGGGCGAGCTGGAAGGCGACGACGGCGTTGAGGCCGAGACCCGCGGCGAGCGCGAGCGGGAGGTTGCCGCCGACGCCCATGATGACGGTCATCACGGCGGCCACGAGCGCGGTGGCGGTGACCAGCTGCGCCGGGTCGAGCTTGGCTCCGGTCTTGTCCTCGGCCGCGCCCAGAATGATCGGGTTGAGCACGAGGATGTACGCCATCGTGAAGAACGTGGCGAAGCCGCCGCGTATCTCCCGTGCGTAGGTCGATCCGCGCTCGGTGATGCGGAAGTAGCGGTCGAGCGGTCCGCCGGGGAGGCGGGGCGAGCCCGCGCGGGGGCTCGAGTCGTGCGGTGCGCCGGTCGCACTGGGGGAATTCATCGACTCTCCAGTATCTGCGCATGCCTTGTGGGCCGCGCATGGATGGGCGTGGGGAACGCGCCTGGAATCAGGGACAGTTGGGGCGATCCTCTGATGCAACGGTCGTTCGCGCGATGCGCGAACGCACATGCGAAGTGTTGTGGATCATACGGACGTCGACCCGGCATCGCGGGTCACTGAGGCTCCAACTGCCAATGTTTGCAAGGATGTTATGAAGATCCCGAGTCTGCGCCCTCACCTGGCCCGCTCCCCGCCCGCGCCGCGGTCGGTCACATGCACGAAACGCGCATTCGGCAGAACGCACAGTAGCCAGATCGATTATCGGTATCTACCATCCGGGCTGTGCCTGGACCCCCCTCCCCTCACAGTCGGCCTGCACCCTTCGACGCCGTCGCCGCGCGACGCATCCGCGAGTCCCTCGGCATGGCGCCGGGCCATGTCGCGCACGCCATGCGTGCCTCGTTCGGCATGGGTCACCTCACCCCTGACACCGTCACCGCCTGGGAACGCGGCATCGCCGTCCCCAGTCCCGGCGAGCTCACCGCACTCGCGAGCGTTCTGTGGTGCGACCTGAACCAACTCATAGGAACGCCGAGGGCGTTACGGGAACACCGTCTGGTCCGCGGCTACGCCGCCGCCGACGTCGCCCGCGCGGTCGGCATGGACCTCGGCGCCTACGAGGAAGCCGAAGTCACCGGCGTGTGGAGCGGCGACGCCCGGCAGACGGCGGCCCTCACCTCCGCGCTCGGCCTGTCGCCGCGCGACCGCATGACCGTCACGGGTGACAACGAGCGCCTCGCCGAACTGCTCGGCGAGGCGGTGAGCACCCGCTGGCAGGCGCACGCCCGCGCCCTGGCCAAACTCACCGGCCTCGACCGCCGCGCACTCGGCGACCCGCTGCGCACGATGCACCAGGAGTACCAGAACCTGATGACGGCCACCCTGAGCCGGGCCGCGGGCGCGGCGGCCTCCGGCGAGCAGGGCCGCGCCTATCTGGAACGGATCATCGACCGTTTCTGGGACCTCGTGGAAGCCTCGGCCGCCTAAACTCGGACAAATGCACGGCACCGCTCCGCAGGACCCCGCACCCGACCGCACTCCCCCGCCCGGCGCCTTCGCGCACGACCCGTTCGTCCGCGTCCGCGGCGCCCGGGAGCACAATCTGCGCGACGTCGACGTGGACCTGCCGCGCGACGCGCTCACCGTCTTCACCGGAGTCTCCGGCTCCGGCAAGTCCTCGCTCGCCTTCGGAACGGTCTACGCCGAGGCGCAGCGCCGGTACTTCGAGTCGGTGGCCCCGTACGCGCGCCGGCTGATCCACCAGGTGGGCGCGCCGAAGGTCGGGGAGATCACCGGGCTGCCGCCGGCCGTCTCGCTGGAGCAGCGCCGCTCCGCGCCGAACGCCCGCTCCTCGGTCGGCACGGTCACCACGCTGTCGAACTCGCTGCGGATGCTGTACTCGCGGGCCGGCGCGTACCCGCCGGACGCGGCCCGGCTCGACTCCGACGCCTTCTCCCCGAACACCCCGGCCGGCGCCTGCCCCGAGTGCCACGGCCTGGGCCTGGTGCACACCACGAACGAGGAACTGCTCGTCCCGGACCCCTCGCTGTCGATCCGGGAGGGCGCGATCGCGGCCTGGCCGGGCGCCTGGCAGGGCAAGAACCTGCGCGACGTGCTGGACGCGCTCGGGTACGACGTGGACCGGCCGTGGCAGGAGCTGGACCCGGCGGACCGCGCGTGGATCCTGTTCACCGACGAGCAGCCGGTGGTCACGGTCCATCCGGTGCGGGAGGCGGGGCGCATCCAACGCCCGTACCAGGGCACGTACATGAGCGCCCGGCGGTACGTGACGCACACCTTCGCCGACTCGAAGAGCCCCACGCTGCGGGCGAAGGCGGAACGGTTCCTGACGAGCGCGCGCTGCGCGGTGTGCGGGGGCCGGCGGCTGCGGCCGGAGGCGCTTGCGGTGACGTTCGCGGGGCGGACGATCGCGGAGCTGGCGGCGCTGCCGCTGACGACGCTGGCGGAGGTGCTGGACGGTCCGGCGGGCCGATCCGGTGAGACGGCGCGGGTGCTGACGGAGGACCTGGTCGCCCGGATCGGGACGGTGACGGAGCTGGGGCTCGGCTATCTGAGCCTGGACCGCGCCACGCCGACCCTGTCCAACGGCGAGCTGCAGCGGCTGCGGCTCGCCACCCAGCTGCGGTCCGGCCTCTTCGGCGTGGTGTACGTCCTCGACGAGCCGTCGGCCGGTCTCCACCCGGCGGACACCGAAGCGCTGCTCGTCGTCCTGGACCGGCTGAAGGCGGCCGGGAACACGGTGTTCGTGGTCGAGCACCATCTGGACGTGGTGCGGCACGCGGACTGGCTGGTGGACGTGGGCCCGCGGGCCGGGGTGCACGGCGGCCGGGTGCTGCACAGCGGACCCCCGCAGACGCTGGCCGAGGTCCCCGAGTCGGCGACCCGCCGCTTCCTGTTCGACCGCGAACCCCGGCCCGTACGCGCGGTCCGCCGGCCGGCGGCCTGGCTGCGCACCGGCCCGATCACCCGGCACAACCTGGTGGACCTGGACGCGGCCTTCCCCCTCGGCGTGCTGACGGCGGTGACCGGCGTCTCCGGCTCGGGCAAGTCCACCCTGGTCGGCGCACTGACCGAGGAACTCACCGGCGTCGAACGCGTGGTGACGGTCGATCAGCGACCGATCGGCCGCACCCCGCGGTCCAACCCGGCCACGTACACCGGCCTGTTCGACGTGGTGCGCAAGCAGTTCGCGGCCACCGAGACGGCCCGGGAGCGCGGTTTCAAGGCGGGGCGCTTCTCGTTCAACGTGGCCGGAGGCCGCTGCGAGACCTGTCAGGGCGACGGCTTCGTCTCGGTGGAGCTGCTGTTCCTGCCGAGCACGTACGCGCCCTGCCCGGACTGCCACGGCGCGCGCTACAACGCCGGGACCCTGGAGGTCCGGCTGCGCGGGCTCACGGTCGCCGAAGTCCTGGACCTGACCGTGGAGTCGGCGGCGGAGTTCTTCGCGGACACCCCGGTCGCGGCCCGGATCCTGCGCACCCTGCTGGACGTCGGCCTCGGCTACCTCCGCCTCGGCCAGCCGGCCACGGAGCTGTCGGGCGGCGAGGCCCAGCGCATCAAGCTCGCCGCCGAACTCCAGGCCGTCCGCCGCACCCCCACCCTCTACGTCCTCGACGAACCGACCACCGGCCTCCACCCGGCGGACGTCGAGGTCCTGATGACCCAGCTCGACGCCCTGGTGGACTCCGGCCACACGGTCGTCGTCGTGGAACACGACATGGACGTCGTCGCCGCCGCCGACTGGGTCGTCGACCTCGGCCCCGGCGGCGGCGCGGCCGGGGGCAGGATCGTGGCCGAGGGCCCGCCGGCAGCGGTCGCCGCCGTGCCGGGGAGCACCACCGCCCCGTACTTGGCGCGGGCCCTCGGAGTCTGAGTCGGCCGCCGGGTCAGCGGCGGGCCTTGCGCTGGGCGCGCAGCCACTCCCTGTTCATGGCGGCGATGGACGGCAGGGGGATGCCCTTCGGGCAGGCCGTGGCGCATTCGCCGGTCAGGGTGCAGCCGCCGAAGCCCTCGGCGTCCATCTGCGCCACCATGTCGAGGACCCGGGTCTCACGTTCCGGGGCGCCCTGCGGGAGCACGTTGAGGTGGTTGACCTTGGCGGAGGTGAACAGCATCGCCGAGCCGTTCGGGCAGGCGGCCACGCAGGCGCCGCAGCCGATGCACTCGGCGTGCTCGAAGGCGGAGTCCGCGTCGGCCTTGGGGACCGGAGTGGCGTGGGCCTCGGGGGCCGCGCCGGTCGGGGCGCTGATGTAGCCGCCGGCCTGGATGACGCGGTCGAAGGCCGAGCGGTCCACGACCAGGTCCTTGACGACCGGGAAGGCGGCCGCGCGCCAGGGCTCGACGTCGATGGTGTCGCCGTCGCGGAAGGACCGCATGTGCAGCTGGCAGGTGGTGGTCCGCTCGGGGCCGTGCGCGTCGCCGTTGATGACGAGGCTGCACGCGCCGCAGATGCCCTCGCGGCAGTCGTGGTCGAAGGCGACGGGATCCTCGCCCCGGAGGATGAGTTCCTCGTTGAGGGTGTCGAGCATCTCCAGGAAGGACATGTCCGGGGAGATCCCGTCCACCTGGTACGTGGTCATCGCGCCGTCGGCGTCGGCGTTCTTCTGCCGCCAGACGCGCAGGTTGAGCTTCATGCGTAGCTCCGCTGGGTGGGGTGGACGTACTCGAAGGTCAGGGTCTCCCGGTGGAGGACGGGGGCCTCGCCCGTGCCGCCGAACTCCCAGGCGGCCGCGTAGGCGAACACGTCGTCCCTGCGGGCGGCCTCGCCGTCCGGGGTCTGGGACTCCTCGCGGAAGTGTCCGCCGCAGGACTCGGCGCGGTGCAGCGCGTCGAGGCACATCAGCTCGGCGAGCTCCAGGTAGTCGACGACGCGGTTGGCCTTCTCCAGCGACTGGTTGAACTCCTCGCCGGTGCCGGGGACCTTGATGCGCCGCCAGAACTCCTCACGGATCTGCGGGATCCGGGCGAGCGCCTTGCGCAGGCCCTCCTCGGTGCGGGCCATGCCGCAGTACTCCCACATGAGTTCGCCGAGTTCGCGGTGGAAGGAGTCCGGGGTGCGGTCGCCGTCGACGGAGAGGAGGAGGTTCAGCCGGTCCTCGGTCTCGGCCAGCACCTCCCGCACGGCGGGGTCGTCGTCGCTGAGCCGCTCGGTCCTCGGCGCGCGGGCCAGGTAGTCGTTGATGGTGGACGGGAGTACGAAGTAGCCGTCGGCGAGGCCCTGCATCAGCGCGGACGCGCCGAGCCGGTTGGCGCCGTGGTCGGAGAAGTTGGCCTCGCCGATCGCGAACAGGCCGGGCACGGTGGTCTGGAGGTCGTAGTCGACCCACAGTCCGCCCATCGTGTAGTGCACGGCCGGGTAGATCCGCATCGGCGTCTCGTACGGGTTCTCCGCGGTGATCCGCGCGTACATGTCGAAGAGGTTGCCGTACTTCTCCTCGACCGCCGCCCGGCCCATCCGGCGGATCGCGTCGGCGAAGTCCAGGTACACACCCTGCCCGCCGGGGCCGACGCCCCGGCCTTCGTCGCAGACGTTCTTGGCGGCGCGGGAGGCGATGTCGCGGGGCACGAGGTTGCCGAACGACGGGTAGATGCGCTCCAGGTAGTAGTCGCGCTCGTCCTCGGGGATCTCGTTCGCGGGGCGCGTGTCGCCCTTCGCCTTCGGCACCCAGATGCGGCCGTCGTTGCGCAGCGACTCGCTCATCAGCGTCAGCTTGGACTGGTGGTCGCCGGTGCGCGGGATGCAGGTGGGGTGGATCTGGGTGAAGCAGGGGTTGGCGAAGTACGCGCCGCGGCGGTGCGCCCGCCACACGGCGGTGGCGTTGGAGTTCATGGCGTTCGTCGACAGGTAGAAGACGTTGCCGTAGCCACCGCTGGCGAGGACCACGGCGTCCGCGAAGTACGTGTCGGTCTTCCCGGTGACGAGGTCCCGGGCGACGATGCCGCGGGCCCGGCCGTCGACCACGATCAGATCGAGCATCTCGGTGCGCGCGTGCAGCTCGACGTTGCCGGCGGCGATCTGGCGGGACAGCGCCTGGTATGCGCCGAGCAGCAGCTGCTGGCCCGTCTGGCCGCGGGCGTAGAAGGTGCGGGAGACCTGGACGCCGCCGAAGGAGCGGGTGTCGAGCAGGCCGCCGTACTCGCGGGCGAACGGGACGCCCTGGGCGACGCACTGGTCGATGATCTCGACGGAGATCTGGGCCAGCCGGTGCACGTTGGACTCGCGGGCGCGGAAGTCGCCGCCCTTGACGGTGTCGTAGAAGAGCCGGTGGACGGAGTCGCCGTCGTTGCGGTAGTTCTTCGCGGCGTTGATACCGCCCTGGGCGGCGATGGAGTGGGCCCGGCGCGGGGAGTCCTGGAAGCAGAACTGGACGACGTGGTAGCCCTGTTCGGCCAGCGTGGCGCCGGCGGAGCCGCCGGCGAGACCGGTGCCGACGACGATCACGGTGTGCTTGCGCCGGTTGGCGGGGTTGACCAGCTTGGCCTGGAAGCGGCGGGTGTCCCAGCGTTCGGCGACCGGCCCGGCGGGGGCGGCGGCGTCGGCGATCGGCTCGCCGGTCGTGTAGTCGAGGAAGCTCATGTCAGTCCACCAGTCCGGTCATCACGGCGAGGGGTACGGAGACGAAGCCCGCGGTCAGCACGAGGGCGAGGCCGTTGGCCGCGAGCTTCAGGAGCCGTTCGCGGCGCGCGTTGCCGACGCCGAGGGTCTGCGCGGCGCTCCAGAAGCCGTGCCGGACGTGCAGGCCGACGGCCGCCATCGCGACCAGGTAGATCACGTTGCCGTACCAGGTGGAGAAGGTGTCCACGACGTTCTGGTACGGCCGGCCCTCCTCGAAGCCGCCGGGGTGGACGGTGCCGGTGGTCAGGTCGAGGACGTGCCAGACGATGAACAGGCCGAGGATGATCCCGCCCCAGCGCATGGTGCGGGTGGCGTAGGAGGCGCGCTTGCGGCGGTGCGCGTAGCGGGTCGGCCGGGCCTTGATGTCCCGGCGGCTGAGCTGGTACGCGGAGACGGCGTGCGCGACCACGGCGGTGAGCAGCACGATCCGGACCAGCCACAGGGCCCAGGAGTGGTGCAGCACGGGCGCACCCATGACGCGCAGCCAGTGGCCGTAGGCGTTGAACTCCTCGGGGCCGAAGAAGATCTTCAGATTGCCCATGACGTGGGCGACGAGGTAGCCCAGCATGATCAGGCCGCTGACGGCCATGACGGTCTTCTTGCCGATGGTCGACGCCCAGAAGCCGCCCGACGGTCGTGGAGATCCTTGGGTGGACGGCCGTCGGTCCGTCCTGGTTGCCAGAGCCATGGCATCGACGCTAGGACGGGCACCCCCGAGAGGTCCAAGACATGGTTCTGCTGGTCTCGATAGGCTGAGCCTATGCAGCTGCAGCAGCTCCAGTACTTCGTGGCCGTGGCGGAGACCCGGCACTTCACCCGGGCCGCCGAGCGGGTGCACGTCTCCCAGCCCTCGCTCTCCCAGCAGATCAGGGCGCTGGAGAAGGAACTGGGGGCGGAGCTGTTCAGCCGGGCGCGCGGGAACATCGCGCTGACCGACGCGGGCGAGGCGCTGCTGCCGCTGGCCCGGCGGATCCTCGCCGACACCGACACGGCGCGGCACGAGGTGCAGGAACTGGTGCAGCTACGGCGCGGCCGGGTCCGGCTCGGCGCCACGCCGAGCCTGTGCACGGGCCTGCTGCCGGACGTGCTGCGGGCCTTCCACGACCGCCACCCGGGGATCCGGCTGCTCATCGAGGAGGGCGGCTCGCACGACCTCGTACGGCAGCTGGCCCGCGGCGCACTGGACCTGGCGCTCGTGGTGCTGCCGCTGCCGACGGCCTCGCCGGCGCTGACGACCGTCGAGCTGTTCCGCGAGGACCTGGTGGCGGTGTCGGCGACGCCGGAGCCGGGGCCGGTGCGCATCGCGGACCTGCGGGACCGGCCGATGGTGATGTTCCGGCACGGCTACGACCTGCGGGAGCTGATCGTGGCGGCCTGCCGGGCCGAGGGCTTCGAGCCCTCGTACACGGT
The DNA here is from genome assembly GCF_043199435.1 of Streptomyces sp. NPDC048604. Classification (NCBI taxonomy): domain Bacteria; kingdom Bacillati; phylum Actinomycetota; class Actinomycetes; order Kitasatosporales; family Streptomycetaceae; genus Streptomyces; species Streptomyces sp. NPDC048604. The sequence continues at coordinate 26,809 of NZ_JBICVX010000030.1, forward strand.
GGAGGGCGGCGAGATGGACGCGGTGCTCGGCTTCGTACGGGCCGGGCTCGGCACGGCGGTCGTCCCCCGCATGGTCGCCGACGCCGCGAGGGACCTGCGAGTCGCCCCACTCGCCCCACCGGGCCTGCGGCGCACCATCGCCCTGGCCCACCGCTCGGACGTGGCCCCACCTCGAGCCGCCCGAGAACTCCAGCGCATGCTCCTGGACGCACCGGGTCCGCGCGGGGACTGAACGGGACGCGGCGGGCGCCCGACACGCGGCGCCCGCCGCCCCGTCACACCGCGTCCGCCAGGGACAGGGTGTGGAGGCGGTCCGGGGGGCCGGGGCGGGCGTAGTACCAGCCTTGGGCGGTGTCGCAGCCGAGTTCGCGGAGCTGCTCCGCCTGCGCGCCGGTCTCCACGCCCTCGACCGTGACCGCGAGTTCCAGGCTGTGGGCCAGGGCCACTATGCCCTCGACGATCTTGACGTCGACCGGGTCCGCCGGCTGCTGCTGCATGCTCCGGGTGAAGGAGCGGTCCAGCTTGAGCACGCTCACCGGCAGCCGGCGCAGGTTCGCCAGGTTCGAGTAGCCGGTGCCGAAGTCGTCGAGCGCGATGTCCACGCCCATCTCGGCGAGCTGCCGCAGCGGCTTGAGCAGATCCTCGTCCGCGCCGATCAGCGCCGACTCGGTGAGCTCCAGGCAGAGCGCGCCCGGCTCCAGGCCGGAGCGCTCCAGGACCTCGACGGTGTCGGCGACAAGCCGCGGGTGGTGCAGCTGGGTCGGCGACAGGTTGACGTTGATCCGCAGCGGGCCGCCGGCCCCCGAGAACGGTGTCTGGGTCTGCCAGAACCGGGCCTGGCGGACGGCCTCTTCGAGCACCCAGCGCCCCAACGGCACGATGAGCCCGGTGTGTTCGGCGAGCGGGATGAACCGGTCCGGGCCGAGCACGCCGTGCTGCGGGTGGCACCAGCGGACCAGCGCCTCCGCGCCGTGCACGCTGCCGTCGCCGAGGTGCACCAGCGGCTGGTACTCGATGAAGAACTCGCCGCGCTCCAACGCGGCCGGCAGCGCGGTGGTCAGCCCGTGCCGGGTGATCGCCCGGGCGTCCGCCTCGGCGTCGGCGAACTCGAAGCGGTTGCCGCCCGCCGACTTGGCCCGGTACATCGTGATGTCGGCGCTGCGCAGCACCTCCGCCGGGGTGCGTTCGCCGGCCGGGCCCTCGACGATGCCGATGCTGCCGCGGACGGTCAGCTCGCGGCCCTCGATCCGGATGGGCGCGGCGAGCGCGTGCAGGATGCGGTGGGCGAGTTCGGTGACGCCCTCCACGGTACCCGTCCCGGTCGTGAGCGCGACGAACTCGTCGCCGCCCAGCCGGGCCACCATCTCCACCGGCGCGGCCACACAGCTCTGCAGCCGGTCGGCGACCTCCACGAGGAGCCGGTCGCCGGCCGAGTGGCCGAGGCTGTCGTTGATGGCCTTGAAGCCGTCGAGGTCGAGGTAGCACAGGCCGAAGCGGGAGCCGTCGCGCGGCGCGAGCGCCTTCTCCAGGCGCTCGAAGAACAGCGTCCGGTTGGGCAGTCCGGTGAGCGCGTCGTGCGTGGCCTCGTACCGCAGCCGGAGGTTGAGCAGCCGGCGCTCGGTGGTGTCCTCGAGCAGGGCGAGCTGGTACTGCGGCCGGCCCTCGGCGTCGCGGAGCAGGGACACCGTCAGATTGGTCCACAGGACGGTGCCGTCGGTGCGGTAGTACGGCTTCTCGACGCGGTAGTGGTCGCGTTCGCCGCGCACCAGCTCACCGTAGAGCTTCCAGACGTGCGGGGCGTCCTCGGGGTGGCCCCAGTCCTGGACGTTGCGGCTGCGGACGGTGGTCTCCAGGCCGCCGAACATCCGGGTGAGGGTCTCGTTGACCTCCAGGACGTTGCCTTCGAGGTCGGCGATGCCGATGCCGACGGCCGCGCCGTCGAACACGGCCCGGAACCGGGTCTCGGTGGCGTGCAGCGCGATCTCGGCGGCGCTGCGCGCGGAGAGCGCGGAGTGGGCGATGGCCTCCTGCTCGCTCAGGGTGCGCTGGCGCAGCGCGTGGGCGAAACCGGCGGCCATGGCGTGCTGGAGGCGGGCGCAGCGGGCGCGGGCCTCCTCGGAGATCTGGCCGCCGTCCGCGCCGCAGTAGAGCACCAGGTACGAGTCGACGACGCCGAGGCTGCGCTGGAGCGCCTCGGGGTCGGTGCAGTGGGCGGCGACGAGTCCGGCGCCGGCGCGGTGCGCGGCGGCGGTGGCGGCCTGGTCGTAGGTCCGCGCGTGCAGCGCGTCGTTGAGTTCCCGGGCGAGCGGAAGCAGATGCTCCGCCACCTCGGCACGGGTCAGCGACGTGGCGGTGACCGGGAAGACGGCCCGGCTCCAGATCGTCGTGAACCGTCGGAGTCTGTCCTCCGGGTCGTCCGGCTCCGCGCCGGCGCCGGAGGTCGGCGGCACGTTCACGCCTTGCGCCCCACCCCTGCGAAGCCGGAGAAGGCGAAGGGGTCCTCCTGGTCCAGGGGACCTTCGGAACGCCATCTCGGCATGGACACCAGGCCGGGCTCGACGAGCTCCCAGCCGGCGAAGAAGGCGGCGATCTCCTCGTGACTGCGCATCACCAGCGGGTTGCGGGTCTCGCGGTAGACGCCGACCGTGCCGGACGCCTGCTCCTCGGAGACGGGGATGCCCTCGTACGAGGCGTGGGTGACGACCAGGAGGCTGCCGGGGGCGAGCGCGGCGGTCAGCTCGGCGACGGCGCCGTACGGGTCGTCCTGGTCCTCCAGGAAGTGCAGCACGGCGACGAGGAGCAGCGCCACCGGGCGGTCCAGGTCGAGCAGTCCGGCGACCTCGGGGCTGTTGAGGATGTCGCGCGGCTTGCGCAGGTCGGCGGCGACGACGGCGGTCCGCTCGTCGCCCTCCAGGACGGCGCGGCTGTGCGCGACGGCGACCGGGTCGTGGTCGACGTAGACCACGCGGGCCTCGGGGCTGGCCTGCCGGGCGACTTCGTGGACGTTGCCGAACGTCGGTATGCCGGAGCCGATGTCGAGGAACTGGGTGACGCCCTCGCCGATCGCGTACCGCACGGCCCGGCGCATGAACGCCCGGTTCGCCTGCATGATCTTGGGGAGTCCCGGCAGGAACTCCATGGCCTTTCGGGCCGCTTCGCGGTCGACTTCGAAATTGTGCGAGCCGCCCAGATAGAAGTCGTACATTCGGGACACGCTCGGCACCGAAATGTCGATGCCGGGCGGGGCCCAGGCGGGACGCTCCATCGATGTCTCCAACAAGTCGCCTAGGGGTGCGGCCAGATGTTCGTGACCGTTGTTCGAGCCGAGGCTACTGATCGGCCGCCCGGAGAGCGAGTGGAAACGGAAATTACCGGTCCGTTCTTGGTCACACACCACTGGCATGTGCGACCGGCCCGCCTTCGCGTGTGGGGGGCGAAGACGGGCCGGCGGGCCGGATGCGCGGCGCGGGGGACCTACTTGGGCGCTCCGACCAGCTTGCCGGCCGGCGAGACGGCGTACCATGTCCCGCCCACGCCCTGGCCGTTGGTGTCGCCGGGCTTCTCGTCACCGGCGAAGGTGTACAGCGGCCAGCAGTCGATGGTCTGCTGCTTGATGCCGTCCGGGCGGGCGAAGGTGACGAATCCCTTCTTGGAGATCCCTTCGGTGTCGTTCTTGTCGACCGGAGCGACGACCGGCCACTTCTCCAGGCACGCACCGGTGCACGCGGTCTTCATCGGCCAGGCGGAATCCTTCTTGAAGCGGTAGACGGTCATTCCGCGGGAATCGACGACGATCTCGCCGAGTTCAGGGTCCTTGCGCACGGAGAGACCGGGAAGGTCCGTTCCGGATTCCTGGCCGGAATCATTCCCTCCGCCTTCTCCGCCGCCGGGAGCGGCCTTCTTTCCGTCGGGCCCGGAGGCGAACCAGGTGCCGCCCACGCCCTGCCCGTTGACGTCGCCCGGCTGGGTGTCCTTGGCGTAGCGGTACATCGGCCAGCCGCCCACGGTCAGCTGCTTGGTGCCGTCGGAGCGGGTCACCTCGCCGAGCAGCGAGGCGTCGACGCCGGCCGGGGCCTTGGCGCCGGCCGGTGTCACCACCGGCCACGCCTTGGCGCACTCGCCCTCGCAGGTCGCCTTGGGCGGGCTCGCCGAGTCCTTGTCGAAGCGGTAGAGCGTGAAGCCCGCGGCGTCGGTGAGCACCTTGCCGACCTTCTCGTCCTCCGTCACGGCGAGCTGACCCGCCGCCTTGCTCTGCGCGCCGGCCGAGCCGCCGCCGTACGCGTCGCCGTAGCCGGCCTCACCCGGTGCGGCGGCCGGGTTGGCAGCTCCGGCGGGCGCTCCCCCGAGGCCCTGCTCGCCCTTCTCCTGGCCGCACCCCGTGGTGAGCGCGAGGACGGCCGCGGCGGTCGCGGCGAGCGAGATCTTCCGCCAGTTCTTCATGTCGACTCCCGTACAGATGAGGCGTGTTGTTCGGCGACCCCCGTCAGTGCCGCTTCTGGTCCTGAGTACGGAGCAGACCCCTCGGCGCACTCAACGCGGCCCGAAGTTTTCTCCCGGCACGTCAAGGAGAGCGGTGCAAGATCCGCTCCATCCGGGGAATCCGGGCCGTTTCCCCGGGTAGCCGGCCCGGACCGCGATCATGCTCTTCGGCGTGTCTGTCCATCTCTCCTGCGCCGCCCGGCCGTTGGCCGCGACGGCGCTGCTCTGGCTGCTCGCCGCCCCGGTCCCCGCCGCGGCCGACGCGTGCGCCTACGCGACCGTCGGGCCCGGCGGCACGCACGCGGTCGCCTCCGCCGGGCCGGGCGCCTGCACGACCCCCACCCCGACGCCGACCCCCACCCCTACGCCGTCGCCCACGCCGACCCCGGAACCGTCTGCCCCGCCGCCTCCGCCTCCGCCGCCCCCACCTCCGGCGCCGGAACCGGAACCCCCGGCACGGCAGGACCCCCCGCCGGCGCCCCGGCCCACTCCGCCCGCCCGGCCCGTCCCGCCTGCGCCGGCCCCCGAACCGCCGCCGCCCGCGGCCCCCACGCCTCCCCGGGCCGCGCCCGCGCCGCCGCGGGCGACGCCGGTGGCCCTGCCCGTCTACCGCAAGGCGCACCGCTCCAAGCCCGAGGCCGGCGGCTCGCTGGTCTCCACGACGCTCGTGATCATCGCGCCCGCGATGCTCGCCGCCGCGGTCCTGCGCCCGCGCTCGCGCTGACCACGCGCGCCGCCCGACCCTTTCGCTCTTCCTGCTCAGCTAAGGATTCCCATGTCGGAATGGCTTGTTCTCACCCTGGCGATGGCCGCGGCCTGCGTCGTCGTCCTGGCCATCGTGGTCATCAACAACCGCCGGATCGGCGAGGACGACGATCCGAGCGAGACCCCGGACGTCATCGAGTACATGTCGATGATGATCGGCGTGGTGTACGCGATCGTGCTCGGCCTCGCCATCGCCGGCGTCTGGGAGGCGCGCGGCGCGGCCCAGGAGACGGTGCGTCAGGAGGCCCAGGCGCTGCACGAGATCTCCGCCCGGGTGGAGGTCTGGCCGGTGGAGGTGCGCGAGCGGATCCGCTCCGACGTCGACACGTACGTGGCGTACGTGGTCGACGAGGAGTTCCCGTACATGAAGGAACACGGCGAACTCAGCGACCGCGGGGCCGAACTGCTGGGCAAGGTGCGCCGCTCGGTGAGCGACTACCGGCCGGCCACGGATCACGAGGGGCAGGCGTACCAGCCGCTCGTCGACCTCGTAGGGACGGCGGACGACGCCCGCAACGCCCGCGGCGAGGGCGCGGGGGCGACGATGCCGGGGGTGGTGTGGTTCGGGCTGATCACCGGGGCGCTGGTGGCGGTGGGCCTGATCTTCACACTGCAGATCCGGCGGACCGGCCGGGAACTGCTGCTCGCCGGCCTCTACAGCGCCCTGATCGCCTTCCTGCTCTTCCTGATCTGGGACTTCGACGCGCCGTTCGGCCGCGGGCTGTCCGCCACGGCCGGGCCGTTCACCAGCCTGTTTCCGCAGGTGACGGGGTGACGGCGGCGCCTCGAATGGGCCACTCGGGTGACATGCGTGCCCCATTCGCCCGTCTGGGATCGCGGCCGTGATAGTGCGCTCCTAGCGTGGCGGTCATCGGGGCGCACGACCTGCCTCATGTGGAAAACGTTCCGCGGGTGCGCCTCGGGACCGGAGGATTCACCATGCGCGCGATACGTGCCGCGTCCACCGCACTACTGGGGGCGGCCGCCCTCGCCCTTGCCGCTCCGGCCGCCGTGGCGTCGGATGGCGCCCCCGCTCCGAACGCCGGCCAGCGCCGGGCGGCGAAGGCCCCCGGCGACTTCGTCATCACACCGTCGACCGTCGCCCCGGGCGGGCGGATCACCCTCCGCGCCCCCGGCTGCGCCAGCACGGCGACGGCTTCTTCGGGCATCTTCGACACCGCCACCATCCCCCCGGGCTCCTCGACCACGGCCACCGTCGACGGGGACGCCAGGCGGGGCGCGGTGTACACCGTCGCGTTCAACTGCACCGGCGGCATCACCGACACCGTCGACCTGACCATCCAGGGCGCCACCACCGCCCCGACCACCAGCTCGACGATCCTGACGCCGCCGCGCGGCGTGCGGGGCGGTCTCGGCGGCTCGGTGGACGGCACGGACGCCGTCGCGCTCGCGGCGGGCGGCGGCCTGGTCCTCGCGGCCGCGGCGGGCGTATTCGGCCGGACCGGGAGGTTCGGCCGGTCAGACCTTTCCGCTGCTCATGTGGCGGCGGCGGACGATGAACAGACCGCCGCCGAGCGCGGCGGCGGCGACCAGCGAGCCGCCGACGGCCATCTCGGTGGAGCTCGGGGACAGCGAGCCGCCGAGGCCGCCCATCGCGCCACGGGCCTCGAGGACGGTGAACTGGCGGGTGGCGACGTTGGGGTTGTCGTGGCACCGGACCGCGAGGTTGTAGTTGCCCGGCGTGGCGTGGTTGAAGACCCGGGCGATCGCGGTGGAGATGCCGTTGGGGTTCACCGACAGGTTGGTCTGCGGGAAGGCGTTCGAGGTCACCGTGCCGCCGCGGGTGCAGCCCTTGACGGTGATGGTGAGGGTGGAGCCCTGGTGAACGGCCGCGGGGCTGATCGTGACGTCTCGGGGTCCGCCACCGTTCCCGCCCTGTCCGCCGGGGTTCCCGTCGGCGGCCGCGAGCGGGGCCGCGAGCCCGATCGCCGCGAATGCGGTGGCTGTCACCGCCAGAGTGCGTGCAGCACGCATGGTTGAACCTCCATCGGAAGACGCTCCGAAGCGGTGCTCCGGGAAATTCGACGAGTACGCCTCCCATGACGAACCCTCACAACTCACGAAGAACCCCGCATTTCGGGACTGCGCCACCCGGTGACCCGACACGCCGGGGCACGGGACCGTCGGTCTGACGGATCCGCAGGTCACGACCCATCAGAACGCTCATATGACGATGACTCGTACGGGTGATCACCCGGACGCCGCCCCCGGCCCCGCACCACCCGTTCGCCCCGCTCGGATCGCCGGTCGCCCGCGGCGGACTTAACGTTCCCCACGACGCCGCGAAGGGAGAACCATGGGCCCCAAGGACTTCAGCACCGGCGAGAAGAGGCGACTCCAGCCGTGGGGCGTCCTCACCCTCGTGATGCTGTCCGGCCTGGCGATGATGCGGAACGGGGTGGACGTCGAACTGGGGCCGCCCCAGCCTGCCGCGGCATCCGCGCCGGACACCCGCCCGATCGGCGTGGCCCCCGAGACGCCCTCGGGGCTGCGCCCGCTGCCGTTCGCCCCGGCTTCCCGGGTGCGGATCCCGTCCATCGACGTGAAGGCCCCGGTGATGGACGTGGGCCTGGACGCCTCCGGCTGGATCGAGGCCCCGCCGCCGCAGGACGCCAACATGGCCGGCTGGTACCAGAACGGCATCGCCCCGGGCCAGCGGGGCACGGCGGTGATCGTCGGCCATGTCGACAACGCCGCGGGCCCGGCGGTCTTCTACAACCTCGGCTCGATGGAGAAGGGCCGGCGGATCGAGGTGGAGCGGTACGACGGCCGGATCGCGGTCTTCGAGGTGTACGGGGTGGAGGTCTACTCCAAGGAGAACTTCCCCGGCGTCCGGGTCTACGGCGACACCGGGGCCCCCGAGCTGCGGGTGATCACCTGCGGCGGCGGCTACACCAAGGCGAACGGCTACGCGGGCAACGTGGTGGTCTTCGCGCGCATGGTCCAGACCCGCTGAACGCGGGCGCGGGGGGCCCCCGGGGGCGCAGGGGCGGGCCGGGCGCGGGCGGGCCCCCCGCGCGGGGGGGGGGGGCCCGGGATGGGGGGC
>NZ_JBICVX010000031.1:0-25699 GCF_043199435.1 Streptomyces sp. NPDC048604
TCCGCCAACGCCTCCACCAGCGGCGCCGGGTCGGAGGACGAACCACGGCCGAGGAAGCCGATGTTGACCGGCCAGGCGTCGAAGGCGTTGAAGGCATGGCGCAGGGCCCAGGAGGAGTTCACCCCGACCCCCCAACTGGGGCCGATCTCCTGGCCGATGATCGTGGTGACGCCGGAGGCCAGCGAGGCCTCCATGATCCGCGGCGAGAGCAGGTGGACATGCGTGTCGATCGCACCGGCGGTGGCGATCATGCCCTCCCCCGGGATCATCGTGGTCCCCGTGCCGACGACCACGTCGACGCCGTCCAGGGTGTCCGGGTTGCCGGCCCGCCCGATGGCGTGGATCCGGCCCTCGCGGATGCCGATGGACGTCTTGCGGATGCCGAGGACGGCGTCGATCACCAGGACGTTGGTGATCACGACGTCGCAGGTGTCGCGGACGGCGGCGGCCTTCAGATGCATCCCGTCGCGGGCGGTCTTGCCGAAACCGGCGAGGAACTCGTCACCCGGCTTCTGGGAGTCCGACTCGACCCGGACGACGAGTCCGGAGTCGCCCAGGACGACGCGGTCGCCCGCGCGGGGGCCGTGCACGGAGGCGTACTCGTGGGGGTCGATGTGCCGGCTGCGTCCGGGGACGCAGTGGTCGCTGTGATCGGCGTGGTGGCGGTGATCGCCGTGGCGGCCGTGATCGCCGTGGCGGGCCGGTCTGCTCATGTCCGCACTCCGTCCGACGCGTCGCGGATCGGAGCCGCACCGAGATAGCCGCAGGCCGCGGCCCGCGCAAGGGCGCGCAGCCGGGCGCCGGGGGCGTCCAGCGGGCCGTCGACCAGGCCGGCGAAGCCGATCGCGATCCGCTCGCCGCCGATCGGGACCAGTCCCACGTCGGCGGACTGCCCGGGATCGAAGCGGGTCGACGCCCCGGCGGGGGCCGCGAGCCGCATGCCGTAGGCGGCGGCCCGGTCGAAGTCGAGGCGCGGGTTCGCCTCGAAGAAGTGGAAGTGCGAGGTCACGCTGACCGGGACGCTCGCCGTGTTGCGCACCGTGAGCGTCACGGCCGGCTCGGGCGCGGCGGGTGCGTCCGGTCCGGGCAGTACGGCTCCGGGGGCGGCGTCGTTCCGCTCGCGGGCGCCGAACGGCTCCGCGACGGCCGCGAGCCGGGTGCCGTCGTCGAAGACGGCCTCGACCTGGATCTCGGTGACCACGTCGATCACGCCGGGCAGCACGTCGTCCGGCCCCAGGACCGACCGGGCCCGGTCGATCGCCTCGGCCAGGCGCAGCCCGTCGCGGGCGGCCTCGCAGACCGTGTCCGCGACGAGCGCGGTCGCCTCGGGGACGTTGAGCCGGAGCCCGCGCGCATGGCGGGCCCGGGCGAGTTCGGCGGCGGTGAACAGCAGCAGGCGGTCCCGCTCGGTAGGCGTCAGCTGCATGTCGACCTCCCGTACCTGACGTACATGGGTGCTTCCTTCCTCCCCTGCGCAGACCGGCGGGGAGAGAGCGAGGGAGTCGGGGCTCGCCCGGCGCGGCTCCCGCACCTGCGTGCGGCCGGGCCGGCGAAGCCCTGCGATGACCTCACTGTGGCACTGACTGAAATTTCAGTCAATACATCGGACAGCAGTCCATGAATGCGATTCCGCATGTCGACGAAGACCGCACAAGGGCCCTGAAGGCCCCGGGTCCGCGAGTCCGCTACGGCTGTCGCAGCCGGGCCAGCTCCACCTCGACGGACTCGGCCATGAGCGTGCGCGCATGACCGAGGGCGAGGCCGCCGCTGAGCCAGCGCATGCTCAGCCCCTCCAGCAGCGCCGTGAGCCGCTCGGCCGCCGCGGCCAGCGCGGCCGCGGGCGCCAGCGGCTGCACCTGGCCCAGCAGCGCCGCCACCTCCTGCACCCACTCCAGGGTCGCGCGGGCGAGGTCCTCGCGCAGGACGGGGTCGAAGACGGCGCTGGCCCGCAACTCGCCCCAGGCGGTGCTGTTCTCGCGAACCTCCGCGGTGTCCTGGAGCTCCAGGAGCAGGACCTGGTCGAGCTCCTCGCGCGGGCTCAGCGGCGCGGCGCCCGGCTCCTGGGCCGTGGTGTACCGCTCGGCGCGGTCGTTGATGTACTCCAGCGTGTGGCGCAGGACTCCGGTGCGGTCCTTGAAGTGGTAGTAGATCAGGCCCGTGGAGACTCCCGCCTCCTCGGCCAGTTCCTCCACGCGCAGGCCGCGGACCCCGCGCCGGGCGATGACCCGGGCGGCCGCTTCCAGGATCTGAGTACTGCGAGACGCCATGTCACGAACCCTATCCGGACCGGGGGACGCGGCGTTCGCCGCCCGTGGCCGCGCGACCGCGCCCGGCGGCCGGCCGTCCGCTCGTCGGCTCACCCGTTCTTCCTGTACTGGCTGACCGCGACGGTCACGGGACCGGCGCCCGAGGCCGCCTCGATCATCCGCGCCACGACGATCCGCCGGCCGTCGGCGCTCCGCAGGCAGAACGGCCGCTCGTCGGCGAGCTCCTCGAACGGCAGGCTCGTCACCGGCTCCGCGTCGAGCCCCCGCTCGCAGTCGGCGGGGCCGAGGGCGTAGCCGGGGGCGACGAAGGCGTCGACGTCCCCGGGCACCACGAACGCGTCCTTCTCGCGGGCCAGGTACCAGGCGGCGGTCTCGGCGGGGGCCACCTTCCCGGCGGCGAGGTCGAACTCGTAGCCGTCGTCGGGGGCGGTCAGTTCGACGTCCGCGTACCCCACGGCGTAGCCGGTGTCGCCGGGCCGGTCGGGACCGCCCGGCCAGGGCACCGCCCAGGCCGCAGCGACGAGCGCGGCGAGGAGGACGCCGGCCCCCGCCGCCCAAGCGGTACGGCCGCGCCGCGACCTTCGGCGGTCCCGGCGGGCCTGCGTTCCGTCGTACGGGCCTTCGGCCGTCGCGTCCCGCCGCGTCGGCGCCGGGGCCACCGGGCCGGCCGACCGGGTGGGGAGGTCGTGCGGAGCGATGTGCGGGGAGATTCCGCCGGGACGTACGGGCCCGGAGCCGGCCGGGCTCACCGCCCGGCGTTCGACCTCCCGGCCGACGGCGCCGGGCAGCCAGCCCTCGTCGAAGGCCGGCGAGGGCCCCACGGACGGGTGCGCGCGCACGGCGGCGATCAGGTCGGCCGGAGCGGGCCGCCGTCCGGGGTCCTTGTCCAGGCAGCGGCCGAGGAGTTCGCGCAGCTCCGCCGGTACGCCGGAAAGGTCCGCGGGCTCGTGCACCACGCGGTACAGCGCGGCCGACTCGGGTCCCGCCCCGAAGGGGAGCCGGCCTCCGGCCACATAGGCGGCGAGCGCCCCGAGTGCGAAGACGTCGGTCGCGGGCGTCACGGCGTGCCCGAGCGCCTGCTCGGGGGCCATGTAGGCGGCGGTGCCGATCCGCAGGCCCGTACCGGTGAGGCCGGTGGCGTCGGCCGCCCGCGCGATGCCGAAGTCGATGACGCGCGGGCCGTCCTCGGCGACGAGGACGTTGGCGGGCTTGAGGTCGCGGTGGATCACGCCCGCCGCGTGGATGACCTGGAGGGCCTCCGCGATCCCGGCGATCAGCAGCAGCACCGTGCGGGCGGGCAGCGGGCCGTGGCGCTCGACCACCTGCTGGAGCGAGGGGCCCGCCACGTAGGCGGTGGCGAGCCAGGGGACGGTGTCCTCCGGTCCCGCGTCCACCACCTGGGCGGTGAACAGGCCGTGGATGCGCCGCGCGCTCGCGACCTCCTGGGCGAACCGCCGGCGGAACTCCGGGTCGGCCGCGAAGTCCTCGCGCACCGCCTTGACGGCGAGGGGCCGCCCGCCGGGGGTCCGGGCGAGGTAGACGACGCCCATGCCGCCGGCGCCGAGCCGGGCCTGGATCCGGTAGCCGCCGATCTCGTGGGGGTCGTCGGGCGACAGCTCCGAGGGGGCCGACGGGAGTCCTGGCGACGGGATGGAGGACATGGGCGGCTCTTTCGGCGGTACGGAAACGAGAGGGCGCACGGCACGCCCGCACCCGATCGTGCCCCCTGACTAAAGTTTCAGTCAACAAGAACCTCGCATGGACGAGCCCACACGGAGGAGCGCGCGCAGATGACACAAGTGGCACAAGCAGTACAGGCAGCACCGGCACCTTCCGCGAAGGACAGGAGGACGGCGATCCTCGGAGCCGCTGCCCGGGTGATCGCGCGCCGCGGCGTCCGCGGGCTGCGCGTGACGGAGCTGGCCGAGGAGGCGGGAGTCTCCACCGGCCTGATCTACTACCACTTCAAGGACCGCACCGGAGTCCTGCGCCACACGCTGGAGCACATCAACGACCGCGCCGAGCGGTACACCACGGCCCAGCAGGCGGACGCCGCGCCTCTGACCCCGCGCGAGGAACTCGACCAGGTCCTGCTCCTGGAACTCCAGGACACCGCGGAGGTGCGCGAGAACAGCACGGTGTGGGGCGAGCTGCGCGCCGGCGCCGTCTTCGAACCCGACCTGCGGGAGGAGCTGGTGCGGGCGGGCGCCGCATGGGTCCGGGAGATCGCGGACCTGCTGGCCCCGATCGCGCCGGCGGCGCCCGAAGCGGCCCGGGTCGCGGCGGCCGAGCGGCTCACCGTCCTGCTGGAGGGCCTGAGCGTCCGGTGGCTGATCGGGACGCTGCCGGCCGGACACGCGACCGCGCTGATGCGGGAGGCGATCGCGGCAGAGGTGGCCGCACTGTGCTCGCAGCCCTCACATTTGACTGAAATTTCAGTCAGTGTCACAGTGGCGTCGACGGCCACCCCCACTCACGCCCGGTCGGCCCCCTCCACATGACCGCCGACCGCCGACCGCGTGAAGCTAGTCTCGCCAGCCCATGATCGGAGCACCTCGTGTCCTTCCTTCTCCCCTCCCGCCGCACCGCCCTGCGCGCGTTCGCCGGCATCGGCGGCGCCCTCGCCCTGGGCGCCACGGCCTGCGGCCCGCAGGAGACCGCGAACGGCAGCACGGCTCCCTCCCCCGCCCGCACCCCGGCCCCGGGCGGCGAGCGACGGTTCGGAGCCGAGTGGGAGAGCCACACCCGTACGTTCATGTCCTGGCCGGCCCTCGCCTCCGTCTGGGAGGAGGACCTGCCCTACGTACGGCAGGACATCGCCCGCATCGCCCGGGCCGTCGGGGAGTACGAGGCCGTCGTGATGATGGCCCGGCCGGACCAGGTCAAGGCGGCCCAGCGGGCCTGCGGCTCGCAGGTCGAGGTCATCCCGCTCGCCGTCGACGACCTGTGGGCCCGCGACACCGTGCCCGTCTTCGTCGAGGACGAGGGCGAGGTGGTCGGCGTCGACTTCAACTTCAACGGCTGGGGCGACAAGCAGGAGCACACCAACGACGCCCAGGTGGGCCGCAAGCTGCTCGCCAGGTACGGCATTCCCCGCGAGCAGGCGCCGCTCGTCGCCGAGGGCGGTTCCTTCGAGACCGACGGCGAGGGAACCCTGCTCGTCACCGAGAGCTCGATCGTCAACGACAACCGCAACCCCGGGAAGAGCCGCGACCGGATCGAGGACGAGCTCATCGAGACCCTGGGCGTGGAGAAGGTGGTCTGGCTGAAGGGGGTGCGCGGCGAGGACATCACCGACGCGCACGTGGACAGCCTCGTACGCTTCACCGCGCCTGGCGTGGTCCTCCTGGACCAGGCGTTCCCCGGCACTCCCCCGGACTCCTGGTCGCGCTCGGCCGACCAGGCGCGGTCGGTGCTGAGCAAGGCGACGGACGCGCGCGGCCGACGCTTCGAGATCATCGACCTGCCGCAGCCCGACCTCGACCGGATCACCGGCGAGGGCGAGGACTTCGTGTCCACGTACGCGAACTTCTACGTCGCCAACGACTCCGTCTTCATGCCCAGGTTCGGCGACCGGAAGGCCGACGCCAAGGCGAAGTCCATCCTCCAGGAGCAGTTCCCCGACCGGGACGTCGTCCAGGTGCAGATCGACACGATCGCCTCCGGGGGCGGAGGCATCCACTGCGCCACCCACGACCAGCCCGGCAAGCCCGCCGCCTGACCCCCGCGCCCCTGCCGGCCGTCACCCGCTCCAGTAGCGCGCCAGGGCGCCCGCGCGGTACGGGGCGGGGGTGACGCTGAGTTCGCCGGCGAAGGGGCGGTCGAGGACGACGATCAGGAGGAGGCTGAAGCCGATCAGGGCGGCCACCGAGGCCACGAACAGCAGCTGGATGCGCAGACGGCGCACGCCGTACAGGAACGTGAGCGGGATCAGGACCAGTGCGCCGCCGAACGCCAGGACCTGGAGCAGGGCCGGGAGTTGCTGCTCGGCCATGTTGAGGCGGGCGCGGCGCTGCGCGGCGATGTCGCTGAGCCGGGAGACGGCCTCCTCGTAGAAGACCTGTTCGCGGACGGTCTTCGGCTCGTACGCCTGCAGGACGTCGTACGCGGCCACGAGACGGTCCTCGGTGGACCCGTAGCTCGGTGCCCCCTCGCGCATCCGCGGCCACTGCTGCTCGACGACGGCGTGGACGTAGCCGCCGAGCGCCTCGTCCAGGCCGGCGCGCACCGGGGGCGGGAAGGCCGCGGCATCGCGGGCGATCAGGGCGATGTCGGTGGCCTCGGCGGACACCACGGTCTGGGTGTTCTCCAGCTGCGTCCAGAGGGTGACGATGACGAACGCCAGGATGATCCCGTAGATCGCGCCGAACATCCCCAGGGTCACCCCCACCATGTCGTTGTGCTCGCCGCGGGCCAGCGACGGGTAGCGGCGGCGGGCCAGCACGCTGCCGGCGACCGCCAGGGCGACCGTTCCGCCGACGGTGATCGCGGCCAGGGTGAAC
Source organism: Streptomyces sp. NPDC048604 (assembly GCF_043199435.1). NCBI lineage: Bacteria > Bacillati > Actinomycetota > Actinomycetes > Kitasatosporales > Streptomycetaceae > Streptomyces > Streptomyces sp. NPDC048604. Next base: position 6,770 of record NZ_JBICVX010000031.1, read on the forward strand.
GTGCTGAAGTGGTTGAGCAGCCAGAGGGACATGTGCGGGGAGTCTAGGTACGGCACCGGCCCGAATCCCGGCATCGGCGCCCGCACGGCTTCATGATCACTGACTTGTGTGGGGTGGGGAACATCCGGCCGTCAACGTCCCCCGTCAGCACCGCCCTCAGGCAGCCACCCACTCCAAGGCCTCGGCGCGCCGCGCCAGCGGGAAGACCTTCACCTCGCCCGGGCTGATCCAGCCGAAGAGGACGGTGGCGTGCGTCATCCACTCGATGTCCGTCACCAGAGCGATGCGCCGCCAGGCGCGCAGATGCTCGGCCCCGACCTTGAGGTCCTCCCACACCGCCCCGCCGGTCATGCCGTCGAACGACGGCACGACGAGCAGGAAGCGCACCTCGCCGGTGCGGGCGGCCTCGGCGAGCGCCGGACCGACCGTCTTGCGGTAGTCCACGGCGGAGATCTCGCCGGTCGCCTGGAATCCGACGACGCCCTCGGGCATGCCTTCCAGCTTCGTGATCACGACTGCGAGCATTCCCCGGAACGTGCCGCGCCGCAGGCCGGGGGCGGCCGGACGAGTGAGAAACCCGGGGAAAAGAAAAAGGGCAAGGCGCTCACGCGCTCCTTGCCACTCTCAACTTATAGCGCACCGGGGGGCTTGCGGCAAGGCCCCCATGGTGGCGCACAATCACTGGCCTGAGCCGGAAGCTGGGGGATTGGGAGATTCACACCTTGCGTTCATCTTTGTCTGTTGCCGAATCGTCCGAGTCAGCGTTCCTGCTGCCCGCGCAGCTCGCCGCCAAGGCCGATCCCGCGCTCGTCGCCGACGACGAGAAGCACTTCGCGGCCGTCGCGGAGTGCGTCGAGGAGTCGGTCGCCGAGCTGACCGACCGGCTCGCCGTCCTGCGCCGGGCGCCGGGCGGCGCAGGGCGGGAGGCGCTGGAGCGGGACAGCGAGATCCACCGGCTGACCGCGCGGCTGCGCACCCTGCGGCGGTTCGGGCTCGACCTGTGCCTCGGCCGGATCGTCGGCGCGGAGGGCGCCGAGCCCGCGTACATCGGCCGGCTCGGGCTGACCGACCGCTCCGGGCGCCGGCTGCTGCTCGACTGGCGCTCCCCCGCTGCCGAGCCGTTCTTCGCCGCCACCCACGCCGACCCGATGGGCCTGGCGAGCCGGCGCCGGTACCGCTGGAGCGGCGGCCGGATCACGGACTACTGGGACGAGGTCTTCACGGCCGACGCGCTCGACGGGCATGCCGCGCTCGACGACCAGTCCGCGTTCATCGCCAGCCTCGGCGGCGAGCGGACGGAACGGATGCGGGACGTGCTCGCGACCATCCAGGCCGACCAGGACGCGATCATCCGCGCCGGCTCGCGCGGCGCGCTGGTCGTGGACGGCGGTCCGGGCACCGGCAAGACCGTCGTCGCCCTGCACCGCACGGCCCACCTTCTGTACTCCGACCCGCGCCTCGGCCACCGGCGCGGCGGGGTGCTGTTCGTCGGCCCGCACCAGCCGTACCTCTCGTACGTCTCCGACGTGCTGCCGAGCCTCGGCGAGGAGGGCGTGCGGACCTGCACCGTACGGGACCTCGTCGCCGAGGGCGCGACCGCCGGGGCGGAGCCGGATCCGGAGGCGGCGCGGCTCAAGTCGTCCGCGGAGATGGTGCGTTCGGTCGAGCTGGCCGTCCGGTTCTACGAGGAGCCGCCGACGGAGACGCTGACCGTCTCGACGCCCTGGGCCGAGGTCCGGCTGACCGCCGACGACTGGGCGGAGGCCTTCGAGGCCGTGGCGGGGACGCCGCACAACGAGGCGCGCGACCGCATCCGGGAGGAGCTGGCCGCGATCCTGCTGGACCGGCTGGGCAACGACGAGGTGCCGGAGGAATCGTTCCGCCAGGAGGTGCTGCGCGACGCGGAGCTGGTCGGGGCGCTGGAGCGGGCGTGGCCGCTGCTCGACGCGGCCGACCTCGTCGGCGACCTGTGGTCCGTACCCGCGTATCTGCGCCTGTGCGCGCCGTGGCTCGGCCCGGACCAGGTGCGGCGGCTGCAGCGCGCCGACGCGCAGGCCTGGACGGTGTCCGACCTGCCGCTGCTCGACGCGGCGCGGCGGCGGCTCGGCGACCCGAAGGCGATGCTGCGGCAGCGCCGGCGCGAGGCCGCGGTCACGGCGGAACGCGCGCGCATGGCGCGGGTCATCGACGACATCGTCGCGTCGGACGCCGACGGCGAGGGCGCGGTGACGATGCTGCTCGGCAAGGACCTGCAGGAGACCCTGGTCGACGGGGCGGCGCTGCCGGGCACGGACCGGGAGCCGCTCGTCGGGCCGTTCGCGCACATCGTCGTGGACGAGGCGCAGGAACTGACGGACGCGGAGTGGCAGATGCTGCTGCAGCGCTGCCCGTCGCGGAGCTTCACGATCGTCGGGGACCGCGCCCAGGCGCGGGACGGGTTCGCGGAGTCGTGGCGGGAGCGGCTGGAGCGGATCGGGCTCGACCGCATCGACGTGGCGTCGCTGAGCATCAACTACCGCACGCCGGAGGAGGTCATGGCGGAGGCCGAGCCGGCGATCCGGGCGGCGCTGCCGGACGCGAACGTCCCGACGTCGGTGCGGAGCAGCGGTGTTCCCGTGGTCCACGGGGTCCTCGGGTCGGTCGCGGACCTGGACGCGGTGCTCGACGAGTGGCTCGCCGAGCATGTCGAGGGCGTCGCCTGCGTCATCGGCGCGCCCGCGTACCGGCCGCGGTCGGAGCGCGTGCGGTCGCTGACTCCCGGACTGTCGAAGGGGCTCGAGTTCGACCTGGTGGTGCTGGTCGATCCGGAGCGGTTCGGGACGGGCGTGGCGGGCGCGGTGGACAGGTACGTGGCGATGACGCGGGCGACGCAGCGGCTGGTGATCCTCAGGAGCGCCTGAGGAACTCCCGCGGCACCGGCGCCGTGGCCTCGGTCAGCCGATGCAGATGACGAGCAGGCAGAGCTGCTGGTCCGAACTGCCGGGCTGGGCGGGCTGGTTCGGCTGCGTCCCGGTCGTGGGCGGCGTGGCCGGGGCGGCCGGCTCGGTCGCTGCGGGCTGCTGCGGTTCGTCGGCGGCGCCGGGCGGCGGAGCGGTGGGCAGGACGGTGACCGGCCGGTCGGCGGACGGGACGGCCGAGGGGGCCTTCGGCGCGGCGGTGCGGGGCGCGGCGGGTATCGCCGCGCGGTGCACGTCGGGCTCTGCGTGCCGGGGGGCCGTCGCCGGGGGCGGGGTCTCGTGGTCCCGCGCGGAGTCGGCGGCGGGGGACGCCGGCGTGGACGGCTGCGCGGCGGGCGGGGTCGCGGGCGCGGGCTCGTACGACGGCGTCTGCTCGGCCGGCGAGGTCGTGGGCAGGTCCTGCGGGGCGGAGGCGGCGAGGGCGCGGCCGGCCCCGTCACGGTCGAGGGCGGCGGCGGTCAGGCCGCCGCCGACGAGCGCGAAGGCGGTGGCCACGACCGCGCGGCGCTGGTTCTTCCGCCACCGCGCCCGCTGCCTCCGCCGCGCCGCGCGCCCTTCCGGGACGTCGGCGCCCGGCGCCGGCTCGACGTCGCCCCGCGCGGGGAGTCCGCCGGGGCCCTCGCCTGGCGCGAACGCGTGGGACGCGGAGGCGTGGGGCGCTGCACTCGCGAACGCGGTGTCCCACGTCGGGTCGGCGGCCTCGGCCGACGGCAGCGCGATGTTCGGGGCGATGTCGGGCGCGTAGGCGCCGCAGCCGGGGCAGACGAGGGCACCGTTGAGGTGCCGACGACACGCGGAGCAGTAGTCCATCTGCGTCTTCCTGAGTCGACTGCGCCGTCGGCCGGCGCACCGGCCACGACCTGAAGCGTTCGCGAGGGGAACCGAACCGGCGCAACGCTAACCAGATGATCGGAAGACTCTGTGCAGCCCCTGTGACGCTCCTGAGGGGAGTTCGGAAGACCCGTGGGGTCACGCGACGCCCGGCGGCGGCGCGGAGTCGAGCGCCAGCACGCGGGTGAGGGCCTGCGTCACGGGCCCGGCGTGGTCGGGGATGTGACGGGCGGCCCACGCGGCGGCCGCGTCGAGGAAGGCGGCGAGATCGCGCTCGGCGCCGGCGAGGAGGCGGCGGAGTTCGGCGGCCGGAAGCTCGATGACCGGGCTGTCGTGCCGCTCGGCGTCGACGGTCAGCCGGACGGTGTCGCCGAGCCGTTCGGCCAGCGGGTCGGGGTCGTGGCCGAAGCCGGCGCTGCCGCCGCCGTCGAGGACCTCGAACCACTCGCGCCACTCCTCCACGCCGCTGCAACAGCCGGGGACGAGGACGACGCCCGTGGACGTGTCGGTGACCCTCAGGCCGCCGGCCGCGTACGGGGTGTCGAAGGTGAGCAGGCCGTGCAGGAAGGAGCCCAGGGGGTCGGCGGGGCGGGGCGGGCGGTCGTCCCCGTGGACGCCGGGGTCGAGGTCGTTGCCCGCGGCGATGAGCATGACCGCCGTGCCGATCTCGGGGCGGCTCATCGCACCGCCGAGCGGCAGGAAGCCCGTGGACGAGAAGCCCGGGGACGGGACGGCGGCGACGGGCCACAGGGCGAAGTCGGCCGGGGGAAGCGCCTCCAGAACCGGCTGCATCACGATCATCCGCGGAAGCCGATCACGATGCGGCGTTGGGCGGTGCGGGGTTCGCCGGTGCGGGGTTGGCGGGTTCGGCGACCGAGGCCAGGTAGCGGGCGAACTCGTCCAGGGCGGCTGTGGCCGCCTCGTCGTCGCGGTCGATCAGCCAGCTCAGGGTGAGGCCGTCCAGGACGCTCAGGCCGTGGCGGGCGAGGACCGGCAGGTCGACCGTCCAGCGGATGCCGAGGGTGCGCGCCGTGGCCTCCAGGTAGTCGCTGCTGGTTGCGAGGTAGTGGCGGTACTGCCGGCGGGCCGCCTCCGCGAGGCCCGGCTGGCGCAGGGCGTACTGGGTGAGTTCGTACGTGACCTGGTGCTCGTCGGGGCGGCTGCGCACGCGGTCCCAGTAGAGGTGCAGGTTGGCCCGGATGGCTTCGTACGGGGTGGTGCCCTCGGGGACCGCGCGCACCGGGGCGAGCGAGCGTTCCATGATCCGTTCGGTGACGGACTGGAGCAGCTCCTCCTTGGAGCGGAAGCAGTAGTGGAAGGCGCCCAGCGGCACTTCGGCCTCCGCGACGACCGCGCGCGTGGTCGTCTTCGCCACGCCGTCGCGGATCATGACCCGGATCGCCGCCTCGACCAGTTGCTCACGTCGGTCGTCGGCTGACAGGCGGGCCATGGCGGTTGCTCCTCGAAGGCGGGTCGGTGTGCGGTCGCGGTGTCGTGTCGCGGTGCGGTGTCGCCGTGCGCTCGTACGTGCGGGTCACCGTCTCGTCAACGTACCCCAGCCTCTCGCCGCGCCCCCCGCGTCACAGGAACGCGTGCCGTTCGCCGCGGTACGTCGGGACGTCGCCCACGATCCGGTCGCCCTCGATCAGGTGCAGCCGGTCCACCCGCTCGCACAGTTCGCCCGCCTTCGCGTGCCGGAACCACACCCGGTCGCCCAGCCGGAGGCCGTCCGCCGCCGCGCCGGTCAGCGGGGTCTGGACCTCGCCCGCGCCCTCCGCGGGCAGCAGGCGCAGCCCCTCGGGCCACACCGGCACCGGCAGCCGGTCCGCGCCCGGCGCACCCGACGCGATCCAGCCGCCGCCCAGGACGGTGACGTGGCGGGGCGCGGGGCGGCGTACGACGGAGAGCGCGAAGTACGCGGCGGGCAGCGGGCGGAAGCCGCGGTAGTGGTCGAACAGTACGGGGGCGTAGATGCCCGAGCCCGCGCCCAGCTCCGTGACGGCCGGCTCCGCGGAGGTGGTCTCCAGGCTGCCGGTGCCGCCGCCGTTCACGAACTCCAGCGGCGCGACGGCGCGGACCGCCCGGATCGCGGCGGCGCGGCGGGCGCGCAGCTCCTGCGCCGAGATCCGCTGTACGAGCCGTACGGCGGCCTGCCGCAGGCCCGCGCCGGGCTGGTTGTCGCCGACGCCGGCGATCTGGCCCTCGTACGCCATGACGCCGACGAGCCGGAGCCGCGGCCGGGCCAGCACGGCCCGGGCCAGCCGTTCGGCCTGCTCGGGCGCGTGCAGCGGCGAGCGGCGCATGCCGAGGTGGACCCGGCCGCCGAGGAGCCGCAGGGAGGCGTCCAGGTCGAGGCAGACGCGGACGGGCGGCCCGGAGGGGCCCACGGCGTCGGTGATCAGGTCGAGGTGCTCGACGGAGTCGACCATGAGCGTGATCCGCCCGGCGGCCCGCTCGTCCGACGCCAGCCGGCGCAGGGCGGGCACGTCGGCGGTCGGGTAGCCGACGAGGATGTCGCCGGGACCGCTCGTGTCCGCCCCGGCGCCGTCCCCGGTCTCGGTACCCTCCCCCGCCCCGGCCAGCCACAGCGCCTCCGGCAGCGTGAAGGCCAGGACGCCCGCGAAGCCCGGCAGGGCGAGCACCTCGTCGATCAGGGGGCGGCAACGGAGCGACTTGCTGGCGAGGCGGATCGGCTTGCCGCCGGCGCGGCGGGCCATCTGGGCGGCGTTGGCCCGCAGCGCGCCCAGGTCGACCACGGCGAACGGGGGCTGGAGGCCGGCGGTGGCCGCCTGGAGCTCCTCGAAGCCGGCCGGGGCGACAGGGCGCCGGGTGACGTCCTGCGGTGCGGCGCTTCCCATGGCGTACCGCCTCTCTGCGTGGTGTCCGTGACCGTTCGCCGAGCCGTCACCGTCTCTTGGTCGTGCGTCCAAGTCAAGAGTCACGGACCCTTGACTTGGACGGTTGACCAAGTTCAGTCTGCTGCCGATCCGCCAACAGGTCGAGAGGACTCCTGGCATGAGCAGCATCTGGCGCAACTGGGCCGGCAACGAGGAGGCGCGGCCCCGACGCGTACTGCGCCCCGCGAGCACCGCCGACGTGGCCGTGGCCGTGAAGGAGGCGGTACGGGACGGGCTGCGGGTCAAGGCCGTCGGCGCCGGGCACTCCTTCACCGGCGCCGCCGTCGCGCCGGACGTGCAGCTGCGGCTCGACCTGCTCGACGAGGTGACCTCGATCGACGCGGAGTCCGGCCTGGTCACCGTCGGCGCGGGCATGCCGCTGTGGAAGCTCAACCCGCTGCTCGCCGCGCACGGCCTGGCCATGGAGATCCTGGGCGACATCGACCGGCAGACGATCTCCGGCGCGATCTCCACCGGCACGCACGGCAGCGGTGCGGCGTTCGGCGGCATCGCCACCCAGGTGCGGGCCCTGGAGCTGGTCCTCGCCGACGGCTCGGTCGTGACCTGTTCCGCCCTCGTGCGACCCGAGCTGTTCGCGGCGGCCCGCATCGGCCTCGGGGCCCTCGGCGTGATCACCCGGGTGACGCTCCAGTGCGTGCCGCTGTTCGCGCTGCACGCCCGCGACGCGGCGGCGCCCGTCGAGGAGACCCTGGAGCGGGCGCAGGAACTGGCCGACGCCGAGGACCACTTCGAGTTCTTCTGGTTCCCGCACAGCACGACCACGCTCACCCGCCGCTTCCGGCGGCTGCCCGGCGACGCGCCGCTCGCGCCGATCGGCGCGTTCTCCCAGCGGCTCGACGAGACGGTGACCGGCCTCGGCTTCGAGGCGCTCAACCGGCTCGGCACCCGCGTCCCCGCGCTCGTGCCGCCGATCGCCCGGTTCGCCGCCCGCGCCATGTCGTCGCGCGAGTGGACGGACCACTCGTACAAGGTCTTCGCCTCGGTGCGCGACGTCCGTTTCCACGAGGGCGAGTTCGCGATCCCGCGCGAGCACGCCGTCGACGCACTGCGCGAGATCAAGCGCTGGGTCGACGCCCAGGGGGAGCGGGTGTCGTTCCCGCTGGAGGTGCGGTTCGCCGCGGCGGACGACATCTGGCTGTCCACCGCGCAGGGCCGTGCGAGCTGCTACATCGCCTTCCACCAGTACCACCGGATGCCGTACGAGCGGTACTTCCGCGCCTGTCAGGACATCCTCGGCGGGTACGGGGGCCGGCCGCACTGGGGCAAGATGCACGACCTCGACGCGGCGGAACTGCGGGCCCGGTACGAGCACTTCGACGACTTCGTCGCGCTGCGCGACGCGCACGACCCGACGGGCGTCTTCGCCAATCCGTACCTGGACCGCGTCCTCGGCCGGGCTCCTGAGGCGCCCGGCCGGCCCGCCGCCTAGAACTGCCGGTGGTAGCGAGGCCGGTAGTGCACCAGCGCATCGAGGAGGTCGCGCAGCCACAGCGCCCGCGCCTGTGGCTGCCGGGCGAGCGTCCTGACGAACACCCTCCGGTCGGGGCGGAAGCTCCAGTTGGGGCGCAGCGGCAGGGGCTCGTCGCGCAGGACGTCCCGGGCCAGGCGCCCGCTCGCCGGTTCGGGCAACGGCGGCGGCTGGCCGAAGGCGAGGCACAGCCAGACGGCCGCGGCCATCGGCACCACGCCCGGGCGCCGTCCGGCCCGCTCCCCCGGCAGCCCCCAGGCCTCCCCCGTCTCCGGATGCCGCGGTACGAGGACGAGGTCCGCGGACTCGTCCGGCGCGGGAAGTCCCGGTCCCGCCAGGACCATCCGCAGCGCCGGCGCTTCCGAGCCCCGCGGCAGCAGTCCGTCCAGGGTGTGCCGGAACACCTCCGCCGTCCGCCCCTCCGGCACGTCCACGGGCCGGCCCTCCGAGGCCGCCACCACGCGGGCCACGGCGGCGCCGACCGCCGCCTCCCACACCGGGCTCCAATGCCCGAGCTGGTCCACCGGCGGGACGATCCGGCGCTCGGCAAGGACCGTCTCCCAGGTGAGCGGCCCCGGCCGAGGGCCGGCCGCGGCGACCCGGCGCACCGCGTCCGGGTGCAGCCACAGCGTCTGCCAGAGCGAGCAGTCGTCGATGCGGGTGGCGACCAGGGCACCGCAGGCCAGGCACACCGTGTTCGGGCCTTCGCGCCCGTCGAAGCCGCAGCAGGCCCCTTCACCGCCGCCGGGGAGCAACGCCGTGCCACGGGAGTCGCCCGGCGCGAGGAGAACCGCCCCGGGAGAGCCGTACGAGATCGCCCACACCGGCGCGTACCAGCCCAGGGCCTCGGCCTCCCGGTCAGGGATCTCGTCGAAGGGCCGCCACGGCGGCCCCGACGGCAGCGGGTCGACGGCGAACGTTCCCTCTTCCATCAGGACCGGCATCGACACTCCGTTGCCGTACCTCTGGTGGGCGTGGTCGGGGAACTCGACCTGGTGCAGGGGGGCGGTCAGCGCTGCCTCGCACTCTGCACAGACAAAGACGAACAAACATCCTCCTGTCCGTGAACAGGCGGATCATTCCATTGTCACCACCGCACGCCAACGTGTTTTTCCTCTTGTCGCGGGACGCACGCGCCTGCGGCAGGATGCGCGGCAACGCCGCGGTCACCACCCTCGAGGAGCCACTGTGATCTTCCGCAGCCCCCATCCCGATGTCGTCATCCCCGACGTCCCCGTGCACGAGCTGCTGTTCGGCACGATCGACGCGGGCGACCGGGACCGGGTCGCGATCGTCGACGCCCTGTCGGGCCGCTCGCTCACGTACGGCCGGCTCGCCGAACAGGTGGAGCTGTTCGCGGGGGCGCTGACGGCCCGCGGGCTGGAGCCGGGCGACGTCGTGGCGCTGCACGCGCCCAACTGTCCGGAGTTCGCGGTGGCCTTCCACGGCGTCCTGCGCGCCGGCGGCACCGTCACCACCGTCAACGCCCTGTACACGCCGAAGGAGATCGCGACGCAGCTGCGCGACGCGAAGGCCGTCCGGTACGTGACGGTGAGCCCGCTGCTGCCGACGGCGCTCGCGGCGGCCGAGGAGGTCGGCATGGCGGCCTCGGACGTGTACGTCCTCGACCCGGTCGAGGGGCACGACACGCTGGGCTCGATGCTGGCGGAGGGCCGCCCGGCGCCCGAGGTGGCGATCGACCCGTCGACGCATCTGGCGGTACTGCCGTACTCCTCCGGGACGACGGGCCGCGCCAAGGGCGTGATGCTGACGCACACGAACCTGGTGGCGAACATGTGCCAGAACGAGTTCGTGCTGCCGATGTCGGCCGACGACACGATTCTCGCGGTGCTGCCGTTCTTCCACATCTACGGCATGAACGTGCTGCTCAACGGCACGCTCAAGGCGCGCGGCACGCTCGTCTCGCTGCCGCGCTTCGACCTCGCCGACTTTCTGCGCACGGCGCAGGAGCGGCGCTGCACCTTCCTGTACGTGGCGCCGCCGATCGCGGTGGCCCTGACGAAGCACCCGCTGGCCGAGCAGTTCGACCTGTCGTCGGTGAGCACGGTGGTCAGCGGCGCGGCGCCGCTGGACGAGGCGCTCGGCGAGGCGCTGGCGGCCAAGCTGGGCTGCCGCATGATGCAGGGCTTCGGCATGACGGAGCTGAGCCCCGTCTCGCACCTGACCCCGGCGGACGGCTCGCTGTCGGTCGGCTCGATCGGCTTCGCCGTGCCGAACGTGGAGTTCCGGATCGTCGACCCGGAGACCGACGGCGAGATCGAGCCGGTCGAGGGCGACTACAGCGCGACGGGCGAGCTGCAGGTGCGCGGTCCGAACGTCATGGCCGGGTACCTGGGCAACGAGAAGGCCACCGAGGAGACGATCCTGCCCGACGGCTTCCTGCGCACCGGCGACATCGCGCGGCTAGGTCCGCGGGGCGAGGTGTACGTGGTCGACCGGCTGAAGGAGCTCATCAAGTACAAGGGCTACCAGGTGCCGCCGGCCGAGCTGGAGGCGCTGCTGCTCACCCATCCGGCGATCGTGGACGCGGTCGTCGTGGGCTATCCGAACGAGGACGCGGGCGAGGTGCCGCGGGCGTTCGTGGTGCGCCGGGAGGGCGCGGAGCTGACCGCCGACGAGGTGATCGCGTTCGTGGCGGAGCGGGTGGCGCCGCATAAGAAGGTGCGGATCGTCGAGTTCACCGACGCCGTGCCGAAGTCGGCGGCCGGCAAGATCCTGCGCAAGGACCTCCGCTCGCTGCCCCTGAACGGCGGCGCCGCGTAGGAGCACGCGCCGGGACCGCCGCCGCCCCTCCTGCGTGGCGGCGGTCCGCAGAGCTGTTCCCCCGAGCCCCGGCGGCGGCCGACCGGGTGAGCCGTACACTGCGCCTCGCGCCGCCCGCCCGGCGGCCCGAAGCCCGCGCCGAGCGGGCCACGGAGGCCCTGGCGGCTGACGGCCGCGCGTGACCCCCGCATCGAAGTCCGTTGGCTGCGTCCGGACTTGACGAAGTAGAGCGGAGGCGGCTAGATGACCTGACACAGTCGCCCCGCGGGCCGACCGGCGGGGTCGTTGTGTGGACAGAATCCGAGCCATGCGTGCTGCCTACATCGCGCAGTTCGGACCGCCGGAGGTCATCCGGTACGGGGAGCTGCCGACGCCTCAGCCGGGACCCAGCGACGTGCTCGTGGACGTCGACGTCTCGGCCGTCAACCATGTCGACACCTTCGTGCGCTCGGGAGCCTGGCGCACGCCCGTCCCGATGCCCCTGGTGATCGGACGGGACCTCGCGGGCACGGTCGCCGCGGTGGGCCCGGGCGCGGTCGGCTTCTCCGTGGGCGACCGGGTCTGGTGCAACAGCCTCGGATACGCCGGCCGGCAGGGCGCCGCCGCCGAGCAGGCGGTCGTCCCCGTGGACCGGCTCTACCCGCTGCCGGACGGGGTCGCCGCCGCGGACGCGGTGGCCGTCGCCCACCCGGCGACGACCGCGTACCTGGCGCTGTTCACCCACGGCCGGCTGCGGATGGGCGAGTCCGTGGTGATCCTCGGCGCCGGCGGCAACGTCGGAAGCGCCCTGGTCCTGATGGCGTCCCTCGCCGGAGCGCGGGTGATCGCGGTGGCCGGCGCGCGCAGCGCCGAGGACGTCCGCAGGCTCGGGGCGGCGGAGTTCGTCGACTACCGGGACCCTGACGTGACCGCGCGGATCAGGGATCTCGCCCCGCGGGGCGTCGACATGTTCGTCGACACCTCCGCGCGCAACGACCTGTCCGAGGCGGTGGACGTGCTCGCGCGGCGCGCCCGGATCGTCCTGCTGTCCGGCCTGACGACCCGCCCGGAGCTGCCGGCCGGTCCGCTGTACACCAAGGACTGCTCGATCGTCGGCTTCGCGATCTCCCAGGCGTCGATCGACGAACTGGCCGAGGCCGCGGCGGGGCTCAACCGGCTGCTCGCCTCGGGGCGGTTGCGGCCGCCCGCGACCGAGCCGATGCCGCTGAGCGAGGCGGCGCAGGCGCACCACCTCGTCGAGTCCGGAAAGGCGACCGGAAAGGTCGTCCTGTTCACCCGTCCCGAGGCCGTTCCCGGCGGCTGAGCAGAGCACGCCCCGCCCGTGGAACGGGCTGACGACCTCGCCGCGACGCCGCGGCGCAGCACGGAAATCACCGACATTCACACCGAGGGGATGTGCTCGCGATGATCCTGCAGCGCATAGGTAACAAAGGCATTCGCCTGGCAACACTCTTCGACAGGGCCGCCGCGAAACACCCCGCGAGCCCCGTGGTCCTCGACCACGACCTGGACATCGCCCCGGAACTGGGCCGGCGTCCGACCCTCACCGAAGTGGCCGCGCTGATCGATGACTTCGCGGCCCGCCTGTGGGCCGCCGGGGTCCGTCCGCGCAAGCGGGTCGTGGTCCACAAGACCAACGGCTTCGACATCACGCTGCTCGCCTGCGCCGTCAACCGGGTCGGCGCGGTGCCGGTGCTGCTGTCCCCGAAGCTGGACGGCGACACCGTGGCCGAGCTGCTGCGCCGCGTGGACCAGCCGTATCTGATCACGGACGAGGCCAAGCTCACCGAGGACCTGCCGGCCGAGGTGCTGACGCTGGCCGTGCAGACGCTGCTCACCACGGGCACGTACGAAGGCACGACCACGTTCGCCTCGCTGGCGGGCTCGCCGCGCGTCGCGCCGGTCGTCATGCCGCCCGACCACCCGACGCTGATCACGCACACCTCCGGCACGACCGGCGTGCCCAAGCTGGCCGTGCACACCGGCCGCACCTTCCAGTCCCGGTACCGCCCGCAGGGCACCGTGGCGAAGCTCGTCGGCCCGAACGAGCCGGTCGCGATCCACGTGTCGTTCGTGCACTCCCGGATGTTCACCGCGCTGCCGATCTCGATCCTGCAGGGCCACCCGGTGATCATCCTGAAGGAGGACGAGCCGGAGGTCGTCGCCGACCTGTTCAGCCAGGTCCCGCCCGGCCTGATCGAGGCGCACCCGAACACCTTCATGCGCTGGGAGGAGCTGGTCGACGACCCGCGCCGGCCGCTGGCGAAGGTGAAGTACTTCAGCTCCACCTTCGATGCCATCCACCCGCGCACCGTGCACGCGCTGCTCGGCGCCTCGCGCCGCAAGGGCGCGCTGTTCATCCAGATGTACGGGCAGAGCGAGGTCGGCCCGATCGCCGGCCGCACCTACAGCCACAAGCGGGGCGCGGAGGCCGACGGCCGCTGCGTGGGCGCGCCGTTCCCGGGCATGACGGGTGTCCGCGTGGTCAGCCGGGACGGCAACCCGGTGTCGAAGTCCAACCCGGGCTTCATCGAGGTCCGCAGCGACGGCCGCATCGTCACCTACCTGGGCGAGCACGAGCGCTGGGCGAAGCAGGTCAACGACGGCTGGTGGCGCATGGGCGACCTGGGCTACCGCACCAAGTGGGGCTGTCTGCACCTGCTGGACCGCGAGGTGGACCGGATCGACGGCATCGACAGCACCCTGGAGATCGAGGACAAGCTGTTCGCCCGGCTGCCCGAGCTGACCGAGGCGATCATCGTGCCCGGTCCGGACGGGCGCGCGGTGCCGGTCGTCTCCACCAAGGACGACAAGCCGATCGACCCGGTCGCCTGGCGCGCCGCGGTCGCGGACCTGCCGGCGCTGGCCGAGCCGGTGCTTTACCGCCTCGAGGACCTGCCGCAGACCGCCACCACCAAGATCAAGCGCCTGGAGCTGATCCGGCAGCTGGAGGCCCTGCAGCAGGGCTGAGCCGCCCGCCCGCGAACCGGAGGCCCCGACCACCCCAGGGGCCTCCGGTTCGTGCTTGCGGATCCGGCGAACGGGCCGGTGAGCAGGGCCGCTTGATAGCGTGATCACATGCGTTTCGGAGTGCTCGGTCCCCTCGGCGTGTGGACGGCCGACGGCCGGCCGGTACGGATTCCGGAGCTCAAGGTGCGCGCGCTGCTCGCCTGTCTGCTGGTGCACCGTGGACGCCCGGTCTCCGCCGACCGCCTGGTCGAGGACCTGTGGGGCGAACGGCTCCCGGGGAATCCCGCGGGCGCCCTGCAGCACAAGGTCTGGCAGCTGCGCCGGGCCCTGGAGGCGGTCGAGCCCGGCGGCCGGGACCTGGTGGTCTCGCAGGGGCAGGCGTACCGGCTGCTCGTCGCCGCCGACGCCGTGGACGCCGGCCGCTTCGAGGAACTGACCGCCCGCGCACGGGCGGCCGGTGACCCGCGGGCCAGGGCCGGACTGCTGGCCGACGCGCTCGCGGAGTGGCGGGGGCCCGCGTACGCGGACTTCGCCGACGATGAGTTCACCCGCCCCGCCCGCGACCGGCTGGAGGAGCAGCGGCTCACCGCCCTGGAGGAGCAGGCCGAGGCCCGGATCGACCTCGGCGAACACGCCCTGGTGGCCGACGAGTTGGGCGAACCGGTCGCCCTGCACCCACTGCGGGAGCGGCTGCGCGCCGCGCACCTCCGCGCCCTGTACCTGGCCGGCCGGCAGAGCGCCGCACTCGCCGGCTACGCCGAGCTGCGCACCCGGCTCGCCGAGGAACTGGGCCTGGACCCGAGCCCCGACCTCGCGGCGCTGCACCGCGCGATCCTGACACAGGACCCGACACTGGCCGGCGGGGCTTCGCCGGGCACGGGTGCGGTCAGGCCCGCGACGCTGGCAGCCGCGCCGAGCGCACGGTCCGGATCGAGCGCGCCGACCGTCCCGTCCGTACCGACCCCGCCGACCCCGCCCACCGTGTCGGCCGTACCCACCCCGCCGATCCCGTCGACCGCGCCCACCCCGCTGATCGGGCGCGAGGAGGCGATCGGCGAGCTGGCCGAACTGCTGGGCGTGCACCGTCTGGTGACGCTGACCGGCTCCGGCGGGGTCGGCAAGACGCGGCTCGCGCTGACGGTGGCCGCGCGGCTCGGGGACCGGTTCCCGGGAGGGGTGCGGTTCGCCGAGCTGGCCGCGCTCGGCCCGGGGCCGGCTCCGGCGCACGACGGCGCGCCGCCCGGCCGGCCCTCGGACGTGTACGAGGCGCTGGCCTCGCTGTTCGGCGTACGGGACGATGTCGCCGTCCCGCCCGGACAGGCGCCGCCGACCCCGGCCGACCGGCTGGCGCAGGCGATCGGCGGGCAGCCCGCGCTGCTGGTCCTCGACAACTGCGAGCACGTCGGCGAGGCGGTCGCCGCACTCGCCGAGGAGCTGCTGCGGGTCCTGCCGGAGCTGCGGATCCTGGCGACCAGTCAGCTGCCGCTCGGGCTGGCCGGGGAGTATCTGCGGGAGGTCGAGCCGCTGCGCCGGCCGGAGCCCTCCGCGGTGCTGTCGCCGCGGGAGCTGCTGCGGTTCGGCGCCGTGGAGCTGTTCGTCGCGCGCGCCTCCGCCGCCGCGCCGAACTTCGTCCTCGACGAGTCGACCGCCGGGGCGGTGGCGTCGATCTGCCGCCGCCTGGGCGGCGTCCCGCTGGCCCTGGAGATGGCCGCGAAGCGTGTACGGGCCCTGGGCGTACGGGAGTTGGACGCCCGCCTGGACGACCGGCTGCAGCTGCTCACGGCAGGCAGCCGCAGCGCCCCGGCCCGGCAGCGCACCCTGCGGGCGGTGATCGACTGGAGCTGGGAGCTGCTCGGCCCGCGGGAGCGCGCGGTGCTGCGGCGACTCGCGGTGCACGCCGACGGCTGCACGCTGGCCGCGGCCGAGGAGACCTGCGCCGGGGACGACTTCGACCGGTTCGAGGTGCTCGACCTGCTGGCCCGGCTCGTGGACTGCTCGCTGGTGGTGATGGCCGACGGCGACGACGGCCCCCGCTACCGGATGCTGGAGTCGGTCGCCGCGTACGGCCGGGAGCAGTTGCGGGAGGCCGGCGAGCAGGAGGATCTGGAGCGCCGGCACCGGCGGTACTACACGGAGTTCGCCGAGCGCGCCGAGGGGCCGCTGCGCGGCCACGGCCAGCGGGAGTGGCTGCGCCGGCTCGACACGGAGTACCCGAATCTGCGCGCCGCCCTGGACGGCGCCGTACGGGCCGGGGACGCGGCCTGCGCGCTGCGGCTGGCGAACGCGCTGACCTGGTACTGGTATCTGCGCGGCCGCGCGGGCGAGGCGCAGCGGTCGCTGAGCGCGGCGCTCTCGCTCACCGCCGGCACGCCGGACGCGGCGGCCGCACGGGCGACCGCCTGGCGCGGCGGGTTCACGCTGGCGCTCGGCGGGAGTGCGGACCCGCTGGCGGAGTACCGCGCGGCGCTCGCCCCGTACGAGCGGGTCGACGACGCGCCTGCCCGGGCGCGGGCGGAGTGGTTCCTCGGCGGCAATCTGTACGGGATCGGGGACCTCGGCCCTAGCGAGGAGCTGATGGACCGGGCGCTGGCCGCGTTCCGTTCGCTGGGCGACCGGTGGGGCACGGCCGCGGCCCTGAGCAGCCGGGCCTTCCACGCCAAGCGGCGCGGGCACACCGCCGCGATGCGCCGGGACGGCGAGCAGAGCCTGGAGCTGTTCCGCGAACTCGGCGACCGGTGGGGGCAGTTGCAGGCGATGGTGCCGCTGGAGACGCTGGCGGAGCTGGACGGCGACTACGCGCGGGCGGCCCGGCTGTACCGGGACGGGCTGCGGATCGCGGAGGACCTGGGGCTGTGGCCGCAGGTGTCGTTCCACCTCGCCGGGATCGGGCGGATCGCGCTGCTGAACCGGGACTACGCGCGGGCGCGGGAGTTCCACGAGCGGGCGAGGCGGCTCGCGGTCGAGCGCGCGGACCGGTTCGGGGAGCTGTTCGCGGAGATCGGTCTGGGGATGGGGGCCCGCCGGGAGGGCGACCTGGACGGTGCCGAGGCGCACATGCGCAGCGTGCTCGCGCTGCACCGGCGGATGCGGTACGAGGTCGGCCTCGCCGCCCTGGTCCTCGCCGAACTGGGCTTCTGCGCGGAGCTGCGCGGGGACGCGGCGGGGGCGCGGGAGCTCCAGCTGGAGGGCTACGAGGCGGCCCGCTCGACGGGCGATCCGCGTGCGGTGGCCCTGGCCCTGGAGGGTCTGGCGGGCGCGCAGGCCCTGGCCGGCCACCCGGACCACGCGGCCCGGCTGCTGGGTGCGGCGGAGGCGGCCCGGCTGTCGGTGGGCGTGCCGCTCCCGGAGGCCGAGCGCTTCGACGTGGACCGCGTCGGGGCCGCCGCCCGGCAGGCGCTGGGCCCGTCGGCGTACGGGACGGAGCACGCGCACGGCGCGACGCTCGCCGTCGCGGAGCTGCTCGCGCACCCGTCGCTCCCCCGGGGTACGCAGACCTGCGACGGCGGCCGCGCTCAGCCCGCGGCGTGGGCGGTCTGACGGATCTCGGGGAGCGCGCCGTAGAGGTTGTTGCCGGGGCACTCCGTCGGATAGCCGTCGCGGTGGCCGGAGATCCGGTTGAGGAGGACCTTCTGGCCGGTGGTGTAGTAGCCGTTGTCCGCGCCGGAGGTCAGCGTGACCGTTCCGGCCGGGTCGTACCCGCGGAGGCGGAGCTTCCAGGCGGCGACGCGGGCGACGGCGGTCCGGGCGACGGCCTCGGCGGTGGCGGTGTTGTAGTTGCCGAGCATCGAGACGCTCGCGGTGTCGGTGTTGAACCCGTAGGTGTGCGCGCCCTTGACCGGCCGGTCGATGCCGCCGGCCCGGCCCTCGAAGACGGTGCCGCACTTGTCGACCAGGAAGTGGTAGCCGATGTCCTTCCAGCCCTGGCTCTGCACGTGGTACAGGAAGATCCCGCGGACCAGGGAGGCCGACTCGCCGCAGTCGTAGGCGTTGGTGCCGGCCGTGTGGTGGACGAAGACGGCCTTGACCTCGCTGGTGTACGTCGGCGCGCCCGCCAGGGACTCGTCGGCGCCCCAGCCCGACCGTGAGGTGACGGGCGGCAGCCCGGCCGCGGCCGGCTCGCTCTCCGGGACGGCCTCCGGGGTCGGGGCGGGCAGCTCCGGGTCGCCGGGGTCGACCAGCTCCACCCGCAGCCCCGCGGGCAGCCGGTCGCCGGTGGCCCGGAACTGGACGCCGTCGGAGGCCCCGGTCCACAGCGGCTGCGCCCCGGCACGTACGCCGTCGGCGGCGGCTTCGCGGCCGGACTCGGGGACGCGGGCGTCGGTGTCGAGGGTGCGCCAGGTGGTCCACAGTCCGGTACGGGCGTCACGGGTGCGGATCTGGGCGGTGCCTTCCAGCTGCACCCGGGGTTCGTCCCAGGTGAGGCCGATCATGCTGAAGGGGCCGGTGGTGCGCGCGGGCAGGGCGCGGGTGCCCGGGTCGGCGCCGGTGGGCACGGGCACCGAGTGGACGGAGCCGGGGCGGCCGGGCGGCTGGCCGGCCGGGCTCTTGGTGGCGGTGGCGGTGGTCGCCGCCGAGAGGGACAGGAGGGCCCCCGCGGCCCCCACCACCGCGGTCGCCGCGGTCAGGGTGCGTGCATGTGCCATGGGTACTCGGTGCTCCCGGTGCGAGTGCGAGGCGTCGCACGGCTGTGTACCGGGCCGGCCGGCGGAGAAAACCTATAACCCGCCTAAAGCGGGACATTGCCCTACGATCGGCCGCATCCAGCCGGAGGGCGCGAGCTTCGTCACGGAACGGCGTTCCCCGACTCGCTGGCATCGTGGCACTGAGTGTGTTTTGCTGAGGGTACTCAGTGCCAAAAGCCACGCTGAAGCCGTGTATGTAGGGAGAGCGCCAGGATGGGCAAGGACTTCGACCTGTACCGGCCGTCGGAGGAGCACGACATGCTCCGTGAGACGGTTCGTTCGCTCGCGGAGGCGAAGATCGCTCCGTTCGCGGCGGCGGT
>NZ_JBICVX010000032.1:0-22494 GCF_043199435.1 Streptomyces sp. NPDC048604
ATCGCGCACGGCCTCGCGCACGAGGTCGGCTCGATCGAGGTCGGCAAGATGGCCGACCTCGTGCTGTGGCGGCCGGAGTACTTCGGCGCCAAGCCCCAACTCGTCGTCAAGAACGGCTTCCCCGCGTACGGGGTGACCGGTGATCCCAACGCGGCCACCGACACCTGCGAACCGCTCGTCCTGGGGCCGCTGTTCGGCGCGTACGGCGCCGTGCCCGCGGACCTGTCCGTCGCGTTCGTCAGCCGGGCGGCGGCCGAGTCCGGTTCCTTCGGCCGCCCGTACGACGCGCTGGCCACCCGCCGTCGCCGCGTCGCCGTGCGCGGCACCCGCGGCATCGGCCCGGCCGACCTGCACCTCAACTCGCGGACCGGCGACGTCCAGGTCGACGGCCGCACCGGCCTCGTGACGCTCGACGGGGCTCCCCTGCGCTCGGAGCCGGCCGACGAGGTGTCGTTGAGCCGTCTCTACTTCCTCTGAACACTCTCATGTCGTGATCCTGACCGAAATTTCAGTCAGAATCCTCGCCTCCTTCCCTCACCGACCGAAAAGAGAGTCCCGATGACCGGTTTCCGTATGCCCGCCGAGTGGGCGGAGCACGAGGGCTGTCTGATGGCCTGGCCCACCCGCGTGGAGCTGTGGGACGGCGTCCTCGACGCCGTGAAGGCGGAGTACGCCGACGTCGCCCGCGCGATCGCCCGCTTCGAGCCCGTCACCATGGTCGCCCCGCCCGGCCACGGCGACGACGCCCGCGCCCACTGCGGCGACGACGTCCACGTCGTCGAACTGCCCCTCGACGACTCCTGGTTCCGCGACTCGGCGCCCCTGTTCGTCCTGGACGGCGACGGCAACCGGGCCGGTGTCGACTTCCGCTTCAACGCCTGGGGCCGCAAGCACCACCCGTACGACTCCGACGACCGGATCAGCGCCCTGCTCCTGGAGCGGCTCGGCGTCGACCGCATCGCCTCCGGCATGATCCTCGAAGGCGGGGCGATCACCGTCGACGGCGAGGGCACGCTGATCACCACCGAGCAGTGCCTGCTCCACCCCAACCGCAACCCGGACATGACGCGGGAGCAGATCGAGGCCGAGCTGAAGGACCGGCTCGGCGTCGAGAAGGTGATCTGGCTCCCGTACGGCGGACTGCTCGACACGGAGACCGACGGGCACGTCGACGGCGTCTGCGCCTTCGCCGCCCCCGGCAAGGTCGTCGTCTCCCTGCCCGACGACCCGGCGCACCCGGACTTCGCCCGGATGCGCGCCAACCGCGCCGTCCTGGAGGTCTCGACCGACGCGCGCGGCCGCACGCTGGAGCTCGTCGACGTCCCGCAGACCGCCTTCGCCGAGGTCGCCGGCACGCGCGTCGAGGTCTCGTACCTGAACTACTACGTCGCCAACGGCGGCGTCGTCGTCCCCGTGGCCGGCGCGCCCCAGGACCTGGCCGCCCTGGAGGTGATCGCCGCCGCCTACCCGGACCGCAAGGTCGTCGGCGTACCGGCCCCGGTCGTCGCGTACGGGGGCGGCGGCGTCCACTGCATCACCCAGCAGATCCCGGCGGCCCGCCCCGGCAGGTGACGGCAAGGGCCCCTCCCCGGACCCCGTACCCCTCCGAGTACTCCTCCCCGACCCGCCGCCGTACCGAAAGAGAGCGCGACGATGAGCACCGCACCGCCCCCGCCCCGCGTACCGAGACGCCGCCGCCCGATCAGGACCGCGCTCGCGGCCCTGATCTCGGCCGCCGTCCTCACCGCCCTCCCGGCCTGCGCCGGCCCGCCCCGGGGCGGGGCCGACGCGACCGGCGCCTCGTACGCGCTCTCCGCCGGTACCCCCGCGCCCCGGGGGGAGATCGACTCCTTCACCTGGGCCGTGTACGCCGAACCGCCCACGCTCGACTACACGATGGCGTTCGACTACCCGCAGAACACCATCCTGTCCAACGTCTGCGAGAGCCTGATGCGCTGGACGCCCGCGCTCACCCTGGAGCCGGGGCTCGCGCGGCGGGCGAGCAACCCCGACCCGAAGACGTGGGTGTACGACCTGAGGCCCGGCGTACGGTTCCACGACGGCCGGACGATGACCGCCGACGACGTCGTCTTCAGCCTGGGCCGGCAGACCGACCCGGCGAACGCCGCCGCCTGGGCGCAGAACTTCCAGAACGTGGCCGCCATCCGCAAGACCGGCCCGCTGCAGGTCACGGTCACCCTGAAGAAGCCCGACTCGCAGTTCCCCCAGTACATGGCGACCGCCGCCGGCGTCGTCGCCTCCCGGGCCGGCGTCACCGCGGCCGGCGCCGACTACGGCACCACCGGCGGCCTCGCCTGCACCGGCCCGTTCACGCTCGGCGACTGGCAGAAGGGACAGTCGCTCGAACTGCGCCGCTTCGACGGCTACTGGGGATCCCGCGCCAAGGCCGGCAAGGTCGTCTTCCGCTTCCTCACCGACCCCTCCGCCCGTACCAACGCCCTGCTCAGCGGGGAGGTCGACGGCGGCTATCTCATCCCGACCGAGAGCTACGGACGCCTCAAGGACAGCGGCGTCGGCACCCTTTACTTCGGCGAGGGCCTGAGCACCGTCAACCTCGGCATCACGAACATGAAGGGCCCGCTGGGCGATGTGCGTGTCCGACGGGCGCTCTCGCTCGCCCTGGACCGCGCCGGGTTCGTCAAGGCGGGCCTCGGCGGTGCCGGGACCGCGACCAGCTCCCTCACCACCCGGGCCGCCTGGGCCGGCGCCTCCCCGCAGGTGCGCGAGGCGGCTTTCGCCGGACTGCCGCCCGCCGGCCGCGACATCGAACGGGCGCGGGCGCTCGTCAAGGAGGCCGGCGCCACCGGCCGGACCCTGACCGTCGCCACCAGCTCCATCGGCCAGGACGTCTCGCTGCTCGCCACCGCCGTCCAGGCGGCCGGCAGCGAGATCGGCCTGAAGATCATCCTCAAGTCCGTCGCCCCCAACGCCTTCACGGCGCTCTTCACCGACCCCGAGGCACGCGAAGGCATCGACGCCTTCCCGCTCACCTACTACGACTCCATCACCGACCCGCTCGACCTCCTGACCAACTTCAGGACCGGCGCGTACCTCAACTTCGCCGGATACAGCGACAAGCGGTACGACGCACTGGTCGAACAGGCCACCGCCGTCTACGAGAAGGACCGGCGCCTGCGCATCGAGAACGAGCTCCAGCAGCACGCCGCCGCCCAACTGCCCTGGATCCCCGTCGCGGAGTGGCCCACCGCCCTCTTCCTCAACAAGCGGATCACCGGCGCCCCGACCACGATCGCGTACATGTACCACCCGTGGGCCGCCGCCGTCGGCGCCGCGCAGCCGGGGGCCGCCCCGTGACCGCCGTCGCCTTCCTGAGGTTCGCCGTACGGAGGGTCGCCGAGATGGCCGCCACCCTCCTCGTCGCCTCGTTCGCCGTGTTCGGCGCCATGTACGTGGCGCCCGGCAGCCCCGCGAGCTTCCTCCTCTCCGGCCGTTCCGCCTCACCGGAGGCGCTCGCCGCCGTCAACGCCCGCTACCACCTCGACGCCCCGTTCGCCGAGCGCTACCTGCGCTGGCTCGGCGACATGCTCCAGGGCGACTTCGGCCGCTCCCTCACCTACCGCACCGACGTCTCGCGGCTGCTCGCCGACCGGCTGCCCACCACGCTGTTGCTGGTCACGATGGCGCTCGTGGTCGTCGTCGCCGCAGGACTCCTGCTCGGCCGGATCGCCGCCGTGCGCGGCGGGCGGACCGACGCCGCCGTGCTCGTCGCCACCACCCTCGCCGTCGGCACACCGTCCTTCGTCGCGGCCGTGCTCCTCCAGGGACTCTTCGCCGTCGAACTCGGCTGGTTCCCCAGCAGCGGCGCCGGCGAGGGACTCCTCGACCGGATACGGCACCTCACGCTGCCCGCGATCGCCCTCGCGCTCTACCTGACCGGCATGCTCGCCCGCGTCACCCGCACCGCCATGCTCGAAGCCCTCGACAGCGAACACGTGACCGTGGCCCGCAGCCGCGGCATCCCCGAACGCCTCGTCATCCGCCGCCACGTCCTGCGCAACTCCCTCGGGACGGTGCTCACGACGAGCGGTCTGATCGTCGCCACCCTGCTGGTCTGCACGATCCTCGTGGAGACCGCCTTCAGCATCGGCGGCATCGGACAGCTCCTCGAACTGGCCACCACCACCAAGGACTTCCCGACCGTCCAGGCCGTCTCCCTGATCATCGTGGCGCTGTTCATGGCCGTGAACCTGCTCGTCGACCTGCTGCTGCCCCTGGTGGACCCCCGGATCACCCTGGGAACGAGAGGGGCCGCCGCATGACCGCCGTCCTCACCCGCCGCCCCGGGCTCTCCCGGCTCACCGCCCGCTCCGGACGGTCCCCGCTCCACCTGGCCTGCCTCGCCCTCGTCGGTACGGTCGTCCTCGCTGCGCTGCTCGCCCCCTGGCTGGCGCCCCACGACCCCAACGCGGTCGACCTCGGCGCCGCGCTCGCCGGGCCCTCCGCCGACCACCCGCTCGGCGCCGACACCGCCGGCCGCGACACGCTCTCCCGGCTGCTGCTCGGCGCCCGCACCTCCCTGCTCGGACCGCTCGGCGTGGTCGCCTTCTCCACCCTCGCCGGCGTGGCCGTCGGCACCGCCGCCGCCTGGCGCGGCGGCTGGCTGGACTCCGTCCTGTCCCGCGCGACCGAACTCGTCTTCGCCTTCCCCGGGATGCTCCTCGCGATCCTCGTCGTCTCCGTGTACGGGGAGGGCCTGCTCGCGCCCGTCGTGGCCCTGGGCGTGGCCTACCTGCCGTACGTCAGCCGGCTCACCCGCTCCCTCGTCCTCGCCGAACGCGCCCGCCCGTACGTGAGCGCCTATCAGGTGCAGGGGCACTCGGCGCTCCAGATCTGCCTGCGCCACGTCCTGCCCAACATCGCCCCCGTCGTCCTCGCCCAGTCCACGATCAACTTCGGCTACGCCCTCATGGACCTCGCCGGCCTGTCCTTCCTCGGCCTCGGCGTGCCCCCGCTCACACCCGACTGGGGCCGCATGGTCTTCGACGGCCAGACCGCCGTCCAGCACGGCTACCCGCTCTCCGCGGTCCTGCCGTGTCTCCTCGTCGTGCTCACCGTCGTCGCCTTCAACGTGGTCGGCGAGCGCTGGGCCGACCGCGTCGCCAGGAGAGACCGATGAACCCACCGCCCACGCCCACGTCGCTGCCGGCCCCCGCACTCGAGGTCCGGGGCCTGCGTCTCACCCTCCCCGGCGCCCCCCGCCCCGTCCTCGACGGCGTCGACCTCACCGTCGGCCCCGGCGAGACCGTCGCCCTCGTCGGAGAGTCCGGCTCGGGCAAGTCCCTCACCTCCCGCAGCGCCCTCGGACTGCTGCCGCCCGGCGCCGTCGCCGAAGGGGCCGTGCTCGTCGAGGGCGAGGACGTCCTCACGGCCCCGCCGGAACGCCTGCGCGCACTGCGCACCGGCAGCGTCGCGATGGTCTTCCAGGACCCCCGCGCCGCCCTCAACCCGCTGCGCCGCATCGGGGACTTCCTCACCGAAGCCGCCCGGTCCGCCCGGTCCGCCGGCGCGGCGGACGAGGCCGCCGTCACCGCGCGGGCCGTCGAACTGCTGCGCGCTGTCGGGCTCGACGACACCGCCCTGCGCAGGTACCCCGGCCAGGTGTCGGGCGGCATGCTGCAACGCGTCGTCATCGCCGCCGCGCTCATGGGCGACCCGGCGCTGCTGCTCGCCGACGAACCCACCACCGCGCTCGACGTCACCACGCAGGCCGAGGTGATCGCCCTCCTCGCCCGGCTGCGCGAGAGCTTCCGTACGGGCCTGCTGTTCGTCACCCACGACCTCGACCTCGCGGCGGCGATCGGCGACCGCGTCTGCGTCATGTACGCCGGACGGATCGTTGAGACCGGTCCCGCCGACGTCCTGTTCGAGCACCCCCGCCACCCGTACACCGCGGCCCTGCTCGCCTCCACGCCCCGGTTGACGACCCCCGGCGGCCGGCTCTCCGCGATCCCCGGACAGCCGCCCGACCCGCGGACCGCGCTGACCGGCTGCGCCTTCGCGGCCCGCTGCCCGCTCGCGACCGGAATCTGCACCGAAACCGCGCCGGAAGCACTGCCGGCCCCCGGCCGGACCGACCACCTCACGGCCTGCCACCACAGCGACCGGCTCGCGGCCGCTGCCGTCGAAGGAGCGGTCGCCGATGCGTGAACCCCTGCTGCAGGCCACCGGACTGAGCCGCGCCTTCGGCGCCGTACGGGCCGTGGACGGCGTCTCGTTCACCCTGCCCGAAGGCGGCTCGCTCGGCATCGTCGGCGGCTCCGGCTCCGGCAAGACCACCACCGCGCGCATCGTCGTCGGCCTGGAACGGGCCGACGGGGGAGAGGTGCGGGTACGGGGCCGGGCCCGGCCGGCGGCCCGGACCCGCGGCCGGGAACGGCGCCTGGCCCGGGCCCGCGAGGTGCAGATGGTGTTCCAGGACCCCTATCTGTCCTTCGACCCCAGGACCAGCGTGGAACGGGTCCTCGCAGAGACCCTGCGCCTGCACTTCCCCGACCGGGACGCCGGGCCCCGCATCCGCGAACTCCTCGACCAGGTCGGCCTCGGCGCGCGCGCCGCCGACGCCCTGCCCCGCCACCTCTCCGGCGGCCAGCGCCAGCGGGTCGCCATCGCCCGCGCCCTCGCCGTCGAACCGGCCGTCCTCGTCCTCGACGAGGCCGTCGCCGCCCTCGACGTCTCCGTGCAGGCCCAGATCCTCAACCTGCTCGCCGACATCCGCGAACAGACCCCGATCGGCTACCTCTTCATCACCCACGATCTCGGCGTGGTCCGGTGCGTCACCGACGAGGTCCTCGTCATGCACCACGGCCGCGTCGTCGAGGCGGGCGCGACCGCCGAGGTACTCGCCGCGCCTCAGCATCCGTACACCCGGCTGCTCCTGGAGTCCGTGCCCCGCCCCGGGTGGAACCCGGCCCGGATCGCGGCGGCCCGCAAGGAGCTGTCGGCCCTGCAGGAATCCCCCACACAGGAGGCATGAATGATCCGAGGCATGAACCGGCGAGGCTTCCTCGTCGCCGCCGGGGCCACCGCCGCCGGCGCCGCCCTCGCCACGACCACGCAGGGCCGGGCCCGCGCCACCGCCGGCGCCTTCCGCGTACCGGTCGAGGACGCCCGGCACACCCGCACGTGGATGGCCTGGCCGGACAGCACCTCCATCTGGGGCGGCCGGCTGAGCGGCATCCAGGCGGACATCGCCCTGATCGCCCGTACGATCGCCAAGTACGAGCCCGTCGTCATGTGCGCCAACTCCGGCAGCGCCGCCAGGGCCCGCACGATGTGCGGCTCCACGGTCACGGTCATCAGCTCCGTCCCCGTCGACGACTGCTGGATGCGCGACAGCGGGCCGGTGTTCCGCACCGACGGCGCCGGCGGCCTCGACGCGATCGGACTCAACTTCAACGGCTGGGGCAACAAGCAGACCCACGCCAAGGACGCCCTGGTCGCCGGGCGGATCGCCGCCTGGGCCGGCGTCCCGTTCACCTCCGCCGGCCTGGTCGGCGAGGGCGGGGCCATCGAACAGGACGGCGCCGGAACCCTGATGGCCACCCGCAGCAGCCTGGTGAACCGCAACCGCAACCCCGGGATGTCCGAGCGCCGGCTGGAGACGGCGATGTGCGAGGCCTACGGCGCCTCCAAGGTCATCTGGTTCGACGGCGTCTACGGCCAGGACATCACCGACGACCACGTCGACGCCACGTCACGCTTCCTGGCCCCCGGCGAGGCCCTCGTCCAGATGCCCCTCTCCACGGACACCGACGCCTACGCCCGCGACGCCCGGCAGCAGTACAGCATCCTGTCCGCCTCCACCACCGCCGCCGGCGACCCGATGGACACCATGCGTCTCCAGGGCCCGGACTACAACAAGATCCGCTCCACCCACCGCGACTTCCTCGCCTCCTACGCCAACTTCTACCTCTGCAACGGCGCCGTCATCAGCGCCCACTTCGGCGACACCCGAGCCGACGAGGCGGCCCGCGCCACCCTGACCCGCCTCTACCCCGACCGCGCCGTCGAACAGCTCAACATCGACCGCCTCGGCACCGGCGGCGGCGGCATCCACTGCGTCACCCAACAACAACCGACCGCGTAACGCCTGTCCCGGGGCCCCGACCCAGGGGGCCCCGGGACAGCTGCGGTCGGCCAGGTGTGGGGCGCCTAGCCCGAGAGGGCGGACGTGAGGCTCGCCGCTGCCTGCTGGGCGAGTGATGTGTCCTTTCGGTCGGCTGCGTCGCGCAGGGCGCGCAGGGAGGTGTCGATGCGGTCCGCCTGGGCGGGGGGCGTGTCGTGCCGGACCCGGTCCCAGGTGAGTTCGAGGCTGGTGACGTCGCCGGCGATCGCGCCCGCGTCCCGGGCGGCGCCGTCCAGTGTCGACTGGCGCGCCCACAGCTCCATCCGGTCGGCCTCGACGGCCGCGAGCGGTTCGTAGCGCAGGTGCAGGTCGAGGTCGTTCTGGGCGACCCGGAGCACAGCACCGCGGACGAGCGCGGCATCGCGTGCCTTGACGGCGGCGGTGAGCGAGTCGAGGTCCCGGTCCATCTGCCGGATCAGCAGCTGGGGCACGCGGTCGGCGGCCCGGTACGTGTCCCAGGCGGCGCGCGCCTTCGCCACGGTCGCGTCGGTCGCCCCGGCGTGTGCCGCGCGGACCGCCGCCGAGAGGGCCGCGAGCTCGGCGGGGACGGGGCCAGGGGTGACGTCCGTCGGTACCGCGAGAGAGACCGCCTCCAGGTCGGCGCCGGGCCGGCCGGTGGAGAACTCGCCGTACCCGGGGGCGAAGACCTTGTCCTCGCGCGTGCCGTCCATGTGGAGCTCGGTCACGGTCATCGCGCCCTTCACAGGCCCGTACGGCCCCGGGACCGTCTGCCCGACGGCCTTGACGGTGACCTCCTCGAAGACCACCTCCGGAGCGTTCTCCGGCCGGTACACGTCACCGGTCCTCGGTTCGGCGGGCATGATCATCGCGGGCGGTCCGTTCTTCCCCGCCAGCCAGGTGCCGCCGGTGTCCGCGACCACCCCGTTCTCGTAGTTGAAGACGTCCTCGCCGAGGTACCAGACCGATCCGTCGTCGGCCTGCGCGAACCAGTCGAGCGCGACCTCGTGGATCCGCCCGTCCGAGAAGGCCGTGTACTGGAGCGTGCGCGCGCGGATCTCCTCGCCGTTCACGTTGACGGTCTTGATGTCGGGCAGCAGGGTGAACTCGGTGCGGAAGGGCTTCCCGTCGACCTGACCGCCGTAGATGACCTGCTGGACCTCCGAACTGGGGTGGAGCGGGTTGGTGATGACGGTCGGCCGGCTGAACACGGGCGTGCCCCGGTCGACCCGGTCCTGCTCCGGGGCGAGCGGCAGGCACGCGTCGGTCTTCTTGCCGGTGTTGCCGTCCACGACCCGTACACAGTCCGTGCCCGTGCCCGTGCCCTCCGAGGGGGGTCCGCTCGCGGCTCCGCCGCCGACGGCGCCGGCCGTGCACGCGCCGGTCGCGAGGGCGGCGGCCAGGGCCGCGCTCACGGCGGCCGCCGGACGTCTGCTCCGCATGTGCCGCATGTTCCTCATGGCTGCCTCCTCTGCCGTGGCATCGACGCTGCCATCCGGGGCCTGAAGGGAGCCTGAACGGAACTGAATCACCTTTCAGGGACGGTGATCCGGCCTCAGGCCCGCAGGTCCGGTCCCTCCGCCGGGAGCACCACCTCGAAGCGGGCTCCGCCCAGCCGCCCGTCGGTCACCGTCGCCGTACCGCCGTGCGCCGCGACCAGTTCGGCGACGATGGCGAGCCCGAGACCGCTGCCGACGGCGTTGCCCACGCTGCCCACGTCGCCCTCGCGGGCTGCCGAGCGGGCCCGCGCCTCGTCGAGGCGTACGAAGCGTTCGAAGACCCGCTCGCGGTCCGCCGCCGGCACGCCCGGTCCGTCGTCCTCCACGCCCAGCACCACCCGGCCGTCCGGCTGCTCGGCGAGGTCGAAGGCGACCTCGGACCGCGCGTACCGGACCGCGTTGTCGCCCAGGTTGCGCACCACCCTGCCCAGGCCCCGCGGGTCCGCCCGACGCCGCGCCGGCGACACCCCGGCCGTACTGATCCGCAGCCCGGGCGCCGCCCCGCGCAGCCGGCGCGCCTCGTCCAGGACCAGGTCGTCGAGGTCCACCGGCCGCAGCCGGGGGCGCAGCGCGTCCTCGTCGGCACGGGCGAGCAGCAACAGGTCGTCGACCAGCCGCTGGATCCGCAGATCCTCCTCCAGCACGGTCCTGACCAGCCGTTCGCGTGTCGCCCGGTCTTGCAGCCGGTCGGGGTGGGCGAGCGCGACCTCGGCGTGCTGGCGGATGGACGCCACCGGGGAACGCAGCTCGTGCGAGGCGTCGGAGATGAACCGGCGCTGGGCGCTCTGCGCCCGTTCGAGCCGGTCCAGCATGCGGTTCATCGTGGTGGCGAGGCGTGCGATCTCGTCGCGTCCGCGCGGCAGCGGCACCCTGCGGTGCAGCTCCGCCGCCGAGATCGCCTCCACCTCCGACCTGATGGCCGCCACGGGCGCCAGCGCCCGCCCGACCGCCATCCAGGTCGCGCCGGCCGCCACGAGCATCAGCAGCGGCAGCCCCACGAGCAGCAGCCGGGTGACGATCCGGGTCGACTCCTCGACCGCGATCAGCGCCTGCCCCACCAGTACGGTCAGGTCCCCGCCCGGCCTTTGGGCGGCCTCCGCCACCACCAGGAACCGGTCCTCGTCCAGCGGTGTGATGACGGTGGACTCGGAGCCCTGTCGCGGGTCGGCCAGGGCCGGCAGTTCCTCGACGTTCGCGCTGCCCGCGACCACGTCTCCCCGGGAGTCCAGGACCTGGACGAACTGTTCGTCCGGTGCGCTCACGGTCAGCGACGGCACCCCGCGCCCCGACTCGATGACGGCGGCCACCTGCTCGGCCCGCGCCCGCGCGGCCTGCCGTACGTCGTCGGTCAGTTCGGCCCGCAGCAGGGCGACCAGGGCCACCGCCCCCGCGACCAGCCCGACCGCCACGACGAGGACGGCCGCCACGGTGGACCGGAATCGCACGCCCATCGCCGTCTACCCTCCGTCGGGGGCCAGGCGGTAGCCGCAGCCTCGTACGGTCTCGATGGACGCCCGGCCGAAGGGCCGGTCCAGCTTGTTCCTGAGGTGCCCGACGTAGACCTCGACGATGTTCGGGTCGCCCTCGAAGGCGTCGTCCCAGACATGCGCGAGGATCTCGAGCTTGGACACGGTCTCGCCGCGCCGGCGCAGCAGGAACTCGAGGAGGGCCAGCTCGCGGGCGGTCAGCTCGACCCGTACCCCGCCCCGCGACACCTCCTTGGCCGCCGGGTCGAGCCGCAGGTCACCGGCCGTGAGGGCGGCGGGCCGCTCGCGCGGTTCGCGGCGCATCAGCGCGCGCAGCCTGGCCAGGAGCACGGCGTACGAGAACGGCTTCGTCAGGTAGTCGTCGGCACCGGTGTCGAGGCCCTCCACCTCGTCCCACTCGCCTTCCTTGGCGGTGAGCATGAGGATCGGGGTCCAGTTCCCCTCGGCGCGCAGGGTGGCGCAGACGCGGTAGCCGTTCAGGCCGGGGAGCATGATGTCGAGGACGATCGCGTCGTAGGCGTGCTCGCGCGCCCGCCACAGGCCGTCGGTACCGTTCAGGGCGACGTCGACGGCGAAGCCCTCCGCCTCCAGGCCGTTGCGGAGCCCCTCGGCGAAGCGCTCTTCGTCGTCCACGATCAGAACCCGCATGTCCTGATTGTGACCCGCGTCACCTGAACCGGAGCTGAAGGGCGCGCGGCACCGCCCACAGCCGCCGCTTCGGCCTCGGTGGAAGATCAGCTCATGCCGGGCTTCGAGGGGAACCGCGAAGACCCCGGCCGGGACGCGACGGTCCCGGCCGGGGTCTTCCTTCATGTCGTACAGGCGTGAGGCGTGGATCTCTAGCCGACGACCGGCAGCCCCAGGAACTTGGCCGGAGCCAGCTCGAGGAACTTCGACATCGCGAGGTCCAGCCGGGTCGCCTCGGGGGTACCGGGCTCGGTCGCCAAGCTGCGGAACGTCAGTTCCAGCGCCCGGTCACCGTCACGGACCAGGAGCGTGGTGATCCGGGCCTGCTGGCCGACCGGACCGGCGAGCATCGTGCGCATCAACGCCTCGTCGCCGAACCTCTGCTCCACCTGGAGCGGCTTGCTCGGGTCATCGGCCGGATCCACCACCTGAACGGGAATCTCCTGATCGCCGAAGCTGATCGTCCAAGCGGCGCACAGGGCGTACACCTCTCGCATCTCGGCCATCCAGACGGCGGCGGCTCCCGCTTCCCGCTCCGAGATCCCCTCGTCCACGACGATCGAGGAGTCGGTGCTCGCGAACGAAGTCCTGACCTCTCTCGCGGGCTTGTCGTTGAACGCCCGGTTCAGAAGAGCCGTGCCTTCCGGGGTCGGGCCGGTCATGGGCGGCGGGTCTTCGTCGGACGACGGCGAGTCCAGCTCGGTGAAATCGTCCAGGCCCGCCTTGGGCAGATCCGCGGCCCCGACCAGCAGCCGCTCAAGGTCCTCGGACCGGGCGGTCGAGGACGACGGCGAATTCTCGGATGCGCTCACAAGTCTCCCTTTTCAAGCGACAGATCCCAGGCCCGACGCTTCGCGTGCCAAGCACGATGATCAACAAGACGATCATGGCACTCGGACGGGTGCGGACGCGCGCCTTTCCGCGTGTGCATCACCGGAAGACACAGCGACGAGCTCTCTGAGTGGTGGCACCGTCCAAGAAGACGGTCGAGAAAGGGACGACGCCGTCGCGGTACCGCTCTGCCGTGCGGGGATCATGTCCGTCCCGCGAACACCGCCGTCCGTCGCGGGCCTACAGCGGGCGCCGGCCGGATACCTAATGTCGTCCCCGAACCCGGCCGCACTCTGACCAGTTGGGACGTAGGAGGAAGACAGTGACGACAATGTGGGGGACGGCCGATCTCACGGCCCTGGCCGGCCAGTACGCCGAGAACGGGTACGTGCTCGTCAAGGGGTTGCTGAGCAGGGAGGAGGCGGCGGTCTACCGTCAGTGTGCGCACGATGCGCTGGCCACGCTCGACGGCGACGAGAACGCGACGTGGGACTCGGCGGCAGGCATCGCGGCCGGAACGCCGACCCGGCTGCAGCACCTGCATGACGTGCAGTTCCACTCCGCGGCGTTCTCCCGGCTGTTGACGGACGAGCGCTTCACCCGCGTCGCCGCGGCGGTGCTGGGCGGGCCGAACGTACAACTGCACCACACCAAGCTGTTCGTGAAGCCGCCGGAGAACGGGTCGCCGTTTCCTCCGCACCAGGACCACCCGTTCTTCCCGCACACCCACCACCGCGTCGGTGCCGCGATCTTCCACCTGGACGATGCTCCGGAGGAGAAGGGCTGTGTCCGGGTCGTGCCGGGCAGCCACCGCCAGGGGCCTCTGGAGCACGTGGAGGACGGCGGCTATCACCTTCCCGACGTGCCGTTCGACGCGACCGTGCCGCTTCCCGCCGAGGCCGGTGACGTGCTCTTCTTCTCCTACTTGACCGTCCATGCCTCCGGTGTGAACC
This sequence comes from Streptomyces sp. NPDC048604, assembly GCF_043199435.1. NCBI lineage: Bacteria > Bacillati > Actinomycetota > Actinomycetes > Kitasatosporales > Streptomycetaceae > Streptomyces > Streptomyces sp. NPDC048604. The sequence continues at coordinate 13,583 of NZ_JBICVX010000032.1, forward strand.
TCAGCGGCGAGGCGCGCACCACCTGGCTGGTGCAGTTCCGGGATCCGGCGGATCCGCCGGCGATCAGGGCGCACGAACACTCACGGGGACAGGGCATGATGCTGGCCGGTGCCGACCCCACGGGCAGGAGAACCGCTTGAACCTGAGGAATGTGGCGGACGCCGGCTCGCTCACCGAGCTGAGCGGTGTGCTGCAGACCTGCCGGGCAGGGGCCTTCCAGGCCGACTTCTTCAGCTGGGGCTTCTACGAGACGTCGCCATGGCGCAACTACTGGCACCGGCACTCCTTCTACGAGGTGTGCCTCGCCTACAGCGGCGCCGGGCGGTTCAGCATCGCCGGAGAGCACCATGACGTCGGTGCCGGTGACGTCTTCCTCGCCCGGCCCGGTGACGTGCACGAGATCGAGTCGAGTCACACCGACCCCCTGGGCATCGCCTTCTGGAGTTTCACTCTGCGGGCGGGGAAGGACGGCCCCGGGCCGGGGGAGCGGGGCTGGTGGTCCGGGCTCACCGACCCTGCCCTGCCCACGGTTTCACGGCGTATCGGTTCGCTGCCGTCCCTGATCACCGCGCTCGCCGAGCATGCGGCACCGGTACGGTCCGGTTACGAGTCCGTACTGGCCGGTCTCGGGGCCGCGCTCGTGGTGGACACCGCGCGGGCCTTCGCGGACGAGGACGACCTGTGTACGGGCTCGCCCGCGGTGAGCGTGCTGCCGCCCGCGGTGGCGGCTATGCAGCGCTACCTGGCCGACAACCTGTCCCGGCCCGTGACGGTCCGGGACGTCGCGGCCGCCGTTCACCTGTCGGAACGCCATGCAGAGCGGCTGTTCCGGCACGAAACCGGTGGCTCGTTGATGGCGACCCTGCGCCGGATGCGGCTCGACCTGGCCGCGGTTCTGCTCCTCGACACCGGCACCACGGTGACGGAAGTGGCCCAGGCCTGCGGATATGCCGACGTCCGTGCCTTCAGCACCGCGTTCCGACGCCTGTACGGCCACTCGCCCCTTGCCCACCGTGCTCTCGAGGGCACGCTGCACCTGTGACTCAGGCCGTCCGGCGAAGCCGGATCAGCGAGCTGGCGTAGTCGCCCTCGGGCAGGGCCGGGTCGATGCCGTGTCGGGCCAGGACGGCGCCGCTGTGGGTGGTGCCTTCGTCCAGGTCCAGGTACCGGGCCTCGGGGTCCAGGGCCGGCAGGGCGAGTGCCGTGGGCGGGTGGCCGAAGCGGGTCGTGGGGCGCCAGGCGAGGACGGCGTGTTCGGCGCCGTCCTCGGAGGCGTAGTGCATGCCCGTGACGCCGCCGGGGCCGCTGAGGCGGTGCTGCCGGCCGTGCTGGACGAGGGGGCGGATCTCCTTGTAGCGGGCGACGAGCCGCGCCGCCTCGTCGAGTTCCTCCTCGGACCAGTGGGTGAGGTCTCCGCCGAGGCCGAGCGCTCCGGCCATCGCCACGTGGAAGCGGAAGCGCAGGGGGGTGGCGCGGCCGGTGGTGACGTTGGGGCTGTCGGTGACCCAGGCGGCCATGGTCTGCGCGGGGAAGACCTGACTGAAGCCGTGCTGGATGCCGATCCGGTCGACGGCATCGGTGTTGTCGGAGGTCCAGGCCTGGTCGGTACGGGCGAGGATGCCGAGGTCGACCCGGCCGCCGCCGCCCGCGCACGCCTCGATCCGCAGGCCGGGGTGGTCGGCGCGCAAGCGGTCCATGATCCGGTACACGGCACGGGTGTGGTCGATCCAAAGCCGGTCGGGGTCGGGGTGTCCGGGCCAACCCGCTTCGGTGACGACCCGGTTGGCGTCCCACTTGAGCCAGTCCACCGCGTTGTCGCGCACCAGCCCGTCCAGGGTGCGCAGCACCCACGCCTGGACCTCGGGGCGGGCGAAGTTCAGCATCAGCTGGTTGCGGAGCTCGGTGGCGTCCCGGGCCGGTGTGTGGACGACCCAGTCGGGGTGGGCGCGGAAGAGGTCGCTGTCGCGGTTGACCATCTCCGGCTCGACCCACAGCCCGAAGTCCATGCCCAGGCCGTGCACTTCGTCGGCGAGCGGCCGCAGGCCGTCGGGGAAGGCGGAGGGCCGGGGTGTCCAGTCCCCGAGGCCCGCCCGGTCGCTGGTGCGTGCGCCGAACCATCCGTCGTCCACGACGAACAGCTCCGCTCCCACGCGTGCGGCGAGGCGGGCCAGGTGCAGCTGGCCGGGGTGGTCGACGTGGAAGCCGGTGGCCTCCCACGAGTTGTACAGGACGGGCCGGTCCCGGTCGGGGAAGGGCAGCACGTGGGCACGGATGTACGTGTGCCAGGCGCGGCTCGCGGCGCCGAAGCCGCCGCGGGTGTACAGGCCGGCGAAGACCGGGGTGCGGAGCGTCTCGCCCGGGCCGAGGGTCCAGCAGAGCCCTTCGTGGCCGAAGCCGCCGGTCCAGGTGGTGCGGCCGACCGGGTCGCGGTGCACGGTGACGCGCCAGCTTCCGCTCCAGGCCAGGGCGGTGCTCCAGACCTCGCCGTCGTCCTCGCCCGCGGTGCCGTCGTCGAGGGCGAGCCACGGGTTGGCGTGGTGGCTGGTGAGGCCGCGGCGGCTGGTGAGGACGGTCTCCGCGACAGGGAGCCGGTCGCGGTACAGCTGGAACTCGCTGTTCCAGCCGCCGACGAGGTGGCTGAGCCGGTAGTCGGGCAGGGCCGGCGCCGTCCAGGAGGCGGAGTCCAGCCGGTCGACCGTGATCGGGCCGTCGACCGCGGTCGGACCGTCGACCGTGATCGGGTCGTCGACCGCGACCGGACCCGGGTACTCGGTCCCGGTGTGGGTGAGTTCCGTCCAGCGTTCGATGACGTCGCTGTCGGGACGGACCCGGTAGCAGAGCTCGGCGGCCAGCGGATAGCGGCGGTCGACCAGGCGCAGGCGCAGCTCGCCGCCCTCGACGCGGTGGCCGGCGAAGTGCCATTGGGCGCCCCGCGTGCCGTCGGCGAAGCGGACCTGGAGGCCAGCCGGCCCGAAACGTGCTCCGGTCTGCGGCGCCAGTTCGTCCGGTGCGGCGTCGGCCTCGAAGCTGCTCGCCGCGGGGGAGGCCGCGTCGGGGAGTGCCTGGAGCTCTTCGGCGTCGAGGACGGGCCCCCAGTGCAGATGCCGGGGGCTGTCGTCGGCGCCGATGCGTACGGCGTACATGGTGTGCGGGGTCCGGAGGACCGCGAGCCCGAGGGCGCGGTCGAACGAGACGGTCGAGGACGTTCGAGGCACGAGTGGTCCCAGGGAGAGGTCGAGCGAAGGTGAGGATCGGCGCGCGGCGGAGGGGCGGCCGTCGTCAACGCCCCCGAAGAGGCACGGAAGTGAGCCGAGAGTAGGGTCGCCGCTCTCCGAAAATCAATACTGGACGAACTTATTTATTTACCGGTACGTTGCCGCCGTGTTTCCGAAGCAATCAAGGCCGCTGGTTTCCGCGCCGGCCGAAACCGCCATCCTGAGCCTGCTGTTGGCCGAGAGCCCGCTCAGCCGGGTCGAGCTGGCCCGCCGCACCGGACTCTCCTCGACCGCGGTGACCAAGGCCGCCAGGCCGCTGATCGACGACGGCTACCTGCACGAACTCCCTCCGGAGCGCACTGCTCCAGGGGCCGGACGCCCGGTGAACCCGCTGTCCGTCACCCCTGACCGGGAGTTCTTCGTCGGGGTGAAGATCAGTGCCGACATGCTGTACGGCACGGTGTGCGATCTGCGGTCCCGGCCCCGCGTCCACGCGAGCCGACCGCTGGACGACCGCGGCCCGACGGCCGTGTGCGCCCTGATCGCCGACCTCGTCGACGAACTCCTCGACGCGGAGCCCGAGTTCCGCGCCCGGACGCGGCACGTGGGCATCGCCGTCTCCGGTGACGTCGACCGGCCCGGTGGGCTCGTGCGCTACTCGGTGCTCCCCGGCTGGCGTGACGTGCCGCTGGCCGAGACCGTGGCCCGCGCCACGGGGCTGAACGTCGCGATCGCCAACGACGTCAAGGCCCTGACCGTCGCCGAGCACTGGTTCGGCGACGGCATCGGCACCGAGTACTTCGCACTGGTCACGATCGGCGCCGGCATCGGCTCCGGGATCGTCGTCAACGGCCGGCTGGTCGAGGGCGCCTACGGGGTGGCCGGTGAGATGGGTCACATCAGTGTCGATCCGGCAGGCCCGCGCTGTCACTGTGGCTCGACCGGATGCGTCGAGGCGATCGCTTCCAGCGACGCGATCCTCGGCTCGGTACGCCGGGCCACCGGCCGCACGGACCTCGACTTCGACGGCACGGTCCGCCTCGCCCGCGACGGAGATCCCGCCGCACAGGAGGCCTTCGCCCGGGCCGGCAAGGCCATCGGGGTCGGCATCGCCAACCTCGTCAGCCTCGTGGGGCCCGAACGCGTCGTCGTCACCGGCGAAGGGCTCGACACCTACGACCTCTTCGGCGTGCACATCAAGGAGGCGTACGCCGCGCACTGCTTCAAAGCGGCCGCGAAATGTCCGCTGACCCTGACACCCCTGCCCTGGGAGGAATGGGCCCGAGCCGCCGCCGTCGTCAGCATCCAGGCGCTCTTCCCCTGAGGACGCCGCGGACCCCGACGAAGGGGCACCTCATGATCGCCGCATGACCGGAGACCCGATCAGCGGCCCACGTCTCCGACGTGACCGATGTCCGTCACCGCCTGCCAGCCGTGAATGTCGGACACCGGCCCCGCCGGACAACACAACCCGTACGCTCCACCACCACGCAAGGAAGCGACATGAGCGCACAGAGAGCCCAGCTTAGCCGGAGAGGATTCCTCGGCGGATCCCTCCTCTTCGTCGCCGGGGCGGCGATCGGCTGCAGCACCAACCCGACCGGCGGTTCCTCGTCCGGGGCGAAGACCACCCTGAACGTCTGGTCCCACGCCTACGGCGAGGCCGGCACCCAGCAGGCCCTCAACCGCTACGCCGCCGCGTTCACCAAGGCGAACCCGGACATCGCGGTCAAGGTCACCTGGGTGCCCGGCGACTACACGGCCAAGCTCAACGCGTCGCTGCTCACCGACGCGGCCCCCGACGTCTTCGAGCACGGCGACTTCACCCAGGGGCTCGCCCGGCGCGGTCAGGTCGCCGCGCTCGACGAGCAGTACGGCAGCACCAAGGCCGACTTCACCCAGAGCAACCTCGACCGGGTGACCGTCGACGGGAAGCTCTACGGCGTCAAGATGATCGACGACGTCATGATGCTGTACTACCGCAAGAGCGTCCTCGCCAAGGCGGGGATAGCCCCGCCCCAGACCTTCGACGCCCTCGTCGCTGCTGCAAAGGCGTTGACGACCAAGAAGAGCAAGGGGCTGTTCGTCGGCAACGACGGCATCGGCGACACCCACATCCTCCAGGTGTTCTCCAACGGCGGCCAGCTGGTCGCCGACGGCAAGGTGGGCTTCGCCACGCCCCAGGCCGTCGAGGCCGTCACGGCCCTGAAGCGCCTGCACGACGACAAGTCCCTGCTGCTCGGCTTCACCACCGACTGGTGGGACCCCGCGGCCTTCGTCCAGGGCGTCGCGCCGATGCAGTGGTGCGGACTGTGGGCCATGCCCGCGATCGAGAAGGCTCTCGGCGACGACTTCGGCATCCTGCCGTGGCCCGCCTTCAAGGCCGGCGGCACTCCGGTCATGCGGGTCGGCGGCTGGACGAGCTGCGTCAACGCCAAGGGTAAGAACGTGGACGCGGCCAAGAAGTTCGTCCAGTGGCTCTGGATCGAGCAGACCGAGCACCAGAAGGACTGGTCCGAGAGCTACGGCTTCCACGTCCCGCCCCGCAAGTCCGCCGCCGCCTCGGCCGACAAGCTCACCAAGGGCGCCGCCAGGGAGACCGTCGTGCTGGCCGCGAAGTACGGCGCGCAGAACCCGAACACCTGGGACTCCGCGTCCGGCACCCCGTTCGCCGCCGCCGCCGCGAAGATCGTCGCCGGCCAAGGGGACCCCGCACGGCTCCTCGCCGACGCGGCCGGGAAGGCGCAGAGCGCCGTGGACAAGCAGCTGACCTGATGAACGCGACCTCGCACACCGTTCCACGGTCCGAGCGAGCAGGGCGCCCCGCGGACACTCCGCGGGCCCCTGCCCGGCCCCGCCGCCGAGCCGACCTGCGCACCTGGGCGGTGTTCGCCCTGCTCACCGCCCCGATGCTGATCGGCCTCGGAGTGTTCAAGTACATCGCCATCGGCTGGAGCCTCCTGCTCAGCCTCAGTGACGCCCAAGGCACCATCGCGCTCGGGGACTGGGTGGGGCTCGACAACTACCGGCAGCTGTTCGGCGACGCCGTCTTCCGGACCTCGCTGGTCCAGATCCTGCTCTTCACCCTGTTCATCGTGCCGGTCACCTTCGCCGCCTCGCTCGGCCTCGCGCTGCTTGTGCACCGGATCCGGCGGGGCCGGGCCGTCCTGCGGACCGCGTTCCTGGTCCCGGCCGCCGTCAGCTACGTCGCGGCGGCGCTGGTGTGGAAGATGTCGCTGTTCAGCGGGATGCCGGCGGGCATCGCCAACATGATCGGCGGCTGGTTCGGGATGGAGTTCGTCCCCTGGCTGCAGACCGACACGCCCCCGCTGTACTTGATCGCCCTCGTGACCCTGCGGCTCTGGCTCCAGGTCGGCTTCTACATGGTGCTCTTCCTCGCGGGCCTGCAGGCGATCCCGAAGGAGGTATACGAGGCCGCGGCCCTGGACGGAGCCACCGGGCTGCGTCTGCTGCGCCGAATCACCCTGCCGATGCTGCGCAACACCTCGGTGGCCGTCCTGATGCTGCTGTTCATCGCGGCCTTCCAGGCGTTCGACGAGTTCTACAACCTGTTCGGCAGCGGTCTCTCCGGAACGGGCACCGCGCCGGTGAAGACCCCGATGATGTACCTCTACGACACCGCGATGAGCGCCCAGAACTACGGTCTCGGATCGGCCGGGGCCTTCGTCCTCACGGCCCTGATCGTCGGAGCGACGCTGATCCAGGGGCGGATCACGGGCCTCGGAAAGAGCGAGGAGTGAGCCCGGTGGAGACTCTACGAGAAGGGGTGCGTGGCCTGCGACGCCCCGCACGCGGCCTGCTGGCCGGAGTCCTGATGGTGGTGTTCCTCAGCCCGTTCTACCTCATGCTGCGCAACGCGCTGATGGACACGCGGACCCTGACGGCGCCGGAGTGGACCTGGTGGCCCTCGACGATGCACTGGGAGAACTTCACCTCCCTGTTCAGCGACCCCGCCGTGCACATGGGACAGGCCCTGGGCAACTCCCTGCTGATCGCCGTGATCACGGCCCCGTTGTCGACGCTGCTGGCCTCCGCCACCGGATTCGCGCTCGCCCGCATCCCGGTTCCCGGACGCGGTGTCGTGCTCGGCCTCGTCCTCGCCACGCTGATGATCCCCGGCTCGGCCACGTTCGTACCCACGTTCGTCGTCGTGGGCTCGCTCGGCGGAGTCAACACCCTGTGGGGCCTCATCGTCCCCGGACTCTTCAACCCCTTCGCGGTCCTGCTGTTCCGCAACTTCTACCTGCAGCTCCCCCGGGAGCTCGAGGAGGCCGGCCGCCTCGACGGTCTCGGCTGGCTCGGCATCTACCGCCGGATCGCGCTGCCGACGTCCGGCGCGATGCTCGCCTCGCTCGGCGCGCTCGCCTTCATCGACAGCTGGAACGCCTTCCTGTGGCCCCTGGTCATCGGCCAGGACCCGTCCGCCTGGACGGCGCAGATCGCCCTGTCCACCTTCCTCACGGCGCAGACCATCAACCTGCCCGGCCTGTTCGCCGGTGCCGTCGTGACCATCACCCCACTGGTGGTCATGTTCCTGGTCGCTCAGCGCCACATCGTCGAAGGCATCGCCCACACCGGCCTCAAGGGCTGACGGCGGCCCCTTCGGCCCCCGACTCCGGACCGCCGGTCCGGTGAATGCAGTACATGCAGTACCTCCTTCACACCCCACATCTTGGAGGACAGCACCATGAGATCACCCATATCCGCGGGCCCGCTCGGGGCGAACGTCGCCCGGGCCCTGACCGCCGCGCTGGCCACGGGAGCGCTGGTGTTCAGCGCACTCCCCGGTTCGGCCGTCGCCGTCGTCCCCGCCGCCGCGACCGGCGCCCCCGTCGCGCTGACGGGGCCCCAGCTGGCGGCCTCCTGGACCGGCCCGCTGAGTACGCGGGGCCGGTACATCGTCGACGCGAAGGGCAACCGTTTCAAGCTGAAGGCCGGCAACTGGGCCGGTGCCCAGGGCACGTGGGAGGGCAGCGGCAGCGAGAGTGACGTGGCCGAGCACCAGGCCGACCAGATGTCGAACAACATTCCGCTCGGTCTGGACCGCACCCCGATCGCCAAGATCCTCGCGGACTTCCACGCGCTGGGCCTGAACACCATCCGGCTGCCGTACTCCGACGCGATGATCGCCGACGAGAGCACGGTGCCGAGCGACGCTGTCGCGGCCAACCCGCAGCTGGAGGACAAGACCCCGCTCGAGGTCTTCGACGCGGTGGTCAAGGCGCTGACGGACGACGGGTTCGCGGTCATCCTCAACAACCACACCACCACCTATCGCTGGTGCTGCGGCCTGGACGGCAACGAGCGCTGGAACACCAGCCAGTCCACCGAGGAGTGGATCGACAACTGGCTGTTCCTGACGGAGCGCTACAAGTCGAACAAGCGAGTGGTCGGCGCGGACCTGCGCAACGAGGTCCGCCGGGACTGGAACGACGACCCCAACTGGGGCTGGGGCAACGAGCACGATCTGTACGAAGCCTTCCAGAAGGCCGGGAACAAGATCCTCGAAGCCAACCCGGACCTGCTCATCATCATGGAGGGCATCAATTGGCAGGGCATCCCGCAGGGGATGTTCCCGCACGGCCGGCCGACGCTCGCCCCGGTCCGCAATCTCTCCAACACGCTGATCCACTCGGGCAAGCTGGTCTACTCGGCCCACTTCTACGGCTTCACCGG
>NZ_JBICVX010000033.1:0-13077 GCF_043199435.1 Streptomyces sp. NPDC048604
CGCGCCTGCTCAGCCACCCGTGAACGCTCGACTGCCACTGCCTGTTCACGGGCGATGCGCTCGAGCGCAGACGCGATCTTCCGCCGGTACGCGAGACCAGCCTCCGCCGTGACGATGAGCAGCAGCGGGGCGACCGCGTGAACGGCAACGCCGACCATGTCGCCCGTGAGTGCGGAGTCCCCGACGTTCAGCAGCAGGGTCATCAGACCCGTCATCCACCGGAGCAATGCCGGCCAACCGCCGGTGCTGCCTCCCAGGCGGGAGACCGTGGAGTCCAGTCGCACGACGATGACGACGGCGGTGTCCACCACGACCGGCAGGATCGGTGCGGTCCACTGCCACCCAGCCGGAGTCACCCGCTCGACAAGCGGCGTGACGGTCAAAACGGAGAAGAGAACGGCGCCGGCCGTGATGGTCCACGTACCGCGGCGCAGGGTCTTGTCGGCACCCTCGAGCTGCTCGGGCGACATGGTGGCGAGCGTCATGACTGCCCACCCCCGCGGCCCTGCTCGCTGCGCCGGTTCGTTTCCGCGACCTTGCGGGACAGCTCCTCCCGCTCCGCGTCAGTCATGCAGGTCATGGCCTGCTCGGTAATGTCGCCCATGGCTCGGTCCCTCCCGGGGGTCCGGTCCGACAGCGGCCCCGGTCTAGCCACCGGGGCCGTGCCATGACATGACGATGTTGGGCGCTGCAAGGTACATGATGAACCTTGCGGCACCATTGAAGGTACATCGATAACCCTCGACGGGCAAGTAATGTACCTTCGGTGGTTCATCATGTACCTTGGGGGGAGAGCTCTTCACTCTCGAAAGGGGTCAAGCCGTGGCATACAAGGCAAGCGGCGCGGGGTACGCCGACGTGGCGCGCCACTTCCGCACGCTGATTCAGGACGGGCAGCTCAACCCCGGAGACGCGCTGCCGTCCGTGCAGGAGATCCGCGAGCAGTTCGACGTCTCCGCGAAGACAGTCAGCCGGGCACTGGCCGTGCTGAAGACGGAGGGGCTCGCCACGGGACGGGGAAGCCTCGGGACCGTCGTCGCCACCCGGTCCCGCGTCGCGTCAACGGGAGCGGCACGGCTCGAACGACTCGAGCGCACCGGGAAGACCTACGCGGCCGGCGAAACCAGCACGGACCACGTGGCGATGATTCGCAGCTGCGCCGACCCCGACATTGCCGAGCAACTCGATGTCGAGCTGTACGACGAAATCGTGATCCGGCGCCGGGTGTTCCGGCAGGACGGCCGGCCCACCGTCGTTGCCTTGTCCTGCATCCACAGCCGCGCGCTTGCAGACGTGCCCGAGCTCTCTCAGTCGGGGCAGCTCAAGCCGTTCTGGCAAAAGACCTACACGGAGCGGACCGGACGGGAAGTCACCCGCGGGCCGGAACGACGGAGCGCTCGCCTGGCCTCCGCTGACGAACTGGCAGCACTCGAGGTGGAGGCGCCCGCCACTGCCGCCGTTCCCGTTCTCGTCCTGCATACGACCTTTCACGACGAGAACGGCCCGATTGAAGTCTGGGAGGACGTTTACGCGCCCGGACTGTGGCAGGTCTCTTCTCAGTGATGGGGCGAGACTCACCCAAACTCACCCAGACTCACTGAGACTCTCCGGGATCTTCCGAGATTTGACGGGCCATTCCACGATTGGAACGCCCGAGCATCTCCAACTCCCCTCCAAGAAAGCCCGTGAAGGGGGGGAAGAGGGCCCCAGCGGGTGTCGACCATGGCAGGTATCGTCTCCTGAGACGCAAGAGCCGCAGAACGCCGTACGGCGATTCTGGGGAGCTGGGTTGCAGAGGGTCAGGAGGCCGCAGTGGACGCACAGTCCGAAGCTGAGTGGCTGACGGTCCGCGAAGTCGCCGAACACTTCCGGGTGTCGGCACGGACAGTCAATCGCTGGGCGACCAGTGGAGAGCTCCGGATCCGGAGGATCGGCCAGACCGGCAGGATCATCCGGATTCACCGCTCAGAACTCAACAGCGAGAACCCTCCGGCCGCGGCCTAACGGCCGCAGACATGCGTGAGGGGCCCGACGCCTAGGAACGTCGGACCCCTCGGGGCGCATACCGGAGACCATACCCACCGGGCGGCAACCCGGGAGAGGGAAGGACTCTGGCGAGCACTGTGCTTAGCAGGGCACTGAACGCCAGAGTAGGACAGCTTCGCCAATGATGGTGACTTGGGTTTCAGACTGACTGTCCACCCCTCCCGGTGCCGCCCCCTACCCCAATGGGGGCGCAAGTGCATAAAGAACCGCAGGTCAGCCCCTCCCTTGATAGGAAGCTGACCACCCCCCGCGAGGGGGCATCCGTGGACGGCGCGTCCATGCGGCAGTCCGGGAGTGTGACGGAGCAGCAGCGTGCCGTCGCTCTGACGTGGGTGCGTCGCGGCTACCCGGTCATCCCCTGCAGCCGAACCGACAAGGGCCCCATGGTCGCGGGATTCGGACGCGACGCGGCCCCGGAGCAGCTGGCCCCGTTCTCCGACCCGGAACAGGTCTCCGCGTGGTGGTCCGGACGATTCAAGCGGGCCCACGTGGGGCTGCTCACGGGGCGGGGCGCCGATGGGCGCGGCCTGCTCGTGGTGGACCTCGACATGAAGAAGCCGGGCACGGTCCTCCCTGACGAGTATGCGGACGTCTCGTCCGGGGCCGATGTCCTCGAGCGACTGGCGGCCGCGGCCGGCGGCGAGTGGCCCGACACGTACATGGTGCTCACCCCCTCCGGCGGCATCCATCTGTACTTCCAGCAGCCCGCGGACGGGCCGCTCATCGGCTGCGCGACCGGGGCCGGGCCGACTGCTCCGCATCTCGGGCCGCTCATCGACGTGCGCGGGGTGGGCGGGCTGGTCATCGCGGCCGGGTCTTACTCCGCAGCTCAGGAGATTCCATACCGGCGCGCCTCTCCGGCGGGCCTGCTTCCGCAGCCGCTGCCGGGGTGGCTGCTCGAGCGGCTCCGGCCTGCCGTAGTCCCGGCTCCGGCCCGTCGACCTGCTCCCGTCCACGCCCTGCCGTCCGGCACCCGAGCGGAGCGGGCCGCGGCCGCCGGTCTGACAAGCGCGGTCGAGAAGGTCGCAAGCGCGGGCGAGGGCGAGCGGAATCGCAGTCTGTTCTCCGCCGCCCGGTGGCTGGGTGAGCTGCACGAGACCGCGCCGGCCGTGCTGGACGAGTCGACCGTGCGGGAGCAGCTGCTCTCCGCGGCGCTCGCTTCAGGGCAGAACGAACGGGAATCGCTCCGGACGATCCGATCCGGGTGGGAGCGCGGCGTGCGCGACGGCAGCGGGGCGGGTGCAGCGTGACCGCAGAGACTGACGTACTGGCGTTCAGCGCGTTCCAGCGCGACAAGGCCCGGCAGGAGAAGGCGCGGCAGGCTCTCGAGGGCGCCTCAGCGGATGAGATCTCTGCGTTCGAGCAGTGGAAGACAGAGCAGGCAGAAGCATCGGTGGCGAAGCAGCGTCCGACCCCCGAATCTTCGGCCGCCGGAGGGGCTGAGACGACAGACGCGATCCTCGCTGAGCGCGTCTGCGAGCGGGTCCTCTCGGAGTCCTACTGCTGGTCTGCCGGTCTGGGGTGGATGCGCTGGGACGGCAAGCGCTGGGAGCGGAGTAACCAGCAGACCGTCACGGAGACCGTGCGTCTGTACATGGTCGATGCGGTCTCCAAGAAGCTGCGCGCGCCGGATACGGACTGGCGGAAGCGGCAGGAGCTGATGGGGCTCCTCAGCAAGGGCCGGCTGGTCGCGCTGGTCGAACTGGCAAAGGGCATCCTGCAGGTTCGCGACGACATGTTCGACGCTCACCCGGACTTGCTGAACACCCCCTCTGGGGTGGTCGACCTGAAGAGTGGTGAACTCCACCCGCACGACCGCTGGCTGTACCTGACCCACATCACGGCCGCCGCCTACAGGAAGGGCGCCACCCATCCCGATTGGGACAAGGCACTCACGGCGCTCCCCTCGGAGGTGGCCGACTGGATGCAGGTGCGGACCGGGCAGAGCGTCACGGGGCACATGACTCCCGATGACGTGCTGCTCGTTCTGAAGGGGTCTGGGGAGAACGCCAAGTCGACGTTCCTGGAGACCATCCGGCGATGCATCGGGGGCGGGTACGGCACTCTCATGTCTGACCGGGTGCTGCTGGCAGATCCCGGCTCCCACCCGACAGAACTGATGGACCTCCGGGGGGCACGACTCGCCGTTGCTGAGGAGCTGCCGGAGGACCGGCGCCTGAACGTGAAGCGACTCAAGGACGTGGTCGGCACGCCGACCATGAAAGCCCGGTACATGAAGCAGGACACCGTTGAGTGGTCGTCGACCCACAGCATTCTGATCTCTACCAACTACCTGCCGGTGGTCTCCGAGACGGACCACGGGACGTGGCGCCGGCTGGTGCTCGTGACATTCCCCTACAAGTTCCTGAAGCCGGGGCAGCAGCCTTCCGGCCCCCATGAGCGAGTGGGTGACCCCGGCCTGCGGCAGCGCCTCATGGACGGGAAGGAGCAGGGAGAGGCAGTGCTCGCGTGGCTCGTTGAAGGCGCGCGCCGCTGGTATGAGGCCAAGCGGGTCATGCCGCCCCACCCTGAAGTCGTCGTTTCCGACAGTCTGAAGTGGCGCGCAGACTCTGACCTGATCTTGGCCTACTGGATGGACCGGCTCGAGCCAGCCGCCAACTCCCACGTCCTGTCCTCAGACCTGCTCTCCGACTTCAACGCGTGGCTGACCGCCAAGGACCACCCCAAGTGGTCGGACAAGACCTTCGGAGCCCGGTTCGAGGGGCACGACCGAACGGCTGCTCATGGGGTCCACCGGAAGAAAATCCGGGCCCGGGATGGACTGTCTCGGCCGGAGAGCGTTGCTGCCCGATGGGACGCTGCTCCAGTTGGAACGTCCTACCGGAGCTGGATCGGGGTCCGGTTCGCCGTAGAAACCGTTCCTGAAGACTGAAACCGCAGTTCAGACCCCCTATCGGCAGTCCGCCGGTAGGGGGTTTCTTCATTCCTGTTCCAGGTCCCGTTCCGGCTGTTCCAGCTTTCTCAGCTTGGCAGCTCCGCCCTACGCATAGAGGGGTAAGCAGAAGAACCCGGAACAGCCGGAACGGAACCCGGAACACGGCATCCGACGCCGGCCGTCCGCGGGCCTCCGCCGGGGGGTGGTGAGCCCCAGAGCAGCCACCCACCCCCCGCCGGGCGGCACGGGACCCAAGGTTGTCTGGCGGGTGCCGCTCGAGGGTCGTGCGGCGTAGCCGCTCCTCAATGTCTGTCGCCTGGAGCCGCGGGCGGAGACCGGCAGCTCCCCCGCGCAAAGTTCTGAACCTGCCGCACCGGGCGGAGACCTTCCCGGCGGTCCGGGCCGGGGCCGGCGGGGGTGTGACCCCCCTCAGATTGCACAACCCTTGCCCAACAGTTGCCTTGCCCCCGGGATTCGGCGCAGAGCGGCGCTCAGGTGTGCCGGCCCACCTGCGACACGACTTTCGTGATGTGGCAGAAGCGGCACGTCTATGGGGCGGCACGTTCACCGCTCATGTGCGCGCGAGGGGTGGGTGGAACCGGATCGAGCGCTCGCGGCAGTCCTTACGCGTGCGCGCGGGTAGGGGGTCCAGAAAGTCCAGAAACTCGGCAGTGGTCGGGCCGGCCAGCTTGCAAATCCGCCGCGCAAAAAACCGGGCGACAAGTGCTTTGGGGTCGCTCGGGTGCTGCTCAAAGAACGGACCTACTCCCCCCGGGGGTGCTCTGAGCAGGGAGGCGACAAGCGACAAGACAAGCGACAAGACAAGCGACAAGCGACAAGGCCCGTAGCTGGGGAGCAGCTACGGGCCTGCGTTGTGAGGGGCGGTGGTTGGTCAGCTGCTGAGGCCGAGAGACATCATCAGGTCGATCAGTGCCGCTTGCCGGGTCCTGGCGTAGGTCCCTTCACCGCGGTGTGGCACGCGGGTCAGGTTCGGAGTCGTCGCCTCCCAGCCTTGGCGCCGGCCTCCGCCGGAGTACCGGTGCTGCACGCGGCCGATGGCTTCGCCTACGAGGACGGCCTCCCAGGCTCCGTCACCAAGGGGCCGGAGTTCGGTGGCGTTGATCTCTTCTGCGGTGTAGCGGCGGCGTTTCATGTCTCCCCCTTGGGCGGTTGGTGGTCGGGCGTTGGTCCGTCAGCGCTGGGCGAGCAGGCGAGCGGCGCGGTCACGGCGCTGCTGTTCCTTGCGTTCGGCGCGGGCCTGCGCGGACTGCTGCCGGGCGGCTTCCCGTGCGTCGGGGGAGAGCAGTCGGGCAACGGTGGTCGGGTGCCAGAGGCCGCCGCGCTTAGATGGGATGCCGGCCGTGTTGAGACGCTCGCAGATCCCCCGGATGGACACGCCCTCTGCCTGCCAGGCGTGCATCTGCTCGAGCGTCTGCTGCTCCTGTTCGTCTGCGGTCAGTTCGTTGTCGATGGCCTGCTGCCCGTACTGCGGAGCGCCGTAGGCGTAGCCACCCTTGGCGCCCTTGGCGGTGCGGCCCTCTGTGAGCCGCTTGACGATGAGTCCGCGGTCGAGCTGGTGGAAGACTCCGCGCATCTGTCGCATGGCGGTGCGCATCGGGTCGGATGCGTCGTCCTCGAGGTGCTCGCCGTGGTCGGCGGTGAAGACGCGGCCAGTGAGTGCCCACACGTAGGACAGGACGGCCTCCTGCACGGTGAGCTCACGGGCGAGCCTGTCGAGGTTCGGCGCCAGGATGCCGTCTGCGCGGCCGTCCGCGATCCACTCGACTGCCTCCATCAGTCCGGGACGTTCATCGAGCAGGCTGGTCCCGGACTTTCCGCCCTTGCCGTCCCCGTCCGTGACCATGTGCACGATGCGGACGCGGGGTGCGGTCTGTCCCTTGGCCCAGCGCCGGCAGTCGGCTTCCTGCGCGTCCAGCCCGTAGCCGTCGACGGCTTGCCCGGCAGTGGAGACGCGGCGGACGAGTACGAGACGGAGGGCGGGTGTGCGGGGTGTCGTCATCGGTCCGCCCTCACGATCCACTGCCCGCCGCTGTCCCGGATCTCCAGCCCCGGGCCGCTGATTCGGCCGGCGCCTGCTCGCACGCTGCCGGGCTGCAGCGCGTCCAGTTGCCCGAGCAGATTGGCCACCTGCTCCGCGATCGCGAGTGCCTGCTCCCGTTCCTTGGCTGTCTCCGGTGTCTGCCGCACGACCAACCCCCTTGCCAGGCGAGCACGGTGCTCCCCAACACCCCCGACTGTACACATCTATGGGCATAGATGTAACAGCAATGGTGAGAGCGATTCGGTGCGTACAGGCGCGCCACGGGATGACACGAGGGAACACAACGGACGCAGAGGCGGGGACAGGGTGACCGACCGTCACCCTCCGCCGCCCGCCGGGTGGGTCGGCCGGGTACGTCCGTCAGGGTTCCCCGAGAGGGGAACCCCCTTTGTCCTTCCGGTCCGGCCCCTGCCCCAACGGTCGGCGCTCCGGCGGCTGTGCGCGCCCCTGAGGGGCGGGGAGGGGATTACGGTCCGCTGCCCGCCCCGCGGCCGTCCCGGGGCGACTGGGGGGCGCTGGCGGGCTGCTCGGGGTCTGGGGGCCAGTGCCGAGCGTGCGGCGGTGCTGTGTCACCGGATGAGTGTCTCAGCGGTCGGCGCGCCTGTACTGCGTGCAGTAGTTACTGCATGGCGGAGTGCCGCCGCCACTGCACTGAGCTCCGCTCGGTATCGTCGCGGCCGTGCTGAGCATCTCTCTCGTCAATCTCAAGCCAGGGACAGGCAAGACGACGTCCGCTGTCTGGCTGGCCCACGCATTCCACGCCAGGGGGCTCCGCGTACTGCTGGTCGACGCCGACCCGGCAGCCTCCGCCCTCCGCTGGTCCGATCTCTCGGACGGCTTCCCGTTCCGCGTGGCGGGCCTGCCGGTGAAGGATCTGCACCGCCGCATCCCGGACGTGGCCGGCGGAATGGATGTTGCCATCGTCGATGTCCCCCAGATCGAGGACCACGCCGGCATCGCGCGGTCCGCGATGCGCTGGGCCCGGGAGCTCGTGCTGCCGGTCGCCCCGGCCGGCGTCGAGCTCGACCGTATGGCGCCGATCAGGGGCGAGGTCGACGACTTGGAGGCGGTGCGCCCGGACGGAGCGCGCTCGAGCGTGCTCCTGAACCGCGTGGTCTCCGGGGCGTCGTCCGGGCCGATGGCGCGGAGGGTGCTCGGAGCGCAGGGTCACGACGTGCTGTCCACCACCGTGCCGCGGCTCGAGCTGTACGCACAGAGCTTCGGCGGGCCGGTCCACGCACCCGGATCGGCCTACGACGAACTGGCGACGGAGCTGCTCGCTCGAGACGCGAGCAGCCGGTGAGCGCCCGGGAGACGGCCGCGCAGCGGGAAGCCCGGATGATGCGAGCAGCTGCCGGGCGTCAGGACGATGCGCCAGCCCCGCGGCGCCCGGCGACCGTGCGAACCAAGCCGGTGCGGACCACGGTCGACATGGCGCCGGAACTTCACCGGAGGCTCAAGCGGTGGCTGGGCGACGCAGCGGAGGAGCTCGAGGTGACGGACGTGCCGCTCGCGGACGTGATGCGAGTGTTGGTGCGTCGGCTCACGGATGACGACGACTTGGCGGCGCGCGTCCTCGAGGACCTCCGCGAACTCCGGTGACGGCACGCAGTACCGCAGTACCTACTGCACGCAGTAGCGCCCCTCACCCGGGTTGGTGAGGGGCGCTTCTGTCGGTGTCAGGGAAGGGCGTCAGGAGCGTCAGGCCGGGCGTCTGACAGGGGTGACACCCACCCGCTACCTAGGGAAACGTGATGTCAGGGCGTCAGAGCTGTCAGGGCCGTCAGACCCCGACCAGCTGCGGAACGATGCGGTACCGGCCGGCCGTGTCCGTCTCCGCGAGACGGCCCGCCGAGACCATGCGGGAGACCTGCCCGGAGACCCACCCGCGGGAGCGGCCGTGCTGGTCGCAGTAGGCCATGAAGTCGACCGGGCCGACCGTCTCGCGTGCCTCTTCCTCGAACATGTCGAGCAGCCGCTCCATCACCTCCCGTGCCTCCGCGGGGGAGACGTCGATGCGGTCCGCCGGGGGCTGCTCGGCGAGCTGCAGGGTCACGGCCGGGGCGGGGAGCTCCTCCTCCGGGTCGAAGTCGTCGGCGTCGAAGTCGTCGTCCATGTCGCGCTGCTCGAGGGTCATGCCCTGATCCTTCCCACCCCCGGCGGCCGGGAGTACGGGCGCGCCGGCCGTCGTGCCGAGCAGCTGCGCGCGGTTGGTGAACAGGCTCCCGGCCGCCTTGGCGGCCGCGGCCGCGGTCGTCTCGTCGATCCGGGCGCGGGTCGCGGCGAACTCCCGGGCGACCCACTCGAGCGCGTCGGGCCCGATGTTGTACGACCGGGCGGGGGTGGCCCACTCGTTCTCCGGGATGCCGTTCGCGGCCAGGTAGCTGTAGCCGGGTCGCTTGTCCTTCCACGACTCCGGCGCGGCGCCCGCGTCCAGCGCGGCATCCGGCAGGGCGAATCCGGCATCCCCGGAGTCCCGAACGCCGTGGCACCAACTCGAGCCGAGCGACGCGCGGGTGTCGGTCGGCATCTGGTAGCCGGAGGCACGCTGCATCGAGACCACCAGGGAGACGCCGGCCGACCGCGCTTCCTGCGCGATGCCGGTCAGGTCGAGCCCTTCCCGGAGCAGCTTGGCCGCTTCCTCGAACCACGCCACGAGGTACGGCATCCCGGGGGAGCCGTCCGCCTGCACCTCCGCGGCCGCCGGCACCCACTGGCTGTAGCCGTAGTGGGCGAGCCACGCGGTCCGCGCAGGGATCACGGCGGAGAGCGCGGAGACCATGGCCTCCGTCGACGGCATGTCGAGCGCCGCCCAGTCCATCGCGGGGATGAGCGGGCCGAACGTCTGCGTCACCTTCACCGGGTCGGAGCCCCACACGATGACGTCGGAGCGGGTGAGGATCTCCGCGAGCGCATCGAGCGCGGACACGCTCTTGCCGCTGCCGGTCATCCCCATGATGAGCAGGTGCATCGCGTTCCGGGACACCTCCGGGTCGCCGCTCATCCACATGAGCAGCGGCTCCCCGTGCTCGTACACGCCGACGTTGAGCGGCTCCGCGATCGATCCGCCGGGGGCGGATGGGCCGGGCCACTCGTTACTGCCCTTGAGCGCGTCCACGGGGACGATGACCAGCTCTCCCCGGGCCGCGGACTCCGGGTCGGCGTTCGCCCGTACCGCGTTGGGCGGTACATCGAGCGCGGAGGCGATGCGCGGCAGCGACTTGGACACGTCGTCGTTGGTGAGCTCCCCGGCCGGCAGCTGGTACGGCACGGTGACCCTGTTCGGCTCCACGGTCGCGCTCTTGAGCAGGGTGCGGGCCAGACCGACTTTCTCGAGCAGCCCCTTGTCGGCACCTTCGGCGGCCGCGACTGCGTCGGGGTTCCGGCGCATGACCTGCCGCACGTTCCACGACAGGGCGACCGTGGGCGCGCCCATGAGGTAGAGGTCGAGCAGCGGGCCGGCGGTCGGCCCGGCCAGAGCAGCGGACGTCAGCCACGCGGAGCCGGCCGCCACAGTGATGGCGGAGTGGAGGCGGCGCTGCGACGTGGTCGAGCGGCCCGCCCACCACGTCGCCCCGGTCAGGGCGACTGAGGCGAGAGTCAGCCCGACGCCGGCGGCCGCGGAGCCGTCCCACTTCCAGTGCGCGAGCGGGGAGACGATGCCGACCGCTCCCGCCATCACCCACGGAGGCAAGTAGGGCTTGGCGCGGTGCATCAGGTAGCCGGTCAGGTCACCGCGGCCGGCCGACCCCTGGAGCTGCTCCTCGTGCCGCTGCTCCGCGTTCGCGTCGGTGCCGGTGCTGGTCTTCTTGCTGCGGGCCATGGCTGCCCACTCCCCTCCGGGTCGGTGGTGCTGGATGGTCGTGCGGAGTGCCCCGGGCCGGATTCGATCCGGCAGCCTCACGCCGCGGTCCGGGGCCGACGTGCTGCTCAGCCGTTGAAGTCGAACGACCTGCGCGGCGCCCGCCGGGCGCGCGGGTTGTTCTGCATCTCCGGGGAGAACTCGCGCTGGAACGCGGCGTAGGTGGCGGCCGCGTTCTTGGCCGCGTCCTTTGCGTCGTCGGCCACCTTCGTCAGGCGCCGGGTGACGCGGCGGGCCCGCATCTTTGAGCCGAAGGGTCGGCCCTCCGGGTCCGGCACTTCCTGGAGCGTCCCGTTCAGGACTTCCGCGGCCATGGCGATGTCGAACGAGAGCTGAATGAACGCGGCCCTGGCCGCTTCGCAGTAGTTGCGCACGTCCGCGTTGGTGAAGAACTCCGGGTCCGCGAGCGGCGAGTATGCGGTGCCGCCGCGGTGGCCGTTGCCCTGCTGCTGGCTGCCCTGCTGCTGACCGATCCGGCTACCGCCGGGCTGCCCACCCCCCGCGCCGCCGCCGTTGCTGCCGAAGTTCACGTTGTAGGTCTTCTCCTTGTGGGTGTGCCGGGTGCGGCCGGCCGTGCCGCCGTTGGTGCTCGAGCTGTTCGGGCTGCCGTCCTTCGGGGTGAAGAATCCGTTGCTCACGTGCTGCTCCTCTGCGTGGTCGGGCGTAGCGGGCCGGGGCTGTCCGGGCCTCTGCCGCCCCCGGGCGAGCCGGGGACGACAGGGGGTCGTCAGCCGCGGCGGCGGGCGCGGGTGAGGGTCTTCGCTGCGGACTTGCCGTCCGGGCCCCCGATGGAGCGCACGACGGTCACCACGCCCCACGCGCAGACCGCGGCGAGCAGTGCCAGGAGCGCGAGGTTCGCAGCCATGGCGGTCAGTACACCGACCAGCAGCGGACCGAAGTACACGCCGGCCGCCACGGCTCCGGCGCCCACTCCGGAGCCGAGCGCGATGCGCTGCACGGTGCGGTCCGGCGGCGCGTGGTGGATGTGCTGGACGATCGGCTGCCCGACGTGCTGCTGTACGGCGGGCAAGTTGCTGCCGGTGGGCGAGGTGTAGACGTAGGTGCCGTCAGAGAGCTGCACGACCTGCGGAAGGGCGGGGAGCTGGTCCACGGTGTCTCCGATCTCAAGTGGTGGGAGTGGTGGGAGTGCCCCGGGCCGGATTCGATCCGGCGCCCTCGCGGCTGGCTGCCGGGGCGGTGGCGCTGATCAGAGGTCGAACAGGGCGGGAGACTCAGCGCTCTCGTGCTGTGCCCGCTCCCGGGCGTCGGCCCGCTGCCTGGCGGTCGCCTTGCGGTGGCAGCTCGAGCACCACGCGAGCAGCTGCTCAGCGGGCACGGTCGCGGCCGCCGCGGTGGTCAGCAGCAGATCGGCGGGAGCGGCAAGGAGCCGGTAGTGCTCGGTGGTCCGGCCGCACTGGAGGCCCGTGGCCCCGTGCCGCGCGCCGCACGCTCCGGTGCACTGGCAGCGGTGCTCGGCTGCTTCCATGACGGAGGCCCACACAGCAGGGGTCCCGAGTGGGATGACGGTCATCGCTCCGTCCCCCTCTGCAGCTCCTGCCGGCGAGTGGAGACCCAGCCGATAGACCAGCCGGTCTCATCGGCGAGCGCCCGCACGGTCACCCCGGCATCGGCGTTCACGGCGGCCGCGATGTGTTCACGGGCGGCCTGCTCATCGAGCTTCACCGGGGGCGCCGCGGGGGTGGGCTGCTGCTCCGCGTTCACGGTCCGGGCGGCCGTGTTCACGCCGTTGGTCCCGGTGTTCATCGGCGCGGCAGAAGCGTGTTCACGGCGGGCCGCTCGAGCCGCGGCCACACGCTCACGCTCGGCACGCGCCTGCTGCTCCAGCTCGAGTCGCTGAGCCTGTTCACGGTTGGCGCGGCGCTGCTCCTCGAGGCGCACGCGCTCGCGCTCCTCGCGCTCCTCCCGGCGCTGCTGAGCCTCCCGCTCGGCACGCTGCTGCTCGAGGGCGAGCGCGTGCTCCCGCTGCTCCCGGCGCTCCTGCGCCTCCCGCTCGAGGCGTTCACGCTCGAGCTGCTCGGCGTGTTCACGGTCCCGCTCCTGCTCCCGCCGTGAACGCTCCTCGGCCTCGAGCCGCTCAGCCTTCTCCTGTTCACGGCGCGCCTGCTCAGCCACCCGTGAACGCTCGACTGCCACTGCCTGTTCACGGGCGATGCGCTCGAGCGCAGACGCGATCTTCCGCCGGTACGCGAG
>NZ_JBICVX010000034.1:0-10125 GCF_043199435.1 Streptomyces sp. NPDC048604
CGAACCTGTGGAGGTCAAGGACACGCCTGCGGAGGCGATGGGGAACGAATTCCCGCCGGTGACCGGGCCCGCGGGACCCGGCCCGACGCCCGAGGCGCGCCCGCGCTCGGCCCGCGAGGCCAAGCCCGTCCGCCGGATCGCCCTGTCCGGCCCGTCCGAGCTCCTGGACGCCCCCGAGCCCTCCCGTGCCGCCGCCGTCCCCCTGATCGCCCAGGGGCGCCTCCATGGCACCCTCCTCGTCGCACGGGCGTCGGCCCCGTTCACCGGCCACGAGCGTGCCACGCTGCGCACCACGGCCCGCATGGCAGCGCTCCACCTGGGCCACGCGCGCCGCCTCGGCTCCATCGAGGAGACGGCCCTGCACCTGCAGCGGGCTCTGGTCGCCGAGCCCGGCCGTCCCCACCCGAACCTGGAGGTCGCCGGCCGCTACCTCCCGGTCGGCAAGCGCACTCTGGTCGGCGGGGACTGGTTCGAGACCGTACGGCTCCATTTCGGCCGCAGCCTGCTCGTCGTCGGCGATGTGATGGGCCACGGCCTCGACGCCGCCGTTGACATGAACGCGTACCGTTCGGCCCTCCGGGAGGTCGCCTCCACGGACCTCCCGCCGCACCGCGTCCTGCGCCAGCTCGACGCCGTCGTCGCCGAGGACCCGGGCCGCCGCCCGGCGACCTGCCTGCTCATCCAGGTCGACCCCGCGCGGCGCCGCCGGATTCGCCAGCGCCGGACACCTGCCGCCTGTCGTCTTCACCGCAGACGGCTCCGCCGAGATCGTCGACGTACCCGTCGGGCCGCCGCTCGGCACCGGCGTCGGCGGTTACGAACTCGGCACCCGCGAACTCTCCGCCCACGAGACCCTCCTGCTCTTCACCGACGGTCTCGTCGAGCGCCGGGGCGAGGACATCGACCACTCCCTGGAGCGACTGGCCGCCCTGCACATGCCGCCCGGCGCGGGCTTGGAGACCGTCGTCGACGAGGTACTGGCCCGGCTCGACGCCCGCCACGCGGAGGACGACGTCGCCGTTCTCGCGGCCCGCATACGGGACCGAAGCCCGGTCTCCGTCGTCTGAGCCGGATCACGTACGGCCGGTACGGCGGCCGTCGTCGGCCTCAACGGGCCGCGCTCACCGGCGGCATTCGCTGCGCCGGGCACCCGAAACCTCCTGATTCGCGCGCCCATACGCCCCGCAATGCGTACTGGCGCGGTAACGACGCGAATTGCTCGCTCATCACGCTTGTGCGAGCCACCCGAAGGGCGGCACGATCCGGGTATGAACACTGCCCGGCACGCCAGTGAACGGCTGATGAGCTGGCCGTCACTGATCGCCGACCGTGCCCACTGCGGTGCGGAGCTCGGACTGCGCACCACGACGCAGGAAATCGTCCACTTCCACGGCGAGCACGAAGCCGACGTCCACCTCACCCGAGCCATGATCGCCAAACTCCGCCCGGCACTCCTCGGGTCCACCGCGGTACGACTCCGCGCGGGCTCGGGCTGGGTGACGGTCCGTCTGGACATGCAGTCCGACATCGACCTGCTCGCCACCCTGGTCAGCGCCGCGCTCCAGGCCTCCACCGCGACCCTGCCCGGCGGCCCGGACAGCGCGGCGACGGACGTCTGCACCCGCGAGTCGCGCCGCGTCGTGGCGCCGCGCGCGGTCGGCCGACCCTGAACGACCCGAACCCTTCACTGCGTTTCATCCGTCAGGCCTGCACCCGGAACGCACACTGCCGGAGCACCCGTTCGGCGGTACGGCGGAGACGTCCGCGCCGCTTGCGGGTACTCGACGGTGCATGCCCCCTTCCTCCGGCCCCGAGCCCGCGCACGGCCACTGGTTCCACCGGCTCCACGAGCGGGTGATCGCCTCGGCCGTCGGACTGGTCTGGGCCCGCGGCCGGGAGATGGAGCTGATGCACCGGGCGATGGGTTTCGCGGCGCTCAGCCTGCTGACCCTCGTTCCGCTGCTCATCGTGGTCGCCGCCGCAGACCTGGCCAGTGGCCGGGGCTTCGCCCGCTGGCTGGTGGCGGGGCTCGGGGTCACCGAGGTCTCCCAGGAGGAGGTGGAGCGGCTCTTCGGGAAGCCCGGGCAGGCGCTGCAGCGGACCACCGCCTTCGGCCTCGCCGCGCTCGCGGCGTTCGGCGTCACCTTCGGCTCCGCGGTGCAGACCGGGTACGAACGGGTCTGGGACCTGCCCACGGCCCGCTGGCACACCATGTGGCGGCACGTCGTGTGGCTCGCCGTCCTCGTCGGCGCGCTGCTTCTCTTCGTGAGCCCGCCCCAGCCCGACGAGTCGTCCACCCAGCTGACGCTCCTGGTGGCTCTGGGCGACGTCGTCGGCGCCTTCCTCTTCTTCTGGTGGTCGCAGCGGTTCCTGCTCTGCGGCCGCATCCGCTGGCGGGCGCTGCTCCCCGGGGCGGTGCTCACTTCGCTGGGGCTGCTGGGGCTGCGGGTGTTCTCGCAGTTCGTCTTCTCGCCGCTCATCGCCTCGAACGCGGTGACGTACGGGCAGTTCGGCACGGTGCTGGTGCTCCAGTCCTGGCTGGTCGGCGTGGGTTTCGTCGTCTACGGTGCCGCACTGGTGGGACGGCTGTTCCACGAGCGCCGGGTGATGCGACGACTGATCCGGGAGCCGCTCGACAAGGAGTGACGCCGGCGGTGGGCGGACGGCTCACCCGATCCGGTGATCCGGGCCGGGGCGAGCGGATCGGTGCGGGACGGTCGGGAGGATGGGCCGGGAGACCCGTCGAAAGAAGGCTGACCTCATGGCGAAGACCTGGCTGCCACCCGTCGAGTACGTCGCGACGCTGCCGAAGGCGACGGCGTACGCCTGCCTGTACTTCACCGACACCATGAACCGGCCGTTCCAACTGCGCTCGGTGTACGGCTCGGAGGCCTGGCAGTGGCCGGGCGGGAACATGGACCCCGGCGAGACGCCCTGGCAGACGGCGGTACGGGAGTGCCGGGAGGAGACCGGGATCGAGTTCCCGGGCGAGCCGCGGCTGCTCGGCGCGCACTTCCTCGAGCCGTGCGGCGAGGACTGGCCCGTCAACCACATCGGTTTCATCTTCGACGGCGGGACGCTCACGGACGAGCAGATCGCGGGGGTCGTCCTCGATCCGGAGGAGCACGCGGAGTACCGGGTGCACACTCTCGCGGAGTGGGAGCGGGTGATGACCCCGCGGAACTTCCAGCGGCTCGCGCACATCGAGCGGGCGCGGCGAGAGGGCGCTGCGGTGTACCTGGAGACGGCGGCGTTCGCCTAGGGGTGGCAGCGTTCGCCTGGGGGCAGCGGCCGCCGGCGCGACGACCGCGCCGTGAGCGGGCCCGGCGGTGGGGTGGGGCCGGGCCCGCGGTTCTCGGCCCGTCCGGTCCTTCGGCTCAGACGGGGCAGCCGGCCGTGTGCCTGACGTCGAGGACGAAGCGCTCCGGGGAGTGCAGGGTGAACGTCTTGTACACGGGTTTCGTGGTGAAGGCGGTGCCGAAGGTGACGACGCCCTCGAAGTCCCCGGTGAGCGCGAGGCCCTTCAGGGCGGGCAGCCAGATCTTCACGAGCCGGGGCCCCTTGTAGACGGACTGACCGGCGTCGTTGTGGGCGGCGGCGGGGGAGAGCTTGATCTCCAGGAAGTACTTCCCGGCGAGCGGAACCTTGTTCCCGGAGCCGTCGTACCGCAGTTCCTTCACCGGCTTCACCGTGACGGGCGGCATCTTGCCCTTCACGTCGATGACGAGCCGGTCGAAGGAGCCGTGCCCGCCCCACCGGGCGTTGACCACGAGCGCGGTCGACGGGGCGGAGGCGGTGGAGGACTGCGGCGCGGAGGCGGAGGCCGGGATCGTGGCGCCGATCCCGGCGGTGAGCAGCATGCCCGCGGCGGCGGCCGCGAGACCCTTGCGATGGAACATGACGCCCCCGATTCATTGGTGCGGTGGGGACTGTGGTGTCACAGAGGAAGACAACACCGGGAATGGCGTGGTTCCACCCGATATAAGAAAAACATCGGAAAATTCGGAAAGGTGGGGAAATGTTCGACTTCGGGATCGAGGGGTACCGGCCCGACTGGCTCGTCGGTGGTCGGGCGGTCGAGGCGGCGCACGGGCGCCGGTTGGCAGGGCTTGCCGGGCGGCGGTTGTCACGCTTGTGGGTGGTGTGGGACCTCGGTGACGACGAATGGTTCGCCGACTGTCCCGTCCTGCTCGACTTCGACGGCGAACAGGTCGAGCTGAACCACAAGAAGTTCGACGAGCTGTCCGTCACCTGGAACCAGTGCGACCCGCACCGCCCCGTCGTCTGGCCCGACTTCGATCTGTGCTGGCGGGACGACGCGCTCCCGGAGCAGGGCGCCCTGGTCGGCCGGACGCTGGAGCGCGTCGAATTCGTGCGGTGGGTCGGGCCCGACGGGACGGCCGGTGAGGGCGTCGACGTCGCGTTCGTGTTCACGGACGGCCACCGGCTCACCGTCCTCAACGCGCTGGACGAGAACGGTCTCGCGCTCGGTCCGCCGGATCCCCGCACCCGGGTGAAGGTGCTCCGCTGACCACCCGGCCGTACGGCAGGGAAAACAAAGTGTTCACATCTAATTGTTGACATCACCTTGTGTGTGCGGGCATGCTGGAGTCATGACAGCGACTCCCGATCCGGCCTCCGCCGCCGACCCCTTCACGCCCGCCGACCCCGAGCAGGCCCGCGCCCAGCGGGTCCACGCCTCGCTCTTCCGCATCGCCGAACGGCACGCCGCCACCGATGGACAGCGCCGGCGGCAGACGAACCCGTATGTGCTGGCCCCGCACGAGGCCGTGCGCCTGGTGTCGTTCCTGCTCAGCGGGGCCGCGCTGCGCGAGGAGGGCGAACCGGAGGTCGACCGGGCGGACATCACCGCCGCGCTCAGCCTCGTCCCGCTCGTCCGAGGCGAGCTGGACGAGCTCGAGGCCGGCCTCCTCCAGATGGCCCGCGGGCGCGGCATGACCTGGCCGGAGGTTGCCTTCGGCCTCGGACTCGGCACGCCCCAGGCGGCCCGGCAGCGGTACGAACGCCTCGTCAGCCGGACGGCCACGCCTGAAGAGGCCGCGCCCGACGAGGCCGCGCCGGAGGCCTGAGCCCCCGCCCGGCCCCGGGCCCGTCCTACGCCTCCAACTCCGCCGTACGGTCGCGCAGCCAGATCAGTACCCGGGTCACCCGCCGGTCCTGCTCCGGCGGACGCGGGCTCAGCAGGACGTACCGCGTGCCGTCGGGGCGGAAGCCGTACGGCGCGGCGAGCTGACCGCGCTCCAGGTCGTCGCGGACCAGCGCGTACGGGCCGATCGCCACGCCCACACCGGCCGCCGCGGCCCCCAGCGTCAGGTAGAAGTGCTCGAAGGTCTGCCCGACCGGGTCCCCGGCCTCGTCCGGACCCGCGACCCCGTCGGCGGCGGCGCGCCGCCAGTCCTCCCACGCCCCCGGCCGCGTCCGGGTGTGGAGCCGCGGCAGACGGCCGACCGCGGCGGCGAGATCGGGCCGGCACACCGGCCCGATCCGCTCCGTGAACAGCGGCGTACGGCTCACCCCCGCCGGGCACGGGAAGTCGTCCCGCCGGATCGCCAGATCCACCCCGCCCCGGTCGAACGCGACCGGACCTCCGCCCGCCGCCAGATGCACCGTCACCTCCGGCACGCTCGCCGTCAGATCCGGCAGCCGGGGGATCAGCCAGCGCATCAGCAACGTCGGCTCGCACGACAGCGTCAACGGCCCGTCCGCGTCACGTCCCGACGCCTGGCGGGCCGCCGCGTCGATCCGGTCGAGCGCGTCCCGCACCACTGCGGCCAGCTGCCGCGCCTGAGGCGTCGGCCGCAACGTACGCGCGCCGCGCTCGAACAGGGACACCCCGAGAGCCCGCTCCAGGTTCTGGATCTGCCGGCTCACGGCGCCGTGCGTCACATGGAGCTCCCGCGCGGCCGCGGTCATGCTGGCGTGCCGCACCGTGGCCTCGAAGGGCAGCAGCGTGTTCGGCGGGGGCAGGTCAGGCCAAAGGTTCACCTGTGCATTCTCCTCACAGGCCGTGTGAGAACGAATCGTTTGTCCCGGCACTTTCCCCTGGCCGAGACTCGAACCCGTCACCGCACCCACCACTCCTGGAGGCACCGGCATGGCCGCCCTCGCCATCCTCGCCGACGACCTCACCAGCGCCGGAGACGGCGCCGCCCCCTTCCGCCGCGCGGGCCACGCCGCCCGCATCCTCCTCACCCCGACGACGCCACCCGCATCAGCAGTCAACGCCCCGGCGACACCGCCGGCCCCCGGCGTCACCGCCGTCGACCTCGGCACCCGTCTCCTCGACGAGACCGCCGCCGCCGACCTCACCCGTCGCGCCGCCCGCGCCTTCGCCGGCGCCGAACTGCTCCTCAAGACGGTGGACTCCACCCTCCGCGGCCATGTCGCCGCCGAGATCCGGGCCGCATGGGAGGGCTCGGGCCGCAGGTCCGTCGTCGTCGCGCCCGCGTTTCCCGCCGAAGGGCGGACGACCCGGCACGCCGTCCAGTACGTCCGCGGCGTACCCGTCCACGAGAGCGAGTTCGCCCACGACCCCGTCCACCCCGTCACCCGCTCCGACCTCATCGCCGTCCTGCCCGCCGCCGTGCCCGTCGAGCCCGGCGACGCGGCCGCCCGCCTGCCCGGACTGCTCGACCGGGGCGGCCTGTTCGTCTGCTCGGCGGAAACCGACGCCGACCTCGACCGGATCGTCGCCGCCGTCCTCCGCCCCGACGAAGTGCTGTGGGTCGGCTCCCCGGGCTTCGCCGGTGCCCTCGCGCGCCACCACGCCCGCCCCGAAGGCTCGCCGGCGGCGGTCCCCGTGGCCCACCGCCCGCTGGTCGTCGTCGGCAGCGCCAACCCCGCCACCCGCCGTCAACTGGCGCGGCTCCGCAAGGAAGCCCACGCCGACGGCGTCACCGCCGCCCCCGACCCGGCCGCCACCGCCGCCGCGCTGCGCCGCCTCACCGCCCCCGTCCTCACCCTCGCGACCCCGGACGACCGCATCCCGCCCGCGACGGCCCGCACCCTCGCCTCCGCCATGGCCCACGTCGTACGCACCCTCGTCGCGGACGGCACCGTCGACGCGCTCGTCCTCACCGGCGGCGAGACGGCCGCGACCGTCCTCCACGCGCTCGACGCCACCGGCCTCGACCTCGTCGACGAACCCGAGCCCGGAGTCGCCCGCGGCACCCTGATCGGCGGCCCCGCCGCCCTGCCCGTCCTCGTCAAGGCCGGCGGCTTCGGTGACGACGACACGCTCGTACGGCTCTGCCGCCTCGCGCTGGCGTCCGGGGAGGGCTCATGAAGCCGATCGCGCTCACCATGGGCGACCCGTGCGGCATCGGCCCCGAGATCGTGCTGAAGGCCTGCGCCGACCCGGCCCGCACCCCCGCCCCGGTCCTCGTCGTCGGCGACCCCGGCGTCCTCGCCCGCGCCGAGCGCGTCGTCCGCACCGGGCTCACCCTCAGGCCGGTCGCGGCGCCGGAAGAGGCGTCGTCCGCACCCGGCGTCCTGGACGTCCTGCCGGTGGGCGAGGAACTCCCGGCCGACCTGCCCTGGGGCGTCCTCGACGCCCGCGCCGGAGCCGCCTCGTACGCGTACGTGCGCCACGCCGCCGAACTCGCGCTCGACGGCGCCGTACGCGCCATGGCGACCGCGCCCGTCAACAAGGAGGCCCTGCGCCTCGCCGGGATCCCGCACCCCGGGCACACCGAGATCCTCGCCGAGCTCGCCGGCACCTCCGACTTCGCCATGATGATGGCGAACGACGAGCTGCGCGTTGTCCTCGTGACGGTCCACCAGTCCCTCCGCAGCGCGATCGACGCGCTCACCCCGGCCCGTGAGCTCGACGTCATCCGCCTCACCGGCCGGACCCTGCGCCGCGGCGGCCTGGCCGCACCGCGCATCGCCGTCGCGGGGCTCAACCCGCACGCCGGCGAGAACGGGCTCTTCGGCCGCGAGGACCTCGACGTCATCGCCCCCGCCGTCGCCGCCGCCCGCGCCGAGGGCATCCATGTGGAGGGCCCGCTGCCCGCCGACACCGTGTTCATGCGGGCCCGCGCCGGGGAGTTCGACGCGGTGGTGGCGCAGTACCACGACCAGGGGCTGATCCCGGTCAAGTACCTCGGGCTTCAGCACGGCGTGAACATCACCGTCGGCCTGCCGTTCGTCCGCACCAGCGTCGACCACGGCACGGCCTTCGACCTGGCCGGAACCGGCGCCGCCGACCACACCCCCCTGCTCACGGCGTTGCGCCACGCGGACGCCCTGGCAGCCGACAACTCCTGAAAGGCATGGCGGCACCCCACCATGGACTTCATCTTCATGCTCACCCGCGCCGACCGGACGGTCACCGACTGCCTCGACGTCCTCGACGAGGTCGCCGACCTCGGACTCACCCACATCGGCTTCAAGGACGTCGGAGCCGACCAGGACACTCTCGGCCGCCTCCACGACCGGATCCGCGCCCTCGGCGCGACGAGCTGCCTGGAGGTCGTCAGCACCGACCGTGCCCAAGCCCTCGCCTCCGTACGGACCGCCGTCGACCTGGGCGTCGACCAACTCCTCGGCGGCACCTGGATCGAGGACACGCTGCCGCTCCTGGCCGGCAGTGGCATCGACTACCTGCCGTTCGCCGGGGACCCCGTCGGACACCCCACCCGGCTGCACGGCGGCCCCGACCGGATCGCCGCCGACTGCCGACGCGCCGAGGCGGCGGGCTGCGCGGGCGTCGACCTGCTCGCCTATCGCGCCGCCGACGCCGACCCGCTGGACCTGGTCCGCGCCGCCCGCGCCGCCACCACGGGCCGGCTGGTCGTCGCCGGGTCGATCACGAGCGTGGCCCGCGTCGAAGCCCTCGCGGCCGCCGGCGTGGACGCCTTCACCATCGGCTCGGCCGCCTTCGACGGCAGCCTCCGCCCCGCCGCCGGTACCCTGCGCGCCCAGCTGGCGCCCGTCGTGGAGGCGGTGACCGCGGACCGTCGGATCAGCGGCTGACGCAGCGGAAGCCGAGGTGGCAGGCGGCCGTCGTCTCCGGCTCCGCGGCGCGGGCGGCGGGGCGGAAGTGGTGGCAGGAGCGCGGGGCGCACAGGTGCGAGCCGCCCTTGACCACCCGCTCGCCGTCCAGGACCCGCTCGTCCTCGGGCCCCGCCGCGTCCGGGACACGGCAGGGGTGCACGGCGCGGGCCGTGAGCTCCGCGGCCGCGGGGTCGGCCGTCCACTCCCAGACGTTGCCGACCATGTCGTGCAGGCCCAGACCGTTGCGGTCGTACGCGCCGACGGGGGAGGTGACGGGCGGGGTGGCGCGCCGCCAGGGGAAGTCGCCGTGCCAGGTGTTGGCCATCCGGCGGCCGTGCGGGGCGAGCTCGTCGCCCCAGGGGTACGCGACGCCCGCAAGGCCGCCGCGGGCCGCGAACTCCCACTCCGCCTCGGTGGGCAGCTGCTTCCCCGCCCAGGACGCGTACGCGGTGGCGTCCGCGTAGGTGACGTGGGTGACCGGATGGTCGGCGCGGTCCTCCAGGGTGGACGCGGGGCCGAGCGGGTGACGCCAGTCGGCGCCCGGGACGTACGCCCACCACTGGTTGCGGTCCTCCAGCGGCACCGGGCCCTCGGTCTGCCGGAAGACGTACGAGCCGGGGACCCGGGACGGGACGGGCGGCACGGACGGCCGCTCGGCCGCGGTGACATGCCCGGTCGCCAGCACGAAGGCCGCGTACTCGGCGTTCGTGACGGGCCGGATGTCCATGAAGAAGCCTGCGACGGAGACCGGCCGAACGGGCCGTTCCTCGGGGTGGAACGTCTCGCTGCCCATGGCGAAGGTCCCCCCGGGGACCCACACCATGCCCTCGGGCACCGCCCGCACCCCGTGAATTTCCAGGCCCTCAGTCATGCCGGAGAGCTTAGCGACAGAACAGGCAATACGGTCATATCGCCCCGACTGTGATCTACGCGTCGCAGTGCCGACGCCCCCGGCTGGACGCACGGGCGATGAGCTGCGTGGGCATCGTGATGCTGTCGGGGTTGTCGTGCCCGATGCCTTCGATGGCGTCGATGAGGAGTTGGACGACGGCGGTGCCGATGCGTCGGGGTTTGAGGGAGAGGGTGGTGATGGGGGGTTCGGTGGTG
>NZ_JBICVX010000035.1:0-8858 GCF_043199435.1 Streptomyces sp. NPDC048604
GTGGCCAACTCGGCCGCGCTCACGGGGGCCGGATGCTCGGCGCCCTCATGCCGTTCTGGTACATCGGCTCGCTCGTCCTCGTCGCGATCCGGGCCATCGCCGGATGGGACCACGACGGCACCGGACTCGTCGTCACCGCCGGCGCGCTGCTGATCGTCAGCGTGATCATGTCGCTCCTGCTGCTCGTCCCGATCAACAACCGGGGCAAGACGTGGACCCCCGAGAACCGGCCCGAGGACTGGAAGGAGCAGATGAACCGCTGGGACCGCTACCACTACGTCCGCGTCGCCGTCATCATCGCCGCCTTCGCCCTGCTGGCCGCCGCCCTCACCTGAGCCCGCCGCTGCTCCGACACGCACTGGTTCGCCCCTGTCTATCGGCGGCTTCTTCCCAGCCCCGCAGGCCGACTTCGCGCCGGTGGCGCACCATCCCATCCGACTGCCGCTCAGATCCCATAGCTGCGATCCCGGCAAGCTACGCCCCTCGATCAGCCGCGTCCACGCGTCCTGATCTCGCCCCACACGACTCTGCAAGCCCCACGTAGCTCACCAAGCTGACGAAGACTCGCAAGGAGAAGAACATTGTCGCTGAAGAAGATCAACACCGTCCTGGCCGCCGCCTTCATCCTCTTCATCCTCTGGTTCGGGACGGAGTACATCCTGAGCCCGGAGACGACGGCGCCGGGCTACGGCCTGCCGAGCTGGCCGTCCGGCGATGGCGACGGCTTCCTGATCATCAAGGGAATCCGCGACGTCGTTTTGGCCCTGGTCCTGGGCATCCTGCTGGTGACGGGCCACCGCCGGGCGCTGGGCTGGGCGTTGCTGGTGGAGGCCCTCGCCGCGTACGGCGACATGGCCAACGTGCTGGCCCACCACGGCTCCGTGGCCACCGCGCTCGTCGTCCACGGCCTGACCGCGACACTGATGGTGGTCAACGGCCTGCTGATAATGCGCGAGACTCGCAAGGTCGCGGCCACTCCGGCAACACCGCTCCCCGTCTACTGAGGTTGAACTCGTGGAGT
This sequence comes from Streptomyces sp. NPDC048604, assembly GCF_043199435.1. Lineage (NCBI taxonomy): Bacteria > Bacillati > Actinomycetota > Actinomycetes > Kitasatosporales > Streptomycetaceae > Streptomyces > Streptomyces sp. NPDC048604. Next base: position 1,022 of record NZ_JBICVX010000035.1, read on the forward strand.
CGTAGGGGCTGACGGCTCATCGACTGTGCGGTATCACCGGGGCATGCGGTATCCACAAGGGGCCGGCTGACCGCCGAACGGCAGCAGTTCCGTGAGGAGTTACGGCTCAAGGCGGCCGAGAGGTTCGCCCAGGGCGAGGCGAGCTCGCTGATCGCCAGGGACCTCCGGGTCAGCGTCCGCTCGGTGCAGCGATGGCGGCAGATGTGGGACGAGGGCGGTCCGCGAGCTCTGCGGTCACAGGGGCAGGCGTCGCTGCCGAGGCTGAGCGAGAAGCAGCTCGCCCAGCTGGAGGCGGAGCTTGCCAATGGGCCGGCCGCGCACGGCTGGGAAGACCAGCGCTGGACCCTGAGCCGTGTGAAGACGGTGATCGGCGACGGCCACCGGCGGATCGGCTTCCTGGGGGACTCGCAGGTCGTCTACAGCGGAGCGGAACGATTCCGAGGCTACTGGGCCGCACACGAGGCCGCCGGTCTCCAGCCGGACGAGCGGTACATCCGGCGCGGACTGACCGACGTGGCCGCCGCCCGGCAAGCAGCGCTGGCGCTGCTCTCCGGCCCGGACGCACCCACGGCGTTGTTCTGCACCAACAACCGTATGACCCATGGCGCCATTCGCGCGGTGCACACCATGGGTGGCCCGGTCGGGCTGGCCGGCTTCGACGACTTCGAACTCTCCGATGTCCTCGGCCTGCCGCTGACCATCGTCTCCTACGACGCCGACGAGATCGGCCGCCGAGCGGCCCGCATGCTCCTTGACCGCATCGACAGCCGTGGCACGGGCGAGCCCTGGACGGCCCGCAGAACTGTCGTCCCCACCCGTATCATCCGGTACGGGACCGCCGGCGCGTCGTGAGGCAGGCGGCGAGGGCGACCGACGGAATGTCGAGCAGCAGACAGACAGGGGAGATCACCCGCCTGGGTCTCGGCCGGCTCGACGAAGACGATGCGTGGCCGCCGGCTCCGGGAGTGTTTAGGCGACACCCTGGGCCTCGTCGTCGCGCGGGGGCAGGCCGTTCTCGAGGCGGATGTCCTCCCAGTCGCGGCACCCGTCGAGGTTGATGCCTTCGGAGGCGAGGTTCTCGAGAACGTAGGCGAGCGCGGGGTTTCCGGGGAACTCGGCACGGGCGGCCTCGCGCAGCTCGCGCTGCTCGGCCTCGTTGAAGGTGAGGTTCGCCATGGGGGCCTCCGGCGATCGCGTACAGCCCGAGGCTAGCGCAGAGGGCACGGCGGTGGGACGGGTCAACCTGCGTCAGTCTCGTCCGGGAGACGGGCGCCGGTGTAGGCGAGCCGGTTCACGACAGCTGCAGCGCCGCCTGGGCCGCCTTCACGTGCTGCAGCGCGTCGGAGAGGTCGCACTGGCGTCGTGCTCGTCCTGGGCCCGGACCGGCTGCTGCTCCCCGCGCTCGGGATCTACAGCGAGCGACGGCGCCGGCGGCCCGGGTGGACCGGGTGCTGCGGCCGTACGGTTGAGGGGCTCGGTCAGCCTCTAGTCGCCTTCATCTCCTCGACGGCCGGACCGGGGTGCGCCCCGAGCACGAGCAGCAGATCGACGAGGAAGCCCGTGCAGCCTACTGCGCGAAGATCGAGCAGGCCGCCAGGTCGGCCGCACCGATCAAGGCGTGGAGGTTGTCTCAGGTGACGTGATGTTCGTGCGGATGACGCCGGTCATGGGGTGCTGATCTATCGAAGCGTCTGATTCCTGATGTTGAGTCAGCCGCGATGAGGGCATATCGGCTGGCGGGAGGGCTGCCGTGCCGAGACTGTTGGTACTTGAGCTTACGCCGGATCAGAAGAGTGATGTCGAGGAACTGCTGCGGCGGCGGGATCTGGCGCCGCGTACGCGGATGAGGGCCGAGTGCGTGCGGCTGTCGGGGCAGGGTCGGGTGCCAGCAGAGATCGCTGGCGCCGCCACGGGCATGCGCTGGGCCGACAGCAGCACCATCTGGGCCCGCCGCCAGGTCACCACCGACCCGGTGCCCCGGCGGACGATCCGCAGCAGCCGTCTGCCCTCGTCGTCATCGATCTCACGGACCTGCATGCGTTCAGCCACGTGATCATTCTGACCGCCCGGTGCTGCCCGGCACAGCAACCGGGCGACACGTCAGAACGGGGCGAACGTTGCCTGATGCGGCACTAGCCAGTCAGCACTCCAGAACGTCGCGGGGCCGAAGTTGCCTTCCTGTCCGGGTGCACCGTCACCGGCGCTCCCCGGAGCACGCCCATCGCCATGTCCGTGCCCACGTCCAGGTCGACCTCCGAGTTGTGCTCGAAGTTGCGGCCCATGCTGCGGCCGGAGAGAGCGATCAGGGCTCGCTGGGGCAGGCCGTAGTCGAGCGCGGCCGGGGCGGCCGGGTCGGTGCCTCGCGTGCGGGACATCTCGGTGCCGGCGGCGACGGCGCCAGGGATCGCGACCAGGGCGCGGGCGACATCCACGAGCCGGTACGCCTGGGCGCGGCTGAACTCCGTGTTCCCGTTCGGGACTTTGTGCGGGCTGTGGTGATAGCCTATTATCGTCGAAGAGACGATAATAGGCTCAGTAGACCCACGGTAGGTCTCGGAGCGTGAGGCCTCACTCCACCGGAGCACCGGTGGCCAGCACCCTTCGGGAGACAAGAATGACATCGGCGCTTGACGCGACGGACTCGGCGCCGGCCCATGCCGAGTTGGCGCGGCGGACGGTGAACGCGCTGGTCAGGATCGCCCACACGGATGACTGGGCCAAGGGCATGTCCATCCACTACTACCTCATGTTGGCCCTCCACGCCGGCAGAGGGGCTTACGTGGACCGTGCTCCTCTGCTGTGGATCGATAAATGGCGCCAGCGCTGGATGGCCGCTCGTGAGGAGGGCGACCAGGCGGCTGTGGCCGCCGAGAAGCGCTATCTCCACGAGCAGGTGCTGGCCGCGCTGGGCAACGATCCCGGTGTGCAGGGGGAGTTGTGGAGCAGGCTGCCCGGGTGGGAGCAACAGGGCCGCCGGACGCTGACGGCTTCCGACGTCAGGAAGGCCCTGGGGCTGGACGAGGAGTTCCGGGCGTGGACCGAGGCTCTGGAAGCGGCGGGGCCGCGGTTCGATCCGTTGCCGGTACCCGACATCCCCGAGGGCGATGAACTGATCGCCTTGATGGAGGAACTGGGGATCCCCCGCGAGGACCACGCCGACATCGCCGCCGCGGTCGATGCCCTGACCGATGTCGACTCCCCGTGGCTCTGGCTGCTGGAGCGCACCCTCTGGCTGATCCGGTCCCGGATGGGGTCCAGCCTGAGCGTCCCCGTCGGTCCCTTCATGTCCTCCCATGATGCGGATGGCTGGTGGTTCTACGTCGTGGCCTTCCTGGCCGCCGCCCCAAAGGTGCGGGAGTTCCACCGGAGCACCGAGGTGCCGGAGGAGATTTCAGCGGCCAGTCTGGGGGTGCTGGGGGAGAAGATCGCTCTCCACCGGACGGGCGCCGGGTACGGGGCACTGGTTCAGCACGACTTCGTGATGGGGGTGTTCTGCGGGCGTATCTACCGGCTGGAGCAGCTCGACTGTGTGGCGTGGAACGAAGAGGTGGACGTGTACGTCCCCCACACAGCGCATCCGCTGACGACCGTGCCGGACCAGGCCTGGGCGGACCGGGTCCACGCGTTCCTCCGGCGCCTGCCTCGGGAGTACGGGAGGGGCGTCCAGTGGAAGGAAGGCGCATTCACGATCAGGGTCGACAGCTGGTTGCTCGACCCCGCCCTGAACGACTACCTGCCCGAGGACCACGAACTTCGCCGATTCCTCGCCGGGCTCGGTTCCTCCAGGCGTCGACCGGACCGCCACATCGCCCAGGACCAGTGCGGGCTCACCGGGGGCGACCGTGAGGCGATCCAGTATGCCTTCGGCCGCTACGTGGGGGACCTCGGCGACGCGCTGTCGCTGATCGCCGAGACCGACGTCCAGCACGCCGTACTCGCCCACCTGCGGGCCGGTCAACACTGGACCCGACCGGCCGCCGGGCACTCGATCACCGCATACTGACCGGAACATAAAGCCGCCGCCCACGCACCCGGCGAACGCTCCCGGTCACAGCACTAGCGGATTCGGGACATCGGCTGCTGCCGACCTTGCCCTCCCCGACGCCAACTCGTCCGGGCATACGCACTCGACGAGGTGCAGCGTGCGGCCAAGGCTTGACATGAAGATTGGAGCTCAGCATGACGAGCTGGCTCGGCGTCGCATTGCTGCCCAGCCCTGCACACCAGACCGCCGCCATCCGCCTTCAGAATGACGTGGGTGGCGGCCTTGCGCTGCATCCGCCGTTGAGCCCGGACGGCAATCTGCCCCATGTCACCGTCTTCCAGGGGCCGTTCCTGGACTCCCTTGACCCATCTACGGAGCTGGACCGGATCGTGACCGCTGTGGGCACGTCCCGTTGTATAGCCCTGGCATCGGCGGGAGTCGTGTATCAGCCCACGGGTTGGGTGTTCTTGTCGCTGGAGCGGCGACCGCTGTTGGAGAAGATCCAGCAGACGGCGTTGGAGGCGCTGACACCTCATCTCGACCGGGCGGCGTTCGAGCGTTCAAAGGATGTCTCGCAGTTCTCAGATGAGGAACGGGAGAGCTTTGCGCGGTACGGCTACCGCTACACCGGTGCCGCGTACGCACCCCACATCACTCTGGGGCGCGCCGAGGAGACGGTTGCCCGGGAACTCGTCCGGTCGGTACCTGGGCGGGTCCACGTGCCGGAGGGTTGGGTATTCGACCGATTCAGCTTCTACGTGATGGGCGAGAGTGGTGCCCATGCCGAGATTGTGGAGGAGGTCGCTCTGGCCACGAGAGCGGGTTCCGGCTCGCCTTCCGGGGTGCGGACGCGCTGAGTAACCCGGAGGGCATCGCGCGGATCGGGCTGCTGCACCTGGCCGCGGCGCTGTCGTGCGCGAAGGTGGGGCAGCGCGGGAGCGCCGAGCGGCACTGGGACCGCGCGGACGAGGAAGCGCGTCTGCTCGGCGACGGCTACAGCCACCCGTGGCTGATCTTCGGCCGCGGCGTGGTCGACGCCTACGCCATCACCATGAACGCCAGCCTGATCCGCGCCGACGCCGCGGTGGAGGTCGCGGCGGCGTCGGCCTCGGGCCGATGCCGTCGTCCGCCCGCAGGAGTTTCCACATCATCGAGACGGCCCGCGCCTCCATCCTCCAGGGCGAGAACGTCGCCGTGGTCCACCTGCTCAAGCGCGCGTACGAGACCCCTGGACGACCGCTTTCATCGCGGCCCACTCGGTGACGTACTCCGGCCGCACCTCGGCGACCATCCGCACCGCACGACGGCGAGCTCAAGCGGGTACTGGGAAGGACGTGCCATGACTCGATCCTCTCAAATGATCGAGTCCCTACCGGACCCGGAACGGTTCAGTCACAGTGGAAGGTTGTGCGGGCCATGCACCGAGCATGCCATGCCCCATCGCCCGCCCGCAGCAGCCGGGCAACCGCCGGTCGTCAGCCTTCATCTTTCGTAGTGGGCCATCGACGGAGTCAGCGGCCCACTACGTTCTGGATGGCCGGGAGGGGCAGGCTGAGGGCCCGGGTGTCGCCTAGGGCGGAGGCCGGTTCCACTGACACGGGCTGGACCGCTTCTCTCGTTGAGACGAGTGAGTTCGGCGGCGACGACCGCACCAGTCGTAAGAGCCGGCTCGCGGGGCGGCTGGCCGGAACTCGGTCGGCGGCACATGTCCGCCGCGCTCACCCTGGTGGCCAAGGAGCGTGGCGGCGTCGCCCTGGTGGAGCAGGTGCTCTATCCCGTTCTCGTGTCAGCGTGGAGATCGCCGCTCAGGTTCATCGCGCACACCAGCCCCTTCACCGCCCTCGAACTGGCCGCCCCGCTCGGCGACCTGGGAGGTTCTGCAGTGGGTGGCGATGAGTGGACGGCGACCGGGCCGTACCAGGAGGTTCTGGCGGCGGCGTTCCGGCAGGCTCAACAGCAGGAGTTGGCGAAGGATGATCACGGCTTTCCGGGGCGGGGCATCGTCGAGCTGTGGGAGGACGAGGGCTGGCGGGAGTACATCCTGACCGGAGGTACCTGCACGGTGCTCGACTTCTACGCGCTGATCGACGCCGATGCAGGTGACGAGTTCGCCATGATGCGTCCCTTGACCGAGGAAGAGATCCGCAGTTGGGCTCCCGACGGCCGACCCACGCGCGACCAGTGGGACGCCGCGATACGTCGGCTGCTCGACCCGGTCGGACGTGGAATCGGCCGGTGCACAGTGCTGTATCGGGATGGCGAGCCAGCCGAGATCGCCTACTGGGGCTGTACCGCGGACTAGAGTCGCGCCGGTCCGCACTCCGGTGCTCCATTGAGGCAGGCGACGGTGTCGGGTCCAGCGGGGCGGTGATGCTGGGGCCGGCGTCCGTGGGGGTGGCGACGTCGGCAACGGCTGTGGCACCGAGGGCGTGGCTGAGGGTTTTGGTTTTGTTCGGGTATCGAGATCCACGGCTGGGGAGACACGACAACCGTCTCCAGGGCTGTGCGTTGAGGGGTGCAGGTCGTATCCGTCGGGGAGGGGGGTACGACCTGTCCCCGCTGCCTCCTTCCGTCGTCCCTGCCGTCGGTGAACCGACCGATCGCCAACGACGCGGGGGCGCCCTATGGTGCGCAGCAGATCGCCCGTCCTGCTCGCCGGCGGGTGCTTGGTGGATGCCCTCGCTGTCCATGAGTGCCGGTTCACGCCTGCGTAGCGCGCTGGCAAGTCCTGCGCCTGGTGTTCCGGTTGGGGGTCTCCCGGTCTTCGGGTGCCGGTGCTGCGGGGGCCGTCCGGTTTCACGCCTGCGTGATCTGTGCCGGCCTGTGTGGGGTGCCGCGGGGCGGGCCGTTGACGACCGTGTTGCTGCGGGGCGCGAGGTGCGAGTTTGTCGGCCAACGGGTCGAGGGCCGTGTGGTGGTCGTTCCCGACGGGCGTATGGGCGTCGTCGCGGCGGTCGTCGTCGTCCGAGACCGGCAGTCTGGGCGGGAGGTCTCCTGCACCGTGCATGTGCGGCCTTTGGAGGGCTCCGGGGGCGAGTGGACGACCGACAGGCCCGAGGTGCTGTGTTCAGGTGCGCCGATCACTGCGAACACGGTCCCGACGTCGTCGGTTTGGGCGGGGGTATACCCCTAGGGCGTGGGCGTGGGCGTGGGCGTGGGCGTGGGCGTGGGCGTGGGCGTGGGCGTGGGCGTGGGCGTGGGCGTGGGCGTGGGCGTGGGCGTGGGCGTGGGCCCCTCGTTTTCGACCTTCCTGTGGACCGCTCTGCAACCCTCCTGTGGAGTGGTCTACCGGTGGGGTGAGGGTCGTCCCGGAGGGGGCCGGCGTGCGGTGCTGCGAACTCGAGGCTTGGCTCGGCGACGACCACGGCCTCGACGAGGAGCAGATCAGCGGTCTTCTGTGGCAGGCCGACGAGATCGATGCGCGTTGCCCCGATCCGGGCGACGAGGACCTGCGCACCGCTGCCCTGGTTTGCCGCGTACCGGATCATCCGCGGCGAGCGGAGCGTCGTCGAGGAACTCGCCCGCGAGCGCGCCGACGCCAAGGCGGCCGAGGCCCGCGCGCTCGCCGGACTCAAGCAGGCTGCCGTCGTCCTCGTCTCCGCGGCCGGCTCGGTGTCCGGGGCCGGGTTCGCCCGCGGCGTGAGCGTGGACGGGATGGCGGTCCGTAGTTGGTTCGGGCGAGCGCTGAGAGCCGACTGCCGCTGAGAGTAGTGAGGTCCTGGGGTTCACCCCCGGGACCTCACTCACGCGCAGTGCTACCGGCGGATGTTGACCGTCACGCTATTGCCGCCGCGGGCGCTGAACGCGGCGTCGCCGATTACTCCGGCCGCGGTCGCGGTCGGCGGGTGACCG
>NZ_JBICVX010000036.1:0-7330 GCF_043199435.1 Streptomyces sp. NPDC048604
GGCGCGCGGACCCGGCCACGGCCGGGTCCGCACCGGCTGGCCCGCCGACCCCGCCCCCACCCCCTCACCCCGCCCCCACCCCCTCACCCCGCCCCCACCCCCTCACCCCCCCACACTCTCCCGAACGACCATGGAGACATCCATGCACAGCAGGCAACGCCTCACCGAGCAGCGGCTCGCCCGCGTCCTCGACGAGCGCATCAGGCCCGCCGTCCACGCCCGTACGGTCCCGCTCGACATCGCGATCTGGAACGTCCCCGGCGAGCCCGTCCCCGTCGCCGACGGCATCGCCGCGCCGTACCGGCCGGTGGCGCTCGGCCACCGCTGGGGGCCGCCGTGGAGCACCAGCTGGTTCCGGATCAGCGGCAGGGTGCCACAGGAGTGGGCCGGCCAACGCGTCGAGGCCGTCGTCGACATCGGCTTCAACCACACCGGTGCGGGCTTCTCCAGCGAGGGCCTGGTCCACCGGGCGGACGGCAGCGTCGTGAAGGCCCTCAACCCGCGCAACGCCTACATCCCCGTGGCCGATCCGGTGGTCGGCGGCGAGGAGTTCACGTACTACGTCGAGGCCGCCGCCAACCCGAACCTTAACGACAGCCATGTGCCCGACCCCACGGGCGGCCGGCCCTCCTGGCTGACCGGAATCGGCTTCTCCGGGGCTCCGCTCTACCAGTTGCTCCGCCTCGACCTGGCGGTCTTCGACACCGAGGTGTGGGAGCTCGCCCAGGACCTGGACGTCCTCGGCGGGCTGATGCGCGAACTCCCCGAGGGCGAACCGCGCCGCTGGCAGCTGCTGCAGACCGTCGAGCGGGCCCTGGACGTCATCGACCTGCAGGACGTGTCCGGCTGTGCCGCCGCCGCTCGTGAGGTGCTCCGTCCGGCACTGCAGGCTCCCGCCGCGCCCAGCGCCCACCGCATGTCCGCCGTCGGGCACGCCCACATCGACACCGCCTGGCTGTGGCCGCTGCGCGAGACCGTGCGCAAGGTCGCCCGGACGCTCTCCAACGTCACCCACCTCATGGACGACCACCCCGGCTTCCGTTTCGCCATGTCCCAGGCCCAGCAGCTGGCCTGGCTCAAGGAGCGCCGCCCCGAGGTCTACGGCCGCGTCCAGGAGAAGGCGAAGTCCGGACAGTTCCTCCCCGTCGGCAGTCTCTGGGTGGAACCCGACACCAACATCATCGGCGGCGAGTCCCTCGCCCGGCAGCTGATCCACGGCAAGCGCTTCTACCTCGACGAGTTCGGCGTCGAGACGGAGGAGATGTGGCTGCCCGACACCTTCGGCTACAACGCGGCCATGCCGCAGCTGATGAAACTCGCCGGCGTGCGCTGGTTCCTCACCCAGAAGATCTCCTGGAACACGACCAACAAGTTCCCGCACCACACCTTCTGGTGGGAGGGCGTCGACGGCACCCGGATCTTCAGCCACTTCCCGCCCGTCGACACCTACAACGCCGAGATCACCGGAGCCGAACTCGCGCACGCGGTGCGGAACTTCCAGGACAAGGAGGCGGCCAACACCTCACTGCTCCCCTTCGGTTACGGAGACGGCGGCGGCGGCCCCACCCGCGAGATGCTGGCCCGAGCGGCCCGGGTGGAGGACCTGGAGGGCTCTGCGAGGGTCGTCGTCGAGAGCCCCGCCGACTTCTTCGAGCGGGCGCACGCGGAGTACCCCGACGCGCCGGTGTGGCTCGGCGAGCTGTACCTGGAGTTCCACCGCGGCACGCTCACCAGCCAACTGCGCACCAAGCAGGGCAACCGGCGCGGCGAACACCTCCTCCGCGAGGCCGAGCTGTGGTCGGCGACCGCGGCCGTCCGCACCGGGTTCGCATACCCGTACGAGGCCCTCGACCGGCTCTGGAAGACGGTCCTGCTGCACCAGTTCCACGACATCCTCCCCGGCTCCTCCATCGGCTGGGTGCACCGGGAGGCCGAGGAGACCTACGCGGAGGTCACCGCCGAGCTGCACGGGATCGTCGACGCCGCCCAGCGGGCCCTGGCCGGAGAGGGTGAGGAGCAGGTGGTCTTCAACGCCTCCCCGTACACCCGCGACGGCATCCCCGCCTTCGCCGCGTCGCCGCGCACGGGCTCGCCGGCCCGTCCGGTCGCGCCCGCGCCGGCCGAGGGCGGCCACCTCCTCGACAACGGACTGGTCCGCGTCCGGATCGACGACCGGGGCCTGGTGACCTCGGCGTACGACGTCGAGGCCGGCCGCGAGGCCCTGGCTCCGGGCATGACGGCCAACCTCCTCCAGCTCCACCAGGACTTCCCCAACGAGTACGACGCCTGGGACATCGACGCCTTCTACCGCAACACGGTGCACGACCTCCGCGACGCCGAGTCGGTGCGCGCGGAGGCGGGTGGCGTGCGGGTCGTGCGGACCTTCGGCGACTCCCGGATCGAGCAGTTCATCTCCCTCCGCGAGGGATCCCGGCGGCTCGACATCGACACCGAGATCGACTGGTACGAGAAGGAGAAGCTCCTCAAGGCCGCCTTCCCGCTAGACGTCCGCGCGGACCACTCCAGCGCGGAGATCCCCTTCGGGCACGTCCAGCGCCCGACGCACACCAACACCAGCTGGGACGCGGCCAAGTTCGAGTTCTGCGCCCACCGCTTCCTCCACGTCGGCGAACGGGGCTGGGGCGCCGCCGTCGTCAACGACTCGACCTACGGACACGAGGTCACGCGGGACGTCCGCCCCGACGGCGGCACCACCACGACGGTCCGGCTCTCGCTGCTCCGCGCCCCCCGCTACCCCGACCCGGACGCCGACCAGGGCCGGCACCACCTGCGGTACGGGTTCGTGATCGGCGCCGACATCGCGGACGCGGTGCGCGAGGGGTACGGATTCAACGTGCCCGAGCGCTTCGTGCCCGGTGCCCCGTCGGAGGTCGCGCCCCTGGTCGTCACGGACGACGACGCCGTCGTCGTCGACACGGTCAAGCTCGCCGACGACCGCTCCGGCGACCTCGTCGTACGCCTCTACGAGGCGCACGGAGGACGGGCCACGGCCCTGCTGACGACCGGCTTCCCGCTGGAGTCGGCCACCGTCACCGACCTGCTGGAACGCCCGCTCGCCCCCGGCGAGGACCCCGGCGCCGCCCGGGAGACGTCCGCGGGACAGGTGTCCCTGACCCTGCGCCCGTTCCAGATCCTCACCCTCCGTCTGCGTCCGTCGACGAGTCCGGCATATCGTGACCCGGGCACGTAGGGCACCGGCCCCGCATCACAGCGCAGGAGGCTGACTCCCTTGGCGAAGGTCCTCGACCACGGTCGTCCCGTGCACGGCGGAGGTTTTCCGTTCGTGGGGCGGCAGCGCGAGCTCGAGCGCCTGCTGGACGCGGTCCGGCGTCCCCCGGCGGTCGTCCTGGTCGAGGGCGAGGCGGGGATCGGCAAGTCCCGACTCGTGCACGAGGCGGCGTACGTGCTGGCCCGCGAGGGCCGCCGGGTGCTCACCGGCTCGTGTCATCCGCTGCGCGAGCCGTTCCCGTACGGCCCGGTCGTGGACGCGCTGCGGGAGGCCGGCGACTGGCTGCCCACCGCGGGTGTCCCGCCGACGGCGGGCGCCCTCGCCCCGCTGCTCCCCGACCTGGCCGACCGTCTGCCGCCCCCGCCCGACCCCGTCGAGGACCCCCACGCCGAGCGCCACCGGCTGGTCCAGGCGGTGCGGTCCTTCCTCGCCGTGCTCGGACCGGCCGTCCTGGTCGTGGAGGACCTTCACTGGGTCGACGGCGCCACCCGGGATCTGCTGCTGCTCCTCGCCCGCGATCTGCCCGAGCAGCTCTCGCTCGTCCTCACCTACCGTGCCGAGGACCTGCCGCCGGGGACCCCGGTGCTCGGCGCCGCCTACCGCCACCCGCCGGGCGTGGGCGGTACCACCCTCCGCCTCGGCGCCCTCACCGAGGACGACGTCCAGGAACTGGCCACCGCGACCCTCGGCCACCACGCCACCCGGGCGATCGGCCGGGCCCTGTACCGTCGCAGCGAGGGACTGCCGCTGGTCGCGGAGGAAGACCTGATCACGCTGCGCGAGCAGGACCGGCAGAGGGACTCCGACGACGACGCCGTGGAGAGACTGCGCCGGGCGGACGTGCCGCGCGGGCTCCGCGAGGCCGTCACCGAGCGGCTCGCCGCGCTGACGCCGGCCGGTGCGGCCGTCGTGGGCGCGGCGGCGGTGCTCGCCGTCCCGGCCTCCGAGCCGCTGCTCGTCCGGGTCGCCGGGCTCGACCCGGACGAGGGCGCCACGGGCATCATCGAGGCGCTGGCGGCCTCCGTCCTGCGCGAGGCGGAGCCGGGTTGCTACGCCTTCCGGCACGTACTGGCCCAGCAGGTCGCGTACCGGCACGTCCCCGGACCTCTGCGCCGGCGGCTGCATCAGAAGGCGGTGGAGGAACTGCGGGAGCAGCGCCCCGTACCGCTGGTGCAGGTCGCCCATCACACGCTCGCCCTCGGCGACCGGGAGGAGTGGCTCCGCCGCACCGAGGAAGCCGCCGACCAGGCCATCACCGTCGGCGACACCGGTACGGCGGCCACGCTGCTCCGGCAGATCCTCGAACAACACGACCCCGACGAGGCCCTCCGCTCCCGGACCGCGCTCGCCCTCGCCCGCATCGCGACCTTCGGCGCGGACCACACGGCGAACGCGGCACTCCTCCGCCGCATCCTGTCCGACCGGCAACTTTCCGAAGTCACCCGGGGCGAGGTCCGGCTCGGCCTCGGACTGCTCATGGTCACGCAGGCCGGGGACCGCGCCGGCTTCGGCGAGATCGAGCAGGCCGCCGCCGAGCTGGAGAGCCGTCCGGAGCGGGCGGCCAGAGCGATGATCGCGCTCGCCCTGAACGAGTGGGGCGGCGCGGTCGAGCAGGCCGGGGCGTGGATGGACCGGGCCGAGGCCGCCGTCGCCGGCAGCCGGAACGAAGGCATCCGGGCTGCCGTCCGGGCCACCCGGATCACCCTCATGGCACGGGAGGGCGACCCGGCGGTCTGGTCACTGCTGGAAGGGCTGCCCTGGGAGTCGGACGAGCGGGAGGTCATCCGGCAGACCGCCCGCGCCGTGCACAACGCGGGCACCCTGACCGCGGAACTCGGCCACGACAAACGCGCCCGGCGGCTTCTCGACGGAAACCAGGAACGGGCCGACACGTCGGGCATCCCGTACCTGGGCGTGTACGGACAAGCCACCCTGCTGAGCCTGGACTACCTGGGCGGCCGGTGGGACGGCCTGGAGGAGCGCCTCGCCGCCCTCGCCGACGCGTACCCCGACATCACCTTGGTCGGCGTCGAACGCGCCCTGCTTCTCGGTGGTCTGGCCGCGGCCCGCGGGCAGCGCAGCCGGGCGCTCGAACACTTCGGCACCGCGGCGGCGTACGGGCAGGGCCACTCCGAGGTGAGCGTGGCGCTCCGGGCGGCCGCCGGACTCGTCAACCTCCGGCTCGCCCTGGGCGGCGCCGAGGAGGCCGCGGCCGCGGCCGCGCCCGCCGTCGCACTGCTGCGGGAGGCCCGGGCCTGGCCGAGGAACGCCGGGCTGCTCTCGGCCGCGGTCGAGGCGGCGCTGGGCATCGGCGACCGCGGCGGCGCCGAACGCCTCGCGCAGGACGCCGAACACGGACTGCGGGGACGGGACACACCCGCCGCGTTCGCCGAGCTCCACCTCGCCCGCGGCCTGTTGCTGTGCGACGGCTCGCCCGCCGAGGCAGCAGAGCGGTTCGGGCGGGCCCGGTGCGCGTGGCAGGAGATCGGCCGCCCCTACGAGGCCGCCCGCGCCGCCGAGCGCCTGGGGCGCATCGAGGCGCTCACGCGGCCCGGCGGGGAGCCGCGGCACCTCGTCGAGGCGCTGGACGCCTACACGCGGCTCGGCGCGTCGGCCGACGCGGCACGCTGCCAGCACGCCCTGCGCGAACTCGGTCTTGGGCAGCGGGCGTCGCAGGGGCGCAAGGGGTACGGCGACCGGCTGTCGCCTCGTGAGCTCCAGGTCGCCGAGCTGCTGTCGCGCGGAGCGACCAACCAGGACATCGCGACGGGGCTCTTCCTGTCGACCCGCACCGTCGAACAGCACGTCGCCCGGGTCCTGCGCAAGCTCGGCACCACGCGGAGGACGGTGGGCGAGGCGCTGCGGAGGCAGGGGCAGGGCCGCTGAGCCCGGGCTCCGGCTCCCTTACGTATACCTACTTCGGCCACCCCTGATTGTCCGCGGAAGCCGGTGACGGCATGGTCGGGTCCGCCCCGGGCGGCCCGCACTCCGCCCGGACGTACCAGGAGCTGACATGGCCACTTCCCCTCTTCCTCGTACCGCCGATCCCACCGCCGTCGCGGACGGGCCCGACCGGCCGAGCAGACCGGTCTGACGAGGGCCGGTCGGAGAGACAAGGCGTGCGTGCCGCGTCGGGTACGCAGGCAGCCCGGCCGGCGCACACCGAGATCGACAAGCGGCGCGCCGGACGGCGGCTCCCGCCGGCCTGAAGGGCTGAGCCGCAGCAACAGCCCGCGCCTCCTGACGCCGGACCGACGGCCCGGACCCCCATGCCGGGCCGTCGGTCCGGTCCGCACCATCCGCAGATCCACATACCCGCACCCCCCACCCCGGAGGGAAACACATGACGTTCGAGAGGCCGGCCTCCACCGGCAAAAGGCCCGTGACCCGCATTCTGCCCGCCACCGTCGCCGTGTCGGCGCTGGTGCTCGCCGGAATCACCGGGGCCGACGCGGCACCGCTCGCCACGAGTGCGACGGCTGCCGCCGTGGTGGCCCCCACCGCTCTCACCGGGCCGCAGCTGGCGGCGTCCTGGACGGCTCCGCTGAGTACGCGGGGCCGGTACGTCGTCGACGCGAAGGGCAACCGTTTCAAGCTGAAGGCGGGCAACTGGGCCGGTGCCCAGGGCACCTGGGAGGGCAGCGGCAGCGAGAGCGATGTGGCCGAGCACCAGGCCGACCAGATGTCGAACAACATCCCGCTCGGCCTGGACCGCACCCCGATCGCCAAGATCCTCGCGGACTTCCACGCGCTGGGCCTGAACACCATCCGCCTGCCCTACTCCGACGCGATGATCAACGACGACACCACGGTGCCGAACTACGCCGTCGCGGCCAACCCGCAGCTGGAGGGCAAGACCCCGCTGGAGGTCTTCGACGCGGTGGTCAAGGCACTGACCGCGGACGGCTTCGCCGTCGTCCTGAACAACCACACCACGACCTACCGCTGGTGCTGCGGCCTGGACGGCAACGAGCGCTGGAACACGAGCCAGTCCACCGAGGAGTGGATCGACAACTGGCTGTTCCTGACGGAGCGCTACAAGTCGAACAAGCGAGTGGTCGGCGCGGACCTGCGCAACGA
>NZ_JBICVX010000037.1:0-4968 GCF_043199435.1 Streptomyces sp. NPDC048604
GTAAACATTCACGGAGAGTTTGATCCTGGCTCAGGACGAACGCTGGCGGCGTGCTTAACACATGCAAGTCGAACGATGAAGCCCTTCGGGGTGGATTAGTGGCGAACGGGTGAGTAACACGTGGGCAATCTGCCCTTCACTCTGGGACAAGCCCTGGAAACGGGGTCTAATACCGGATACGACTGCGGGAGGCATCTCCTGCGGTGGAAAGCTCCGGCGGTGAAGGATGAGCCCGCGGCCTATCAGCTTGTTGGTGGGGTGATGGCCTACCAAGGCGACGACGGGTAGCCGGCCTGAGAGGGCGACCGGCCACACTGGGACTGAGACACGGCCCAGACTCCTACGGGAGGCAGCAGTGGGGAATATTGCACAATGGGCGAAAGCCTGATGCAGCGACGCCGCGTGAGGGATGACGGCCTTCGGGTTGTAAACCTCTTTCAGCAGGGAAGAAGCGAAAGTGACGGTACCTGCAGAAGAAGCGCCGGCTAACTACGTGCCAGCAGCCGCGGTAATACGTAGGGCGCAAGCGTTGTCCGGAATTATTGGGCGTAAAGAGCTCGTAGGCGGCTTGTCGCGTCGGATGTGAAAGCCCGGGGCTTAACCCCGGGTCTGCATTCGATACGGGCAGGCTAGAGTGTGGTAGGGGAGATCGGAATTCCTGGTGTAGCGGTGAAATGCGCAGATATCAGGAGGAACACCGGTGGCGAAGGCGGATCTCTGGGCCATTACTGACGCTGAGGAGCGAAAGCGTGGGGAGCGAACAGGATTAGATACCCTGGTAGTCCACGCCGTAAACGTTGGGAACTAGGTGTTGGCGACATTCCACGTCGTCGGTGCCGCAGCTAACGCATTAAGTTCCCCGCCTGGGGAGTACGGCCGCAAGGCTAAAACTCAAAGGAATTGACGGGGGCCCGCACAAGCAGCGGAGCATGTGGCTTAATTCGACGCAACGCGAAGAACCTTACCAAGGCTTGACATATACCGGAAAGCATTAGAGATAGTGCCCCCCTTGTGGTCGGTATACAGGTGGTGCATGGCTGTCGTCAGCTCGTGTCGTGAGATGTTGGGTTAAGTCCCGCAACGAGCGCAACCCTTGTCCTGTGTTGCCAGCATGCCCTTCGGGGTGATGGGGACTCACAGGAGACCGCCGGGGTCAACTCGGAGGAAGGTGGGGACGACGTCAAGTCATCATGCCCCTTATGTCTTGGGCTGCACACGTGCTACAATGGCAGGTACAAAGAGCTGCGATGCCGCGAGGCGGAGCGAATCTCAAAAAGCCTGTCTCAGTTCGGATTGGGGTCTGCAACTCGACCCCATGAAGTCGGAGTTGCTAGTAATCGCAGATCAGCATTGCTGCGGTGAATACGTTCCCGGGCCTTGTACACACCGCCCGTCACGTCACGAAAGTCGGTAACACCCGAAGCCGGTGGCCCAACCCTTGTGGAGGGAGCCGTCGAAGGTGGGACTGGCGATTGGGACGAAGTCGTAACAAGGTAGCCGTACCGGAAGGTGCGGCTGGATCACCTCCTTTCTAAGGAGCACAGCACCGATTGCAGACAAACGTTCTGCACGGTCAGCTCATGGGTGGAACGTTGATTAGTTGGCACGAGTGACCTGATGGTCTTCCCAGTACTGCTTCGGCGTGGAACGGAAGTCACGGACGGGGACTCGTGCCTGGCACGTTGTTGGGTATCTGAGGGTACGGCCGTAAGGTTTGTATCTTCGCGATGCCGGCCCCAGTGAACTCGTCATGTTGTGGCGGGGTGATGGGTGGCTGGTCGTTGCTTGAGAACTACACAGTGGACGCGAGCATCTGTGGCCAAGTTTTTAAGGGCGCACGGTGGATGCCTTGGCACCAGGAACCGATGAAGGACGTGGGAGGCCACGATAGTCCCCGGGGAGCCGTCAACCAGGCTTTGATCCGGGGGTTTCCGAATGGGGAAACCCGGCAGTCGTCATGGGCTGTCACCCATGCCTGAACACATAGGGCATGTGGAGGGAACGAGGGGAAGTGAAACATCTCAGTACCCTCAGGAAGAGAAAACAACCGTGATTCCGGGAGTAGTGGCGAGCGAAACCGGATGAGGCCAAACCGTATGCGTGTGATACCCGGCAGGGGTTGCGCATGCGGGGTTGTGGGATCTCTCTTTCACAGTCTGCCGGCTGTGAGGCGAGTCAGAAACCGTTGATGTAGGCGAAGGACATGCGAAAGGTCCGGCGTAGAGGGTAAGACCCCCGTAGCTGAAACATCAGCGGCTTGCTTGAGAGACACCCAAGTAGCACGGGGCCCGAGAAATCCCGTGTGAATCTGGCGGGACCACCCGCTAAGCCTAAATATTCCCTGGTGACCGATAGCGGATAGTACCGTGAGGGAATGGTGAAAAGTACCGCGGGAGCGGAGTGAAATAGTACCTGAAACCGTGTGCCTACAAGCCGTGGGAGCGTCGGACATAGCTTGCTATGTCTCGTGACTGCGTGCCTTTTGAAGAATGAGCCTGCGAGTTTGCGGTGTGTTGCGAGGTTAACCCGTGTGGGGAAGCCGTAGCGAAAGCGAGTCCGAATAGGGCGATTCAGTAGCGCGCTCAAGACCCGAAGCGGAGTGATCTAGCCATGGGCAGGTTGAAGCGGAGGTAAGACTTCGTGGAGGACCGAACCCACCAGGGTTGAAAACCTGGGGGATGACCTGTGGTTAGGGGTGAAAGGCCAATCAAACTCCGTGATAGCTGGTTCTCCCCGAAATGCATTTAGGTGCAGCGTCGTGTGTTTCTTGCCGGAGGTAGAGCACTGGATAGGCGATGGGCCCTACCGGGTTACTGACCTTAGCCAAACTCCGAATGCCGGTAAGTGAGAGCACGGCAGTGAGACTGTGGGGGATAAGCTCCATGGTCGAGAGGGAAACAGCCCAGAGCATCGACTAAGGCCCCTAAGCGTACGCTAAGTGGGAAAGGATGTGGAGTCGCAGAGACAACCAGGAGGTTGGCTTAGAAGCAGCCACCCTTGAAAGAGTGCGTAATAGCTCACTGGTCAAGTGATTCCGCGCCGACAATGTAGCGGGGCTCAAGCGTACCGCCGAAGTCGTGTCATTGCAGCATGAGGGCCAACGCCCGCTGTGATGGGTAGGGGAGCGTCGTGTGCCGGGTGAAGCAGCCGCGGAAGCGAGTTGTGGACGGTTCACGAGTGAGAATGCAGGCATGAGTAGCGATACACACGTGAGAAACGTGTGCGCCGATTGACTAAGGGTTCCTGGGTCAAGCTGATCTGCCCAGGGTAAGTCGGGACCTAAGGCGAGGCCGACAGGCGTAGTCGATGGACAACCGGTTGATATTCCGGTACCCGCTTTGAAACGCCCAATATCGAGCCCATTAATGCTAAGGCCGTGAAGCCGCCCCGGAGCCTTCGGGCAAAGGGGAGTGGTGGAGCCGCCGGCCCAAGGTGGTAGTAGGTAAGCGATGGGGTGACGCAGGAAGGTAGTCCAGCCCGGGCGGTGGTTGTCCCGGGGTAAGGGTGTAGGGCGTGTGGTAGGCAAATCCGTCACACATATAGCCTGAGACCTGATGCCGAGCCGATTGTGGCGAAGTGGATGATCCTATGCTGTCGAGAAAAGCCTCTAGCGAGTTTCATGGCGGCCCGTACCCTAAACCGACTCAGGTGGTCAGGTAGAGAATACCGAGGCGTTCGGGTGAACTATGGTTAAGGAACTCGGCAAAATGCCCCCGTAACTTCGGGAGAAGGGGGGCCACGTCTGGTGATGAGTCTTGCACTCTGAGCTGGGGGTGGCCGCAGAGACCAGCGAGAAGCGACTGTTTACTAAAAACACAGGTCCGTGCGAAGCCGTAAGGCGATGTATACGGACTGACGCCTGCCCGGTGCTGGAACGTTAAGGGGACCGGTTAGTGACCTTTCGGGGTTGCGAAGCTGAGAACTTAAGCGCCAGTAAACGGCGGTGGTAACTATAACCATCCTAAGGTAGCGAAATTCCTTGTCGGGTAAGTTCCGACCTGCACGAATGGCGTAACGACTTCTCGACTGTCTCAACCATAGGCCCGGTGAAATTGCACTACGAGTAAAGATGCTCGTTTCGCGCAGAAGGACGGAAAGACCCCGGGACCTTTACTACAGTTTGATATTGGTGTTCGGTTCGGCTTGTGTAGGATAGGTGGGAGACTTTGAAGCGGCCACGCCAGTGGTTGTGGAGTCGCCGTTGAAATACCACTCTGGTCGTGCTGGATGTCTAACCTCGGTCCGTGATCCGGATCAGGGACAGTGTCTGATGGGTAGTTTAACTGGGGCGGTTGCCTCCCAAAGGGTAACGGAGGCGCCCAAAGGTTCCCTCAGCCTGGTTGGCAATCAGGTGTTGAGTGTAAGTGCACAAGGGAGCTTGACTGTGAGACCGACGGGTCGAGCAGGGACGAAAGTCGGGACTAGTGATCCGGCGGTGGCTTGTGGAAGCGCCGTCGCTCAACGGATAAAAGGTACCCCGGGGATAACAGGCTGATCTTCCCCAAGAGTCCATATCGACGGGATGGTTTGGCACCTCGATGTCGGCTCGTCGCATCCTGGGGCTGGAGTCGGTCCCAAGGGTTGGGCTGTTCGCCCATTAAAGCGGTACGCGAGCTGGGTTTAGAACGTCGTGAGACAGTTCGGTCCCTATCCTCTGTGCGCGCAGGAATATTGAGAAGGGCTGTCCCTAGTACGAGAGGACCGGGACGGACGAACCTCTGGTGTGCCAGTTGTCCTGCCAAGGGCATGGCTGGTTGGCTACGTTCGGGAGGGATAACCGCTGAAAGCATCTAAGCGGGAAGCCTGCTTCGAGATGAGTATTCCCACCTCCTTGAGAGGGTAAGGCTCCCAGTAGACGACTGGGTTGATAGGCCGGATGTGGAAGCCCAGTAATGGGTGGAGCTGACCGGTACTAATAGGCCGAGGGCTTGTCCTCAGTTGCTCGCGTCCACTGTGTTAGTTCTGAAG
>NZ_JBICVX010000038.1:0-1595 GCF_043199435.1 Streptomyces sp. NPDC048604
TTTTTATGGAGAGTTTGATCCTGGCTCAGGATGAACGCTGGCGGCGTGCCTAATACATGCAAGTCGAGCGAACAGACGAGGAGCTTGCTCCTCTGACGTTAGCGGCGGACGGGTGAGTAACACGTGGATAACCTACCTATAAGACTGGGATAACTTCGGGAAACCGGAGCTAATACCGGATAATATATTGAACCGCATGGTTCAATAGTGAAAGACGGTTTTGCTGTCACTTATAGATGGATCCGCGCCGCATTAGCTAGTTGGTAAGGTAACGGCTTACCAAGGCAACGATGCGTAGCCGACCTGAGAGGGTGATCGGCCACACTGGAACTGAGACACGGTCCAGACTCCTACGGGAGGCAGCAGTAGGGAATCTTCCGCAATGGGCGAAAGCCTGACGGAGCAACGCCGCGTGAGTGATGAAGGTCTTCGGATCGTAAAACTCTGTTATTAGGGAAGAACAAATGTGTAAGTAACTATGCACGTCTTGACGGTACCTAATCAGAAAGCCACGGCTAACTACGTGCCAGCAGCCGCGGTAATACGTAGGTGGCAAGCGTTATCCGGAATTATTGGGCGTAAAGCGCGCGTAGGCGGTTTTTTAAGTCTGATGTGAAAGCCCACGGCTCAACCGTGGAGGGTCATTGGAAACTGGAAAACTTGAGTGCAGAAGAGGAAAGTGGAATTCCATGTGTAGCGGTGAAATGCGCAGAGATATGGAGGAACACCAGTGGCGAAGGCGACTTTCTGGTCTGTAACTGACGCTGATGTGCGAAAGCGTGGGGATCAAACAGGATTAGATACCCTGGTAGTCCACGCCGTAAACGATGAGTGCTAAGTGTTAGGGGGTTTCCGCCCCTTAGTGCTGCAGCTAACGCATTAAGCACTCCGCCTGGGGAGTACGACCGCAAGGTTGAAACTCAAAGGAATTGACGGGGACCCGCACAAGCGGTGGAGCATGTGGTTTAATTCGAAGCAACGCGAAGAACCTTACCAAATCTTGACATCCTCTGACCCCTCTAGAGATAGAGTTTTCCCCTTCGGGGGACAGAGTGACAGGTGGTGCATGGTTGTCGTCAGCTCGTGTCGTGAGATGTTGGGTTAAGTCCCGCAACGAGCGCAACCCTTAAGCTTAGTTGCCATCATTAAGTTGGGCACTCTAAGTTGACTGCCGGTGACAAACCGGAGGAAGGTGGGGATGACGTCAAATCATCATGCCCCTTATGATTTGGGCTACACACGTGCTACAATGGACAATACAAAGGGCAGCGAAACCGCGAGGTCAAGCAAATCCCATAAAGTTGTTCTCAGTTCGGATTGTAGTCTGCAACTCGACTATATGAAGCTGGAATCGCTAGTAATCGTAGATCAGCATGCTACGGTGAATACGTTCCCGGGTCTTGTACACACCGCCCGTCACACCACGAGAGTTTGTAACACCCGAAGCCGGTGGAGTAACCATTTGGAGCTAGCCGTCGAAGGTGGGACAAATGATTGGGGTGAAGTCGTAACAAGGTAGCCGTATCGGAAGGTGCGGCTGGATCACCTCCTTTCTAAGGATATATTCGGAACATCTTCTACGAAGATGAGGGATG
>NZ_JBICVX010000038.1:1691-3123 GCF_043199435.1 Streptomyces sp. NPDC048604
TTATAGCATGTCAGAAGGCAGACCCGGAGAACTGAAACATCTTAGTACCCGGAGGAAGAGAAAGAAAAATCGATTCCCTGAGTAGCGGCGAGCGAAACGGGAAGAGCCCAAACCAACAAGCTTGCTTGTTGGGGTTGTAGGACACTCTATACGGAGTTACAAAAGAACATGTTAGACGAATCATCTGGAAAGATGAATCAAAGAAGGTAATAATCCTGTAGTCGAAAACATATTCTCTCTTGAGTGGATCCTGAGTACGACGGAGCACGTGAAATTCCGTCGGAATCTGGGAGGACCATCTCCTAAGGCTAAATACTCTCTAGTGACCGATAGTGAACCAGTACCGTGAGGGAAAGGTGAAAAGTACCCCGGAAGGGGAGTGAAAGAGAACTTGAAACCGTGTGCTTACAAGTAGTCAGAGCCCGTTAATGGGTGATGGCGTGCCTTTTGTAGAATGAACCGGCGAGTTACGATCTGATGCAAGGTTAAGCAGCAAATGTGGAGCCGCAGCGAAAGCGAGTCTGAATAGGGCGTTGAGTATTTGGTCGTAGACCCGAAACCAGGTGATCTACCCTTGGTCAGGTTGAAGTTCAGGTAACACTGAATGGAGGACCGAACCGACTTACGTTGAAAAGTGAGCGGATGAACTGAGGGTAGCGGAGAAATTCCAATCGAACTTGGAGATAGCTGGTTCTCTCCGAAATAGCTTTAGGGCTAGCCTCAAGTGATGATTATTGGAGGTAGAGCACTGTTTGGACGAGGGGCCCCTCTCGGGTTACCGAATTCAGACAAACTCCGAATGCCAATTAATTTAACTTGGGAGTCAGAACATGGGTGATAAGGTCCGTGTTCGAAAGGGAAACAGCCCAGACCACCAGCTAAGGTCCCAAAATATATGTTAAGTGGAAAAGGATGTGGCGTTGCCCAGACAACTAGGATGTTGGCTTAGAAGCAGCCATCATTTAAAGAGTGCGTAATAGCTCACTAGTCGAGTGACACTGCGCCGAAAATGTACCGGGGCTAAACATATTACCGAAGCTGTGGATTGTCCTTTGGACAATGGTAGGAGAGCGTTCTAAGGGCGTCGAAGCATGATCGCAAGGACATGTGGAGCGCTTAGAAGTGAGAATGCCGGTGTGAGTAGCGAAAGACGGGTGAGAATCCCGTCCACCGATTGACTAAGGTTTCCAGAGGAAGGCTCGTCCGCTCTGGGTTAGTCGGGTCCTAAGCTGAGGCCGACAGGCGTAGGCGATGGATAACAGGTTGATATTCCTGTACCACCTAGTATCGTTTTAATCGATGGGGGGACGCAGTAGGATAGGCGAAGCGTGCTGTTGGAGTGCACGTCCAAGCAGTAAGGCTGAGTGTTAGGCAAATCCGGCACTCATAAGGCTGAGCTGTGATGGGGAGAGGAAATTGTTTCCTCGAGTCG
>NZ_JBICVX010000039.1:0-3120 GCF_043199435.1 Streptomyces sp. NPDC048604
CTGCGTTGATTTTTCCATTAGGTCTCTTTCTAATGTGGAGGTATGCGCATTGGAAGAATTGGTTAAAATTGACTGTTTCATCAGTCTATATTATTAGTTTAGTTTTAACACTTTTATATCAATTTATTCTATTAAATGAGAATAAAACAAATCAAATAGAACATGCATCAACTATGAAAGAAAAGTCTAATATAAATAATGTAAAAACAACTAAAAATAAAAATATGGAAAAATCAACGCAGACAGACAAACAAAACTCTGTGAACTTAAAGCAAAACACAAAAGATCAAAATAATAACGCAAATGATGAAGCAGCTTCTCCAACTAGCGAACAAAATGCAGCTATAGCACAAGCAAAGTCATATGCAAATACATTACCTATCTCTAAGAAAAGTTTATACAAACAATTAACTTCGGAATACGGAGAGAAATATCCGGCAGACATAGCACAGTATGCTGTTGACCATATCAGTGTAGATTATAAAATGAATGCACTGAGATTAGCAAAAAGTTACGTAAAAAATATAAACATTTCTAATCAAGCGTTATATGATCAACTCGTTTCAGAAAATGGAGAAGGATTTACTCCTGAAGAAGCACAATATGCAATGAATCATTTAGATAGGTAATCATTAAGAAAGAGTTTTAACATTAAAGGTTTGTTTTCTTAGTTGAAAGCAAACCTTTAATATATTCGTATAAATATAATCTTTATAGACTGTAAATTCAGTTATTATAAAATTTTATAGTTACAATTACTTTCAATCTTTTAAAATGTCATCGATATAGAGAAAATTCTCCACCTAGTAGGTTAAACTCAATTTTCTATTTAATTTTTTTAAAGTAGAATGTTAAAAATTGAGAATTTAGTACATTTGTTTATAGACATTTTCTCCCTGAAACAAGATAATCTGATTCTTCATCTTTTGTCATTTTATTTGATTGAGTGCTTACTGGTGAGTCTTGTCTTAATGCTTTTTCAACATTTGATTTTACCATTTGATTAAGTAAGTTAGTAAATGATTCAACATTTTTCCTTGTTTTTTCAGCATCAGTATTTACTAATATATTAACAATTTGATCATCGAAGTTTTCTAAACCTGACTCATTAAGCATTGAACGAGTCTCATTCTTCATTTTCTTTTAACAGCTTTTCCAACTCATATTGATTCTTTTGGTCTTTATTCATCTTGGCTAGTTTTTCAGCTTCTTGAATTGCATCTTTCATACGTTATTCAGATTTCTTTTTTTTCTAGCTAAACGATCCTTAATCATTTGAGATACTTCTTCTTGAGAGAATGTTTTCTCTTTTTGTTGCGTTTGTTCATAAGTTGTTTCTAAATTATCATTGTGTTTCGTTTCTTCAGTAATATTACTTTGATTGTTCTCCATGAGATATACCTCCGTTTATAGTCTGTCGACTGCGTATTCCATACTTGCTTTTATAACGTCATCAGCACGTTTTGGACATAAAAAATAACCTTCCGTAGAAGGTTAAAAAAGCTTATAAAAATAGCACCACTTTCTATTTATCTATGCAGAAAGGATGCTACTAAGATATTAATTTTATACTTTTTATTTCCGATTCATCAATTGAATATATTCCTAAATCTGTCTCTAAATCCAGGGAATAGTTTCCAGTATCACTTTCTAATGGGTTTTCATAATCAAACACAAAACCTTTAAACTTTTCATTATTTTTAAGTGTGACAATAACATTTTTACGATAAGCATCTTTAATTAACATTTTATTTCTCCTTACTTATAAAAGGTATTATATGAGAGTCTGTTTTTGAATAATGCACTTTACCAAATGTAGTCTCAATATATTTTCCATCTATAAATGCTTTTCCTATAATCCTCTCAAAATTTATTACTTTTTTATGGTTAAAACCGTTTTTATTTATTAAGATTTTACCAGAAGTTGAGTACTGTTGTACTAATCTATTTAATTCATTGATAGATAACGTAGTATAACTTGGTAATCTTTCATTATTTTTTAATGCAAAATTTTTATTTTTCAAATATAAACTATGATTTAAGGAATGTCTATTTTGTTTTTCAGGATTTATATCTAATTTTATTTTACCACTACGTATCACATCAGGAATTTCTTTTTTGCTTTTTCTTGTATTTTTTTCTTTTTATGATTCTTTATTCTCTGTCTGATACTTACCTTTACGCTCAGTAAAGAATCTATCTCGCCAATTGCCCACATGTGTTACTGTAGTACTTCTACACCAAGGGTGCATAGGTGGAGCATTAACTCCAGGCATCATATCTTTAACTTTAAATACTTTGCCATTTAAAGAGTGACATATTTTAGATGTTTTCTTGTCGATTTTGGCCTCGTATTTATATTCGCCATCTTCACCTAAATCTTTAAGATAAGTTAACTTCTGTGATTCAGCCTGCACACATGCTGATTCAGTAACTAACAATCTACTTGCATTATATGTTGTGGTATTTGTTTGCTTTTTAAACTTAGCTACGTACTCATTAGGATGTCTCCCTCTAAGTAATACATTACTCGTTGTTTTTTCTACTTCTTTTTGAACTACAGCCATATCTTGACATAATCTTGTAGACCAGTTCACACCTTTAAAGTTACTGTTAACAACCGCTTTTACTTCAGTGTCATCAATTTTCACATGTTCACCAAGTATATGTGCTTGTCTTTCAACTTCTCTATCAACCAACTTATTTTCTATTTCATCATGAATGTCTAAAGCGGAGTCTTTGACTATCAAATCTAATTGCTGCTTTAATAGCTTTTCTCTAGATACTTTCATAGACAAATTATAAAGTTTAAGTGCTTTGTTTGCCTCATCACAAGATTTCTTCAGTACATTTCACTAAATTGAATCATTGATGGCTTGTTGATTTATTTAAGTTTTGTCGATAAAAAGTACATTAAGATTACATTTTAATGCATTCGACCAAATACTTTACTCATTATAAAATGATTAACAAAATATAGCTGTAAAAAAAGAAGCTAAGGCAAAATGCCTTAACTCCTTACCCCTATTAGGTTTCCCCTGAAATTGTTTAGCGCTTAGTATTGCTTAATATACTGTTCTCTTTCCCATTCGGATACTTGAGTTCTATAGTAATCCCATT
>NZ_JBICVX010000040.1:0-2034 GCF_043199435.1 Streptomyces sp. NPDC048604
GCGGCTCGGTGAAGAGCGACTGGGCCCCCGGCGCCTACAAGGGCCAGTGCAGGGACGACGAGTACCTCGCCGGCGTCGCCTACACCTGGAAGTGGAACCACGGCGGAGCCCCCGACGCCCTCCTCTGCCGCCCGCTGAACTGACCGACACACCCAGCACCCAACGCTAGGAGCACCACAGCCATGCCTCGACTGGAGATCGCCGCAGACGGCTTCCGTCTCGACGACCGTCCGTTCCGCATCATCTCCGGCGGACTGCACTACTTCCGCGTCCACCCGGAGCAGTGGGCCGACCGGCTCCACAAGGCGCGGCTGCTGGGGCTCAACACGGTCGAGACCTACGTCCCCTGGAACCTCCACGCCCCCCGGCCCGGTGAATTCCGGCTGGACGGAGGTCTCGACCTTCCCCGCTTCCTCGACCTCGCCGCCGCCGAGGGACTGCACGTCCTGCTCCGGCCCGGCCCGTACATATGCGCCGAATGGGAAGGCGGCGGCCTGCCCTCGTGGCTGCTCGCGGACGAGGACATCGAACTGCGCAGCCGCGATCCCCGCTACCTGAAGGCCGTGGACGACTACCTCGCATCGCTCCTGGCGGCCGTCGGTCCCTCCCTCGCGACGCGCGGCGGTCCCGTCATCGCCGTCCAGCTGGAGAACGAGTACGGGGCCTACGGTGACGACTCCGGCTATCTCGCCGACCTGGCCGAACTGCTGCACCGGCACGGCGTCGACGTCCCCCTGTTCACCTGCGACCAGCCCTCCGACCTCAAGCGCGGCGGACTCGACGGAGTCCTGCGCACGGTCAACTTCGGCAGCCGCGTGGAGTCGGGGCTGGCGGCACTGCGCGAGCAACAGCCCGAAGGCCCGCTGATGTGCTCCGAGTTCTGGATCGGCTGGTTCGACCGTTGGGGCGGCACCCATGTCACCCGGAGCGCGGAGGACGCTGCGGCCGACCTCGACCGGCTGCTGGCGGCCGGCGCCTCGGTCAACCTCTACATGTTCCACGGCGGCACCAACTTCGGCTTCACGAACGGCGCCAACGACAAGGGGACGTACCGGCCCACCGTCACCTCGTACGACTACGATGCCCCGCTGGACGAGGCCGGTGACCCCGGCCCCAAGTACACGGCGTTCCGCGAGGTCATCGCGCGGTACGCCCCCGTCCCCGACGAGCCGGTGCCCGCCCCCGCGCCCAAGCTGGCCGGGGCCGTCGGCGAACTCACCGCCTGCGCCGGTCTCCTGGACCAGGCCGAGCGGCTCGCCGGCCCCGCGGTGCACGCCGACCGTCCGGTCACCATGGAACAGCTCGGCCAGTCCTTCGGTTTCGTCCTGTACGAGACGACCCTCCCGGACGCCGGCCGCACCGTGCTCCACGTCGACGAGGTGCGCGACCGCGCCCAGGTGTTCGTCGACGGGCAGCCGGTCGGCGCCCTGGAGCGGGAGAACCACGAGCACGCACTGACCTTCTTCGTACCCCGGCGGGGCGCCCGCCTGGCCGTGCTCGTGGAGAACCAGGGCCGCGTCAACTACGGCCCGGCCATGCACGACCGCAAGGGACTGCTCGGCGCCGTCACCGCCAACGGCCTGCCCCTCGTGGACTGGTCCAGCAGTCCGCTGCCGCTGAACGACCCGAGCGCGCCGTCCTACACGGCACTGGACCCCACCGCGCCCCCGGTCGGACCGGCCTTCCACCGCGGACACGTGGACATCGCCCACCCGGCCGACGGCTACCTCGCCCTGGACGGCTGGACCAAGGGCCTCGTGTGGATCAACGGCTTCGCGCTCGGCCGCTACTGGTCCCGAGGACCGCAGACCACGCTCTACGTCCCCGCCCCGGTCCTGCGAGCAGGGCGCAACGAGATCACCGTCCTCGAACTGCACGGCTCCACGGGTCGCACGGTCGAGCTCCGCGGGACGCCCGACCTCGGACCCGCCGAGGACTGAGGCGCCGGCGCGGGGGGCGGCCGCCCCGCCCCGGGGGCCCGCCCCGGGCGCCCCCCCGCCCCGCGGGGCCGGGGCCGGGGGGGGGGGGGGGGCG
>NZ_JBICVX010000041.1:0-1471 GCF_043199435.1 Streptomyces sp. NPDC048604
ATTTGATTGTACGTTTGGCTAATGTGGTGACATTTGATAATCGTACAATTTATGATTCATTACAAGATAATGAATTGTTTTTAATAATCGATTTATACAATCAATGATGGCAGTCTTATGAGGTTTCTCATTAGGCTGCTTTCTTAGTTTGTAGTAATAATCGACGACATGATTGTCATAATGATGCTGCCCTCTTATTATATTCATAATCACCCAAAATAAAAGTTTTCTCGCTTTTTTATTACCACGCTTGTTGATGGTATCTCTACAGTGTGTATGACCTGATTGATATCGTTTGATATCAATGCCAACAAAAGCATTGAGTTGTTTATTTGATTTAAATCGCTTAATATCACCAATCTCCCCAATAATCATAGCTGTGCTTAGCTTACCAATACCAGGTATCGAATGAATATTTTCAAAATAATCGAGTTGTTGTGCTAATTGAATCATGGCATCATCTAATTGTTTGAGATGATGAATAGATTGTTTTAATTGTTGAATAAGTAAGCGTAATTTTTCGACTAGAAAGGAATGTCTATCGACATTAGGATAGCTTTCTTGAGCAATCACCCTTAATTGAAGTGCATATTTTGTAGCTTTATCCATTGACATTCCCTTATCTGTAGAATTGAATATATGTGTAATCAGTACCTCCTTGTCGATATCAAGAACCATGTCTGGATGAGTAAAGATTTCTGCGATGTTGAGTGCAATGATTGAATATCGACTACTAAACAATCTTTCTAAACCAGGGAATGTTTGATGGAGTAATTCAAGGATCTGAAATTTAAGTCGATTTTGTTCATTCTCGATTTCTAGATGAAAACGGACGCGTTCTCTTAATTCAAAGAATATTAACTCATGTATAGGTAAGCTGTCTGTTTGTTTAAGCGTCGGTCCTAAACAAGCAAGCTTATGAGCATCTGCCTGATCAGTTTTCCATGATCTTAGAGCGCTCGTTTTAAATTTGGCTTCTAACGGATTCATTTGAATATAGTTAATTTGATTTACACAACAAAATCGTTCCATACCTCTTGAATAGATACCTGTAGATTCAAAAATGAGTTGTGGGTGGTCTAAGTCATTCAAATACTTGAGTAAATAATTGTAACCATTTTTATTATTTTGGATGAAAAACTCTTTTTGGAATTTTCCATTTTTATAATGTGCAACTACACTACTTCTTTTACTAATATCAACACCTAAGTAATCGATAAAAAAACCTCCTTTGAATAATTGAGAAGCTAAAAACTTTACTTAACCTTTCTCATTTCATTTTCCTATACACGGTTTCAAGAACCCAACATACTACAAACGAATTTCAAAAGGCGAGAGTAAAGCTGACTTGTTTTTTATACGGATTTAAAATCCAAGAGTCTGGACAGTCTACTTCTCTCTATAACTATAAAAAATAGCTATGAAAAAATCTATCGTCATAGATTTCTTCATAGCTAATCTTAGTATGTTT